>JAYVRX010000144.1:0-13718 GCA_043775825.1 Deinococcales bacterium
GGCTTGCACCTATGGCAGTTTTCAAGACTGCAGCCATCAACCACTCGGCCAACCCTCCGTAAGAGGTCACGCTTTTCAGCGCGAACAGGAGTGTAACAGCATAAGCGGGGTGTGTCAATACGTTTTAAGGTCGTATTCTTATGGTGCAGAATTTCAGCGAATGAATGGGCGTGGAAGGCTCGAGAAGGCATTGGAGATCAACTCGAGGTCGTTAACGCGAATGCGTTAAACACTAAAAATTAACTCGGGTATTTGATTATCCGAATCCGAGAGACTCTGGGATGTTTATGCCGTCCCCAACAAGTTACGTTCATAAATCAGTCTGATTGTGGCTTCAATATCAGGCTCGAGCACAGAAATATCCTGAATACTAAAACGCTCTGAAAGTCGGCGAATCAGTTCTGACGCGCTTAAAGTTTCACGGCTGAAGGCGTAAATAGCGCGGTTTCCATCTCGAGACACCAGATTCGCGCCCTCAACCTCGAGCGCAGCATAAAATTCCGCGAAATCCACCACGAGTTGGCGCATTCCGCCAAATCGGGTTTGCAGTGTCTCGAGCGCACCGTCAAACAGCAATTTGCCGTGGTCGATAATCATGGCGCGTTTGCAAAGTTTTTGCACATCTGCCAGGTCGTGCGTCGTCAGGACAACCGTGGTTTCTTGGGTGGCGTTGATGTGCAAAATAAATTCGCGGATGCGTTCTTTGGCAACCACGTCTAAGCCAATGGTTGGTTCGTCGAGAAACAGTAAATCTGGGTTGTGCAGCAATGCCGCGCACAAATCGGCTCGCATTCGTTGCCCCAAGGACAGTGAACGGGCTGGACTGTTGATAAATTCGTCAAGTCCAAGGATTTTGGTGAAATGCTCGAGGTTTTGCTTAAATATTACACTTGGAATTTTGTAAATGAATTGCAATAATTCCAGCGATTCGATTACGGGTAAATCCCACCACAGCGTGCTGCGTTGTCCAAACACCGCGCCGATTCTCGAGACGTAAGTTTGACGCGATTTCCAAGGGACAAAACCGTTCACCGCCAGATGTCCTGAAGTTGGCACGAGCAAACCTGTCAGCATTTTGATGGTCGTGCTTTTGCCTGCGCCGTTCGGTCCAAGATAACCGACGATCTCACCGCGATTGATCTTAAATGTCAGGTCATCTACAGCTTTTAAAGTTTTAAAATCTCGAGAGACAAAGTTTTTGAGCAGTCCGAAATTGCCTTTTTGCGGGTTGCGAACCGAGAAATGTTTGGAGAGATTTTCGACCTGAATCACAGTTTCCTCAATTTCCAGTGCTCTGATAATGTGTTAAACCAAACTTCCAAAACTGCAACGATAACCAAAACACCAGCACTCCAGCAACGGGCGCAAGAAAGTGCACGAAATACGGCATCGAAAATGGGTCAGGTTTCTCGAGAAAGAAGAGCGCAGGGTAGTAATTCATAAAAATGGCAGGGATGATGAAGGTGAAGATTTTCCGCAGCCAGTCGGCGTAAATGGTCATTGGGTTTTCCATCATGTATTGTCCGCCGTAAGTAAAAATATTCATGGCTTCGCTGCTTTCCACCGTCCAAAACGTGATGGTTGCACCGACGATAAACAACCCGCCAAAAAACAAAATCATGCCCAAAATGACAAATGGGAAGTACAAGATTTTCTCGAGATTCCAAACGATCTGATTCGCACCAATCGCATACATCAGAATTATCAAAGCCAATATTAAACGTCCGATACGACGTAAGGTAAAATCCGAACCAAAAACTTGAACCAGCAAACTGGAGGGACGCAGCAAAAATTGATCGAGTGTGCCTTTGCGAATGTACTGCCCAAAAGCGGGCGGATCAAAACCAGCAAAGATCATGTCCATGCAGCCAAACGAGAACTGAACCATGCCGTACAAGAATGCGACTTCTTTCAGCGTCCAACCGCCAAGATTTGGAAAGCGTCCAAAAACCAGCCAGAACGAACCAAATTCGGCAACCGTAATCAGCATCGTCCCAATGACATCAAGAGCAAAACCAACACGGTACTGTATCTGTCCACGCAATTGAGCACCAAGAAGTTTTGAATACAACTCGAGGTTGTGCCGTAAGTTAACCACCGAGGATCACCAAACGCTTTGAAGCTCGAGAGAGAACAATTTGAGCCAGAACGATCAGCAGCACCGCCCAGAGTGCCTGTACCGCCAAAGCCTCGAGCAACTTTGCACCAGAATATGACCCGACGTAAATCTCGATGATCGTGTTCATAATGTGCGGGAACGGTGTCAAATAAAGAAGTTGCGACACCCAATCGGGGAAAAATCGAAGCGGCATTAAAAAACCACTGGCAAACCAAGAAAAGGTAAAGGCAAACCTTGCAAAGCCTCGAGCGTCGGGTGACCAAAACGCGGCAAGGTTGACGATAAACCGAAAGGCAAAACTGATGGTTAAAGCAAGAACCATCGAGATCAGAAGTGCTAGAAATTGCGGAAAACTCGAGGGGATTTTGATCTGAAAAATCAAGTGCGAGATCACCAAAATAGTCACGCCACGCAAGATTAAGGCTGCCATTGCACGACCCACATCTTGCGCAAACCAAAAGCCGAACAAACTCATGGGGCGCAACAAATCCGTGGCTATTTCACCTCGATACACGGCGTTCATGAGGTCTGTCCAGCCAAAAATACTGACGAACATCATGATTGCCTGGGTTAAGACCACATACGTCACGACATCGCTGGCATTCCAACCGTTGGCACTTTGACCATTTAAAAGTGCCAAAAGGACGCTGGCACGAAGCAAACCAAAAAACACATTGGTCGTTAAACCCGCTATCGTTGCCGCACGATACGTTAAATGCCGCATAAAAGAGCGCCGCGCAATCTCGAGAAACAACCTCAAGTCTCACCCCCGAAACCCAGAGTATGACACGAAGCTCGAGGGTTGGAGAACAGGCTATTTGGCGTATAAAAGCAGGTTGTCTTGGTATTTCCGAATTTTGGCAAAATTATGTATTATTGCCAAATGACGCAGATTGTACATATCGACAAATTTGGACGGGTGCTGATTCCCAAACCAATCCGAGAAAAACTAGGCTTTAAACCAGAACAATCGCTCGAGATGCAATTGATTGACGGTGAAATTACGCTTCGACCCACGTTAAAAGGTGAAATCGAACTGAGCGACGGTGTTTATGTTTGGACGGGTTACGATCCAACTGAAGTATCAATCGAAAAATTAATTGACGACGCTCGAGCAGACCGCACTGATATGTTGGTTTCAAGCCCTTGAAACTCTTTGATACCAGCGTCTTGATCGCTTCGATTTTGCCTCAGCGCGAAAATCATCTCAAGGCTAAAACTGCTTTTTCGCAAGCCAAACTCGAGAAGTCAGCGTGTATCAGCGCCCATAGTTTGGCTGAGATTTTCAATGTCTTGACTGGACGGGTCTTGATTCCCCCAGAACAAGCTCGAGTGTTAATTGAAAGCAATTTCAATGGCGTTGAGATCATTGCGTTGGATGCTTCAGATTACGCTAAAGTGCTCGAGAAAATATCGATTCGCAATTTGTCAGGTGGTGTGGTTTTTGATGCTTTGATTGCGGAGTGTGCTTTGAAAATTCAAGCTGACACGTTGTTTACTCTCAATCTAAAACGTTTTTTAAGACTCGGTGAAGAGGTCAGCAATATTGCTCGAGAACCCAAAATCAAGCTTGGATGATCCACAACCTGGCATAAGGCGCAAGCCAAATCACACCGTCCGCAATCTCGAGTTTGGTGTTGGAAATGCGATCAAACGGCGCATGAATTCCGAGTTCGTGCAATTGCCAAACGGGATAGGTTTGCACGGTTTCGGAAAAATTGTAAACGCCAACAAAATGACCGAGCGGGTGGGCGCGATTGTAAATGAAGACGTGCGAATTTTGCGACTCGAGCACCTGGGTTTCGACGGCGGCGTGAAGGTGTGGGGTGCTGACTCGAGTCTGGATCAAATGTTTTAAACCGTAATACATACGACCCTCGAGCGAATCTGGCTTGGCAATGGCGTGTTCGGCTTTGTCCCAAGGCATGGCGGGACGATGAATCCAACGGTTGTCCATCGCCATTTCAGGATTCTGAAGGTAGCTGGAATCGTTTAACAGCGCGAGTTCGTCGCCCATGTACAAAAGCGGAACGCCGCCGTAGCCGAGTACAAGGGCGTGCGCCATCAGCAAACGCTCGAGGCTGAGATATTCGAGTTGCTTGTCATTTTGGCATAACGCTTGCTCGAGTCCGGCGAGGCTGGCGGCACTGCCTGAAATTCGTCGGTCACCAGTTTTTTTATTCTCTTGAAAGACCACGCCAACAGCGTGCGTGCCAGGAAATTCGCCAGAATAAAAGTCAGATAAGAATTTGCGGTGTCCAAATCCATCCGCCCCCACAGACTGAGCGTCATCGTCGGTGATTGCCCAACCGATGTCATCGTGACAACGCACATAAGTATTCCAGGCGGTGTTGGCTGGTTTGACGGGAAATTGACGAAGCGCGTGGGTCATTAAACGCGTATCTCTCGAGGCAAAACTCGACCAGATGTGAACCATCAGGCTGTTGTGATAGGCGGTGTCGGAGACTTTGCCATAATGCTCGCGCTGCCCAAGGTAAGCGATTAAATTATCTGGTGCGACGATAGCCTCGGCTTTAAAAATAATGGCTGGGGCGACAATCCGTGCCACGGCACGAAGCGCCTGGGTGATGGCATGGACTTCGGGCAGGTTTTGGCAATCTGTGCCGAGACGCTTCCAGATAAAAGCAATCGCGTCGAGCCTGAAAATTTCAATGCCTTTGTTGGCAAGCCACAAAATCACATCCGCAAACTCGAGGAACACGTCTGGATTCGCCCAATTTAAATCCCACTGCCAGGCGTTGAAGGTCGTCCAAATCCAGCGTTTTGAAGCTTCGTTCCAGGTGAAATTGCCTGGTTTGAAATCTGGGAACACTTCGGGCAGGTTTTTCTCGTACTGGTCGGGCATCGTGCGGTCTGGGAAGCTATAAAAATAATTCTGATATTTGGCGTCGCCCTGCTGGGCTTTCAACGCCCATTCGTGCTCTTGGGCGACATGGTTGAGCACCAAATCGCAACACAAACTGATACCTTTTTGACGCAAAACGCCCGTCAGATGCTCGAGGTCAGCAAACGTGCCAAGGTCTTGACGGATTTTGCGAAAGTCTGCCACGGCGTAGCCGCCATCGTGCGGAGCGGGTCGAGGTTGCAAAAAGGGCATGAGATGTAAGTATTTGACGCCGAGATTCTCGAGGTAATCAACTTTCTCGAGCACCCCTTTTAAATTTCCGGCAAAGCGTTCGGTGTAGGCAACATAGGCGATCATGTCGGGCTGCTCGAACCAATCTGGGGACAGATTGCGTTTAAAGTCCAAGGTTTTCAAGTCGCTTGATCGTTCAAGATGCGCCGCAACCATGATTTGCAGCAGTTTCTCGAGCATCGGCTCAAGGTTCTTAAAAGCAGGTGTTAAACCTTCAATCAAGTCTGGTAAATGACGTTCAAGTCGTGCTGCGAACAAAACACGGTCTGGTAAGTTGCTGGGAATTTTTGAGTCAAAATGCTCAAGTTGAGTATTCAAAGGCGATTTGTTCATGGTTTGCACCAGTCTAGCGCTTTTCGTAAGCGTTTACGAGTCCTTAGCAATAACACGCAGGCAACTTCATTCCAATCAATTGCGCCATCAGAAAAAATACGTCTGACTCAAGTTTAACCCAGACTACCGAATCTGCTCGAGCTTGCCCGCTTTTCGCACACTCACCTCGAGCGTCCCCCAGGCTTCTGGCACGGCATCGCAGATCAGCGCCGCACTTAAAAAAGCATAGGGTGCAGCCGCATCCCAAGCTTGTGGATGACAGGCGGCTGGGTACGGCACTGGCGGACTGGAGGGTAAACCGAGGGTTTCTTCGCGTTTAAAACCTGCGAACAACTCGGCAAGACGCGCATCGTTCGAGAGTGCGGCGGCATCGAGTTGTGCCGCCACAAGTTGTTTGACTTCGGCACTAAAACCGTAATTGGCTAAACCCAAACAAATGAGGGCGTTGTCGTGACTCCAAACCGAGCCATTGTGATATGAAACAGGATTGTAACGCGGCATATCTTCAGCCAGGGTACGCAAACCCCAACCACTCCACATCGCACTCGAGAATAGGGTTTTGACCAGTTTTGGCGCGATTTCGTTCGGCACAATCCCAGACCAAAGCGCATGACCAGCATTGGAAACAACCACTTTCACAGGGCGTTTATTCGCATCTAAAGCATGGGCATAGGTTTGTAAATCCTCGAGCCAGAATGCGGCATGGAATTTTTCTTTTAAGTCACTGGCTCGAGCCTCGAATTGCGCTTCCAGTTCGGTGTTTCCCAATATCGAATACAGTTTTGCAGCACTGACATAAGCGCGGTAGGCATAGGCTTGCACTTCGACCACGGCAATATTTTCAAGCAAATCCTGACCGTGTTCGTTAAAGGTGCTGTCACCAGAATCTTTCCAAACCTGATTGGTAATGCCACCTTTGTGCGGTGTGTACTCAATAAAACCGTCCTGGTCAGGATCAGCCTGAATGGATTGCATCCAACCAAGCGCCGCTTGCAAGTTCGGCTCGAGATGACGCAGCAACTCGAGATCATTCGTTTGAGCAACGTACTCTCCAAGCAAGCACACCCAAAGCGGGGTGGCATCAACCGTACCAAAATAACGCTGAAACGGAATTCGCCCCGTGCGTGCCGCCTCACCGTCACGTTCTTCATGCAAAATTTTTCCGGGCGCCTCGAGATTGACCGAATTCAGTTCTTTTCCTTGTTTGGCTGCCAAATAAGACAGCGTTCCCTTGGCAAGATTTGGATACCAAGCCAAGCAAAACAAACTGACAATAATCGGATCACGACCAAACGGCGTGACAAACCACGGAATACCTGCGGCGGGCAGCAAACCATGTGGTGTATCAAAAACCAGAGCGCGTAAATCCTCGCTGGAACGATCAAACACACGTTGCAACAATGGATTGCCCAGGCGCACAGTGCTTTGCTGACGCCAATCATGATATTCAGACTCGAGGTCATCACGGCTTTTATTGACTCGAGTTACCCCATTTTGCAACGGTGTAACCCGAAGCGTAATCTCGAGACCCGAAGGTGGAATTTGCCAAGTGTAGGCTCGAGCCGTGTTGCCGACAGGTGCAGCATCCTCGCTGGCATCACCATGCGACGCGGTATCAAAGGTGATTGGGTACGCACCTTTTTCCTCGAGCACGACTTCAGACAGCGCACCGAGCGGTGAAATCTCGAGTTTTAGGGCGCGATTGACACCATCTTGACCATCGTACTCGTACAACAAACCCGTGGCTGTGGTCGTTAAACGCACCCGCCTTGCCATGCGAGGCAAACCGCGCACCTCGAACATATCCAAGAAATCGGCATTGAACTGCAAACTTGCGCTTGAGATATCGGGTAAAGTGCGCCCCCAATACTCGTGAACTGCAAGATCATCATGCGCTCGCAAACGCACGGTTTCTTCGTAAGTAGCGCCATTCAACCAGCCCTTGCGCCTAAACTCGAGACGCTGTGTTGAACCCAAAGCCGCCTCTGCACCATGCTGCGAAAAACGAAACGGCTCGGCGCTATGGGTTGAAAGAATCGTTGGTGACTGACCACCAATTCGCCACTCGAGATGCGAAACAAACCGTGTGTCACGGTCATACAAACCGCTCTCACCGCCAGTGATTTGCCCGCGTTCATCGGCAACAAGGTACATGGTGTTTTCTTTTAAGCGCACAAGAATGCCTCTTTTGGTTGTTCAAGAAGGACGGAATGACGTTGTAAGAGCATATTTATTTGGCGTTTCTCGAGAAAGGCTTTCAGAACTCAGCCTACTCTTTACCGCCGCTGGTCGCACCAGTTGAGACAAAGAAACGTTGAAAAACAGCGAACAAGATGATTACCGGAATTGCTGAAACAATCGCGCCAGCAAGAATCAAGCCCTGATCGCCCGCGTTACCATAAATGCGGTTAAAGCTGTTCAGACCAATTGGCAGGGTAAAGGCGTCTTGAGGGCTTTGCAGAATAATCAATGCCCAGAAATACTCGTTCCAAGCACCTTGCGCCGATGTGATGGTCAAAGCACCAAGCGCTGGACCTGTGACTGGCAAGATCACTTTCCAAAACGTTTGAAATGGTGTTGCACCATCAATTTTGGCAGCTTCCTCGAGTTCTTTGGGCAGCGTTTCAAAAAATTGCTTCATAAAAAAGACTTGACCTGCCACCACAATCCCTGAGATGGTTAGACCCCAAACGCTGTTGAGTAAGCCCAGATTTTTTAAGACCAAATAATTGCTGATAAACGTCACTTGTCCTGGCACGGTCATGATAAACAGGGTTAAGACAAACAACGCATTTTTACCCCAGAAATCAAGCCGAGCAATCGCATAACCAGCCATTGATGCAATTACCAAGGTCATGATGGTTTTCAGGAAGACCACCAAGAAGGAATTAAAAATCCAGGATAAGAACAAGCTTCGACCTGTGGTTTGCGAACGTGCATCCTCGAAAATGCGGAAGTAATTTCGGGCAACATAGGTCAGTAAACCAGGGGCAACATTGATAAAACTCTGAATCTTGGAATATTCGTAAGGCACCTCGCTGTTGGCAGCTTGTGGATTCTCGAGCCTTGACGGTGAGAGTGTGGATTGCTCGAAAATATACCCACGTTCTGCCTCGAGCGTTAAAGGTGTGAGTTTTATTTCAGGTGCAGGTTTGGTGGGATCATCTACGTTTTTAGCATCTTTTGCGTAGACCATGCGCCATTCGTAACGCACTCGAGTGCCTGGTTTGCCATCACGCATGGTGGCTGCTTCGGTAGCAGCAATTTTCAAATCCTGAATCTTCACATAATCACTGGCAAAACTGAAATCACCAAGCGCAGCCGCACCCGCACCAGGGCGTAAACGCGGCACAAGCACCGATAAAGGCTTAGGCGTATCGTTACCAGCCAAGACCGTACCAGGGACAAGATACGAGGCATAAAACGGAATGTCAGCCCCTGGACGCACACCACCAGTCCACGGATTGCCACTGGCTAAACGCCCTAAATTCCAAGCGGCACTCCAGTTTCGGGGACTGAGTTGCTCGAATAAAATTCGTGGTGGAGTCTCGAGCGCATCGGTTTTGAGGCTCGAGAGTGCCGCCATTAAAAGCGGTCCCATAAAAATCACGGCAAAGAACAACAACAGCGAATAAATCAAGATTGCGAACGACCAACGCCGACGGCTGAGCCAAGCCTCTGACACTTCAATGCCGTTCACTCGAGCAACGGTTTTCACCGAGGAAGTCATGATACCCCCTGATCGCCAACGAAGAAACGACGTTGCAATTGCAAAGCACCAAGAGTAATCAATGCCAGAATAATTGCACCAGCACAAGCCAAACCAACTTGGGCATCCGCACCACCCCTAAAGACATTGTTGTAGACATAATACGCCAAGGTAATCACATTCTCGAGTCGTACAGAACCGCCCAGAATGGCGGCTTGGTCAAACATTTGCAATGTTCCAATAATGCCCACCGTAATCACATAAAAAGTCACAGGTCGCAAAATTGGCACGGTCACGTAGATTATTTGCTGCCATGCGTTCGCACCATCAATGCTGGCGGCTTCGTACATACTTTTGCTGATGCCCTGCAAGCCAGCCAGGAAAGTCAGCATGAGTGTTGGAATGGTGGTAAAGCTATTCATAATAATAATCATCACCATTGGGTACGGAATAAAGCCAAGAAACTTATCGGTTCTCGAAAGCCAATCCAGTGGTTGCACCTCAGCATTACCAATTCGCACGATACCAAGCGAATTGAGCACGATTGCGCCAATCACCCCAAAAATGATCGAGACCAACAACAGCGCTGGGTCAAAAGGCGAAGCGGGCAACCCTCGAGATCGCTCGAATTGAACTTGGGCAAATTGCAGCACAACAATTAAAACGATTGCCACCAGCAAAAAGGGCACCATGTTGCCAAGGGTGCTAAAAATATTTGAAATTAAACCCGTTGGACGGAACAACCACAGGAACACCAAGGTGGTCACGGCGCTCGAGGCGATGCTTGGAAAGTAATAGGCGGTGCGAAAAAAACCGAGTCCACGAATTTGCTGATTCATGACAACCGCCAACACCAACGCACCAATCGTTTGAATCACGGTGGTCAGGATTGCAAAACTAAAGGTGTTAATAATCGCGTTAATAAACAGTGAGTCTCTGGGGACATCAATGAAGTTTTGCAATCCAACAAAATCGTTTTTCTGAAACAAATTGTAATTGGTAAACGAAAACGAAATTGTCCTAAAAAAAGCAAACGCGAAAAAAACCAGAATTCCAACCAAAAACGGCAACAAGAACCAAAAAGCAGTCAGCGTTTCTCGGGTTTTCGTTTTCATAAGGACCTCGAGTCAGCGGTAGCATTGAGGGAAAATAAACGGGTCATGGAATTTCCATGACCCGTTTTGAGTGGTTTACTTTCCCATGACCTTGTTGATGTTGGCTTGAGCGTCTTTAAGTGCTTGCTCAACAGTCTTTGTACCGTCCATGACTGCATTCAGTGCTTCGTCAATGCCACGAAACCAATCTCCACCGTACTTATCAGGTGCAAAAGGTACAGCATTGCCGTCAGCAGCACCCTTAAAGACGTTCTTAAAGGCAATTTGTTCGACGCTCGTACCTTTCAGGTATGCATCTTCTTGCAAACTGACACGGCTCGGAAGAGCAAGACCCGAGCGCAAAATGTATTGTTGAGCTTCGACACTGGTCAAAGCATTAAAGACTTTTACCGCCGCCGCTTTATTCTTAACACCGCTATTAATTGCCCAAGCGACAGTGTAAATCAGGTTGCCGCGCTTGCCACTGACTGGATCAAGTGGCAAACGGGTTGTGCCATACTTGAGATTTGGAGCTTGGTCACGCAAGAAACCAAGTGCCCAACCGCCTTCAAATGCTGTGGCGACTTTGCCACTCTTGATGCAGTCTCCACCCCAACCAGCGCTGATCACGCTTGGCTTAATGGCAACTTTGGCTTTAACCAAATCGGTGTAGAACGTGAACGCCCGTTTAAAGTTGGCATTGAGTGTCGTGCGACCCGAGACAATTGGCTTCCAACCCGTGCTGGCAGCGAAGGCACCAAAACGAGCGTATTCACTGGGGAAACAAGTACCGTAATAACCAGTTCCTAAGGCTTTTTGGACTGCCGTGGTCTTGGTAGCAAAATCAGTCCAGGTGTCGTTGTCATCTGGGTACGCAATTTTTGCTTGGTCAAACAAATCTTTGTTGTAGTACATCACCAAGGTATTGAAATCCTTAGCAACGCCGTACTGTTTACCGCCTTGACTAAAGACTTTATTCAGGCTGGGCAAGAAATCTTTAGCATTAATTAAACCATTTAAGGGCAAAATTTTACCCGTTGAAATCAAACCCTGTGCCGCAAAGTCTTCCAAGTAAAACAAATCTGGGGCGGTACCGCTCGAGAGTTGATTGACAATGGCTTTACCAAAATCGGCGGTAGGCACGTACTTGACCTCCACGCCATCAACAGCCAATTTGGGCTTGACGAACCTGGTGATGAGTTCGCTGATAATAGCGGTATCGGTCTGTCCATCATAACCACCAATCGTAATGACATTGGCTTGAGAATTGACCAGACTGCTTGCCAAAATTGCCGTCGCACCAAGCGCAAAACCTGTTACCACAAATCGCTTTTTCATAACTCCTCCAAAAAAACCGTGTGAGATGACGAAATGCCGAAAATCCAATACAAGCTCTTACCGCAGAAGTGAAGTTTAATTTAAGTTGTGTACGCGCCACTCGAGGCTCGGACAATCAATTTGACTGGCACAAGTGCACTCGAGACTTTTTTGCCCGCCATACTTTCAAGGAGCATCTCGGCGGCGCGTATGCCAACGCCCTCGATATCTTGGAGCACGGTGCTGAGGGCTGGCTTAAAGCCAGCCGCACTCGGAAGATCATCGAAACCGGTTACAGAAACATCCCAAGGAATCCTAAACCCTTCATCCTCAAGCGCCATGATCGCGCCAAACGCCATCTCATCGGAGGCGGCGGTAATCGCACTAAACTCGAGTTTGGCTGCCAGCGCACGTCTGACGGCACGGTAGCCTCCGACTTCGGTAAATTCGCCGTCCCAAACAAGTAGGTTATTAATGGGCAGTTTAGCCTCGAGCATTCCTTTGCGGTAGCCTTCGATGCGTTGCCTCGAGGCTTGCCCTGTCGATGCGCCAGTAAGGTGCGCAATCCGCTTGTGACCCAATTTGGTTAAATGGCGCACCGCCTCGAACAAACCCGAAATGTTGTCCACGTCTACCCACGGCGCTCTTTCGGCATGCTCTAGACTGTGCCCGACCATCACAAACGGCACTTTTCTAGCCTCGAGTTGGCTCGGGCGCGAATCGTCGAGATGCACACCGAGCAAAATCACACCGTCAGATTCAGCCTCGAGCATGGCTGGGTCATAACCCGAAAAAATTTTGGTGCTGTAACCTTCGCTCGAGAAGCGTGATTCGAGTGCGTCGCGCAGAATACCGTAGTAAGGCGTGCCGCGCCGTTCGTCACCATCTAAGGATAGTCCAATGATGTGCTTGCCGCGTCTTGCCAAGTTTCTTGCCCCTGGATCGGGCACATAACCCAACTGCGTCATCACGTCCAAGACGCTGCTGCGGGTTTCAGTGTTGACTCCATCTCGAGCATTTAAAACCCTCGAGACAGTGCCTTTGGAGACACCGGCAGCGCGTGCAACTTCTTGGATCGTGACTTTCGCCATGCGAAACCTTTCTGACCTATCGACTGAGTTTTTGTAACCGGTTACGAAAACACTACTCCCCGGATTCTCAAACGTCAAGAGGGGAAACCTGGTGAAATCGGTTTCTGCTCATAGGGTCGTCCCTACTCAAAGCCAAAAAACTCGAGTAGACTAAACAGGTTGAAATGACTGGCGATAAACACGGGAAACCGTGGGGAAATTTCAACGTACCACTTGATCGCTCGCCTGGGTCGGACATCTCGAGCGCCACCTTCAAAACACCTCGAGTGAACCTAGGAGATTTATGAAAAGAGCATTGTTAAGTGTGTCCGATAAAATCGGACTTGAAGCCTTCGCAAGTGGGTTGATTGCCCAAGGGTTTGAGCTGGTCAGCACTGGCGGCACGTTCAAAACCCTTCAATCAGCAGGCTTGCAGGTCACGTATATTTCAGATGTCACAGGCTTTCCAGAAATTCTCGAGGGACGGGTTAAAACCTTGCATCCAAACGTTCACGGCGGCATTCTTGCCAAACGAACACGTGAGCATCTTGCCGAACTCGAAGCGCAAAATATCAAAGCGATTGATCTGGTGTGCGTGAACTTGTACCCATTCCGCACTACCGTCGCAAAACCAGGTGTTAGCCTTTCAGATGCGCTCGAGAATATTGACATCGGTGGTCCAACCATGATTCGAGCCGCCGCCAAAAACTTTGGAAACGTCTTGGTGGTAGTTGACCCGAGCGATTACAGTTTGGTGCTCGAGAAATTAAATTCTGACGATCAAACATTCCGTCAACAATTGGCGTTCAAAGCCTTCTCGCACACCGCCAGTTACGACGCGGCGATCACCCAATATTTGGGCGACAATGAACTGTTGCCTATAGAAAAACCACTCGAGCTAAGCCGCGTGAAAACCCTT
>JAYVRX010000145.1:0-13683 GCA_043775825.1 Deinococcales bacterium
GCAATCTGCTTGTTGGCTTCGTCCACACCCTGATCGAGTGATGCCTTCACATCTTGCTTGCCAAGGTAAGCCCGCTCCCAAGCCCCGTCAAAAGGTCCAAGAACCTGCCCGCCCCAAGGGAAACCGCTCGTGGCGTAAACATTGCCAAGTTTGTCAAAAATGCCACTGATGGCTTGCCCCTCGAATTTCTTGTCATCCGCGACGGCTTTCATGACTGGTAGGCTACCGGTTGCTGTCCAAGTCAGGTTCTGCGCGGGCAAGGTCATCCAGTTAATGAAAGCGAGCGCCGCAGCGCGTTTGTTGCGGTCATACCCGGCACGTTGTTTGGGTAGCGTCAGGTGGCTCGAGCCACCCCAGGTGGCATCCTTTTTGGTTCCGATGCGCGGCAGGAAGGTCAGAGCGTAGCTCGGGTTCTTCTCGAAGCGGTCTAGATACCACTGTCCTGACGGGAACATGCAAACCTTGCCTTGTGAGAACGCGGCGAGTTCGGCTTCCTCAGTTGAATTGGCTCTGGCAACGCTCTCTTTTTGCACCAGATCGACCAGGAATTGTACTGCCTCGACTGCTGCCGGCGAGTTGAATGCCGCGTTGTTGTCCTTGTCCGTCAGGCTGCCACCGTTTTGCAAGATCGCGCTGTAGGCAAGCCTCGCGCCGACCCAGTTGTTATAGAGGCTAATGCCCCAGGTGTCCAAATTCTTGGCATCAAAGCCAGCCTCGCCTGGTTTTTTACCAGCTTTGTCAGTCGTACAAGCGCGTGACGCGGCGAGCAACTCGGCACGGGTTTTCGGCGGGGCGTTGACACCACTCTTTTTCAGCAAGTCCTTGTTGTAAAACATCACGTAAGCAACGCTCGAGACTGGAACGCCGTAAGATTTGCCCTTGTAATCGGCGGTGGCAAACAAAGGTTTGAAAAACCGAGCCTTGTCGATGCCAGCGCTACGCAGAGCGGATGGTGTCATGACATCGAGCGCACCGCGTGCGATAAAGCGCGTGACCTGATCTTCGTTGATGACTGCCACGTCTGGCGCACGACCCGAGGCGACGAGCGGTTCGATCTGATTCCAGGTCGTTCCCCAGGGTTGGGCGGTGGCTTTGACGACAATGTTTGGATTGGCATCGTTAAAGCTTTTCACCAATTCCTCCATCACTGGACGGTCTGCCCCGGTGAAGCCGTGCAGGTAAGTGATCTCCACTTTGGGTCCCTTGTAACTTGTGGCACTCTGAGCGATTGCCAGTGCTGCCATGCCAATAACACCAAGTGCGAGGGCGATTTTAACCGAGCCGGCGATGTGCTTTTGCTGCTGTGCTTTCATACTTGCCTCCTGGCTTTCTGCTGACGTTCTCGCCAGCGTCTCGAGTATCCAAAGGGGTCTTGATTGGGGTCTTGATCGGAATTCGCAGCCATGCGCTCACCGCACGTTGCCTTGCAGAGTTCCTCGATGTTGGCTTTGGGGCTGCGATCCATGAATAACAGCCCGTTCTTTTCCTGAAACGTGTCGGTCAGTTGGGTATAACAAAATCCCGCGAGCGTCTCACGGCAAGTCCAGACCGCAGCCATCAGCGCAGTGTAACGCTCCTGCAAATCGCTGGTATCCGTCGCGCGGCTGTACCCCCAGCCGCTCTGCTCACCGAGCGAATAGGCGATCCCACCAAACTCGCTCAACATCACTGGCTGACCGGCGCTCACAAAGCCCTCGAGAATCAGTGACCGACCCCCAGGTTTAAAAGATTTCAGGCTCGATTCGAGCGCCTGCGGGTCTGAATAGCGTTTGAGCAATTGTTTTGGGTCGTGTTCGTAATCGTGAATTCCAATGGTGTCGCTGGCAACCGCTTCCCAGCCGTCATTGCCAATGACAGGTCGGGTAGGGTCGAAGGTTTTGGTGAGAAAATACAGGCTGCGAACCAAGTCGCGCTGTGCGGCGCTGCTCGGCAGGTCGGGCACGCCCCAAGACTCGTTGAACGGAACCCAGGCGATGATACATGGGTGCGAGCGGTCACGCTCGATGGCAGCCGCCCATTCCTCTACCAGGCGACTCGAGCCTTGATTGTTGAAGCGGTAGGCGCTCGGCATTTCCTCCCAGACGAGCAACCCCAAAACGTCACACCAGTACAACCAGCGCGGATTCTCGAGCTTCTGATGCTTGCGTGCGCCGTTGAAACCCAGCCGTTTGGTCAGTTCGACATCGCTGCGCAGTTGGGTGTCCGTGGCGGTCATCAGCCCGTCTTGCCAGTAACCCTGATCGAGCGCCATTCGTAGAAAACACGGACGTGCGTTGAGTAAAAACCGTTGGTCGCTGAGTTCCACCGTCCGCATGGCAGTGTAGGAACGCACGCTGTCGATCACAACTTCGTTGCCGTTCTCAGTCTGGAGCAGTTCGACGATGGCTTGTATCAACTGCGGATGCTCGGGACTCCACAACAAATCATCGCGCAGATCGTCAATGCCTGAGTCCTTAAGCGCAATGCGTCGCACGATCTCGGAACTTGAAACGCCGTAACGGTCGTCGATCAGTTCGGTATCTTCGGTAAACAGCCGCACACGCAATGAAAGTCCGGGTCTGATGGGTTGCGACAGTCGCGCCTCGAGTCCGATCTCCCAGCGCTCAAGGTGTGATGTCCAGTGCAGCACCTCGATTCGGGTTTCAGGCACGACCTCGAGCCAAACGGGTTGCCAGATGCCCGTGGTGCGCGGATACCAAATGCCGTGCGGCTCGAGCGCCCAGTCTTGTTTGCCGCGCGGTTTTGCGAGGTCGTGCGGGTCGTCTTCGGCTCGCACGACGATCTCGAGCGTGGTTGGGTCGCGGCGTTGCAGTTGGGTCAGGTCAAACCAGAACGGCGTGTGCCCGCCGCGATGTTCGCCAATCAGTTGACCGTTGACCCAGACGCGAGCGCTGTAATCGACTGCCCCGAAGTGCAGCAACAACCTCGAGCCGATCTGTGGCAGTTCATGTGGCTCTAGGCTGAGTTCGAGCGCGTACCAGACAACCGAATGAAAACCTGTGTCGCCGATTCCACTGGAAAGGCTCTCTGGCGCAAACGGTACGTTGATCTCACGGTCAAAAGTCACCTCTTCGGGGACGCGCCAGGCTTGGGTGTCATCGTAAGCGAAGCGCCACAGACCGCTGAGGTCGCGCCAATTGGTTCGCTCAAGCTGTGGGTTTGGGTGATTGGAAAATTCCACGATGACCTTTGTGTTGACAGACATTCCCGTCTGTTCAAGTTGCTGCATTTTGGTTTAGGACTCCAATATACTAACAATAAAACTTGTTATAAGTCAATAAAATAATTTTATATGAGTTATCAGCCACTTCAATTTCTGACAGTAATTTTCATTTTTTGAGTCACATAAGTATTTTATTTGCAATTTCTACAAATCCGTGATTTGAAGGTAGATTAACAAGCATTCATTTATCGCAAGTTTTTATGTTATAATTGCGACAATCATTTACGGAGGTCAAACATGCCAATCAGTGGTTCTAAAATCCTCATGGTCGACGGTGAATCCTCGCTGTTAGTCCTTAAAGCCCTCGCCAGCGAGACGCGCATGTTAATCCTCGGAATTCTCTCGCACAATGTACTCAACGTCTCCGAACTTGCCACTGCGCTCGGACTGCCGCACTCGACGGTCAATTTCAACCTCAAGCAACTCGAGGAGGCTGGACTGTTACATGTTGAGTACGAACCTGGGACGCGCGGATCGCAAAAACTCTGTTCCAAACTATACGACGAGATTCAAATCAAAATGCCCGGCGTGGCGGTGAAATCGGATAGTACCGAACGCACCGAAATCTCAATGCCAATCGGCAATTACCGTCATCTCGAGGCGACACCGACCTGCGGTCTTGCCTCGGACACGAAAATCATTGGCATGCTCGACGACCCGCGCAGCTTTTTTGAACTCGAGCACCTGTTCGCACAAATTTTGTGGTTCAGACAAGGTTTTGTCGAATACGCCTTCCCCAATAACCTGCCATACGGCGCACGTGCCAAAGCCCTCGAGTTGAGCATGGAAATCTGCTCCGAAGCGCCACAATTTGATCCCGACTGTCCCTCCGACATCACCATCTGGATCAACAACATCGAAATCGGTACGTGGACCTCGCCAGGCGATCTCGGCGGCTCGAGGGCACGTCTGACCCCAGATTGGTGGCAACTCGACCAGTCCACACACGGCTTTTTAAAGCGCTGGCGCGTCACCGAAGCGGGAACGGTGATTGACGGTGAAAATCTCTCCAGTGCCGACATTAACTCACTCTCAATCGAAGCCAACAACCATATCGCTCTTAAAATTGGCGTTAAACCAGATGCGCGTCACGTAGGCGGCATCAATTTGTTTGGACGAAAATTTGGCAATTACCCGCAAGATATCGTGATGCGACTCGAATATGCCTTCGCTCAAGATGTAACTCAAGTGATACAGTAATCAATAATCGCGTACCGTAACGGTTCTCACCAGCCTCGTCTCGAGGCAACTCCCACAAGGCGGGTATTTGGTTTTGGATGACACCATCCTCACCAAGTATTCTAAAGGCTTAAGTTGTGTGTCAAACTCAGCGCGAACAGCCCGAAAGGTGCTGTCTTGTGAGCAAGAAAAGACACCAAAACAAGGGTGTTCGCCCTCGCAGTGAACGTGGTTCTATCGTGCTCGTGGTTCGGGTCGCAGGGTGTGTTTGACGCAGTACAACGCTTGGGTTGTCATTTCCTGATACGACTGAAAAAAGCCCGAGTAGGGTTAAGAGGCACGTCAACGGATATGAAAACGGCTGTAACGCTGAAGATCAAAAGCATGTGAATTAAATCACGATTATTTCTAGTTCGTGAAATAATTATTGAATTTAACCGTAATCTGGTGTCTGTGAGCCAACCTCTAACACTAAACGATCCGACCATCCTCCAAACGAATCACTTCATCGACCCGTGAGACAAGGCTTTCGTCGTGCGTGACCACCACCACCGCCGTATTCTCGAGTCGTGCCAACTCCACCAACATTCCAAACACCAAATCGGCATTGGCTCGGTCTAAACTGCCTGTGGGTTCATCTGCCAAAATAAGGCGGGGTTTGGTCAACAATGCCCGCGCGATGGCAGCACGCTGACGCTCACCGCCGGACAAGGCTCGTGGAAAGAAATGGGCGCGGTCTTGCAAGCCAACTTGTTGTAAAAGTTGGACGGCACGCGCATCGTTCGGCTTGGACGCGATCAAACCAGGTAAGCCAACATTCTCGAGTGTCGTCAAATCCTCTAATAAATAATGATGCTGAAAGACAAATCCAACCTCGAGCGCCCGCCTTGACGCCAGAACCTCTTGTGACGCCCCAGCCAAACTGACACCGCCCCAGATCAGTTCCCCAGAGGTCGGCGTTTCTAAACCGCCGAGCAAGTGCAGTAAAGTTGATTTGCCCGATCCGCTCGGACCAACAATCGCCAGAACCCGACCAGGAGCGAGCGAAAAACTCAAACCCTTTAAAACCTCGAGCGTTCCCGCATCGGTTTGGAATGAATGTCTTAAATTTGAAACCTCGAGTGCCAAAACGGACGGAACACTGTTGCTGGCTGAATTCACAGCCAAAAGGCTAACATATAAGCCGTGTCAGACCAAATACTCTAAAAATGGCGCACTCGAGATAAAACATAACCTTGGTACGAAATCAGTTGTAGCGTGTAAGCTGTAACCAAGCGTTGATAAACCGACCACATCATACCTTTGAGGTTTTAACCATGACCAACACTGAAATCAAAACCGCACTCAACAACAGCCCGCTTTTTCACGGTGCACCAGAAGCAGCCTTAAGCATGGCGCTCGAGGCTGCCAGCGTGCGCAAATTTACCCAAGGGAATCCAATTTTTAGAGAAGACGACCCAGGCGAAGCCGTGTACGTGTTGGTCGAGGGTAGAGTCAAAGTTTCTCGAGAGAACCTTGAAGGTCGGGAACGAATTTTTACAATTCTGACACCGCCCGAAGTGGTCGGCGAGATGGCATTGGTTTCTCAATTGCCACGCAGCGCCACGGCACACTGTATTGACAACGTGACAACGCTCGCTATTTACCGCGACGAACTGCGCGGGATTTTAGACCGTCATTCGCAAGTGCTCTGGAATTTGGCGCAAATCATGGCAAAACGCCTTGCGGACATGAACCGCGAGGTCGAAATGCTGTCCTTTGCCAGCACCCAAGCCTGCGTGGCTTACGCCTTACAAGGCTTATATTTGCGCGGTGCATTTAAAACTGGCAAAGAGGGAAACCCAACCCTCGAGTTTACGCACCAAGACCTGGCAAACCGCACAGGAAATTCTAGGGAAACCATCACGCGGGTTTTAAAAGACCTCGAGAATGACGATATTATCTCGACCCGCCCTGGTCTGATCTCGCTGTTAAAACCCAAAGCGCTCGAGGGTGTGATTTACGGCTTGCGCGAAAAAGACGAGTAATTAACGTGCGGTAAAACCTCTTGCTTTTCTTCTTTGATCACGATGCTCGAGTTGATGTTGCGCACCCCAGCAACCGTAGTCAAATATTTCAGGTAAAACTGTTGGTACGCCTCGAGGTCTGAAACCATGATCTTGAGAAGAAAATCGCGCTCACCGAGCATCAGGTAGCACTCGCGCACTTCAGAATGAACTTTCATCTTTTGTGCAAAAGTGTCGTAACTGCCTTTGCTTTGACGGTCTAGCGTGACCGAAACAAAAACTGTTAAACCAAGCCCCAAACTCGAGGGACTCACCCGCACCGAATAGCCCTCAATGACACCCAAATCCTCAAGCCTTTTCACCCGACGCAAACACGGCGCTGGGGTCAGACCTACCTCGTCGGCAAGTTCGGTGTTGGGGATTCGGGCATTGCGCCCCAAAACCTCAAGAATTTTGTGATCGATGGAATCAAGTTCTAATTGCGCCATAAAACAATACTAAATCAAAAATTTGAGCAATGATGTTGCGAGGACTTGCAAATTTCGGGCGTTAAACGCAATCTTTGCAAGCACGGTTTCTGATAGCCTATGCTTAATTCATGGAAGATCACTTGGAACTGCTGCGCACACCCTTGTATCACAATCACCTCGAGCTAAAAGCCCGAATGGTTGCGTTTGGCGGTTGGGAAATGCCCGTGCAATATTCGGGCGTCATTCAAGAGCATTTGGCGGTGCGCGAACGCGCTGGCATGTTTGACGTTTCGCACATGGGCGAATTTTTGATTTCGGGTACTCGGGCGCTCGAGTTTTTGCAATTTGTGACGGTCAATGACGTGTCCAAGTTAAAACCAGGACGCGCCCAATACAACATGCTGCCCAACAAAAACGGTGGTTTGGTCGATGATATTTACGTTTATAAACTGAGCGAAGATCGGTATTTGATAGTCGTCAATGCCTCGAACATCGAAAAAGATTTCAATCACCTCTCGAGTTTGTCCAAAGCGTTTGATGTGACCCTCGAGAATCAATCTGCACATTGGGCGCTGATCGCCGTGCAAGGACCAAACACGCAAACCATGCTGGGGGATCACTGCACGGAATCACTGCCCAGTCACAAGAAGAATTCGGTTTTTGACACCAAATTGTTTGGTTACTCGGTTCGCATGGCACGCACGGGATACACGGGCGAAGACGGTTTCGAGATTTTCTGTGCACCCATCAATGCCCCAGATTTGTGGAATAAATTGCTCGAGCTTCAATTCGAGCCTTGCGGTTTGGGTGCACGAGATACCCTGCGTTTAGAGGCTGGCTATCCGTTGTACGGTCACGAATGGTCTGAGAGTACCAACCCTCTCGAGACACCCTTAAAGTGGGCAGTCAAAGAATACAAAGAATTTGTTGGACGCGACGCGATGGTGAATGCAGTAAAAACAAAAGCTCTGGTCGGGATTCAAGTCTCAGGGCGCGGTATCCCACGCGAAGGATACCCAGTCAAATTGGCGGGGCGAATTGTTGGACATTGCACCAGCGGTACGATGTCACCCAGTTTAAAAGTTGGAATTGCCCTAGCCTATGTTGATGCCGAACTTGAGATGGGAACAAAAGTTGATCTCGAGATTCGCGGGTCGGACGTGCCAGCGCAAATTGTCGAAACCGTGTTCATCTCAAGAAACGCCCCAGGACAGTAAGCATTTGCTAAATTGGAACGAACGGAGGCACTATGAACTGGCAAGAGGTAATCGTAGATAAAAGCCTACAAAACCTGCCGTACAAAATTGAAACCACAAAAACAGGAAAAATTGAAATGCGTCCTGCAACCAACTGGCACGTTTACTGGCAGTACGAAATCGCAGGAATCTTACGCGAACAACTGCGCACTCGGGGCATGGGATTTACCCAAGCCAGCATCGATACCCCCGAAGGCGTAAAAGTTGCCGATGTCGCCTGGAGAAGCCACGAATTTATAGCCTTAAGTGGCATGAGCACACCTTTTCCAAAAGCCCCAGAATTATGTGTTGAAATCATAAGTCCAAACAACAGTAAACAAGAAATAGATCAAAAAGTACGACTTTATCTCGAGCAAGGTGCATTCGAGGTCTGGTTGTGTGATTTGAGCGGCAAGATCGAAATGATTGGTAAACATGGAAAGCTCGAGAGAAGTGAAATTGCTTCAGGTTTTCCAACGCAACTCGAAAAAATTTAGGAGAATTTATGAACATCCCAACGAATCTGCAATACCTCAAAACCCACGAATACTTGCGTCTCGAGGGTGATATCGCCACCGTTGGCATCACCGATTTTGCCCAAGATCAACTGGGCGATGTGGTGTTTGTCGAACTTCCTGCCGTTGGAAAAATTTTAAAGCAGGGCGATAATGCCGCCGTGGTCGAAAGCGTCAAAACCGCCAGCGATATTTACAGCCCAGTCTCTGGTGAAGTCATTGAAGTCAACTCGAGCTTGGTCGAAGAACCCGAGAACATCAATGCCGACCCTTACGGAAACGGCTTTTTGTTTAAGGTCAGAGTCTCGAGTCAACCAACAGGTTTGCTCGATGCCGCCGCATACCAAGAAGTGGCTGAACTAGAGTCATGAAATATACGCCACATACCCAAGAAGATATTTCTCGAGCTTTAGCTGTCATTGGCGTCTCAAGTGTCGATGAATTGTTCACTGATTTGCCCGAAGGCATTCGCAATCCAAAAATTGATATTCCAGCCGGTTTAGACGAGCACGGCATCACCCAGCACATGAAGGCACTGGCAGCCAAAAACAATACCAGTGGCGCGAATTTCTTGGGCGGTGGCATGGCGCGGCATTTTCAACCGAGCGTGGTCGATGCCCTGACGTTTCAATCGGCATTTGTCACGGCATATACCCCGTATCAGCCCGAAGTTGCGCAGGGTGAATTGCAGGCGATGTTCGAGTATCAAAGCATGATCGTGGAATTAACGGGTTTGGACGTTTCCAACTCGAGTTTGTACGATGGTGCGACGGCGGTGGCGGAGGCGGCACTTTTGGCGCTCAGGCAAACGAATCGCAACAAGGTTTTGATCTCAAAAGGTGTGCATCCAGAATCCCGAGAAACCTTGCAGACCTTTCTGGAATGTGTTGATGCGAAATTGTTGACGCTCGAGTTGGACGGAACACGAACTCCAATCTCGAGTGTTGAGTCTGATATTGGCGCGGTCATCGTGCAAAGCCCAAATTTCTTGGGGTCGCTCGAGGACATGGCGGCACTGGCGAACACGGCGCATGAGGCTGGGGCGTTGTTTATTGCGGTGGTTGATCCCTTGAGTTTGGCGGTACTGAAATCGCCAGGCGAGTACGGCGCAGACATTGCCGTGGGTGACGGTCAAACGATTGGCAACGCCGCGAATTTCGGCGGTCCAAGTTATGGTTTTATTGCCGTGCGTGAAGCTTTGATGCGCCAACTTCCAGGGCGAATTGTGGGGGCGACCAAAGACGTGGACGGCAAACGCGGGTTCGTGCTGACGCTTCAAGCCAGAGAGCAGCACATCAGACGGGCGAAAGCCAAGTCCAACATTTGCAGCAACCATGCACTGATGGCACTGCAAAGCTCGATTTACCTGGCGAGCCTTGGACCGAACGGTTTGCGCGAGGTGGCAATTGCCAGCGCGGTCATGGCGGGCGAACTCGAGCAGGCACTGCGAGAAATGGGACTTGAGGTGTTGACGGTTGGGACGTTCTTCAATGAATTTGCGGTTAAACTCGAGAAACCTGCAACCCAGGTTCGAGCCGCACTCGCCAAATGCGGCGTTCACGCTTGCATGCCAGTGCCGCTCGAGTACGGTTTTGGAAATGCTGGATTGTTCAGCGCCACAGAGCTAAACACCCTTGAGGACATCTCGAGCTTGGTGACAGCCTTGAAACAGGTTCTGGTATGAAATATCGGCGCTTT
Organism: Deinococcales bacterium; assembly: GCA_043775825.1. GTDB lineage: Bacteria > Deinococcota > Deinococci > Deinococcales > JAAFIG01 > JANXTZ01. Next base: position 10,327 of record JAYVRX010000145.1, read on the forward strand.
CTCAGGCATCCAAACGCAATAAACCGACTTTTGGTTGTTTTGATGCTGAGTTTGGCACTTGGTTTGTTCGCCACAAACGTTATTTTAAAAGTTTTAGGATTCGGCTTGGTTGGCTTGGGTTTGCTGTTGATTGTTTTATCTGCCGCCGAGTTAGACCAGTTGTTTTGGAAATCAGAACTCGAGTGGTGGGACGACGACGATGCTCGGTTTGATGATTGGCAACGTGGGATTTGATGAAGTCTTTGCTGCAAAAATCTGCGATTCCGTTGATTTCGGGTTTAGTCTTGATTGCGGCTGTGACATTAAAATTGCTAGGGCAGACCAGTGCGACAATTGGAATTTTGGGATTGAGCGCCATGATTGTCTTGTTAATCTCGAGTTTCAATCATGTTTTTCCAAATGCAGACGATGAAATCCAAGACTGATTTGCAATGTGCCAATCAAACCGTGCCAAAGAAAAGGTGGACTTGTTATGACTGCAATCCTCGAGAAACCCAAAGCCAGTCTTGAAAATTCAGACTTTCCATTGATTTTTGAACGCTCCCAATCAGGTAGGCGCGGCGTTATTCCACCGCAAGCCAAGTTAACCCAAAACGTCAACCTGGAGGATTTGTTTGGCGCGGAAAATTTGCGCTCGAGTCCGCCAAAACTGCCAGAGGTTTCAGAACTCGATTTGGTACGGCATTACACGGGTTTGGCAAACCGTCAGATGAGCGTTGACGCGAACTTTTATCCGCTCGGCAGTTGCACCATGAAATACAATCCCAAAGTCCATGAAACGGTTGCGCCGTGGTTCACGGATTTGCACCCGTACCAAGACCCAAGCACGGCACAGGGGGCGCTCGAGTTGCTGCATAACCTTGCAAGCAGCCTTGGACAGATCACGGGCATGGATGCGGTCACGTTGCAACCCGCCGCTGGGGCGCACGGCGAATTCACGGGCATTTTGATGATCCGCAAATACTTTGAAAATAAAGGCGAACTGAGCGAGCGGCGTGTGGTGATTTGCCCAGATGCCGCGCACGGCACAAACCCAGCCACGGCGGCGATGGCGGGTTTTGAAGTGGTTGAAATTCCTGGCAACGAACGCGGCGAGGTTGACTTTGACGCCCTCAAAGCGGCACTGGGAAATCATGTTGCCGCAATCATGCTGACCAATCCGAACACGCTGGGAATCTTTGAAACCAGAATTCTCGAGATTGCCAAAGCCGCCCACGAATTTGGGGTGCAATTGTACTACGACGGAGCAAACACCAACGCCATTGTTGGACGCGCCCGACCTGGTGACATGGGCTTTGACGTGATTCACTTAAACCTGCACAAGACTTTTACCGTACCGCACGGTGGTGGAGGTCCTGGCACGGGTCCTGTCGGCGTGAAGGCGCACCTCGAGCCTTTTTTGCCAGCGCCAATTGTGGTCAAAACTGGTGAAACGTTCAACCTCGATTTTGAACGTCCGAACACGATAGGGCGCGTTCGCAGCCATTACGGAAATTTTGGCAATCTCGTGCGGGCGTACACCTACATTCGCAGCCTAGGCGCTGAGGGTTTACACGATGTCTCGAGCATGGCGGTCTTGAACGCCAATTACTTGCGCAAGAAAGTGCAGCAGCAAGGCTATACGATTGCATATGACCGTGTGAACATGCATGAGTTTGTGGCAGTGCCACCAAAGGGTTTAACCAGCAAAGGTGAAAAACTCGAGCTTCACACGCTTGACATTGCCAAAGGCTTGCTCGATTACGGGGTTCATCCGATGACTGTTTATTTCCCATTGGTCGTGCCAGAAGCCATGATGATGGAACCCACCGAAACCGAAAGCCTCGAGACGTTGGACAATTACGCCAGTGTTCTGGGCGAGATATTACGCAAAGCCCAAGCTGATCCTGAATGGCTCGAGCACGCGCCGTACCATACGGTGGTGCGCCGCTTGGATGAGGTGCTGGCGGCAAAGAAACCGGTGCTCAGTTTTAAGAAACTCAAGAGTCTGTGAGTATTGATGTTCGGGAGGCTCGAGTTGAAGATGCAAGGGGGATCATTCAAGTTTTAAACCCGATCATCGAAGCTCGAGCGAATTCTGTCCTCACAGCAACTTTTTTCCGAAGAGCAGGAACGGGGGGGGTGACAACCGTAAAAACGGAAAGTGCCGCCCTCGTCAAAACCAACCGGCACCACAGAATGCTAACCTCTAAAGGTACTTTCAAACAAATCATTTGAATTTGACGTGAACTCCAAGATCAACAATTGGGGCAACACTCAAACAGCGTCTTGAAGACCCAACAAGAAAATGATTGTTTGTCAAAGCAATACGTGAGAGAATCATCGGGTGAAACCTACTCAATTCCTCACCGCAATCATCTGCTTTGCTGTTGTACTCACCGCTTGCGACGATGGTATTGACAAACAAGCCCCTCGAGCCGCCATCGCCAGCCCCGTCAGCAATGCCAGCCTGACCGGGCAAGGCACAGCCCAAATTACTGCCGCTGACGATATTGGGGTGACGGCGGTCAGGCTGTACGCTCAGGGCAAAGACAATACCATCAACCGTGTGAGTCTTGGTTCAGCCGTGGTTGAACCCTTTGTGATCGGCTTTGACACGCGTCGCTTGCCGAACGGTTCAGAAGTTCAACTCGTGGCAGTCGCAGAGGACGGCAGTGGAAAACTTGGCGAGAGCGACCCTGTCAATGTTCAGATTGCCAACACCGACGTTCCAAGTTTGATTGGCTTGTACGCGTTTACTTTGCCTTCACGGAATACTGCGCCCTCAGCAATCGGGAATTGCACGGCAGCAACAAAGTCAAGCTCGAGCAGTCATCTGAGTTCACCTGCTCGCTTGCAGCCACCCGTTGGTATCACCGCAGAAACAATTCTGAGGGATCGTCAACGGCTCGAGCAGCACCCGCAGCAACGGGCAGTTAATCTTTATGAGGTTGTGCTTGAATGGGAATGGAACAGCTTTGGTGGACTGGCAGGCGCAACCAACGGTTACGGCGTGTACTGCGCCAAGAATCAGGTTGGACCGTACTCGGTGGCGATCAAACAGGGTGCAAGCACCAGCACAACCCAAAAGTTTTCCAAAACCATAAACGCCAACATTGGGGATACACTGTACGGTTTGGTCACACCAGTCACCCAGAATGCAACAGTTGAAGGTGGATATTCAAATGCTGACACAGCAACCGTACTGCCCATGCAAGAAGTCTCGAGTCCTGTCGAGGCTGCCAGCGTTCCAGATGGGCGTCCGTTTTTTACGTTTTTGAACACGGCTGGAACGAGCGGTTACTTTCTCGAGATTTGGGATAAAGACCCGCTGCTGGATAACGCTGCCAAAAAAATTCTACGTTTACCCACTGGCGA
>JAYVRX010000146.1:0-13592 GCA_043775825.1 Deinococcales bacterium
GTTTGAGTGCGTTTGAAGCGATTGGGCAGGCGTTATCACCGATGGGGTTACTGCCAGAGGTTTTAAATTCCAGTTAAACCCCGAGTTGAGTAATTACGAAAAACCTTGCAGCGTAATCGTTTGCCCTGGTTTAACTGATGTTGGTACACTAAGACCCACTCCTAAAGTCTTAGTTCCTTCTCCGTAACTAGTCACTGAGCAGTAGATAGTTTTGAACGGCGAGGAAGGTTCTGGATCAGATGAAAAATTCTTATAATATTTTCTGAACACAATTTGATAGCTTAGGTTCAGGTACGAATAATTGTTGAACACATGCGATATGGAGGCATAGCCTGACGATGAGAATGGGCTATCATTATAAGTTCCCGTGATTCCATCACCCCATGCAACTTCATATCTGGCATATTTACCGAACTTATCAGTATCAAACCCGCCAAACACCTGTACACCATCAAGAATTACTTGATTTGTCTGTGAATCAACTAACCTCACAAAATCATTACAACCTGTCCCCAAGTAAACAATTCGAGATGTAGTCTGTACAGGTTTTTCCTTAACTGAGTTGCATGCAGGCATAATGACAGCAGTAGCCAGTAAAATTACCCAAAACTTTTTAAACATTCTTCCTCCAGGGATATCTATCGACTCAATTTTTTCGGTACACACATCAAAACCGCTTTGAACAATTTGTAGCTTTTTTATCATATCTTAATTCCACAAAAAAGGCTCGAGCATCAAACTCGAGTCTCCTTCACTTTTTAAACCTTAAACCCCTGGTTGCTGCGTTGGCTGGCTTGCGAGTGGCGTTACAATATACTCACATCAGGATTGTAAAACCAGCTTGCTTAAAATGCTTGTCGCTGGTCAAAACCTCTTGAATACCATCACTTTCCATGATCACCATGCTCATACAGTCTGTCAGGCTGTAACCTTTGTCTTGCCGTTCTTCAAATCGTTCCAAGCCAAGGTAAAACCAGTATTTGCCGTGATAGATGAAATTCACATCTTCACGATTCATCAAAGCCTTCACGATTTTCAAAGCCTCACCTCGCAAGTAATCACCGCGTTCAGAGTAATAATTTAGAACTTCGGTCAACACTGCGTCAGTGGTCACGAACTGGGCGTCTCGAGTGGCATCAAAAGCATCTCTGGCTTTTTGATGCATTCCATCTCGAGGGTTTATCAATGATACAAGGCAGGCGGCATCAATAAATACCGTTCTTATCATCGTTTAGGCGCTCCGTACAAATAATGGTCAAGGTTTTTACCACCATCTTTTGGAAGTTTGTCAAGCTCACTGACCGGTGCTTCTTTGGCAATACGGTCAGCGGTTGCCAGCAAAAAATCGACGGTGCTTTGTTTTTTGGCTCGAGTTTTGTTTTTGGCAGGTGCGCTCATGTTTTAATTGTAGCGCTTTGCCCCAGAATCGCAAAGCCTGAGCAAAACAGATTTTGAAACTTGAGATTCCCATGCAGAGAAAGTCATCAAAACTCACGACTTCTTTTTCAAATTCGGCTAGACTGTTTCGCATGAACGTTCGAGAAGAAGCACACCGTTTGGTGGACGCGTTAAAAGAAGATTCCACTTGGGACGATTTGATGTTTGAGATTTACATTCGTCAAATGGTCGAAACTGGCATTAAAGACCTTGACGAATGGCGAGTCCACAATTCGGACGCCATTCGAGCACAGTTCAACCTATCAAAACAATGAAGGTTATCTGGTCAGGTCAGGCGAAGGAACAACTCGAGGCTCTTTTTACATCCCTTCAAAATTCTGAAACGTTATTTTCCTAATTTTTTTGTTTGCTGTTCACGCTTCTCTTGACGTTCGGCACGTTGAGCTTGCGAACCGTAAACAAAAACGCCAGCCAGAGCCGCAATACCGCCACCGCCAATAATGCTCGCCTCGAGACTATGCCCGTTTAACCCGAGCACCAAAGCCACACCCAATGCCGCCAGCACCGCAATAAGCCCATAATCCAGTCCTCGATTTCGGGCTTTGATTCCGCTCGACATTGCATCTTTCTCGAGGGAAATTCGGTGGTCAAGTTGTTTTTCAAAACTTCTCAGAATCAGTTCTGCTGTTCCAGGTCTAACTTTTTCGTAATCTGCCAAATCTTGAGGCGAGGGCAGTGGTCCTGAGCGTGACACACTCATGGTTTGGCGGGTTGTTATCAGACTGCCTTCGGAATTGCTGGGTTTGGTTTTGGTCAAGTCTTTCTCGTGCGGTTTAATTTCAGATTGTTGAGTGGGACGTTTATTCTTTGACAAGTTACTTCTCCAAAGAAGTCATAACTGACCCAACAGCAGAGCGCATGTCTCCAGCCAACGCTTCCCAGTCGGCACGAAGCGCTTGAAGGTCGGCTTCTTCGGGCGTATCTGATTCATTGTAAACCGTCATATTGCCTGCAAAATCAAAAATTCTCGAGACGCCTTCGATAAATGATGGTTCAGCCACGAGGTATAAAGATTGAATTTTTCCCATAACTTCACCCGCTTTCTGAGATCATATTACACGATTGCAATTTAACGAATGGTTATCGAGAGGACAAATCGTTTGAAATCAAAAAAAGAGGCTCGAGCATCACACTCGAGCCTCCTGAATTTCTTAACCCTTAAACGCCTGGTTGCTGCGTGGGTTGACTTGCGGGTGGCATCGTAATACTGACCGCTTCAATCGCAAGTTTGTCCTCTTCGCGTTGAGGCTCGAGCATCATGTCCAGCACTTGCGCGACCTCTTCGACCAGGGTGATCTCGAGTTCGGCTTTGATGGTGTCTGGTACGTCTTTGAGGTACGGGGCGTCACCTTTTGGAATGATGACTTTGCGAATGCCGGCTTGGTACGCGCCGAGGAGTTTCTCTTTAACGCCGCCGATAATCAGGACTTTGCCGCGCAGGGAAATCTCGCCGGTCATGGCAATGTCGGCACGAACAGGGCGTTTGGTGATGGCGCTGATGACGCTGGTGGCGATGGCAATGCCAGCGCTCGGACCGTCTTTGGGTGTGCCGCCCGACGGGAAGTGAACGTGAATGTCAAGGTTCTTGTAGAAATCTGGGTGAGCACCGTAGGTCGTGGCGTGGGCGCGAAGGTAAGCAATCGCGGCTTGGACGGATTCTTTCATGACATCGCCGAGCGAACCCGTGAAGCTGATCTTGCCCGTGCCTGGTGTAGCCAGCGATTCGATGACCAGCAAGCCACCACCGACGCTTGACCAGTACAGACCTTGAGCCACACCAACTTGAGATTCTTTCTCTTTGGTTTCGACTTCAAACATTGGCACGCCAAGGTAATCTTCGATGTTCTTACCATTGACTTGCTTCATGCCCTCCCAGGGCTTCTCGAGTGATTCTCGAGCGACTTTGCGGGTGACTTTTTGAATTTGCCTGTCCAGTCCACGCACGCCAGCCTCACGGGTGTATTCCTGAACGATGCGGGTCAGGGCGTCGTCGGTCAGCTCGAGCTTGTTTTCCAAACCGTGCGATTTGATTTGGCGTGGCAGGCGGAAGTTCTTGGCGATCTCAATTTTTTCGTTTAAGGTGTAACCAGGAATTTCGATGACTTCCATGCGGTCAAGAAGCGGGCGTGGAATGGTGTTGAGGGTGTTGGCTGTCGTGATGAACATGACCTTGGAAAGATCGTAAGGCACTTCCAAATAATGATCTTGGAAGGTGTGGTTTTGTTCTGGGTCGAGCACCTCGAGCATGGCGCTGCTGGGGTCGCCGCGCCAATCGCTGCTCATCTTGTCAATCTCGTCCAAGAGAATAATTGGGTTGACCACGCCTGCGGTTTTCATGCTTTGGATGATGCGTCCGGGCATTGAGCCGATGTAGGTGCGGCGGTGTCCACGAATTTCGGACTCATCGCGCACGCCGCCCAAACTCATGCGCACGAATTGACGGTTTAGACTTCTGGCAATGCTCTTACCGAGGCTGGTTTTACCCACGCCAGGAGGTCCGACAAGGCACAGAATCGGGGCGCGGAGTTCGCCGTCCTCTGGTTTGTCTTGGGCGCTCGGCGCGTCCTTCTTCGGAGCTTCTGGAGTTGCAGTCACCACGCCATTGGCGGCGTCTTCGGCGTCACGGCGCTCGAGTTCGGCTTTTTTGAGAGCCTCGCCCGCATCTGCCATGCCTTGGGTCAGTTGACGTACCGCCAAGAACTCGAGAATTCGTTCTTTCACGTCGTCCAGACCGTAATGGTCGGCGTCGAGAATGTCGCGGGTGCGTTTGATGTCAAGAATTTCTTCGTCGCGCTTGTTCCAAGGGGTGTCGAGCAACCAGTCGAGGTAATTGCGAACCACGGTGGTCTCTGGGCTGCCGCCTGGGGTGCGTTCGAGACGCGCCAATTCCTTCAAAGCTTTCTCGAGAATTTTTTCGGGCATTCCAGCTTTTTGAATGCGTTCGCGCAGGTCTTCGACTTCGGCTGGACCGTCTTCGCCGCCGCCGAGTTCCTTACCGATGGCTTTCATTTGCTCACGCAGGTAATACTCGCGTTGGTTTTGATCCATCTGCTCTTTGACGCGGGCGGCAATCTTTTTGTCAAGATCGAAACGCTCGAGGTCGCGGTTTAAGAATTGCAAGGTCAACTCGAGGCGTTTGCGCAAATCGAGTGTCTCGAGGATTTGTTGCTTTTCCGAAACTTCCCACATCGCATGGAATGAAACCGTGTCGGCAATCGCGCCGGCGTCGGTCAGACCGCGCAGGTGCTCGAGGTGGATGTTGTCAAGGCGCAAGTTTTTGTTCTGACCGACGTACTTGTCAAAATTGGACTGCACCTCGTCCGCCAGCACGCGCAAGGTGTGGGCGTCCGCGCCTGGGGTTGTCTCCAAGGTATTGGCGACTGCCCGCAAGTACGGGGTGGGCAGGTAATCGGAAACCGTAACGCGCTCTAAAGCTTCGACCAGAACCTCTAAAGTCTGGTCTGGCATCCGCACGACTTGCTTGACGGCGGCGAGCGTGCCGATCTCGAACAGGTCTTCGCCTGCTGGATCATCATTGGTGCTGTCGCGCTGCGTCAGCAAAATTACACGGCGGTCTGCGGCTTGCGCCTCTTCGACGGTACGACGCGATTTGGCGCGACCAACGGCGACACTTAAAGTTGTGCCTGGTGGTAAAACGTGGCTGCGAAGTGCCAGTACAGGTAATTCCCAACGCATAGAATTCTCCTTTTGCCAATCTCTGAGTCTCGAGTATTTGGCGCTGGCACACTTTGACGGGTGGTGTCGAACCCCAGCACGCTTTGAGGTGATGCTGAACCTAAATCCTGCGAATTAAAATCCTTAAATCCCAACCCCGAAACATCATACCAAGCATGACAGATTTCTGACGCCAAGATTGCACTCGAGCTTGCAGGATGGAACTTTTGAAATCTCGAATACACCAATCAAACAACTGGCTAGAGAAAGGATAACCCCCTCTAGCCAGAACCTTATGTATCTTGAGTAACGATTACGCGGACTTCTTGAGTGCATCAGACTCAAGTCTCAACTCGGGTGCATCCAACGTAATTGGATTTAATGCCGTCAAAGGCGCATCCAAATGAGATGGATCGAGTTTCACAGATTTCAAGCCGTCGCGCGGCAATTCAAACATCAAATCCGTCATCGCCCCCTCGAGCACCGCCCGCAAACCTCGAGCGCCCGTACCACGCTTTAAGGCACGACGTGCCACCTCACGCAAGGTGTCGCTTGCGAACTCGAGGCTAACCCCCGAGAGGTTAAACAAGGTTTCGTATTGTCGCGCTATCGCGCCGCGAGGCTCAGTTAGAATACGCACAAGCGCTTCCTCGTCGAGTTGTTGGAGTTGCACCACAAGCGGCAGACGCCCAACCAATTCTGGAATCAAACCAAACTTCACCAAATCTTCAGGAACAACCGCCACATCCTGTTGCGCGTTGACCCTCGAGAAACTGACAGTTTTTTGATCGGTGCGTGCGGCAACGATTTGCGCCAAACCATCGAACGCGCCGCCACAAATAAACAAAATATTGCGCGTGTTGATCTTCACCAGTTCCGCGCCAGGATGCTTGCGTCCACCCTGCGGTGGCACGTTCGCCACCGTCCCCTCAATAATCTTCAAAAGTGCCTGCTGCACACCCTCACCCGAGACATCTCGAGTGATGCTCGTGCCCTCAGACTTCCGCGCAACCTTATCAATTTCGTCCAGGTAAATGATGCCGCGCTCACACGCGCCAATGTCCATGTCGGCGGCGTGTAGCAGGCGCACCAAAACGTTTTCGACGTCATCACCGACATAACCAGCCTCGGTCAGCGTGGTTGCATCGGCTATCGCAAACGGCACATGCAGCATTTTTGCCAACGATTCTGCCAACAATGTCTTGCCCGTCCCTGTTGGACCAATCAAAACAATGTTCGATTTCTGCAACTCGGCATCGGGATGCAAAAGACGCTGATAATGGTTAAACACCGCCACCGACAATGCCCGCTTCGCCGCATCCTGACCAATCACAAACTCGTCAAGGTGCGCTTTGATCTCTCGAGGTGGCGGCAATTTTGGCAGCACAAATGGCTTGCTGACCTGCTGCGCCTTCTTGCCAGACTCGAGGATTGACATGGCTTTGGTGACACATTCATTGCAAATCCAAGCCGTACCCGAAGGGGCTTCGATCAAATGCTCGACCTCGTTGGCGGCTTTGTTGCAAAAACTGCACCTCGAGATCATGATTGCACTCTTGCTGTAATGGGCGCAGCAAGCAGCGCCCCTACGATGGGTTGGTTGGCGTACAAAACCAGCTTTAAATTCATTCGTCGAAACCCTTCATGCTTTCCGCAACGTCTTTGGGCATGATTTCGACGACCTCATCAATCAAACCGTACTCGAGCGCCATTTGAGGGGTCATGAAAAAATCGCGTTCCATGTCACGCGTCAGTTTATCGGCAGGTTGACCCGTGTGTTTGACGTACAAATTCGTCATGATTTCACGCAGCGCAAAAATTTCTTTGGCTTGCACTTCGACATCTGGCGTGTTGCCCCTGAAGCCGCTCGAGCCTTGATGAATCATGATTCTCGAGTTTGGCAGGGCGGTACGGCGACCTTTTGTGCCAGCCATCAAAAGAACGCTGCCCATGCTCATGGCAATCCCGACGCAAGTCGTGCGAATCGGAGCGCGAATAAACTGCATCACGTCGTACATGGCAAGTCCGGCATAAACCTCGCCGCCTGGAGAGTTGATAAAGAGCTGAATTTCGCGTTCTGAATTTTGTGAGTCGAGCAGCAGCAATTGCGCCACAACAACATTGGCGACATTGGAATCAATGGCTGTGCCAATAAAGATAATGCGGTCTTTTAAAAGCCTCGAGTAAATATCGTAAACGCGTTCGCCACGTCCAGTTTGTTCGATCACGTAAGGGATAATTGACATTGTGAATTCCTTTCGAGAAAAACGATTGTTAAAAACTCAAGCTTCAGCTTATTCCTCTACGTCATCAAGATTAGCGTTCGAGTACACGTTTTGCACATCGTCCAAATCCTCGAGCGCCTCGAGCATCTTTAAAACCTTTTGAACATCGTCGGGCGACACGTTTACCGTATTCTCGGCGGTGCTGGTGAATTCGACCACCAGAGGCTCGAGTTTGTGCGCTCGGAATCCTTCACTGATGGGGTTCATGTCGGCAAAACTGGTGTAGACGTCAAGGCGCGGATCACCCTCTTCGTCGTACACCTCAAGGTCAACCGCCCCAAGTTCGATGGCGAGTTCTTGGGTGGCATCGTCGTTTTTACCCAGAGTAATCAAACCTTGACGCTCGAACATCCATGCCACACCACCGCTCATGTTGCCGCCGTGCTTGGAAAACGCGTGACGCACTTCGGGCGCGGTACGGTTGCGGTTGTCGGTCAGGGCGTACACCAAAACCGCCACGCCGCCAACGCCGTAACCCTCGTAAACGACTTCCTCGAGTTGCGAACCCTCACCAGAACCGAGGGCGCGTTCGATAGCCCGAGAAATATGATCGGTTGGCACTTTATCGGTTTTGGCGGCGGCAAGTGCATTTTTCAAACCCAAATTGCCCGCGACATCCCCAGACCCACCCGCACGAACCGCCGCCGAAATTGCCGCAAGATGCTTACTGACCGAAGCGCCGCGACGGTTATCGTTAATCGCTTTTTTGCGTTTGATTTGCTTCCACTTGCTATGACCTGCCATAAAACCCCCGCGTAATCAAAGAAACTCGATGCGACCAGAACATCTCGAGCGGCGGAGGTGGAGGGTAAGCGTTTTCGTAAAGCATACGTTTCAATTCTAACCTGCAAGACTCGAGAGGCAAAAGCCAAAACCAAACATCTTTCCTCTCAATACTCGAGAATCGTTGTGCTACAGGGTAAACACAAGGTTCACCCCTACGAATTCTTTGTTGCCAATCGCCAATCGCTATTTGCTGCCTTTCACTTTTACTCCCATTTCAGGCTAAACTCTTGTTACCCTCGAGTCTGAGGAGTTTCACCCATCCTCGAGTTTGAGGATTCTTTTTTGAGGAGTCACACGCATGGAGCGACCCCTGAAGGTCTTTACTGGACAGTCCAACCCGATTCTCGCGCAAGACATTTGCGATCACCTGGGCGTACCATTGGGACGCTCGACCACCAGAAGATTCTCGAACGACAACATCGAAGTGCAATTCAAGGAAAGCTTGCGCGAGGCGGACGTTTTTATTGTCCAGTCCCTGGCAAGCAACGACGATTACAACGTTTCAGATAGCGTCATCGAGTTGCTGCTGATGATTAACGCAGCCCAAAGCTCAAGCGCGGCTCGGGTCACCGCCGTCATTCCGTACTTTTCTTATGCCCGCAGCGACAAAAAAGACGCGCCGCGCATTCCGATAGCGGCGAGAGTCATGGCGGACATGATTCATACCGCAGGCGCAAACCGAGCATTAATGATGACGCTTCACAGCCCTCAAGTTCACGGATTTTTCAGCATTCCCGTGGATCATTTGACCGCCGAAGTCGTGATTGCCAACCACTTCATCACGCGCCTTCCATCGCTCGAGGATACCGTGGTGCTTGCCCCCGACGCGGGTGACATCAAACGCGCCTCGAGCCTGGCAGACCGTCTCAACACCCCAATTGCTTTTATTGACAAGCGCCGCGTCAGCGATACTCGGGTCGAAGCCCGAGGCTTGATCGGTGACGTGAAGGGTAAACGCGTTTTGATTGTCGATGACGAGTTTTCAACGGGCGGCACGATGGCGGAAGCCGTTGCCACCGTCAAAGAAGCCGGCGCTCGAGCGGTGCATATTGCGGTTTCTCACGGAGTTTACGTTGGTCCTGCCGTCGAGCGCATTAAAGCGATGGACATTGAGGAGTGCATCAGCACCGATTCTTGTTTTGTCAGTCCCGAAAAACTGGCAGCCTGCGATAAAATAAAAGTCTTAACCGTCGCGCCGCTCTTTGCCGAGGCAATTCACCGGATTCACACAGGTGATAGTGTCTCGAGCATGTTCACTTAAACCTCGAGCTTTGGCTAAACGCGGTGTTGATTTTGGTCAACACCGCGTTTTGTTTACTGAGTGCTTTTTGTTTACTGAGTGCTTTTTCACCAGGTACATTGACTCGCTCCAGGAATTGACCTAAGAACCACGCCAAGCAAATTGACAATCTCGACTTTGTTGACCAACGCACTTTTGTTTTGCTCGCCGTAACCGAGGGCAATCAGGCTCGAGTCTGGTGAAAAGCTGGCGGTCAATGCACCGTTGCTGACTCGCGCCATCGTGCGCAGTTCGTTCTGTTGCAAACTGAGCACATGCAGCGTACTGGTGTTTTGCTTTGAATAGCCAAACAACATTTTGTTATTGTCACTCGAGATTTCTACGCTATCCGGAATGCGCCCCGTAAATTCTGGAAGCTTTAATGCTTTGGGCGTGCCACCAGCCGTACCCACCACAAACCAGCGCCAACGGGTCGTGCCCGCACCGTCAATACCAACACCAGAATTGCTGGCAAAGTACAACTGGCGACCATCTCGAGTCAGGCTAAGACCACCAAAAGCCCAACGCAGCGCATTCTGAGATTTTGGAATCGCAAAAACCGTGCGTTGTTTGCCCGCAACCACCAGCCGAATTTCTGAATTGGTCGAATACACCAGTGTTTTTGCATCGCTCGAGACGCTGCTTGGGAAAAACGTGTAGGTTTTGGTTTGCAAATCTGGCAACGACAACAACCTGCTGGCGTTTTGCTGTCCGAGGAAAAATTGATCTTTGTTGCCATTCCAGATCAAACCGTAAGCCACCGACGAGGACAAGCGAAAGATCCGACAACTGGCAAACGGAGCAAGGCAATAATAGCCTTGAGTGTTGAGGCTAGAAAGATTAAAGAACACCAAATACTTTCTGTCGGGGCTGAACGACACCATGATCGCGCCTTCAGAGCCAGGAATTCGCCTCGAGACGTTGGAATTCACTTTGGAGACGTAAACAGCGTTGTCTTTGATAAACGCAACCGTACCAAAATCGGCGGCTCGAGAAACCCCCAACAGCAACAATAAAGCAGTCAATACGACTTTGAACATTTGTAGCCTCCTTGAGAAAACCGCCGAGGGCGTGCTTAAATTGCACCCCAAGATGGCAAAATGGCATTCGGTATTTTCAGCAAGGTTTTGTTGATGGTGACATCCTTGATAAAAATTTTAAACGCGGGATTGGCGGGCGCAAATTTTGCCACCGAAAAAGCCAGAAACTTAGAGTCAGGCGACCATGCCAAGCCACGCTCGAGCAACTGCTCGCCCGTTGGTGAGCTGCTGGGAATTTCGGACAGAGGAACTGGCTGAGTATCTACGGTGGTGGTTGGGCTGACCGTAGGTTGCGGCGGTTGGTCTTTGACAAGCAGTTCGATAGGTTTCTCGAGATTTAACTCGGCAACCATTAACGACTGCAACCATTCGTTTGGGTTGAGGCTGAATTTGCTGAAAAACGCAAATTTTGACCCGTCGGGCGCAAAGTTCAAACGACTCGGCATTGAACCATGAAACACGCCCAACTTTGCCAGCAAACGAATTCTTTGGGTCGAAAGTTGTACCGCAAAAAACGCAAAAGCCACGTTTCCATCGGGGCTTAATCCAGTGCCAAGATTGCTGGCAAAATACAAGACATTGCCGTCAGGACGCAAGCCAAGCGCTCCCGAAATCCAATTGCTCGAGACGCCAGCACTTTGGGGATCAATCAATTCTTGAAACGCAGCATTACCCAAGGCAGCCGTTTTGACTTGCTCGAGTAAAACCTGTGGTTTGTTGGGCGTGAAAATCATTTTTTCCTTATTCTTGTTCATGATTCGCACGTCTGCCCCAGCCACAAACGCCATGAGTGAACCATCTTTGGCGCTCGAGAATGGCGCGAATTTTAAAGCTTGAGATTTGGGATTTGGCGCACCCAGCAGTGCTTTAAACTCTGGAATCTCGAGCTTCCAAGCCGTGCTCGAACCCGTCACGAACAAACTGCTCGAATCTGGCGAGAATGACAGATGCTCAAGCGGGAATTCTGAAACGGGAAGTGAAAGCGGTGCACTCGAATCAAACGGCGCTCTGGCAATAAAACCTTGCAAAGGCGCAACTTTAGAATCGGTTTGGTTAAAGAACACCAAACTGCGTCCGTCCGGTGCAAGGCTGGCAAACTTGGCTCGAGCGCTTTTGGAAACGAGTTTGGGAAAACCGTTTACATCGCCAACAAACACGCCACCGTCACGGATAAAAGCCAGTTTTCCTGTTGGGGCGGCAAGCACAACACTCGAGAGGCACAAAAGCGTCAAAATCAATTTCCAACCCATAACTCGATTATACCCGACACGCCAAAGGGCTTAGGGCAGACTACGCCGAATCCATCACGGTTTCCTGGGGGTTGCAGGGTACTCTTTTTGACGGAACGGTGAAAGCCGCTGCAAAGGTTCGGGGTTCAAACGCCCCACTGGCACGCCCGGGTTTCTCGAGGTGTGTACCGCAAAAGTAGGAAGTGTTCCAAGCGTTTGTAGCTCAGTGGAGAGCGCCCGATTTTGGATCGGGAGGTCGCAGGTTCGATTCCTGTCAAACACACCCAGGATATGCGTCGTGGTGGCGCACTCGATTAAAACTCGAGCAATACTCGATTGAAACTCGAGCGTTAGAAGGTTCGATTCCTTCATCCAAAGTTCGGTTTTAGCTCATTCGGTTAGAGCATCTGACTTGTCATCAGACAGTAGCGGGTTCGATTCCCGCAAACCAATCGCCTTCCAAGCGACTTTGTTACACCGCAGTACCGCGCCCTGAAGAACACAACTCGAGCAACTGGCAGGTTTTGGAAACTCGAGTTATGAAGGTCAGGAGGTTGTCTCGAGCGCCGAAAGCGAAAGTTCAAAGCACTCTGCTCGAGTCTCGCGCTGCCAGCAGCGACCATTTTCAAGTTTTGGTTAAGGGTTGTCCAGTCAAGAAGATGCACAACTCGAGCGCCCAAATAACAATCTGGTCAACACCCGCAGCCCGACCCAAGCACAAACTCGAGACAACCCTCGCGCCCAAGCCCGTCAGCGATTCCGCCCGCCAGGTGCATCTTGGAATCAAGAAGGTGCTGCTGTAAGGGCAAGACGCGCCCAAGCCCGTCAGTGACATGCCCGTCAGGTGCACGCTCATGGTCAAGACGGTGCTGTAGTAAGGGCAAGAAGCGCTCAAATCAAATGCAATGCGGGAAAACCCGCTGGCAGGAACTGAAAGTAAAAACTCGAGACTCGAGAAATCAAGACTTTTGGTGAAAAGAGAGGTGAAAGCATGGCAGTGTTTCAAAAATTCATGGTCAAACAATACGCTAAAGGACTTTTATTCCGTAACGGTAACTTCATGTCCGTGCTCGAGCCTGGCGAGCACAACGTGTTCGCGGTGGGTCAACGCTTTGAAGTCGTGACTTACGACGTCAACGCTGGCGTGTTTGAACATCCAATCAAAGATTATTTGATCGCCAAACGCCCAGCCGTAATCGCAGAGCACTTTCAACTGATCCAAACCGGCAACGCCCAAATCGCCATCGTCACCCGAAACGGTGCGATTCTCGAGATTGTGCCGCCAAACGCAAACGGCTTGTTCTGGCGCGGTTTTGTGCCGCTCGAGGTGCAGCATTTGAACCTGAGTGATGGACTGATTTTGCCGAACGATCATGTCTTGCTGGCACGGAAAAGCGCTGGTTGGGTGCAAAAATTCTTTACCGATGTTGCCCCTGTCGAGGGCAGCCTGGCGATTGTTTCACGGTCAGGCAAAATTACGGATTTGGTTATTTCAGGTGAGCGCAAGCTCTACTGGCGCGATTCTGAGAACGTCAGCGCCTTACCGCAAAACGCTCTAGGCAACGTCATCAAACAAATGCAAGACGCCATTGTTGCGGCAAACCCAATCTGGCTCGAGAAATTCTTGCGCCTCGAGTTGGGCGAATTGGAACTTGGGCTGGTGAAACGCGGCAAAGCGATTGTGGATTTGATCCCACCAACGGCAAGTGCCATGTACTTCAACGACGGCGTGACCAAACTTGAAACGTATGTGATTAGCGAGGATTTGCATACAAATCCAGCAACGTATTAAACCCGTTCACACCAGCTAACTTCCCCGTTTCGATCACGCTTTTGAAAG
>JAYVRX010000147.1:0-13432 GCA_043775825.1 Deinococcales bacterium
CCAATTCCGATTAAGAAGAAATTTGTTGACCTTGTGGGGTGTTTAATGTCTCAGACGATGATTTTTCGTGTTCCTTAATCTTTTCTGTTAGGCTCTCAGCTCGAGCCAGTCAATATCATCAACACTCGAGCCTCATCTTAATGCCAATTTGGCTTTTTTCGTGTGCGCTCGGCAGAAAAGGTTGAAATTTTCTAATTCTTGGGTTCTAAAATTTGGTGTTCCTCACCCAAGGCGCGGTACACTAGAATACGCGGTTGCGCTCGAGATTTTTCGAGCCGCGTCAAACAAGCACATGAATCAAACAAGCACATGAATCAAACAAGCACATGAATTACGGGAGCACCCGATGAACGAAGAAACCAAAACCACAGGCATCAGCAGTACCGCCAGCAGCATCACGGGGCGTTTAAGCATTGACCAAACCAATTTTGGTTCGAGTTTACGCGAAGCCAGGGAAGCAAAAGGCTTGTCGCTCGAGATGATCGCCGATAAACTCAAACTTCGCACCAGTTTATTGTCCTTACTCGAGGCGGGCGAATTTCATCAATTGCCAGAAGCCATTTTTACCCGCAGTTACATTCAAAGTTATGCCAAATTGGTCGGTTTGGACGCTGCCCCGTTTGTGCAGGTCTACGACCGTGTTTCGGGCGCAGCGCCAGCCCCAGCCCCCAGTGTGCAACGCGCAACGCGCATCAATACACCCTCGCCGCTCAGTCCAATTCCAGTTTCTGGGCTTGCCGCGTCTGGGGTTAACAGAAGTGTGTCCTCGAGCAACGCCACATCCGCGCTTGGCTCAAACCGTCCGATTGCCATGAGTACGTCCCGTACACCGAGCAATAACATTCCTTTATTTCCGATTCTGCTGGCAGGTTTGGTTGTGCTCGGCGCTATTGTTTGGGTGGCATGGACAGCACTGCGCGGCACTCCACGCGGGTCTGTTTCAAATGCAAACTCGAACGGTGTGATCCTCAACACTCAAAATCCTGGTACGACGCTCAGAACCCAAACCGTTATGCTTTCCTTGCAGAGCATCCCCAAAGGCGCGACAGTTTTGGTAGATCGTAACAATATGGGACTGACCCCTTTAATTAACGCTCCGGTCACATCAAACTCGGCTCGAGAGTTACGGGTCGAATTAAAAGGTTATCAGCCTTTCGTCAAAGTCATCCCGTTTTTAACCAACCGCAAACTTTCAGTTTCGCTGCGAAAACTTACACCACCTGCGAGTGCGGTAAGTGCCAAGCCAGGCACGATCAATTTGACGTTTAAAGGCACAAGTTGGGTGCGCATTAAGGATAAAACGGGCAAAGTGCTCTACGAGGGGATTCCAAAGCAAGGCTCGAGCCAAGTTTACACGGGTCTGATTACAGTACGGGCAGGGCAACCAGATCAGATCAGTTCGACGATCAATGGCGTGACCAAAGCAGCCATCGGTTCTGCCGAAGCCGCCACGATTACATTGCCCTAAAGGATTGCAAAATCAGATTAAAAGTCTGTTGACCCTTCGATTTTCGTGAAATAATACGTGCTGTACTACTTTTCTGCGTCTAATCAGTCGTCACTACCCAAGTCCTGGTCACTCGAGTATGATGACTGGCTTTTGGAGGTTGTTTTGAGTGCTGTAAATACTGTTGAAACCCGAAAAGTTGGTTTTGTCTCTTTGGGTTGCCCCAAAGCCTTGGTCGATTCTGAGCGCATATTGACGCAAATTCGTGCCGAAGGTTACGAGATTGCGCCAAGTTACGAAGATGCCGAGGTCGTGATCGTCAACACTTGCGGTTTTATCACGCCCGCCATCGAGGAGAGCTTAATGAGCATCGGTGAGGCGCTCGAGCACACGGGCAAAGTGATTGTTACGGGTTGTTTGGGCGAACGCATAGACACCATCATGCAGCGCCACCCGAGCGTCTCGAGCGTGACCGGTTCTGGCGATGTTAGCGGCGTCATGACGGCATTGCATGAGTTGATTCCCAGGGACGAGAATCCGTTCACCAGCTTGATTCCATTCTCGAGCACTGGGGTGAAGTTAACGCCCAAACACTTTTCGTACCTTAAAATTGCCGAGGGTTGCAACCACACTTGCAGCTTTTGCATTATTCCTAAACTGCGCGGTTTACAAGAATCCCGCGATGCTGGCGATTTGTTGTATGAAGCGTACCGTTTGGTTGCCAGCGGCACGAAAGAACTGCTGGTGATCGCGCAGGACTCGAGCGCTTACGGCGTGGACATTCGCCACCGTGAATCAGAATTTCAGGGCGCTCAGGTTGCGGCACACCTTCTTGATTTGACCACCAAACTTGGCGAGATGGGCGCGTGGGTGCGACTGCATTACGTTTACCCGTACCCTCATGTCGAAAACGTGGTGAAGCTAATGGCGGCGGGCAAAATTCTGCCGTATCTGGACGTGCCGTTGCAACATGCCAGCCCCAGCATCCTTCGCGCCATGCGTCGCCCCGGTGCGGGCAAGCAACTCGAGACGATACGGCGCTGGCGCGAAATTTGTCCTGAAATCGTTTTGCGCAGCACGTTTATTGTTGGTTTTCCAGGCGAAACCGAAAGCGACTTTCAGATTTTGCTGGACTTTTTAAGTGAGGCACGCCTTGACCGCGTTGGCGCGTTCACCTACAGCGAGGTTGAGGGCGCAGATTCCAACAAGCTCGAGAATCACCTGCCCGAAGAAATCAAGCAAGAACGACTCGAGCGGCTGATGGCATTGCAACAAGAAATCAGTTTGGAAAAAAACCTTGCCAAAGTCGGACTCGAGATTGAAGTGATTATCGACGAGTACAACGACGATCAAGACGACACGGTTGCTGGCTCGAAATTGATTGGACGCAGCAAAGGTGATGCCCCAGGCATTGACGGCAGCGTTTACATTGCGGCTGGCGATTTTGCGGGACAGATCAAAATTGGTGACATTATCAAGGTGCTGGTTGAAGACGCCGACGAGTACGACCTTTACGCCCAGGCGACGGGTTTGCTCGAGTGGAAACCGAACGTCATGCAAATGGGCACAGTTCATTCGCACTAAATTTTATTTGCATTGAACGAACAATCTCGAGCATCAAAATCACCATGAAGGCAAGTTGATCGAATTACCCTCATGGTGATGCTTTAGACTTTGGCAATACTCGAGTTTGGCGGTGTGTGTGAAATGGACGCGCAAAAGCAATGACGGCGTGTAAACTTCACTCATTGTGCCGAGACTTTCCACACACTCCTCTTCAGGTCATACCATTCTGGTCGTAGATGACAACCCACTGGTGCTCGAGAGTTTAAGTTATTTGTTTGAACGTGAAGGTCATAACGTTCTGATTGCCGACAATGGTCGGGCGGCGCTCGAGATTTGCCAAAAGAGCGCGGTTCATGTGATGGTGCTCGATTTCAACATGCCTGGTTTAACGGGCGGCGAAACGGTTCAGAAATTGCGCGAATTTAACACTGACACCCAAGTCATTTTGCAAACTGGTCAAAGTTTAATCCCAGCCCGTGAAATGCTGCGCGAACTCGAGATTCAGGGTTACCACGATAAATCTGAGGGCGCCGAAAAACTGATGCTCTGGGTTGATGCGGCACTAAAATCGTACCGTCAAGCCCATACCCAAAAAACCTTGGAAGGCAGTTTTCTGGCGCTCGGTTTGGCGCTCGAGATGCGCGATTTGGAAACCGCAGGTCACACCCAACACGTGGTTCAGTACGCCACGGCACTCGGCGAGGCTTTTGGTTTGAACATATTACAACTCGAGGCATTGCGCCAGGGCGCGTATTTGCATGACTTGGGTAAACTTGGCGTCCCTGACAGTATTTTATTGAAACCAGGCAAACTTGACCCTGAAGAGTGGAGCATCATGAAAACCCATGTTGAACGCGGTTTTCACCTGGCATCACAAATTCCTGGTTTGGCTCAAGGGGCGCTGAATGTGATTCGTTATCATCACGAACGCTGGGACGGTACTGGTTATCCCGAGGGGTTAAAAGGTGACAGCATTCCGCTCGAGGCACGGGTTTTTGCGATTTGCGATGTTTACGATGCCCTGGTTTCGATCCGACCTTACAAAAAGGCTTGGACGCATGAGGAGGCTGTAGCGCAGCTTCGCATGGATTCGGGCAAGCATTTTGACCCAAGTGTGGTCGATGCGTTTATCAAAACCCTGGGGTCAATCTCGAGCGAAAAGCATTTGGAATTGGTTGGCAAGTAGCATCTGACGTTTCATTCGTGTGATAATTGATTGACTTCAGTCATTTTCCAGAGGCTTCTGGGTTCAAGCGAAGGCGATGTTGAACTTTAAAAAAGCGCAATTTGAGTGATTTAGGATTTTAAAGGCACAGCTTTTCGCAAGATTCAGTTTTCAGGAGGTACAGTGGCGCGGCTTCGATCTCAAAACTCTCAAACAGGTCACACTATCTTGGTGGTCGATGATGACAACACCATTCTGGTGACCTTGGCTCAACTCTTACAACTCGAGGGGCATTCGGTCTTAACCGCCGCTGGAGGCATCGAGGCTTTGCGTTTAAGCAGTGAGCACGAAATTCATTTGATGCTGCTGGATTACTTTATGCCAGACATGAACGGCGAAGAGGTTGTGCGCGAGGTTCGCAAGTTTGACCGTAACGTCCAAATCGTATTGCAAACCGGTTATTCTTCGGAGCGTCCAGCCAGGCAAATGCTGCGTGATCTCGAGATTCAAGGCTATCACGATAAATCTGAGGGTCCAGAAAAACTGCTGGTCTGGGTCGATGCCGCCCTGAAAGCCTACCGTCATGCCAGGGCGTTGCGCACCTCTAGGGACGGTTTGCGTTATATTTTGCGGGTCACACCGGAGCTGCATAAAGTCCAGCCGCTCGAGGATTTGATGCGCGGCGTGTTGCTGCAAGTTCAGGGTTTGTTGGGCTTATCTGGGGCGTTCATTGCGATTGCGAACGATTCCCAGAATCAAGATACCACCGACGGCTTTGTTGCCACCCTCAGCAACGACCAGCTCGAGCTTCGGGTGGGCACTGGACGTTTTGAGCAACAAACTTGGTTAAGCCTGTCAGACACTGAACGCGATCTGGTCAAATTTGCCCTCGAGTCTGGCGTGACCCAGCGCGATCAGAGCTTGGCTGTGCCTTTGGGGTTTAAAGATCATATTGTTGGCGTGATCTTCATTGAACAAAAACTTGAACCCGATGCCGATCTAGAGCTGCTCGAATTGTTTGCGGCGCAGGCGGCTATCGCAATTGAAAACGTGCGGCTTTACGATTTGGCAACCGTGGACGGTTTAACCCGTCTGATGTCGCGGCTTCACTGGATGGATCGTTTTGGTGACACGCTCAAACTTGCCGCTAGGCACGGGCACAACACCAGTTTGTTGATGCTTGATTTGGACGGTTTTAAAGAAATCAACAACAACTTTGGACATTTATCGGGCGATCATCTTTTGATGAAGGTCGGGCGGGTCATCCGAGAATCCTTACGCTCGACCGACATTGCCGGACGCTACGGCGGGGACGAATTTAGCCTGGTCTTGCCACTGACCGACCAAAACGGCGCGGTGGTCATTGCCGAACGTTTACGTCAAGCCATTAACAGTGTCACGGTTGGACAGAGCGATAAAAACCAAAAACAAACCATCAGCGTCAGCATTGGTCTGTGCACCCTCAAAGCTGTTCAAAGCGATGCTGGGAATCTGGGCAACCAAGACCTCGAGTTGGTTCGTAACGCCATGATCGAAAACGCCGACAACGCCATGTACCAAGCCAAAAATCAGGGAAGCAACCGCGTTGTCATGGGCGATATTATTGAACTCGAAGCATTGCTCAAATAGGCTGTCCGCTCAAATTTCTTTGACCGCTCGAATATTTTGACTCGGGTCTTGTGAACGCGCCCGCTTTGCCAAGTTTGGACTTTTGAAAGGCTGCTGAGCACGTAGACTCGAGTCATTAAGGTTCTACCGAGTCCTAATGGCAAACTCGAGATTTCAGAGGCTACACTTTGACCAGATTTGAAACCGTATCCCAACAATCTTCGCGTACACCACAAAAAAAGTTAACGGTGTGGCTGGGTGTATTACTGGTTTTTAGTGCTCTGCACGCCGTAGGCTTGGTGTTTCGGGTTGGCGGCGAGTCTTTTGCAACTCTGCGTGGCGATCTACCAAATATCCCACCCAGTTTTTTTGCCGCCCTGATCGTATTTATGGTCTCCAGACAGCACATTGGTATGCACAGACGCATGTGGTTTTGGCTGTCTGTTGGCTTATTTTCCTTGGGCATTGGCGATTGTGTTTGGGCGTACCTCGAGTTGGTTTTAAAATCTGACCCTTTTCCATCGGTGGCGGATGCGTTTTATGTTTTTCAACCGCTCGCTTTCTTGATCGCCTTTTGGTTTGTCCCTCGTGATCGCGCCCCTAGTCGTCTAGCCGATGTCAAATTGGGTGCCGATATTGCCATTGCCATGATGGCGATTTTGCTCGTGGCATGGCGGGTTTACTTGGCAAACACGATTCTCGGGTACGATCAGCAGTATCTGGCTTTGGGTTTAAGCCTGACATATCCGCTTATGGATGTACTACAACTGACAGCCCTATGTTTACTGATGTTCTCTGGGCGAGGTCTGCTGCCCCGAGCGCAGGTGATCTACCTTGGTTTGGGATTGGCGTGCTTTGGTTTGTCCGATTTGGTCTTTAACATTCAAGAAGCCACAAATTCGTATGTTACCGGAAATCCGTTTGATTTATTGATTGTGTTCGGCGCGGTTTTACTGAGTTTTGGGGCGGTTTTGAGCTTAAACCAACACATGCCAACCTCGAGTCCCCCCGATTTATTCCAGCAAAAGATCAAATGGCTCAACCTCAATCCAGTTCAGGTCATGACCCGCGTTTCGATCATTACGGTATTCGTTTTTTACACCGCTTTTCGTTCCAACAGTTCATTTCACGAGACTGGCATTTTGATTCTGGCGGCAATCGTGATTGTACTGGCATTGTGGCGACAATCTTTAGAACTTAACGACAATAGCGAACTGAATAAAAGTTTGCTGCGACTCTCCAGCAACCTCGAGCAACGTGTGGTTGAGCGCACCACCGAACTGAACGCCAAGAATTTAGAACTCCAAGCCAAAACCATTCAACTCGAGCAAAGCCAAGCGCAATTGCTTGCCACCGAAAAACTGGTGAATCTGGGTAGATTTACCGCAGGGATCGCACATGAGGTCAACACACCTTTGGCTGCCAGTCTGTACGATCTTTCACACGCTCAAAAACTGGTGCTCGAGTACAAAAATTCGATTCTTACACCCAGCGTGACAACCCAAGATCACCTCGAGATTGCACACGAACTTGAGGCTACGCATACCAGAATCGGCAGCAGTTTAGAGCGTTTAGGGCGTTTTATTCGACGTGTCCGCGAACAAAGCCGCATGTCTACCACAGCTTCTCATAATTTTGATGCCAGACGTGTTCTGCGTGATGCCTTCGTTCATCTCGAGTACCAGGCATTAGAGCACCATATCAAACTCGAGATTGACTTACCAGACGAACCTGTAATCATTCATGGCGATCCGCAACGCCTGGGTCAAGTCTTGAATGAACTTGTGTTCAGTAGCCTTCAATCTTGCCAAGAACAGCCCGAGAACAACAACTCCTGGGTGCACATTGCTATTGATCCAGGTTTAAATCATGTGCTTTTCACCGTTGAAAACAATGGTCTTGGTTTGACCAAAGATGTTTTGCCTCATGTTTTTGAACCAATATTTGACAACCAACTGAACGAGAGCGGTGGTCTTGGTTTATCTGTTGTTCATGACATTATCAAAGGCCATTTTTTAGGAGATATTCAAATCAGTTCCCGACCTGAGCAAGGAACTCGGTTTATGATTACTTTACCCAAAGCCGATCAGGAAAACGCATGATCTCAGATTTTGGTCTTTCAAGCCGCAACACCCGAGTCAGTGCATTACAACCCTTGCTCTGGCTGGTCTTAACCTTAAGCGCTCTGTATTTACTGGCATTGGCTTTCAAAATTGGCGGTAACGACTGGGCAATTTTACGGAGCAACCTGTTCAATCTACCCGTTGCTATTGTCGCAATGGCTTTCCTGTCTCTGGCATTTCGTGCTTTTGACCCCAACATGCAACGCCTGATGAGACCCTTCTTTTGGGGAATTGCACTGCATGTTCTTGCCGATGTCTTGCTGGCAATCTTTGAGTTTGGAAATCAAACGCAAATCGGTTCGGTCTTTGTTGGTGTACTGTTATGGCTTTCCAGCGGCATCTTTTTGCTTGGATTGTTTCGCACGCCACTTCGCAAAACCAGCCGCCTCGAGCTACTGCGTTTAAGCCTTGATGTTACCTTGTTGCTGCTGACCGCCGCAATTCTTTTTTGGACTTCATTTCTGGGCGGGATCATTGAAAATAATGGATTGCTCAGGGATTTAGGAACATCTGGCATCTCGAGCCAAATTCCCTTTAATGGCACGCCTTTAGACATTCTGGTGCTTTGCGTTGGTACTATTATTGCCAT
Source organism: Deinococcales bacterium (assembly GCA_043775825.1). Taxonomy (GTDB): domain Bacteria; phylum Deinococcota; class Deinococci; order Deinococcales; family JAAFIG01; genus JANXTZ01. The sequence goes on from JAYVRX010000147.1 coordinate 8,499, forward strand.
CAGAACCACCAGCAACCTGCAACGGCTTGCGGTCATCGGCGCGATAGGATTGTTGGCAATGGTACTGACCGATGCGGTTATCGGTGCTCTGCTCAGTTTGGGGCAATACCAGCCTGGAAGCTTACTGGATGGTGGTTTTATTTTGTGCATCACCGTTGTTTGCATTGGGGCTTACCTCAGTTTTAATCCTCAGCCTCCCAGCCTGCTGACACGCCAAAGTTTGGCAAGTGTAGGTTGGTTAAGTACCTATTCACCCTATTTGGCTGCGGTACTGATTTACATTCCATTGATTCGCTCACACCTCGATTCGGAATTCGTAGACATTATTGGGGTCGCCTCTGCCGCAGTGATTACTGCACTGGTTTTGGTACGTCAAATCCTGATCTTGCGCGAAAATCGCAGCCTGACAGCGCAACTTTTAAACATGAACAACCAACTCGAGGAACGCATTCAATCACGCACCCAAGAACTCGAGGACAACCGTGAACGCTTGGTCTCGAGCGAAAAACTTGCCAGCATTGGGCAGTTGACCGCCGGTTTAGCTCACGAGGTCAACACGCCACTGGCTGCCAGTCTCAATTACTTGCACCAGGCACGTTCTTTGGCAGACGAATACGCGCAAAGCATTGGCAACCCCGAAGTGACCTTTGAAGACCATACTGAGATCGCTAAGGAGCTTCAAAAAAGTTTGCAAGACACCGCCATCACCCTTGACCGTCTGGGCGAATTTGTGCGAAAAATGCGCAACCAAACCCGCTTCTCGAGCAACGAAGCCACGTTGTTTGACCCCGTTAATATTGCGCAAGACACCCTTTCCATGCTCGAGCATCAAGCCAAAAGCGCCAAGGTTTTGATCGCTTTAAACCCTGGAACTATAGGTTTGCTGCTGCGCGGCGAACCTGGACGTTTTACCCAAGTCATCTCAAACCTGGTGATAAATGCGATTCATGCCAGCGAGGGCAAAGAAAATGCGCGGGTTGATTTGATCTTCGGCACTCGAATTCAACTCGAGCAAACCGAGTTGGTGTTGAACGTTTCGGACAATGGCACGGGCATTCCTGATGCCATTTTGCCCAAGATTTTTGAACCGCTTTTCACCACCAAACCCGTTGGCAAAGGCACCGGTTTGGGTTTAAGCATCATTCGTGACATTGTGCGCGGACATTTTGGCGGCGAACTTGAAATTCAAACCCAAGTTGGAACAGGAACAACTTTTACACTGTTTTTGCCAATGGGTACAAGTGCCGCTCGAGCTGGAACAGACCAAACCAGGGCTTAGCCCATTCGTCCCCTGGTACGGTCAAGCAATAAGAAACCGCCAGTGGTCAAAAACAGCAACATCACGGCAACGGCGCTGGCGTCCCCCAATTGCCCTGGTCGCCCGAGTTTGCTGTAAATGACCGTGGTCAGCGTCGCCCATTCGGGTCGTGAAAGCACCAGGGTCGCGCTAAACTCTCCGATGACACTGGCAAAAGCAAAGGCAATACCGGTGCTTAAAGCCGGGCGAAGCAGTGGCAGGGTGACAAACCAGAACACCTGAAATTCAGTTGCGCCCGAAACCCGTGCCGCCTCGAGAATCTCGAGTGGCAAAGCCCGAAGCGCTGGCAGCACACTGCGCACAATGAACGGGTACGCGCCAATGGTATACGCCGCAATCAGCAAGCCGAGATTCGCGGTCAGCTTTGGATACGCCACAATGAACGCCACCCCAAGCAAGGTCGCACTGGTCATAAGCGGCAGTAACGACAGGGCATCAAGGGTTTTTGAGCCTGTAAATTGCGTGGCAACCGCGTACAACAAACCCAGCGGAACCGCCAGCAACAAGGTCAGCATCACGAATAACACCGCATTCTCGAGCGCCAATAGAATCGGAACATCGCTAAGACCATCACCGAGCCTGAATGCGTTTACAAAAAACTGCAATGTCAAACTGCCCTCATCAAACAGAGCTTGACGCAACAACGCCAACATTGGCGAGAGCGTCAAAATCAGCGTAAAAACAACGCAGGCAATTAGGGTCACTCGAGCGACACCTTTGGCAAGTGGACGTTTTGCGCCAAACTCGAGCGCGAGACGTGCATCCGATTGCGCTCGGGTGTAAACCAAACTTGCCATAAACGTGACCAGCAATTGCAACAACGCCAAGCTGCTTGCTTGGGTCAGTTTGAGTTGACTGCTAACCGATTGCCAAATTTCCACCTCGAGCGTGTTGAACCGCCCCGCACCCAGAAGAAGCGGCACGCCAAATGAGGCAAAGCAATACAAAAACACCAACGCCGAAGAAGCCAAAATGGCAGGTTTAGCAATCGGCAGTGTGATCAAAATAAAAACCTGCCAAGCCCCAGCACCCTCGACTTTGGCAGCATCCTCGAGATCAACATCAAGCGTGCCCAGAAAACTCGAGACGATGCGTACCACCAGCGCAAAATTGTAAAACAGGTTCGCCAGAACAATCAAAAATGGCGTTCCTGAAAGATTGATACTGGTTAAGCCATTCGCGCCAAATAACGCATTAAAACCCATTGCCACCACAATCGTCGGCACAACAAATGGCAAGGTTAGAACTGCCTCGAGCGTGCGCTTGCCCCAGAAATCAAACTTGGCAAAAATAACCGCCACAGGAATACCCAACACTACCGTCAGCAGCGTCGATGCAGCCGCACTCTGAAACGTCCAAATTAACCTGGCGATATAATACGGATTCTCGAGCACTGCCCAAAACCCAGAGAGCGAGAATGTTCCAAACAGCAATTTCAGGATTGGAAAAGCCAGAAAAATCAGCAAAAACCCAAGCGGCGCAACCGCCAGCAACCAACCCAACCGAGTGGCTCGAGGATTATTCAAATCTGATACTCGAGGATCACGGGGGCATGATCTGAAAAAAGGTCTGTACCGTGAATCCGTGGATTCGTTGCCAGTGCCGCCAGTTTGGGCGTGGTGAATTGATAATCCAGACGCCAACCCACATTCTTAGCCCGCGCCCCGCCCCGCGCCGACCACCACGAGTAATGCACCGCTTCTGCACCCACCAAATCCCTGAAACTGTCACGCCAACCAAGCTCGAGCAAACTATCAATCCAAGCACGGTCTTCGGGCAAAAAACCGCTTTGATTTTGATTGCCGCGCCAGTTTTTCAGATCAATTTTTTGATGCGCAATATTAAAATCCCCGCCGACAATCAACTCGCGCCCAGCCGCTCTCAACGTCTCGAGATGCGTTAAAAATTCTGCCAGAAAACGCATTTTTGCCGCCTGACGCTGCTCGCCGCTCGAGCCACTGGGAATATAGGCACTGACCACATCAAAACCGTCAAATTCAGCCCGCAAGACCCGACCCTCGGTATCAAATTCGCTCGAGTTGATACCAAACGAAACGCTTCTAGGCTCGAGCTTGGTCAGAATGCCAACACCCGAATAACCAGGTTTCTGCGCCGGATTCCAAAATGCCTTGTAACCCTTCAAGCTAAGATCAGGCAGTTGATGCTCGAGCGCCCGAACCTCCTGCAATAAAATGATCTCTGGTTGTTGGGCTGCCAACCAAGCGAACGCGCCCTTGCTGTGGGCGCTGCGAATACCGTTGAGGTTAAAAGTCATGACTTGCACCAGACCAGTCTAAAACACTTGCCCTCCCCTTTTCTGAAGCAAAGCGCTAGAATACTTTCATGCCAGTCAAAACCCCACAACACAAGCTCGAGGTGGACATTTCCAAAGATGTGCTCACCGGAATCGCCAGCATCGCCATCGAAGGCGTCAAAGGCGTCACACCCGTCACACCGCCCGTCAAAATGGGTGAGTTTCTGGCAGGCAAACGCCTGAAAGGCATCAATATCACCCGCGAGAACGCCAACGTGATCGTGGATTTAAGCGTGAATGTCGATTACGGACGCGCCATTCCAGAAGCCGCACTCGAGGTGCAACGCGTGGTTGCCGAAAACATTGAAGTCATGACCGGATTAAGCGTCAAAGCTGTCAACGTGACCGTGCAAAGCATTGTGCTGCCCTTGGAAGTCAGCAATGGCTGAAGTGCAAACGGGCACACGCCGCCGCGCCAGAGAACTCGCCTTTCGCGTCCTGTTTGAAGCCGAACAGGGCGGCAACGACATCAACACCGCCTGGGAAAACGCCAAACTCGAGGTGGACGAGAAAAAAGAAAGCCGTGACCGCGACGAACCCGGCGCCTTGGATTCTGAGGGCATGATTTTCGCGCACCGTTTGGTCTTGGGATTCGACGAGAAACGTTACGACGTAGACCAGACTTTAGAGCGCGTGATTGAAGGCTGGACCTTCACCCAAATGTCGCAAACCGATTTGACCATTTTGCGCATCTCGAGTTTTGAAATGATGTTTTTAGACACCCCGCACCCCGTCGTGATTGAAATGGCAGTCAGGATAGCCAAACGCTACGGCGGCGAGGAAAGCGGAAAGTTTGTCAACGGTGTGCTGGCAAGGTTAATCAAGCACCTCGAGAAAGTTTGACATTAGAAGTTCTTATTCTACTAATCGTAAATCTTCAACTGTTTATATAGGTAAGTACAAGTTCCTTATCATTGGTTGGTTCAATTCTTGAAATTTCATCATTACATAGTTCTTTCATCGCAAGTTTAGTTTTTTCTAATTTACTCCCAGATCGACTAATTGCTTTAAAAAATTCTCGAAAAAACTGAGCTAAATCTTCTGATTCGTTGGCTATTTTTTTTATTATTTTAACCGTGTTTTCGGCTTCAATATCAAAAAGACCCTTTGAAATATCGTTAATATTATTCGTTATTATTTTTCGTACTTCCAAATCTCTAATAGAATCTTCTGGAAAATGTTGAAATAAAAGCATCCCATAATGATACTAAACGACCATGCACTAAAAGTGCATGGGTTTGATAATGGACTGAAAGTCCTCTCAGTCTTCTAAAATAAACTTCTCCTCGTTCTGATTCGGCA
>JAYVRX010000148.1:0-13076 GCA_043775825.1 Deinococcales bacterium
TTACAGTGATTTCCGTTTTGGTTGATAAACTTCGTTTATCAACCAAAACGCGAGCTATGCGAGAAGAAACGAACAGTGGTTGGAGTAGGAATTGGTCAAAAAGCGTAGCTTTTTTATCAATGAATACAGAAACCACTGTAATGCGCAATTTACGGGCGGCGATTCTCGAGGTGTTGCAATCCGAGTACGTGGATTTTGCGCGGGCGAAGGGTTTGCGTTTCAGTTTGATTTTGAACAAGCACGTTCTCATTCGGGCGTGACCCGCAGGTACATCACCTCATTTGAACCGAGCGCCAGCTCGATACCATCTTCAGAACACAGGGCAGGTTTGAGCGTCTCGAGGGTCGAGCCGATGCTGACCCGCGATGCCCCAAGACCAGCCAGCCGAATGCGGGTGCGGCGGGCTTCGGACTCTGGGTTGAAAATGATGAACGTCTGCTGCTGACGCTCAAAGTCAGCCAGCTCGAGCGCTCGGTATTGGCTGAGGTTCAAGACCATGACCGCCCGATCCTCGGCGTGCGCCAGCGCTTCCCACATCAGGTACGCCTGAAAAACCTGACCGCAACCGTAAATTTCCTGACCGATCCAACCGGTTTTTTCGTCCTCGAGCACGCCCAGATTCTCGAACGGAATGTGCAATAAGTTTGAGGTGTGGCGGTTTGCGGGTAGGCAAGCAGGGAACATGAAAAAGTTGTTCTTGCGGGCGTGATCAAAAACCCTCAACAAGCCAAGACTCGGCGGGTTCGTCTCCAAGGTCGAGGCGATCCGCGCCAGACACTCGATGTTTTCAAAAAACGCTGGGTAAATGATCGGCGTACACGCCTGAAACATGCCGTAAATATTGTAATCGCGGTACTCGGCTTGGGTGCGATCCGTGTACCAGTACATCATGCGCAAGTTTTGCGCCAGCAGGTAATCGTAAATCTCTTTGAACACAGGCTCGTGCGTCTCGAGGTACACCAAATTGGCGGCTTGCAGACCCATGCCAAGCAGAAAGACCTCCTGCGAGATGCTGTTGACGGGCAAGTGCAGCAAGGCTCGCAAGGCTTGTTTGGCTTCCTCGAGGTACTCGGGTTTGCCAGTGCTGCGGTACAAATTGAACATGAACGAGGCGTACAGACCGCCAACCGCGTAGGCATCGCCGTTGCCGTGTTTGCGCAGGCTGGCTTTGTCAAACGACAATGGGAACAAATGCGCGGTCTGGTGTGCCAAGGGAATAATGCGGTTCTGGACTTCTCGCCCAATCATCTCGAGCGTCGCGCCGTCCTGATGCAAATGGGCGATCATCCAGAGTTGCTCGAGAATGTAAATGTGCTGCCAAGTTCCGGTGATGCCCGTGTGGTTTGTGTACGGATTGTCGTTCGAGTTCAGGATTGCGCCGATAAACCCCCGCAGTCGCTCGAGCAGGGCTGCGTAACGCGTTTCGTGTCGAACGGCATTCAGGATGGTCAATGGAAACCCAATGAAGGCGGCGGAATCGAGGCAGGGTTGGGACTTGAAATCAATCGTTAGGTTTTTGCCTTTGAGCGCCTCCGCCCAGGCGGGCGAATAACCGTTGACGTAATTCAGGATGTAATCCGAGAATTTTTCGTTGCTGCCCCAGCACTGCGCGTCCATCAATTCTTCGGCGCAGGCTCGAGCAAAATCTTGCCAGGAGCTTGAGCCTTTTGGGAAACTCGAGAAATCAGAACTCGAGGGCACGAGTTTCAGGCATTCGTTGGTCAGCTCACAGAGCGCTTGCGCCTCGGTTGGCGCGTCGGGTTGCGCCCGCAGCTTGATCGAATAGGCGAACACCTGTTCGCCCGCCGGAAAGGTCGTGCCAGAAAAGCCGTTGGCGTGTAAACCAAGTTCGTGAAAGGGCGTGGGTTTGTAGCGCCGCCGAAAACCACACTGGTAATTCAAGAAGCGGGCAATGTTTTTGCGACCCATCCAGCTCATGGCGGTCATGTCAAAAAACATAAACAACTCAAACCGCTGGTACGAATCAAAATAATACAGTGCCGGAAAATCGTTGCCCCGAGCCTCGTCGTTCCATTTGGTCGGGTTGTCGATGCTGGTCTTGAACCAGACGTGATCGCCTCGGTCATAGGGCGGCAGTGCACCCAGATCGACGGTGATTTCAGGCTCGAAACCGCCGTTCATTTGCAGGGACACATCTTGGTCTGGATGAACCCTGAGTTCAACCTGAAACCAACCAGAAACCGTGTCCAACCAGACCCGACCTTTGTAAGGCAGAACGAGGCTCGAGCCTGTCGTGCCAAGGACGCTGGTTTCGCCAGAAAACTCGAGTGCGTTTTGAGCATTCAAGCTCATGATCTTTGGTCGCAGGTTGAAGCTCAATCCGCGCACCAGCGGATTGTCGCTCGAGATGCGCTGCCAACCGTTCGCGCCCAGAAACTCGAGCGCGTAGCCGTAGCCGCCATGTGGACTGGCTTCAAAAATCAGACGTTGCCCCGCGCCTTGCAGCTCAAACTTAGAACTCACCGTTCGCCTCCCCTGACCTCGAGCTTGATCCAAGCATCGGGTCGTATTTCAAACTCGAATTGTTGTTCGCCGCTGAGGTCAATCTCGGATTTCTGGCTCGAGTCGTAAACCCGCCATTGATGGCTTGTAAAACCTGGAATCTCGAATTGACCACGGACAACCTGTGCTTTGGTGTCGGCGTTAAAAATCAGAAACGAACGCCGTTCCTCGAGCAGCTCTGGCGTGTCGAGCAAGTTGGTACACAGCACCAAAATCGCGGCATTGGTTGTCTGGAGGGTACAAAATGCCTCAAAAAGCGCATACGCCCAGAAGACGTGACCCGCGCCGTAAACCTCCTGTCCGGCGCTTGGGTCACGGCTGACCTCGAGCAATTGCAAATCCTCGAGCGGAATGAACGCATGCGCGAAACTCGGGTCTTTGACGGCGGCAGGAAATGAGCCTTTGGCGTGCTCGCGCAAAACATTCAAAAAACGCAGCATTGTAATGTTCGGCTCGAGCCTGGCGTAAGCGTTGGCGAAACCGAGCGCCTGAGAAATATTCTCCCAGAAGGCGCTATAACTCATGGGCGTGCAGCAGGTACTCAGACCACGAATGCGCACCAACGGATGATTCTCGACGCTGGTGGTTTCCTCAAACCAGTAAAACTGGCGTAGCGCCTGATGGGTCAGGTAAGCCGCGTGACCCTCGAGTTCAAGCCGATCCTCTTCAACCAGCCCAAGCAGCTTCGAGACTGCAAACACCGCCGAAGCCAAGTGATTGCTTTCCTGATGCACGGCGTACTCTGGCGCTCGTGCGAGCGTGCGAACCGAGCGCAGCGCCAACTCGAGCCACTGTTTGCGGTCTTGAGCCGAGGCGTGCATTGCCAGTCGCGTGAACAAATCCGCGCACAAACCCAGCACGGAAAATCCAACCGCCGGACCGACTTTTTCCAAACCAACCCGCGAATGCGTGATGGGCGGCATGAAGGCGTGACGCTCGAGCAACGGCAGCAAACCCGTGCGCACCTCAAGTTCCGCCTTTTGCATCGCGTCTTTGAGCTTCAGAACGCGACCCACCCACCAGTAACTGGTGAGCGAGTGAACGTACTGCCACGTGCCGCGCACGGCGTCATCGGTCATGTTGGAACTCATGTAGCCTTGAAAGACATCCTGCACGCCATTGTAATAGGCAAGGGTGCTGGCGTAAACCCGATCTCGGGCGGGTTGAATCCTGCTTTGCAAGTCAGTGAACCGAGTTCCAAACTCGAGCGCCGCCAGCACGGTTTCCTGAAACCAAAGCATGTACGGTGTGCCGCCCAGGTTCTCGTTGGGCTTTCCCTCCCACGCTCCGACGGCTGCCCAGACGGGGCTGTTGTCGTTGACATAAGGGCGCAACCACCATCCCTCTGGTGTGACCGACCAGCAGGCGGCGTCTTGCAAATCCTTTGCTGCACCTTTGGCAAGCTCAGTCCATGTCACGCCGTACTCGAGGTCGGGCGTGCCCTTGACCCGATCACCCAGGCTAGCGATTAAATCCTCGAGGGCTTCACGGTCATTGGTTTGCCGAGGTTCGTTTTTGAGGTGAATGGCATAGGCGATGGTGCTGCCGCCCGCAAGCCAGGTTTGCCCCGAGCATGAGATGCCGTACAACCCGATGCTCTGCTCGCGCTCGAACCCACCAGACTCGAGCAGACCCATGCGGTAATCACGAAAGCGACTCATGGTATCGGGTCCCATCCAGTTCATTGCCGCCATGTCAAAAAACATCAGCAAACGTGCGCGGCGCAAGGGATCGCGGTAGTACAGGGCTGGAAAATCGTTGTTGGGAGTGTGATCGAACCTGGTGTAGCCCAGCACCAGGGTTCGCGCCCAGAAACTGTGACCACGGTCATAGGGCGGCATCGACCCAAGACCAAACAGCAACGCTGGTTCGAATCCGTTGTGCTGATTGAAGCGTCCCGCCATAGGCAATTGCAACTCGAGCTTGAAATCGATCCAGCCAGAAGGGTTCAACCCAACCTCGAGCCGCCAATTGTAATGCTGTTTTGAGCCGATCACGGACTGGTAGGCGGTTTGCCCACGTATCACGATCCAGTCCCGAGCCGCGTTGAGGTCTACCTCGTTGGCGCGAAGTTCAAAGAACGATCCGGTCACGACTTCGGAAGGGCTTGGGTCAAAACAAATCCAGGCGTCGTCGCGCAAAAACCACAAACGGTACTGAACGCGACCTGCGTCAAACAAAAGTTCCACGCGGCTGAATGCCGACTCGAGAAAGATTGGTTCGGGCGCAGAAATGCTGTTTGAACGCTCAACTTCAAGGCTCATGGATCACCTCAAAATGCAACCAGAAATCTCGAGTTTGACCAGCCTCGAAGCGTAAGGCTGTTCCCGCATGAATGTTGTCCTGCAAGCGCTCTGCTGGCGGCGACGAGAATACCTCGAGTCCAATGTTGAAATGCTGACCAAAATACGGTGCGACATTTTCGCCCGCGAAATCCCGCCAGAACCACAGGTACGGACAGACGCTCGCGTCCCAAGAGACTCGAGCGCCCATTCCGCCGGGTCGAATCACGCGGTACTGCCCGCCTGTCAGATCACCGAACGCCTCAAAACCGCCAGCCGCGCCGTATTCAGGAATCACAAATCTCGAGCGTGTTCGGCTGGGCAACTCGAGCCTAGTTTGGGGCGTCAGGAACGGTTCGCCAAACGTAATGTGATGCCCCCAATCCGCGTACTGCTCTAGGTTTGAAAGGTTAATGGCGCGTTCCTCGAGTTGAAAACCTGGGATGTTGCGCCGCACGTGAATGGTTTTTTCGAGCCTGAACGGCAGGGTTTGCAGGTTGACGGTAAAACACACCGCCACATGATCGAGTTCGTCAAGCACCACCTTATGCGACCAGGGGATCAAACTGACCTCGCCGTAGGCTTGCAACAACACGCCCTCATGGACGTGGCTGCCCGCGAGGTTCGGAAAAATTTCTTGCCAGCCGCCCTCGTACTGCGATTGAAAATCACTCGGCAGTTCGCTGGCTGGACGCAAGCCAAGCGCCGTCCACCACATAAAATCTGTACCGCTCGGTTTGTGCAGCAGTTCGACAACATCTGAACCCTTGCCAGGCAAGACCCTCAGGCAAAACAAATCATTCTCGAGCACCACCGCCTCGTACCCCTCGAGCCTTGTGTGGCTGCTGATGTGACAACCAGCATCTTGCGACTTCGCAGGCGTATTTCGCTCAAAGGTTTCGCCCGCTTGAGAAACGCGGTTTTGCTTGAGGGTCATGGTGCGTAGTCCACGATCACACCGTCCACGACGGTTTTGCCGTTTTTGTGCTCTAAACTTTTGACTGGGGTTCGGACGATCACGCGGGCGCTATCGGCGGCAATCTCGAGGTTGACGATTCCAGTCGCATTTTGACTGACAAGCGTGTGTGTCACGCTGTCATACAGGTTGAAGTGTTCTTTGCCAAGATCAATTTTCAGCACTCGAGTCTCAACGTGCGGGTTGTAGTACAAAAACGTTGGGTACGCCCTGTCGTGCAAATAATCGGTTTTAAGAAGGTCAATCTCGAGCACATACGGGTCGCTGGTGCGCCCAATCATGCCGCCAAGCAAGCCCACATACGCCGAGCCGTACAAGCCAAAGTCGGTGCTCGCCCAACCGAAACGCCGCGCGTCGCCCACGCCGTAAGGTGCGGCAATGCCCCATTTTTTACGCAAGCCCTCGTAAGCCAGCGCGTTGCGGTACGCGCCGCGATATTCGGGTTGTATCTGGTTATCCTCGCCCAAATATTTTGGGTAAAACAGCCTTGCGCTGTTGGCAAGGTTGAGCAGCCAGCGCCCAATTGATCGTGCGTACCGCGTATCGTAACGTGGAATCGGCGCGAGCGAACCCGCCAGGTTAAAAGTGTTAAAGGCGAACGCGTAACCGCCAAAATCCGAGAAACTGCCGTGCAAGCCGTACACGTCCTGGTCGCCCCAACGACTGGCAATCACCGCCCAGTCACCGCGTGCGAAAGAATCACCATCAAAAAGCCAGTAAATCATTTTCTCGAGGTCGTACTTTTGACCCAGTTCGGCATTCATGCGGGCTGTGGCAAGCGTGCCGTAAGACAGCAGCAACTCGTAGAGCGGGCTTTTGTTGCGCGGCAGCGACTCGAGGTAGGTCATGCAGATTTTTGCAAGCTCGAGGTATTTGGGGTCCTTAAAGCGGCGGTAAGCGGCGTACTCCAGCCAAGCCAAACCCGCCGCCGCGTCCGGCTCGAGCCACTGACCTTTGACGGGCTGCATGGTTTTAAAGTCAAAATAGGTCAGCTCAAAATTTGGGATTGCGGTCTTGCCGGCAATCAGCCGAATCGCCTCTCCCCAACGGTTGGCAGAGGCATGTGTCACCCGCTCGAGTTCTAGGTCGTTTGGGTACAGGCTCGAGACTGCGGCAAAGCCGATGTTGGGGAAAATGTCATACCAAAACGATTCGTTCTTGGCGTTCGTGCCGTTCATGACGATGCCCAGACCGTTATCTTTGTTAAAGTAATTCAGCAATTGATGCGCGTAATTCTGATTGTCTTGCCCGCTTTTATCAATTCCAACCAAGGATGCGCCAAGCACCGCACCGATGGAAGTGATCGCCTCGTGGCGTTCCTGGTTTTCGGCTTTTTGTCGGCTATCGCCCAGGTACGCGGGCAGCGCGAACATGTTCTGCGGGTAATTGCGCTGAGCTTTATCCCACCAGATGGCGGGCAGGTTCTCGCCTTTTGCCGCAAAATCAAACAACACTGCGTCCATGTCCTGCGCAACTTTGCGCCAATCCCTGATCTCGAATGGGTTTGGCTGACGCGGCATTTTTTCGATGATCTCGAACTTGATTTGCGCCGCTGGCGCGGTTTGGGCAAGTGTTGTTCCCTGAGAACTCGAGCTTGAAAGACCCGCCAGCGCCACCAAAACCAGGGCGCTCAGTGCCGACCAGACCCGTGGCGCGTTCATCCTTTGATCCCGCTGCGCGAAACGCCCTCCATAAATTGACGCTGCGCGATGGCGAACACCAGCAGCACCGGAATCAGGGACAGCACCGTGGCTGCCGACACCAGATTCCAGGGCACGATGTAATCCCTCGAGCCGTTGTTGAAAATACTTTCAATGGCTCGTAAACCCTGCGCCATCGTATACTTTTGCGGACTCGAGATGTACAGGAGCGGCGTGTAAATATCGTTGTAAGTGCCAGTGAAGTACAGCAAAATGCAGGTGATGATCGCAGGTCGGCTGAGTGGCAGCATGATGCGGCGGTACATCTGAAATTCGCTCGCACCGTCGATCTGGGCAGCCTCAAAGAGTTCTTTGGGAATGCTTATAAAAAACTGTCGAAACAAGAAAATCATAAACACGTCCGTTCCAAAATAGGTTGCCAAATACAGTGGGTAATAGGTGTCGTACCAACCAAGTTTGAGGTACACCTCGTACATTGGAATCGTCAGCAGTTCGCCGGGCAGCATGATGACGGTCAGCAGCAGCGCAAAAAAAATGCCCTTGTGCCTGTAATTGAACCTTGCGTAGCCGTAAGCCGCCAAGCTGCAAGAAATCAGTGTGCCAGCCGTTTTCAGCACAAAAATCAGCATCGTGTTGCCCAAGTAATTCCAGTAATTAAAATCGCGCAGTTTGAAAACCGCCTGGTAATTCTCGAGGTTGAATTGTGCTGGAATCCATTTAAACGGTCCGACTGCCTCACCAAAGGTCTTGAATGAGGTCAGAATCAACGAGATCAGCGGCAGCAGCAAAATGAGGGAACTGACGACCAGCATGGTGTACAAGAAAATGTTCAGACGGTTCGAGTCACGGCGCTGCGGGTCGTTGCTCGAGTCTCGAAGGACTGGTTTTTGACTGGCGGCGGGTGCTTGCATCTCAATTCTCCGATTTCACGTACAGCTTACCGAGCAAGAAGTTAGCGCCAGTCAGTGCCATCAAGATCAAGAAAAAGATCAGGGCGATGGCGGACGCGTAACCGAGCGCATACGGCGAGGTGAAGGCTTGGCTGAACAGGTACACCGAGTACAGCAGCGTCGAGTTTGCAGGGTATCCCGAACCTTGTCCCATCAAGAACGCCAGGTCAAAACTCTTTAAGGCATCAATCGAAATTAGAGTGGCATTGAACAAAAACACAGGCGAAATGGCTGGAAAGGTGATGTGGCGAAATTTGATCCAACGCGAAGCCCCGTCGAGTTCGGCGACCTCGTACAACTCTCGAGGGACATCTTGCAATGCCGCCAGAAAGATCAGCATCGGAACGCCAAAGCTCCACAAACTGGCGATTATCAGGGTTTGAAGCGCGGTGCTCGAGTCTGCATACCAGCCGATGCCATGAATCCCGATCCAACCCAGCACCTCGTTGACCACCCCGTTGGCAGGATGAAAGAAAAACCTGAAAACATAGGCAACTGCAAAAGACGGAATGATAAACGGCAAGAAAAAAATTGAACGAAACAGGGCAATGCCTTTTAATTTATTGTTGAGCAACAAGGCTGCGCCGAGCGCCAACAGCATTTTCATCAGACCCACCACGACGGCATATTTAAAAGTGTTCGATAGCGCAAGGCGAAAAATATCATCGTCAAAAATCACGCGGCGGTAATTGTCCAAACCCACGCCCTCAAAAAAAGGGCTGGTGATTCTTAAATTTGTAAAACTCAGGTAAATGGTGCGCCCAATCGGGTAAAGGTAAAACAATAAAAACCCCACCACCGACAACCCCGTGAACAAGAAAAAGTACAGTGTATCACGGCGTTGCAGGCTGCCCGCACGCTTGGCGACTCGAGCTTGCACATTTGAAGGGGGAACGGTTTGTGGCGAGGGTTGATTCACGCGTCACTCCTCAAAATCTGGTGTCGTCGATGCTCGAGGTTTAGGCTCGAGTGCGTTTATGAACACAGGGTGGAGGTGAGAACCTCCACCCCATTCGGGTTTTACTTGACGCTCTGGAGGTACTTGTTTGCCTTTTCAGTGGCAATCTTGGCTGTCTGGGCGGCGGTTTGTTTACCCTCGAGCATCTTGTCGATCTCGGGTTGAACGACCTGAATCGCCATGTTGATAAAATCTTTGTTGCGTGGCAAGGTCATTCCAGTCTTGATGCCATCAAAGACCGCCTCGAGATTTTGTGGGTTGCTGCGCTTCTCGCGTGAGACCGCGAGCGAAGCGGCAGCAACCGATTTACGGCTGGGTGGCAGGCGCAAGGTGGCGAAGGTCGTCCCAATAAATTTTGTACCCGTCATAAATTTCAAGACTTCCCAGGCGGCTTCAGGATTTTTCGTGCCGCTGTAGACGCCGTAACCCTCGAGCGCGAATTCTGCACCCTTTTGCTGCTTGAGTCCGCGTGGCAGTACTTGTACGTCCCAGTTCAAACCTTTGACCGCATTCCAGCTTGGCCAGAGTCCCGTGTGACCGCCGTATTCCATTGCGGTCTTGCCGCCGGCAAAGCCGCCCAGGTTGTCATCCTTTGGTCCGGGCGCGATCTTGAACTTGCCCGAGGTCGTCTTGTCGTAAAAGAATTGCAAGCCAGCGATGGCGCTTGGCGTGTCGAGCGTGGCGCTGCTGCCTTTCATGATATCGCCGCCCGATTGACGAACGTGAATCAACCATTCGCCCCACCAACCAAGGGTGGTGCTCGCACCCCACTGCACGGCTTTGCCACCATCGGATTTGGTCATTTTGCTGGCGGCATCAATATAGTTTTGTTGCGTCCAGGTTTTGGTCGGGTATTTCACACCCGCCGCATCAAACATGTCTTTGTTGTAGTAAAGCATTCCAACGTTGAAGCGGTACGGCAGGGCAAGTTGCTTGCCGCGCAACTTCAGCGGTGTCAGCATCTGTGGGTAGAAGTCCGCCAGATTCAGGTCGTTGCCCTCTTTGGCGATGTAAGGATTTAGATCGGTCAGCAAATCTTTTTGGGTTTCGACATACAAATCCCCAGTCGCAATGATGTCGGGGGCTTTTTGGGCGGCAATCAGTTTTGCCTGGTCGCCTCCCCAGGTGACCTCAATCTGCGCGGTTTTGCTGCTGGCGTTGAATTCGCTCACCAGAGGCTCGAGTGCGGTGCGCCAGTTGGCGTCAAGAATCACCGAGACTTTGGCGGGGGCTTGCGCGACACCGACGACTGCCACAGCGCTCAGTCCAAGTGCGGCGATCAGGGCGAGACGACCAATACCTATTTTCATATAAATCCTCCTTGAGAACCTGCTAGCGAATTGCACCGAACCTTTCCTAGAGAGCTAAGTTAGCAGTGACCCCATACCTCTGGGCACTCGAGAATTTGGAGCAGCACGTCAGACTGATTTTTAGGAGACAACAGGGCTTACAAACCCATCAATTGCGTGCTTTTGGAGCAACACCACTCGAGCTGCGTTCGATCAAGGTTGTGGCGATGGCAATGCGTTGTTGCGGGGCACTCGGGTCTTGATGGCGAACAATAAATTGCCGTGCCGCCGCCCGACCAAGATAAGCTTTTTGAACCCGAACCGTCGTAAGAGGTACGGGCCACTTTGAAGCCATCTCGATGTCGTCAAAACCGGTGATGCTGATGTCGGCAGGGATGCTCAAACCCGCAACTCGAGCGGTTTCACTTGCACCCATTGCCATCACATCGTTGAGGGCAAGAACGGCGGTGGGTTTTTTGTGCAGTGCTTCAACCATCAATTGCCGACCTGTCTCGAAGGTGGTGGCTTCACTGTGCAGTACAGTTGGAAGCTGAAGTCCGCGACTGCTGAAGGCGTCCAGAAAGCCCGCGCAGCGTTCCTGCAAGCTATACCAGTCTTTCGGTCCAGAGATCACCACGACGCGCTTGTGCCCAAGCAAAAGAATATGCTCCGCCACCGCTCGAGCGCCGCTACGATCATCGCAAACCACAGCATCGACGGGTACGTGTTTGTAAAAATTATCCACCAACACCAACGGAATTCCCAGGGTGTGCAATTTGACAATCGTTGAGACGGGCACGAACGGTCCGTTGAGGATCACCCCGTCGGCTCGGCGTTCGCGCAGGATGCGCCAGCTTGCCGGATCATTGGCGACCTCTTCGCTTAGTACCTCGAGCATGGTGTGCATTCCCGCCTGACGCAGTTCGAGTTCGACCCCCATCAGAATTTCGGCGTAAAAAGGATCACTCGAGAATGGACCGGGCAAGTGATGCACCGCAAAGCAGACATGATCGGTGCGAGCCGTAGACAGTGAACGCGCCGCGCTCGAGCGAACCACGTTCAGTCGGGCAGCCTCCTCAAGAATTTTGCTGCGCAGGTCATCAGCTAGCCCAGGTTTGCCATTCATGGCTCGTGAGACGGTGGCGCTCGAGACTCCGATGCGTTCAGCCAGTTCTTTGACGGTGGACATGGGAAAGACGACCTTCCTGACAGGTTATAAAGGCTGCAAAACACGGTTAAGAAATTATTACGTACTCGGTTACTTAAGTGTTACGTAAATTGTCTGACTTGTCAAGAGCGTTTATTGGAATTCTGAATGTTCATCAATTCTGGTCTAAACCAGCAACGTAAAGCATAATTGCCCCAGGCGCACTCATCCCACTTTTGATTCTCTGAATTCCATGACGTAACATCGAGAATTTATTAAGGAGTAAACGGGGACACTTCGATATTCCACTTCTTGACCTTTAAAGCAGCACCTTCTTAACCCTAAAGATGCACCTTACGAAAACATGGCAGCCAGAACATACCAAAAAGCCATTTTCAAACAAGGCATTCCGATCACCGCTTTTGAAGCGGACGACCTTGATACCGAATACGCTAGACTGTCCGCGCAGGGCGTTGTTTTTACGATGCTGCCAACCCGAGCCGGACCTGTAAAGGTTTCTGTTTTTGCCGATACTTGCGGTAATTTGATTCAGTTGTATCAACCTATGATTTAAATCTCAAAGCACCTCTCGAGCAACTGTACGGGACTCTAGAACTCAAGATTGTTCGTAAAACAGACGTTTCCAATGTACACGCTAGCCAGTTGAATTTGAAAGTTTACAAACTTCCGTAGCGGCTCGAGAAGAGATTTATATGTTCAAACGGTTTATGAGTTTTTCTCTAAGCGAGATGCAATCACAGCCGCAGTATAAATCCAAGGTTGTTCTGCATCTCGAGCCAAAAAGTAAAGCACGGTGTCTTGTTAAACACCGTGCTGCATGGTCGGGGTGGCGAGATTTGAACTCACGACCACTTGACCCCCAGAAGCCAAAGGGGGACACTGAAGGAATCTAAGAAAACCCAAGGAAGCCGTTACACACGTATTCTCGAGAACCCTTCAAGCTTTTGTAACCTCTTAGAATCTAACAAAAGTTGGTGCGGTTGCACACGCTGTTGCACACGGTCAAGAAGGTTTTAGTTTTTCTCGAGCGTACTTACATGCTCGAGAGTTTTTACGCTCCACACGACATGAAGATTTGGTAGTGCCGTAAAGCTGACCTTTCCTTGAAGGTACGAACGGCAATCTACAAGCTTCATTCGCGCAAAGTTTCGGAAGCACTAAACCAGAGCCTGCATCTGCACCTGAAAGCGTAGGGTCAGCACTGAGAGCGAGTAAAAGGTAAGTTGACAATGCACCACGAAAAGATTCGGAAACCAGAACAAACTCAGG
>JAYVRX010000149.1:0-13043 GCA_043775825.1 Deinococcales bacterium
TTAAATTCTGGCGTGTACGTTTTGATTTGTTTTGACATGATGTTCTCCAGTTCTTATTTTGAACCGAACTTCATGTCCACGAAAGTGTACCCAATCCACTGTTAAACTTGCGCTGGCTGATTGCAGGGCGGCTCGAGCGCTGGCAAGATCGGTAGATGATTCGGCAGTACCAGGTTTTTCCCCCGCAATCATGGCTGACATACGCAGCTTGGTTAGTTTCAAATGATCTGTCAGTTGAATAAAATTTTTACCACCTTCCCAAGCGGCGAACGTGCCTTTGTCTTCTGGAATTTGAGCCAGAAGCTCGAGCAATGGGGACTGGTGCATCTCTAAAGCCTGGGCGTATTCTTGACCTGAGTACGACATAATGATTCTCCTTTGTTGAGCAGATTATTTTACAGCCTCGTAAATTTGAATTGCGATTCACTCGAGGTTCACACAGGGGCGTAAAATACAGCCATGCGATTTTTAAAAATCTTGGTGGTGTTGTTTGCGTCTAGTTCCACGGTTTTGGCTGCTGGTATGGACGGTGTTTATGTGGGAACACTTGGAAAATCCGCGATTGCTTTAAAACTCGAGACGGACAAAAATTCGCTGGTGACAGCCAGTTATTATTACCGCAATCATGCGATTGATATTCGTTTAGAGGGCAAAGTCAGCAAATCGGTTATCAGCCTTTCCGAATTTGAATCGGATCGAACGGATGTCACCGCCAAGCTTTCCTTAAAAAGTGCTGGCAATACGTTTTCGGGAAATTGGGCATCGGTGAAGCAACCAAAAAAACTCTTGCCAATCAATCTGCACCGTGTGACCTCAAAAGATTTAAGCGGCATCAAATTGCCCAGCACGACCTTATTAAACAAATGGAAACTCGAGCAACCTTTTGATTACTTGCGGTTTAACATGCCCGCCAAACTGGTGAAAACCGAAACCGTAAATGGCAAAAGCGTGCAATGGTGGCTCGAGCCGAAGTCAAAAATAGAGTTTTTAAGGCTGCCGTTGGAGAGCAAAACCGTCAATGATACTTTGACCGACGCGCATTACAATCTTGCCATGACAGATCTGGATTGCCTGAGTTCCAGCAATGGTGAGTATTCGTACACGCCAAAAGTGGCGCTTTACTCAAAACGTATTCTCAGTGTTTCGGCGAGCGTTTATTATTATTGCGGTGGCGCTCACCCCGACGGCGGCGCGGAGAACCTCAACCTTGACCTCAAAACTGGCAAGGATTTAAACATTGAAGACCTGTACCATTTCGTACCAATTCCAAAAGGTGTAAGCCTCGACCCGAACGACACTTCCGACCTTCGCACGACATACCTCGAAACTCGAGGAACAGCCCTGAAAACCTTGATCTTGAACCAATACAAATCCTTTAGTTCAGAAAAAGATTGTGCGGACGTGTACGAAACCGATACGTTTTCATACGTCAGTTGGTACTTAACCAGCGAAGGTTTGGTGATTACACCATCGTTTGCACATGCGGTAATCGTTTGCGAAGATGATTTTGAGCTTCCTTACAAAAGTTTATTGCAGTACCTTGCGCCGAACAGCCCACTCAAATAAGCCAAGTTACCGATGCGTGAAACTCGAGAAGTATGTTGGAATGCCGTCATGATTTCAAAACATGATTCGGGTAGGATAATGCTGTGACCTTTCCTATCGTCCAGCTTTCAGGCTCGAGTTTTCAGCAGGGCGTTCAACACGGGCGCGACCTGAAAACCCAAATTGGTGAAAATCTCGAGATTTACTTTGACCGATTCCTTCGCGAGGCGCACCTCGAGCGCACCGAGGTACTCGAACGCGCCGCAAAAATGCTCGAGGTAGTCAAAAATTTAAATCTCGAGTACTACGACGGAATGCGCGGCATTAGCGAAGGTTCTGGTTTTGACCTGCTCGAGATTGCCGCCTTAAACGTGCGTTACGAAATTTTGTACTATCAATTTGGCGAGGTTGCCCTCGAGGAGCACGGACTTGCGCCTCGAGAACGTGTGGTTGACGGTTGCACCGCATTTGGTGTGCTGCCCGAAGCCAGCAGCACCAAGCAGCTTTTGATCGGTCAAAACTGGGATTGGATTCCTGACGTGAAGGGCGCGATTTTGCACACCAAACATGACGATGGACTCGAGACGCTGGCGTTCACCGAAGCCGGAATTTTTGGTGGCAAATTCGGTTTGAATTCCTACGGTATGGGCTTGTGCATCAACGGCATCACCAGCATGGACGACGATTGGGCGCGACCCGTCCGACCCGTTCACGTGCGCTGTTTTGAAATTCTAAAATCCAAAGAATTTGAAAAAGCCGTAAAAATCGTAACCGATGAGGCTAGAGCGTGCAGCGTGAATTTGCTGGTGGCTCAAGCGCCGAACATGGCAGTAGACCTGGAAGCCGCACCAAACGGCGTGCGTCAAGTATCGTGCAGTCTGGGAACGATGTCGCACACCAATCACTTTCTTGCGCCAACCGAACTGGGCGTGATCGAACCACCAAGTGAGCGCCGTGACAACTCGAGGCACAGGCAAAAACGCATGACGCACCTGCTCGAGTCCAAACGCCCACTGGCGGTATCCGACCTTCAAGAATTCCTTCGTGACCGTGACGGTGGCGCGGACGGCATTTGTCGCTACCCCAATCTTGACGACCCGCCGGAAGAGCATTACGTGACCGTGACCGCCGTCGTCATGAACCTCGAGACGAAGGAAATGTGGATTACGGACGGGCAGCCGGATGTGAATCCGTTCGTGCATGTAAAACTCGAGGCTTAAAAAGTTAATCCCAAATTCTTTGCACGCCAAAACCATCCATAAGCGAATCAGCACTCAGTAATATCACTTGCTCGAGCATTGCTTGGGCTGCGAGCAATCGGTCAAATGGGTCTTTGTGGTCTGTAGGTAATGTCCCAGCCAATCGCGCATGGCTTGAGAGAATTGGAAGTTCGATTGCGTCAATACTTGCAATCATGACATCACCCGTTTGATCTGAAACAAAATCTGCGACTTCGTTCCATTTACCCAGACGGTATTTGATACTCATCTCAAACAAGCTGACAGGACTGTACAAAATCGTGATTGTTTCATCTTCAAGCAGTGTTCGAACTCGAATCGTAAGCTTTGCAGGTTCTCGTATTGCCCAAACCAACGTGTGCGTGTCTAACAGAACCCGCACTTAATTCTCGTTGTAAAACAAAGCAATGATTTCAGGATCGGTAGGCTCGAGCAGATTAGATTTAATCTGCATTGGAAACGCACCAAGTTGACGCTTTTTCTGTGGTTTGACTGCCACCAATTGCGCAACAGGTTTGCCATAACGGGCAATCACAACTTCCTCGCCCCGTTCAACTGCCTCGAGTAAAGCTGAAAGTTTTGTTTTGGCTTCGGCAACATTCAATTGCATAAGTTAAGACTAACAAAGTTGGTCATCTTTTGCAAATAAAATAGGGCGAAACATGTTTCGCCCTTACGAATTTAATTTTTTATTCAGGCATTCTCTCGAACGGCTTGGCATTGCCGTACACGGGTGCTGTGCCTGGAGTTGCCGCCGCCCAACGTGCCGCATTCTCAAGCACTTTTTGAATCTCGAGATTATGATACGTCGGGTAGGTTTCATGCCCTGGACGGAAGTAAAAAATTCGTCCAAGCCCGCGCTTAAAGGTCGCACCCGAACGGAAAACCTCGCCACCAGAAAACCAGGATACAAACACGAGTTCTTCGGGTTGCGGAATGTCAAAATGCTCGCCGTACATTTCTTCAGACTCGAGCACGATTTGCTCACCAAGCCCAGCCGCGATTGGATGTCCTGGCGCAACAACCCACAGGCGTTCGCGGTCTTTGTCTTCGCGCCATTTCAGGTCGCAGGTTGTTCCCATTAAGACTTTAAAAATCTTCGAGAAATGCCCCGAGTGCAAAACCACCAAACCCATGCCTTGCAACACCCGAGCCTTCACGCGCTCGACAATTTCATCCGAGACTTCATCGTGCGCCATGTGACCCCACCAGAACAGCACATCGGTTTTCTCGAGCACGCTACTTGTTAAACCGTGCTCAGGTTCGTCGAGGGTGGCGGTGGTGACGTTAAATCCTGCCGCTTTTAAGGGCGTGGCGATAGCGTTGTGAATGCCGTCGGGGTAAATGGCAATGACACGGGCGTTCTTTTTCTCGTGACGAAATTCGTTCCAAACTGTGACGTTTAAGCTCATGATGGTAGTTTAAGCGTTTAAGAGTTTGAAGTAAATCACCGTTGCCTGAAACTCGCCGCGTTCGTTGGTGATATAGGCTGGAATCAAACCCGAAACCTGAAAGCCAAGCGATTGATACAGGCTATTTGAAGAATCACCTTCCCTGGTGTCAAGCACCAAAGTTGTGCGATTCAAGTCTTTGGCAACCCGCAACAACTCGAGCATTAATGCCCTCGCCACACCGCGCCGTCTGGCTTTTTGATGCACCAACAACTTACAAACCTCGGCACGGTGAAGCGCGTTGGTTTTACTGGCAAGCTCGAGTTGAACCGTGCCAACCACGCCCAAATCTGCATCTCGAGCCACCCAGAGCAATACCGTTCCGTTCTTAACTTTCTCGAGCACCCCAAGCCAGTAATCGTTGGCGATTGAGTCTGGAAACGGTGGCAGATAACCGATGCTCGCGCCAGAATTGATGCTGTCTTGCAAGATTTCAAGCAACGCTGAGAGATGCTTGAGGCTCGAGGCTGGGGTTAAAAGTTCAATGGAAAGCATGGGAGATTTTAAAAGATTGGGCGAACAAAGTGAACACCCTGATTGCTCATGGAACGAAAAAGCGCGTATTGAAGGGTTTAAAACGTATGGGCGATTTTAAGATTAACACCAGTGCAATTGAACGTTCTAACCTCACGAATCGAAGTATGAACGCGTACCAAGTTCGTAAAAGCGCGGCTTTTGCTAAGTATCTCACGGCTACATTCTATCATTCTGCCAAAAGCAGCAGAATTCTAGAATTTCGCGTGCGACACGTTTTCCACACTCGCATAGCTCGCCTTAATTTTGACGATAAAACTGTCAAAATTAAGTTGGATGTACTTAGAAGTCTCGAATCGAGGCATTCATTGGCTTGGTGGGTGACGACAGTCTTGAACTTCTCGAGGGTTTCAAGGGTTTTACGGGTGAAGTTTGAACAAGCCGTTGGAAGACGGTTGTATCAGCAGCGGACACCTGCGATGGCGGCTGGTATTGCTGGGCATGTGTGGAGCACGTTGGAATTACTCCATTTTGCAATTCCAAAAATGGGGAGCTGAGATCATCTCACGACACCACCCGAATATTACAAGCCCAAAACTTCTCGCAATGCCGATTCAACCCTTTCAAAATCTGAAACTGCGAGTACACCACGTCGCCGTATCAAACGTTGCTCTTTGTTCATGGCTCGAAAAATATGTGGTTGCGCCCACGAGGTTTTTGTCAAACCATTTTGCCCATCAGGTTCAAGCCGAACGTTCAACATTCCTTCGTGTTTAGGTTGGACGCTGGTGAGCATCATTACTGAGGTTAAGGGCATTTTGGAGTCATTGAGCTTGTCAATGCTAAAAATAATGGCTGGATGTTCGCCAGCTCCTTCACTTGTCAAGGCTGGATCAAACTGAACTTGCCAAATCTCTCCTCTTTTTGGATTAGGCATCGTTGTCTTTCAGGAACGGTTGAAGGTCTTCAAGTCCTGTATCACCAAATTTGGCAATCTGAGCAGCATATTCGGGATCATCAAAGACTTCTAACTCGAGTTCTAAATGCTTAAGTTTTTCAGCATGTAAAGCCTGTTCTAGCGCCCGTTCAATGAAATCGCTGGCGTCTTTTGCAACGCCTTGGGCAACAAGTTGACGTACTTCATCTCGAGTGCGTCGGGTGAGTGTATGGGTAACTTTTACTTTCTCGAGCGACTGAGTTTGATTCATTATTGCTCAAGTATACCACTGTTTGACTGTACTAATGGTGGTCTGAAAGTGTCTCATCTCGAGCATCTTGCCGCGCTGGGGCTATCGCTTCCATAAACCATGACGGTAACCTCGAGCGTTGTCGTTGCACCCAACTTGGAAACAAAGAATCCAGAATGTACGTGCTGGCGTAATCGTCGCTGCTCCGCACGGCGCGTCCGTAGGCTTGCACCAAACGCAAGGCGGTGCGCCATTCGTACCAACTCGGGTCGATGCTGCGCCGCGCATTGACTTGCGGGTCGCCCAAGTACGGGTACGGCACTTTGACAATGATCTGCCAACGGGCGTGATCGTCTGCCAAGTCAATGCCTTCGGTCATACTGGGCGTGAGAAGCACGCTGGGTTTCTTGCTCGAGAGGTGTCGTTCCAGCGCATCTTCGCGCCCCTCAGCCCCGAAGTGATAGATCAGACGGTTCTGGTATTTTCCTGGCAGACTGGCGACGAGGTGTCGCAAAATTTTGTACGAATGCGCGTGAATCACGCCTTTTTCGGTATTGTGATGCTCGAGGAGTTTCATGACAACGTTGGTGATGCGCGGCAGTTCGGCATCGAGGGTGTCACGGTTGAGACGTGCGACGTTCAACGGATAAATCGGGCGGTTTTTGGCGGGGAAGCTCGAGGGGACACGAATGAAGGCGGCATCCTCGAGTGGAATTCCGAGGGCGCGAAGGAAAGTTTGCGGGTCGAGGATGGTGGCGCTCAAAAACAGCACGCGTTCGGCATGTTTAAAGACAAAATCGTAAGCGAACGTGTTGACGCGCACTGGGCGAAAACGCCACCACATCGCGCCGCCTGCCATTAAGCCTTGATCGTCGGATTGCTCACACACCCAAGCCGCTTCGGTATCATCCCGCAACAATGCAAGGCGTTTGCACAGTCCCTCGAGTTCGTTCTTAAACGTGGCAAGGTCGGGCGGGATTTCTTCAAGGTCTTCGAGGTGTATCTCGAGCTTAACCAAAGCTTTTGCCACCTCGGGCAGCAAGGAGGTCGCAAAATGAATCCGTTCCTCGAGATCGGGATTGGTCGGGAATTCGATGTCCATTCCAGCTCGAGCCAAGGTTTGCCTGGAAACGTAGACTTCGACAAAGCGCATCAACATGTCTTCGGTGTTGTGGGCTTCGTCCAGAATTAGCAGATCACGTTTTTGAAATGCGCCCGAATGGTTAATTTCTGCCAGAAAATACGAGTAATTCAGGGTGGCGGTGTGCGCGTGAAGGGCATCATCTTTGGCGATAATGTAACTGCATTCCTCGCAGATTGGGAACTTTCGACCAGCCATGCACGGCGCTGCGCCCGCGTGGGTGTCCATGACCAAACACGGGTAATTGGCACGACCTTTGACGACTGCCAGATCAGGAAAATCTCTGGCGTACTGGTCTTGCAACAATTTTTGTGCGGTCAGAACGTAAGCACTTTTGGCTTCCCTTGCCATCGTGACCGCAATGCCCGATTTTCCCGCGCCCGTTGGGGCTTCGACGATCACAAAACGCTTGCCTTTGGCAAACGCCGCCCGCGTGGCTTGTAAAGCTTCGCGTTGTCCAGGACGATACGCGGCATAAGGAAAATGTTCTGCCATTTCGATCAACTCGAGGTTTTCGGGAAGGCTCGAATTGCTCATGCGGGCAGCCTACCATGCGTTACGTGAATGGCAGAAATGAGGTCTGAGGCTCGAGAATCCATTTCACAGCTTTGAGCATGTCCTCGGTAACAACCTCTTAACCAAAAAGCAAAGGTACATCCTGGTCAGATTCGCGGCATAATTTGGTAAACGCATCACGAATCTGAATTTCAACTAATGTGCCTAAATACTCCGCCAACAACTTAGCCATCACTCGAGATTTCAAATGAACGGCAAGGGTTTGCACCTCAAGTTGGTTCAGACGCTCTTTGGTAATTGGAAGCGCCATTGCAAGGCATTGGAAATCGTTAAGTATCCTTGCAGTGGTGGTTTTTCAAGCAACTCGAGGGCAATTGTATTGGCTTCAATCTCTTCAAAAGCGTACACCGTGTCTCGAGCAGACCAGCCACCAGCATCTTCGAGGGCTTGAGGTAAATCCCAGTGGTACAAGGTCAGCCAGGGTGTGATGTCGCGCTCGAGCAGACCGTCGACCAAACGTTCATAAAAGCCCAAACCTTGTTCGTTGACCCGCCCACGCCCCGTCGGCAGCACCCGCGACCAGGCAGTTGAAAATCGGTACGCCTCGAGATTCAGTTCTTTCATTAGGTTAAGGTTGGTTTTAAAGCGGTTGTAATGGTCGCAGCCTGGTTCGCCGGTGTCACCGTCACGGGTCTTCCCTGACACGGCACAAAAGGTATCCCAGATGCTTGGACCTCGCCCATCGGCGGTGGTTGCGCCTTCAATTTGAAAGCTCGAGGTGGCAGCGCCCCAAACGAAGTTTTTTGGGAAATCATTGCGGTTGATCATGCTTGTCCTTTGAATTGAGGTTTGGGATTTTCTAAAGATTCAATGGATTTCGAGTCATTGTACAGTTGTTTACAGTGGTTTCCGTATTCATTGATAAAAAAGCTGCGCTTTTTGACCAATGTCTTGACCATAAAATGCACCTTCGGGCATGGTCGCTTCCTACTCCAACCACTGTTCGTTTCTTGACCATAAAATGCACCTTGCGGGCATGATCGCTTCTGCTCGCATAGCTCGCGTAATTATTGAGAAACTTCGTTTCTCAATAATTACGGAAATTACTGTAGTAAAAAGGGTTGATGGTCAAATCTGGCAACCTCGAGGTTAAAAAACTGACTCGCCTACGTTTATTGGGACGCAAGTTTGTGGTGTCGTAACCAAGCTCAAAGGCGGAACGCAAAACTTGTTGACGGGTTTCTTCGGTCAGACCAGTTTGGTTTTTGAGCGCCCTCGAGACTGTACCTATCGAAACACCAGCCCGCTTGGCAACGTCGCGGATGGTCACGGTGGTGGGTTTGGAAACGCGCATGGCAGGGATTGTAACAGAACTCGCTTGTGTTCTAATAACAAACAATCAGCCACGCGAGGCAAATTTTCTCGAGTTTGATTCACCTCTTATCAGTCGGATTATTTTGGATTTGGGTTTGACACTCGAGAGTGGGAAATGCTAATTTTTACCGAAGCTAAACCGAGAAAGCCCATCGGCTTTAGCCGTGGGATGAATCGGTTTCATCGCGTAGCGATGCACTTCTTGACCCTAAACATGCACCTAACGGGCAGGGTCGCTTCAGTGCCGTAGGTACTGCGACAACCAAGTACACTTAAACAAAATAATTAATAAATGTAAAATCGTGGTACACTATCAAAATGTTGAAAGCGTTCAAATACCGAATTTATCCAAACGTGATGCAAGCTGAAAATCTTGCTAAACAATTTGGTTGTGTTCGATTCATTTACAATTGGGGTCTTCAACAAAAAATCACGTCCTATCAAACACTCGCAAAAGGTTTAACTCGGTTTCAACTCGATAAACAACTGCCTGCACTGAAAAAAGAAAAAGAGTGGCTAACCGAAGTTGCGTCACAGCCCCTTCAACAAGCGCTCGTGAATCTCGAGAGCGCTTTTGTTAAATTCTTCAAGGAGAAAAAAGGCTTTCCAAAATTTCATAGTAAACACACGCACAACAGCGCGAACTACCCGCAAGGTGTGAGCGTTGATTTTGAAACGAATCGAATCACAATCCCTAAACTCGGAAAGGTCAAAGCGAAACTCTCGAGAATCTTTGAAGGTGTTATCAGGACTTGTACGGTAAGCAAAAATAAAGCTGGTCAGTTTTTCATTTCAGTGCTGGTGGATGTCGAAAACCAAGACTTAACACCAAAACCTTTAATGATCCAAACTGCGGTAGGTATTGACCTTGGGATTAAACACTTTGCAGTGTTATCCACGGGTGAAAAGATAGAGAATCCAAAACATCTTGAGAAAGCATTGATGCGATTAAAAGTATTGCATAAACGATTCTCGAGAAAGCAAAAAAGTGGTAAGAACCGAGAGAAAGCACGAATTCAACTTGCTCGAGGGTATCAACGGGTAACGGATTGCAGGAATGATTTCTTGCATAAAGTCAGTACCCGAGTCGTCAATGAGTTCAATACGGTTTGTCTCGAGACGTTAAACGTTGCTGGGATGCTTAAGAATCACAAACTAGCTCGTCGAATAGCTGATGTTGGTTGGTCTAGGTTCACTGATTTTATTGAGTACAAAACAGCTTGGGTTGGTAAGCACACGCTTCGTATTGGAACGTTTGAACCATCATCTCGAGTTTGTGGGTGTGGTTGGTACAATCGGGATTTGAAACTCAAGACTCGTGAATGGTTGTGTCCAGCGTGTAATACGTTGAATGATCGTGATGGTCTTGCAGCGAATAACATTAAGAAGTTTGCGTTTCTTGACCATAAAACGCACCTGCGGGCATGGTCGCTTATTCAGGGTCGGGCAGACCCAGTGAGCTTGGGGAGTCATGGTGCTGTAATGCCAGGCATTGAACCAAGAATCCCACCCCTTTAGGGGTGCGGAGTGTCAATAAATCCAGGGGTTATCAATGACAGAACGATCACTCGAGCAAGCTTGGAAGTTGAAACGCCGCAACCACAAAGTCAGTCTGGAAAGTGATTTTGCCACCACCAAAAATTGGCTGCCGACCACCGCGCCCGGCACGGTCTATCAAACTTTACTGGATGCGGGCGTGATTCCCGATCCGTTTTACAACACCAATGAACTCGATGTGGCATGGGTCGGTGAGGCAGATTGGTTGTACAAACTCGAGTTTGATGCCAGTAAAACCGAACGAAACTCGTGGTTGTGCTTTGATGGTTTGGACACCTTCGCCACCGTTTGGCTGAACGGCTTGCAAATTTTAAAGTCTGAAAATATGTTTGTACCACATCGCATCGAAGTGGCATTACAAGAAAAAAATTCCTTGCATATTTTGTTTGAAAGTGCCTGGTACAAGGGACTCGAGCTTGAAGCCGCGAACGGTGGCAAACTTCCAGTCTGGAATGGCGACTCGAGCCGTTTGTACGTGCGCAAAGCCCAATACCATTACTCTTGGGATTGGGGTCCAAAGCTGCTCGATCTGGGTTTGTGGCGCTCCGTCAGACTCGAGACGTTAAGCGCCAGAATTGCCGAGTGGCACGTCCAACCCGAATTGAACGCGGGTCTCGATGCCGCCAAATTGCCTGTTTCAGTCAAGCTCGAGGGTGCACTTAAAGGCGCAAAACTGGTGATGTCCTTGCTCGACCCGAACGGCGCAGAATTGTCCAAGTCGGTGCTCGAAGCCAGCAATCAACTCGAGCATAGATTTGAGGTCAGTCAAGCCAAGCTCTGGTATCCACATTTGTATGGCGATCAGCCGCTTTACACCGTAATTCTCGAGTTGGTGCGCGGTGGTCAACACCTGGATTTTAAAACCCAAAAAATTGGCTTGCGGCAAATTCGTGTGATTCAGGAAGCCGTTGCGGGCGAGGCAGGCTCGAGTTTTTATTTTGAAGTCAACGGCATTGCGGTTTTGATGGGCGGCGCAAATTGGATTCCTGACGATTTGATGCTGACCCGCGTGACCCGCAAACGTTATGCCCAGCGCATCGCTCAGACCAAAGCCGCCAACATGCAAATGCTGCGCGTCTGGGGCGGCGGGATTTACGAAGACGATGCTTTTTACGAACTCTGCGACGAGGCTGGAATTCTGGTCTGGCAAGATTTTATGTTCGGTTGCGGCATTTACCCTGCCTACCCAGAATTTATCGAAAACATCAAACTCGAGGCTACTGCCAACATCAAACGCTTGCGGCATCATCCGTGTTTAGCCATTTGGACGGGCAACAACGAAGATTATTCTTTAGGCTTTGCCAAGGGTCTGTACAAAGCCGATTTACCAGCCGAACAAAACCCTGAAATGCCCGCTCGAGTGATTTACGAACGCCTGCTGCCGGAGTTGTTGCAAGAACTTGACCCAGGGCGTTACTACCAACCTGGCAGTCCGTTTTACGGCGTATACCCTGACGATCAAACCGTTGGTGACCGTCACACCTGGGATGTTTGGGGTGGTCCAGCCCGTCCTTACCGCGATTACAGCAAACTCGAGGGACGGTTTGTCAGCGAATTTGGCATGGCGAGCGCCGCCCACCTCGAGACGCTTGAGGTGGTCTTGCCACCCGAGGAACGCCATCCGCAAAGCCGTGGGTTTGAGCACCACATGAAAGCCGATGACGGAATGCGGCGTTTGAACGCCTACATCACCGACACGCAAAAGTTACCGCAAAACCTATCAGAATTTGTTTACGCCACGCAATTGGTGCAAAGCGAGGCGCTGGATTGCGCCTACCGAATTTGGCGCAGGCGTTGGGGCATAGCGGGCAAACGTGCCGTTGGTGGCGCTTTGGTCTGGCAAATCAACGATTGCTGGGCGGTCAGCTCGTGGGCGATCATTGACTCGAGCGCCACGCCAAAACCAGCCTATTACACGATCAAACGCGCCCTTGCGCCAGTCAGCATCAACCTTTGGATGGACGGATCAGTCTGGGCGTTGAACACGACCCTAGCGCCTGTGAATTGCAAACTCGAGCTTCAAGCTTTGAATTTGGCTGGCAGTGAACTCAACTTTGAAACCCGCGAGGTTGTGATTCCTGCCAACGGCGTGCTCGAGTTGGGCGTGTTTGCCCCAAAGCATGACAGCGCCGTGGTGATTGCCGCACGCTTGATGACTGGAGATACGGTCATTGCCCGTCATAGCTTATTCCCAGAGCCGTTCAAGTATTTTGACTTTCAAGCCCCAGCAATAGAACTTCACTGGCAGGACAAAAACTTGCGAATCTCGAGCACCAAACCTGTCAAGGGCGTGTTCATTCATGGTTTAAACTTATCTGATAACATGCTTGATCTGATCCCGGGCGACGTCCAAACCATTGCCCTTTCGGGCATTCCTAAAAGCCTGCCTAAAACCCTAAATGTTCAGTGGCTCGGCGGTTCAGGCGTACTGAGTGTAAAGCGTGAAAAACTTGTCATTGGCGACCTGAGAGCCTAACAGAAAAGATTAAGGAACACGAAAAATCATCGTCTGAGACATTAAACACCCCACAAGGTCAACAAATTTCTTCTTAATCGGAAT
>JAYVRX010000150.1:0-3651 GCA_043775825.1 Deinococcales bacterium
GACGACGTGGGTTCGGGTGGCTCGAGCTACACGGCTGGGGTAGGCTTGAAGTTGGCTGGTGCGGCGTTCAGCGTGGACACGGTGGCAATCCAGTCTCGGGTTGCCGCAACTTGCACGACAGGCTCGAGTATCCGCGAGGTCAAGCCTGACGGGAGTGTGACCTGCGAGACGGACGACGTGGGCGCGAGCTACACGGCGGGTGCGGGTCTTGCCCTGACAGGGGCGCAATTCAGCTTGGCGGATGGCGGCGTGAGCGCTGCCAAACTCGCGGACGGCGCGGTCACGGGTGCGAAGCTGACACTGCCCTTTGTCATGACTGGATCAGACCTTGGGAATGGAACTTTCAGGGTGAATGCGACTGGAGGTCCAAGCATCGTCGCCATCCGTGGCAACGCGAACGATGGCGTGGGGGTGCTGGGCACGAACAGTGGCGTGGGCGGTGCAGGTGTTATTGGCAGGAACACCGCGTCTGGGGGTGTTGGTGTGTCAGGGGAAGCCGACGCAGACGTGAACAGCAAAGGGGTGGCGGGATACGCCGTAGCCGGTCGCGGGGTCTACGGCTTCAGCACAAGCGGACGGGGCGTTTACGGTCAGAGTACCAGTGGTAGCTCAGGGTACTTTCTGGGCGGCGCTGGCGGTAACGGGGTGTGCGCCTTCAACGGCGGTGCGGGCTGGAATTGCACCTCTGACCGAAATGCCAAGAAGAACTTCCGCACCGTAGACACAGAAGTGATTCTCGAGTCTCTGATGCGGATGCCAGTCACAACCTGGAACATGCGCGGTGACCAGAAGCGCACACCTCATATCGGTCCAGTCGCCCAGGATTTTCGCGCTGCATTCGGCATGGGCGAAAGCGACACCACGATCAACACCGCCGACGCGCAAGGCGTAGCTTTTGCCGCGATCAAAGGACTGAACGCGAAGCTCGAGGCTGAGAACGCACGTCTGCGCGACGAGATGGAGGGCATTGAGGCACGGCTGGCGCGGCTCGAGACTTTGCTTAAAGTGCGTTAACAAGAGGCTCGAGGTTTGAAATGAAATTACGTTATGAACTGGATTCGCTGAGTCCAAGGAGGAAACCCATGAATGCTCGAGCCGTGTCAATCGTTTTTTTTCTTGCAACTCTTGTTGCCTGTCCAAATGGTAGTCCTATCATCACCACCGTCACCAATGTACAAATCAATGCTGTAAACCTGACCATGAACGCGGGAGACAGTCAGACACTTTCGGCGGCTATAAACGGCACGGGCGCGTTTGATAACACGTTGAACTGGATCATTCAGAGTGGTGGGGGTACGCTCTCCGCCATCACTGGCGCGAGTGTCACTTTTACCACGCCTGCCTTGAGCAGCACCAGTGTTGTCAAAGTCAGCAGCGCTCAAGACTCGAGTAAATTTGATTCGGTCAGTATTGCAGTGCAAGCCAGCAATCCGACCTCGAGCATCACGGGTGTCAGTCTTGCGACTTCAAAACCCAACTTGCGAGCTTTGGAAAGCACCACATTAACAGCGACTGTAAGCGGCACAGGCGCGTTTAACAACGCCCTGACTTGGAACATTGAATCTGGGGGTGCTGGCACACTCTCGAGCGCTACAGGCAGCAGTGTGACGTATAACGCGCCCACCTCGAGCTTCGGGAAGGTTGTTCAGGTGACTGCAAAAAGTGTTCAAGACCCAAGCAAACAACAAACTCTTTTTCTTGGCGTTCATACAAACCAACCGAGTCTGGCAGCAGGCGGCACACACGCACTGGCGATCAAATCGGATGGCACGGTATTGGCTTGGGGTGGTGACGGCTATGGTCAATTGGGAAATGATGATTTATTGTTTAATGCGTTCGCTCCCGTAGCAGTCAGTGGCGCGAATGACATTGTGGCTGTTGCGGCTGGGCAGGCACATTCTTTGGCATTAAAAGCTGATGGTACGGTGCTGGCGTGGGGTAACGATGCGGGTGGTCAACTTGGTGACAATGCGACGCTCGAGGATAAACCCACGCCCGTTGTGGTCAGTGGTGCGAGTAATATTATTGCGATCAGTGCAGGTTATTTTCACTCTCTCGCTCTTAAATCTGACGGTACGATGTTCTCTTGGGGCAACAATTCTCGAGGGCAACTTGGTGATAGCGTCGTTAAAGCCGACAAACCGACACCCGTGGCGGTCAGTGGCGCGAGTGACATCGTGGCAATTGGTGCGGGGAGCGAACACTCGTTGGCATTAAAAGCCGACGGCACAGTGCTGGCTTGGGGATCGGATGTCGAAGGGCAACTCGGCAACAACACGCAATTTGCAGATCAACCCTTACCCGTTGCTGTCATGACCTCGAGTAACATTGTTGGTATTTCGGCTGGCACAAGCCACAGTCTGGCATTCACCTCGAGCGGCAATGTGCTGGCTTGGGGATCAGATTTTGGTGGGCAACTTGGGGACAACATTCCCAAAGTGAATAAACCAACGCCCGTAGCGGTGAGTAGCGTGAGCAACATTGTTGCTGTGGCAGGAGGGTTTTTTCATTCGTTAGCACTTAAAGCTGACGGCACAGTGCTGGCGTGGGGGTCAAATACTTACGGCGAACTTGGCAATGGCAACCAACTTTATCAAGGTCTTCCAGTTGCAGTTGAAAACTCGAGTGGCATTGTTACTATCGCTGCTGGACTTCATTTGTCGCTTGCTCTAAGGTCTGATGGAACTGTACAAAGTTGGGGACACAACAATTCTGGACAACTCGGTTATGGTCCTACTCCAGATCAGATCAGTCCTGTCAGCGTCCTTTTAGGCACAATGACCATTCGCATACCCTAACTCGAGCGGCGGGTTTTATGAAAAACGAAGCGCAGTATTTACTGTTTGTGCAACCCGAAACCGATAATCAACCCTGGTACGCAACGCTCGAGCGTGTGTACGCCCAGAATCAAGATTTTGAAGTGATTGAATTGCTCGAGTTTTCCAGTCCAGTTGCACTCGTGCAGCATTTGGCGAGTGTGGGTTTAGAACATCAGCAAAGACGAGGTTTAAGATGACCCCAGCATTTGCTGTGTTCGAGCATCAATTAAAAACCTGTGGCTCGAGAAGCCCCGAGTCGCAGGTTTTACATAAACAAGAATTCGCTCCCAGGACAAGTTTAAATCGCTTCGAGTAACAACAAATCTGGACTCTCGAGCAAGCGGCGAATGTGCCCCAAGAACCTTGCGGCTTCTGCGCCGTCCACCAATCGGTGGTCAAAACTAAGGCTTAAGTACATCATCTGCCGAATCATGATTTGCCCGTCACGCACTACAGCACGCTCTTGAATGGTTTGCACGCCAAGAATCGCGGCATCTGGCACGTTGATAATCGGGAAGCTCAGTAAACTCCCAGCCGAACCCATGTTGGTCACACTGAAGCTCGAGCCTGAAAGACTTTCTGGGCTGGCTTTGCCTTCGCGGGTTTGCGCGGCAAGTTCGCTGATTTCTTTGGCAATTTGCGTAACACTTTTGCGATCAACGTCTTTCACGACTGGCACAATTAAACCAGCTTCGGTGTCCACCGCGCAACCAAGGTTGTAATACTGTTTATGCACAATTTCTTGACTTGCTTCATCGAAGCTCGAGTTGAGGTTCGGGAAGGCTTTTAAAGCGGTAGTGGCAGCTTTAAAAATAAATGGCAAGTAGGTTAG
>JAYVRX010000151.1:0-12683 GCA_043775825.1 Deinococcales bacterium
GTAGATTTTGGTTGCGTCTCCGATAGTTTTTTTTGTGTCATCAACAAGAAAATACCTTACTCGGAGACGTTCTCATACTTTCTGTCAGGCTCTCAGCTGTACCCCCTGAAGTATTTAAAAAAATATTGGCTCGAGATTTGCGCTCGAGCCTTTAGGATTTTGAGTTGATTATCGTTTTGAAAGTGTTGCAGTCAGGGTTTTGAGGGTATCCGCACCGCGTCCAGTTTTAAATGGGTTGTATGGCTTGTCATTCATGATGGCATCAAACATGCCGCTCCTAGCGCCATTACCAGCCGCGCCCGCAGGACGATTTGTGCCACCAACACCTGGAAGACGAATTGCGTTTGTGCTGCTGGCATTTGCAGCTCGAGCCGCCATTTGTTTGCGGCGCTCTTCGTCGCGTTTGAGCTGGGTGTCATCCATCCATTTGAGTTGCTTGTCGTTGATGACGGTATCCTCGAGTTTGGTGGTGATTTTGGTGGCGTCTTCGGGCTTTAAGACGGCTCGGGTTGCCAGGTCTTTGAGGATGGGCAGTGCCAGTTTGGCTTGGGCTTTGGTGAACGCCAGACCTTTTTCTTTGTCCACATCGTTCATTAAATTGACGGTGCTGGTCAGGTCAAACCAGGATTGATATTTTTTCATTTTGGCTTGCATGGCAGGGTTTTGACCAAAACCACTGCCACCAGGAGGAGGAGCTTGCTGGGCTATCGCCAGTGCAAATAAGCTCGAGATTGCCAGGGTCAACAATAATGGTTTTCGCATAAATCACTCCTTTAAAACAGTCCTGCTCGAGAATATCGCTATCTGTTTTACATGACCCTGATGCAGATTTGAAGAAGATTTATTCGTAACGCAAGCTTTCCACGGGGTCAAGTTTGGCGGCTTGAGAGGCTGGGTAAAACCCGAAGAAAATTCCGACGGCGGCGCTAAATCCGAATGCCAACATGACGCTATTTGGGCTGACCACTGGGGTAATGCTAATCGCGCCGCCAGCCCCGAAAGCCAGTCCCAAACCGATCAAAATACCGATCACACCGCCACCGACGGACAACACGAAGGCTTCGACCAAAAATTGCGTCAGGATGTCTCTGGGTTTTGCGCCGAGGGCTTTGCGAATCCCGATTTCCCTGGTTCGTTCGGTCACGGATACCAGCATGATGTTCATGATGCCGATACCGCCGACCAGCAAACTAATGCCTGCCACGCCGCCCAAGAAAAGTGTCAGAATGGTGGTGATTTGGTTGACGCTCGAGAGGGCATCGGCTTGGTTGGAGACGTTAAAGTCGTAATCGTCTGGGGTTTCTTTTTTATGTCTGACCGCCAGCAAATCGGTGATTTTTTGTTGCAAGTCTTTAAGCGTGTCTTTGTTTGCGCCTTGTACGCTAACGCTTTGCACCGTCAGTTGACCGCTGGCGCTGTTGTTGCGACTTAGGCGTTGTTGAAAGGTGTTTAACGGCACGAAAACTTGGGTGTTGGGGCTGGCAAAACCACTGTTGCCTTTGTCGGGCAAGATGCCAACCACGGTAAAGCTAACGCCGCCGATCTTAAATTTTTGTCTCATTGCGTCGCTGCTACCAAACAAATCGGTTTGTACCTGATAGCCAATGACGGCGACGCGTTTGCGTCCGTT
The DNA here is from genome assembly GCA_043775825.1 of Deinococcales bacterium. Taxonomy (GTDB): domain Bacteria; phylum Deinococcota; class Deinococci; order Deinococcales; family JAAFIG01; genus JANXTZ01. The sequence continues at coordinate 1,631 of JAYVRX010000151.1, forward strand.
GACGTCGCCCGTGCTAAACCAAGCACCCGAGGCAACGCTCGAGTTTCGCACGATTTCGTAATCTGGGGTCGTGCCGATCACGGTCACGCTCATGTTCGTGCCCGCAAATTTGGCTTGAGAATTGGTTTGAATTGTCGGTGCGACGCCCGCAATGTCGCCGCCGAGGTCTTTGATGGCTTTGACGTCGCCCATCGTGATGGTTTGCTGACCACCGGTGCGCACCAAACCTGGGGGTCCGCCGCGTCCGCCATTGCCGCTGCCAACGGTCAGTAAATTTGTGCCCAGCCCCTCGAGTTGTTTGGTGATGCCCCCCGTTGCGCCCGAACCCAGGCTGGTCAATGCGATCACGGCGGCAACGCCGATAATCACGCCCAGGGCGGTCAGCAAGCTGCGGGTTTTGTTGGCGAGGATTGCCCGCCAGGCAATTTGCAGGGTTTGACCAAAATTCAGTCCGACCTTGCTGGCAACACGAGGTTTGGGGCTGGTTTTCTCGAGGGCGCTACGGTTGTTGACTGCTTCCATAAAATTCACTCCTCCTCGAGTTTAGGTGCTGATGGCACTGGTGGCGTTCGGCGCATTCGTGCCGTAAGGGATGGCGCGGCGCGGGTTGGCTTGGGTCGTGTCGGACTCGAGTAGACCGTCGCGCAAACGAACAATTCGTTTGCAGTGCGCCCCAATGTCGGGTTCGTGGGTGACAATCACCACGGTGCTGCCCTCGTCGTTCAGTTCTTGAAACAGCGCCATGATCTCTTCACTTGTTCTCGAATCCAAGTTGCCTGTGGGTTCGTCCGCCAGCAAAATCGCGGGACTCATGGTTAAGGCGCGAGCCACGGCGACGCGCTGTTTTTGCCCACCAGAGATTTGGCTCGGCAGGTTTCGGGCTTTGTCCGCCAGCCCAACCTTCTCGAGCATCTGCATGGCGCGTTCGCGGCGTTCTCGGGCGTTCCAACCTGCATAAGTGAGGGGCACTTCGACGTTCTCGAGCAAATTCTGCCGCGACAGCAAATGAAAGGCTTGGAAGACAAAACCAATCTCGAGGTTGCGGGCTTCAGAGCGTTCGTTCTCGGTCAGTTCGGTCACGTCGCGTCCGCGCAAATAATACTCGCCGCTGGTCGGGCGATCCAGCAGTCCAATGACTTGCATCAAGGTGGTTTTACCGCTGCCGCTGGGACCCATGAGCGCCACCATGTCACCATCAAAAATCTCCCAGCTCACGCCCTTTAAGGCTTGAAAATCTATCTCGCCCATCGTGTAGGTTTTGGTGATGTTCTCGAGCCTCAAGATGGCGCTCATGTTAATTGCCTCCGCTGATGGCGGCGCCGCTCGAGCCTGCGCTGGCACGGGTTGGCAAGACCACGGTTTGCTGCGGCTCGAGTCCAGATTCGATCACAATATTTGTCCCGTCATCCGCGCCAGTTTTGACGCGCACGGTATCTTGGACTTTGGTCTTAGGGTCAATCACCGTCACATATGAACGGGTGCGCACCGTCTGGATGGCGCGTTTGGGCAGGGTCAGGGCGTTTTCCACCTCGAGCGAGATCACTTCGGCTTCGGCGGTCATACCTGGGCGCAGTTGCAGGTCGGTGTTCGATACGGTTACGGTCACGTAAAACACGGCAATGTTCTGAGATATTTTGGCTTGAGGCGAAATTTTGGTGACTTTACCCTGAAATTTCTGGTCTGGAATCGCGTCGAGGCTCAGTTCGGCACTTTGTCCCAGTTTGACTTTGGCAATTTCGGTTTCGTCCACCTGAACCGGTAAATTCACGCTCGAGTCGTCAAGCATTGTAAACAAAGCCGTACCACTGTTCGCCGAGCTTCCAACTTGGGCGCTGACGCTCGAGATCACGCCGTTCATTGGGGCATAAATTTTGGTGTTCGCCAGGTCGCTCTGGGCGTTGCGCAAACTGATTTGCGCCTGTTCAACCGCGAGTTGCAAATTGCTTAAATCTTGCGAATCCGAACCCGCTTTTAAACCCAGCGCATTTTTATTGGTGCTCAGGGCAATTCGCGCCGATTCAAGGTTGGTTTGTGCCTTCTCAAAGTTGCTCTGGGCGGTTTGCACGTCAAGATTCGAGTTTCCGCCAGCCGCAAAGAGTTTTCGGGCGTTGTTCAGGGCAGTCTGGGCGTTTGCCACCTCGATTTGGGCGTTGGAGTATGTGGCTTGGCTGGCAGAAATTTGTTGTTGTTGGTTGGCACGGTTGCTGCTCTGCGAGATTCGTTGTGACTCAAGTTGCGCATTGGCTTTTTTCAGGCTGATCTGGGCGTTCTCGAGGGTTCGTTGCAATGTGGTTGGGTCGAGCTTGGCGACCAGTTCACCCTTGATTACCCGCTGTCCCTCTTTGGGCAGCGTCAAGACGGTGCCGTTCACCTGTGGCTTAATATCTAAACTTTGCAACGCCTCGAGCGTGCCAGGTCCGGTCACACTGACCCTGAACGTGCCACGTGCGGCATTGACCGTCTCGAGTTTGGCAGTTGTGTCGGTGCGGCTGCGGTTGCCTGGCGCTTTGATGATGCCCGAGGCGAGCAATCCGACAACCGCAACAATGGGGATTAAAACGAGCAACCAACGCGAGTTAAAACGTCGTTTCGCCCGTGGTCTGCTACTTGTCATTTCGCAACCCCTCCTATTCCAATGGCAACCAAACCAGTCACGTCTGTGCCTGCGGCGACTGAGACTTGATTGAGGGCTTTGAGGTAATTGTTGGTCGTGGTCAAGTAACTGTATTCAGATTGCAATTTAGAATTTTGGCTTTGTTGCAACGCCACCTTCGAGATCGTGCCGCTCTTAAATTTCACGCTGTCCTGAGCCAAGGTGGTGTTGGCATTCTCGAGGTTCTTTTTGGCGACCTTAACCAACTCGAGCACATTTAAAACGTTGCGGTAAGCGTCCCGCAGGGTGGTCAGGGCGCTGGCTTTGCTGGTCTCCAGGCTTCGCCTTGCATTCTCGAGCGTGGTTTTAAAGTCGCGCAGGGTGCTTGGTGCGGTGTAATCGTTGTCGGCAAGTTGCACGTTTAAATCTGCGACTTCAACGCTTTGCGAGGCTTGCAACACGCTGGAAATGCGTTTCTCGAGACCGTTTTCCAGGCTGGCAAGGTCAATTTTGACCTCTTTAAAGTCGGGAGCGTCGGCGGCTTTCAGGTTGGAATTGAGCGCCATACCCAGCAGTGGCTCGAGTCTGTTGCTGAGAATCGAAAGGTTACTGTTGGCGTTTGCTAGGCTTTGGGTGTCGTTGGCAAGGGTGTTTTCGGCTTTTGAGACATCGAGTTGCGTGCCATTTTTTTGTGCCAGTTTGGCTTTGGCAACATTCAAATTCGTTTGATCCAGGGCGACGCTGGCTTGCAATACGACAATGTTTTCTTGCGCCTCAAACAAATTCAGGTACGCCGTCGTGACATTGCTGGTCACGGTAATGCGCTGGGCTTGTAATTGAACGCTTTGCAATTCCACGGTGTTCTGCGACGTCGTGATCTGGGTAATCAAAGCACTCGGATCAGCCAAGGTCGAAGCCAAACTGGCTTTGGCATTCTCGAGCGATGCCGTGCTCGAAGCCAAATCTGGACCAAATTTAAAGGCTTTTTGAACGGCGCTGTTCAGGGTAATTGGCGTGGGCGCGGTTTGGGCGAGGGCGAAGCTGGCGACGAGTAACAGAGCCGGTGCGAAGATTTTTTTCATAGATTTCCCCCAGGAAGAATGTTCAGTGTGCCGACAGCATTTTCGAGTCGGTATGTAGACAGGACTTGGTTGACGACGGCTTGTTCAAAGTCGCGCTCGGCTTGCAAGACGTTGATGCGGTTTTGCTCGAGGTCATTTGGTGCGCTCAAGCCCGCATCGAATCTGGCTTTGGCGGTTTCAAAACTTTTTTCTGCATTTGTCAGTGTGGTTTTGGCGAGGTTCAGTTTTGCGACTGTCAATTTTGCATCATTGTACTTTTGTCGAACATCCAGTTTGGTGCTTTGCTTGGTCTGCTCGAGCGTCTTCTTGGCGCTCGCCAATGCGGTTTCGGCGCTCGAGATTTTTGTATCGCCGCTTGGCGCGATGATTGGAAAGCTGACGCTGGCGCTGATCGTTAAGTTCGTTGCCGCGCTCGAACCTGTGGTCGTGGTCGTGTTAGCAACAATCGGTACAGTTCCGGTTACGCTCAAACTTCCCGTTTGCAGGTTCAAGCCGCTCGAGAGGCTGCCCGCGCTTGAATTCGTCACGCCCACGTTGACGCTGGCGTTTGGCAATACTCGGTCTCGTTGGGCAGAGGACAGCGCATCCTGAGCATCATTGATTCTTGACATGGCTTTTTGAACATCGCTGCGTTTCTCAAAGGCTTTTTTGGTCAGTTCATCCAAGCTTAAAGTGCTCAACGTCCGTTCGTTTGGGATGCTCGAGAAAACCGAATCAGAAATCTCCGAATTTATGGTGTTCCAAACGGTTAAACGGTTGACCTCGAGGGTATTGAATGCCTGTTCGAGATTCAGTTTGCTCGTCTCGAGGCTTTTCTGTGCGTTTAAAAGGGTGTCTTTGCTGATTTGACCATTTTTTTGTTGTGCTGTAGCGACCTTTAATTGGGCTTCGCTCAAATTCAGATTTGCTTTGCCCAGTTCGACATCGCTGCTCGAGAGTCGGGCGCTAAAATATTGATTGAAAAGGTTTAACGCCAGCGTATTCCTGGAATCGTTTCGGTCCAATTCGGCTCGAGCCAATGCCCGTTCGCTACTGCGTACCGCATCAAAAACACTTGACCAGGGCAATACCGTTAAGCTCGCCGTCGCCGAAACAGCCAGGGTTTGGCTGCTGTTGCCCGAACTTGGAAATCCCAAGTTGGTGTCCGCACCAGCGTTTACCCTCAGTCCTGCCGCTGCCCTGGCGCTGTCTAAACTTTTTTGTGCATTTAAAAAAGTTAAATCGGCTTGTTGCCATTCCAAACTGTTCGGTAAAGCCTTTAAAGCTTGCTCGAGCGTCAACTCGGGGTTTGATTGTGCGTGACCTGGCGAAAATCCGATAAACATCACAGCAAAGGCGCTTGCCGTAATCAGGGTGTGACTCGAGACTTGTTTCCAAAAACTCATGCGTTCCTCCTGCCTTTCATACTCGAGTTTACGTCTGAATGCTGTGGGCAGGAATTGTGCAGGTTGTGTGAATGGCTTGATTTACACCTTCACAGCTTCATCAAACCTTCACAGCTTTTCACGGTTTTGTTCATAACCCGCGCATAATGTTTGACCATGACCCCCAGCAGCAACCTGATATTGATTGTCGAAGACGAACTCGAGATCGCCGAAGTGCTCGAAGCCTATTTGCGCCGCGAGGGTTGGCGCACCGAGCGGGCGCTCGACTTGTACCGTGCCACCAAACCCGATCTGATTTTGCTCGACATTCAAATGCCGATCCTTGATGGTTTGGAGGTTCTGCGGCGCGTGCGCAGCGACGGCACAACGCCTGTCATCATGCTGACTGCCAGGGCGGAAGACATTGACAAACTGATTGGTTTAGAACTCGGTGCAGACGATTATGTGATCAAACCCTTCAGCCCGCGTGAAGTCGTGGCAAGGGTCAAAGCGGTCTTGCGGCGGGTCAACCCGCAAACCACCAACGTCTTGCGGGTCGGTTCGCTCGAGCTTGATACCCAATCGGTGATCGTGAAAATTCATGGCACTCGGCTCGAGATCACGCCCACCGAATACAGGCTGCTCGAGACGCTCGCCCGTTCTCCCGCCCGAGCGTTTTCGCGTACCGAATTGCTCGAGGCTGCCCTGCCCGAATCGGACGCCTTAGAACGGGTGGTCGATGCGCACCTGAAAAATTTAAGGCGTAAGCTTGATGACGCTGGCGCAAGGGATTTGCTCGAGACGGTGCGTGGTATTGGTTATCGTTTGTGGGGCGGTGTATGAAGGTTTTTAAATTGCTTCAAGCAAAAGTTTGGCGTGTTCCATTGTCAGTGCGTTTGGCTGGCATGATGGTTTTGGTTGTTTTGTGCAGCATGTTGACCTTTACCTTGTCCTTTGGGGTTGTGACTTCAATTCGTTTTGCTAACATGCCTAAAGAAAAACAAGACAGAATCCGTAAACTTCAAGACAACGGTGTTTTTCTGCCACCTGAATCTTTTGATCGTCTCGAGGTTTCCGGTTTTGATAAGGCAACACTACCGCAAGTAGACTTCAACCCAAACGCCTCGCCGAAATTCGGTTATCAAGATTCAAGTGTTCAAACGGGTTCTGGTGATTTGCTTTCGAACCCGTTCAATCCAAATTTACTTCAACTAAAGCTTAAATCAAACCGTCGGGCAGCAGATTCTTTATTTAGCGCACTGGGTAGTTCACAACTGATTAGCATTGCTATTTCGGCATTATTGGGGATCATGCTCGCCACAGTTTTTGCTCGACGCTTGGCACAACCACTGGTTGCCGTGTCAAAAGCCGCCAACAAAATGCGTGGCGGAGACTTGAGTGCTCGAGCACCTGTTCCCCCTTCAAATATCACGGGCGAACCAGAAGATCTGGCGACCAATTTTAATGCGATGGCTGAAAGTTTAGAGCGTCAAGAGCGCGAGCGCAAAAACATGGTTGCCGATATCGCCCACGAACTGCGCACGCCGATTGGGGTAATGCAAGCCAAACTTGAGGCAATCGAAGATGGCGTCTTTCCACTGACAATCGATGAAATCAAAAAACTTTCCAAACAAACGCACCTGTTGGCAAGACTCGTTCAGGACTTACGCACCCTGTCCCTTGCCGATGCGGGGCAGTTGCAACTCGAGACGCGAGTCTTCAATTTGGCAGCTAAAATTCGTGAAATCACATCTGGTTTTGAACCCAGTGCCCAACAAAAACGCGTCAAACTCGAGGTTCAAGCTCCTGAAAGACTCGAGCTTCACGGCGACCCTGACCGTATCGCACAAGTGCTTTCAAATTTGCTGGACAATGCCCTGCGTTATACCCCCGAACATGGCACAGTCTGTATTGCCCTTCAGAGCACCCAGAACACCGCCAGAGTGATCGTCAGCGACTCTGGGCAGGGTTTGCCGCCCGAAAGCCTGGAACACGTTTTTGATCGCTTCTACCGGGTCGATGAAAGCCGCAACCGCTCGAGTGGCGGCAGTGGACTTGGCTTGGCGATTGCCAGAACGATCTTGGAGCTTCACGGTGGGAAGATTAGCGTACAAAACCGTCTTGAGGGCGGCGCAGAATTTGTTTGTGCGTTGCCCGTGGTATGACCAGGCTTTCACCACGATTTGCTTCATACGCCTTCAATCGCTTTCAGGAAAGTGATTCTCCAACCCTGTATCACAAGTATGACTTTTGTCGATTGTTATTGTAAAGTATTGCCATGTCTTTCGAGCGCCTTAAAAAGCCTGTTGCGCCCATTCGGCGTGAACTTGAAAAGCCAAAAAACCAGGTTGCAAACCAAACCAAAACCCCTGTTGTCGCGCAAACCCCTGAACAATTGCAACGGGCGAAAACAAAACTTGAACATGATGGGGCGCTACTGGAAGTCCAACGGGTACAAGCCAAAGCGCAACGCCAGGCGCAAGCCGTACTTGACGAGGAAGCTCGAGTTCAACGCCAAGCAATTCAAGCGGTTCAACAAGAACAACACACTCGAGTTCAACGGGCTTTGGACGTTCAAGCTAAACAACAAGCTTTTCACTCGAGTTTCGTGAAAAGCCCAGTGCAACGCAAGAGTCTCGAGAATATTAAAACCTCAAGCATTCAAACCAGTGAAACTCGAGCGCAATATCAAGCTGATATTACGCCTGAGATCGTACAGCGCTTTGTGAACAATAAAATGACCGCCAGCATTCAAGCAGCTCGAGCAGAACAACAACTGAACGCGTTGAACTCGAGAACAGATTGGTTTAACACCGAACTGCCCGTCTTGCGAGCCAAGCATAACAATCCTGACAAACCTGAGCTTGATAGCTCGAGCGTGTTTAACCCCAAAGACGAGCAAGCCAAAACCCTGGGAAAAGTGTTCATGCGTGAACGTCTGAGCAGTGGGTTAACCCCGAAAGATGCGGCTGGTGCGGTGTTGAGTATTCAAAACAGTTGGGATCGAAGTCATGCTTTAAAAGGCTTGTTGAATGCGATACCACCCAACAATTCGGATTACTCGAGTATTCAACGGCTGGTCGTAGCGGGTGAACAAGAACACGAGCTTCAAAGGCAAGGGTTGCTCGAGAGTGATGGGCTTCAACGGCAAGCCTTTCAATTGGCTAAAGATGAAGCGAACCCAACAACACCAAATTCTGGAATCAGTGAGAAGATCAATGCCAAACGAGGCGCTGGAAACCCACTCCCAGAAAATATCAGGAAGCAACTCGAGGCTGGGCTAAACACGAATCTCGAGGCTGTCCGAGTGCATACGGATGGTGAAGCCGATAAACTTGCCAAGAGTGTGAATGCAATAGCCTTCACGACTGGTAAAGACATTTTCTTCTCGAGTGGGAGTTACAACCCGAACACGAAAACGGGGTATGAATTGATCGCGCATGAGGTCACACACACCGTGCAACAAGCTTCAGGGCAAGTCAAACCAGGCATAGACCAAGACTCGAGCCTCGAGAGTCAAGCGCAAAGTAAAGGCGCTGAACTGGCTTTGAGGTTCGATCCGAATGTGAAGTATAAGAACCTCGAGACAGTAGGTCAAACCAAAGCACCGTTAACCTCAAACGAAGCGACCTTACAACGGGTGGCAGCCAAGTTTAGTGTTCCAATTCAACGTGACGCCACCAAACCAAAACTTGATGTGAATAAACTCAACGGTGGGCAAAAATTGTTTGAAGCCATCAAACTTGCCCCAATGGCTGAAAGTGTTAAACAACAATTGCTAAATGCAATCAGTCCTCAAAGTCTGGGATTATTCGCCCTGGTGTTCGGCGCGGGTGCAGTCGCGCAAGCCACGCCTGTGGGTTGGGCGGCGGATTTAATCATTGCTGGTTTGCTGGCGTGGGGTTTCTGGAGTGTTGGTAGCATTATTTTCGAGGTGATAAAAGACTTCGCGGCTTTCACTACCACCGCTTTGAATGCGAAGTCAGAAGCGGATTTAACTCGAGCCGGCAAGCACTTCTCCAATGCGATAGCCATGATTGGTGTGAACGTCGTGATTGCAATGGTGGCGCACACGGCAGCAAAAGGTGTGAACGCAAAGTTAAAAGCCAGTGCAGCCCAACGCAAAGCGGTCACGGCACAACAGATTCAAGCGAAATTAAACGCTCAAAAACCAAAGGCAAACTCGAGCCAACCCAACACGCCAGCGTCAACTTTGGTTGCTTCGGGCGTGTTGACTCCAGAATTCATTAAAGCCTTTAAGAGTGAACCAATCGCTCGAAATGCTGTAACCACGTACAGCACATTCCCGAACTGGGCGGAGATTCAACCGATTATTGGCAAGGCAATGTCCTCGAGTACCGTACCCAAGGGTTATTTGTACGCCACGATTGAGGGCAAAGAGTATTACTACCTTCCAGGAGCGGACAAAAGCAAAGTACCAGTTGTTGAATCGAACGCTAAGGGGAACGCGTACCTACCCTCAGAACCTTCATACCGAGTTGCAAATCAACCTCGATACACACGGAATTACAGCGATAAAGTCCTTGACTCTGGTAGTCAAATTCATCATTTGATTGCTGACAATATTTGGCGTAAATTTGATGTTTTCCAAGAAACTCTACGACGTGGTATTGGAAGTATGGATGAAAAATCTAACCTAATTGAACTTGCCGAAAAACCTGCTGATCTTGCTCGAGCTAAATTGATTGATCCAAAATTCCCTGATGTGTTGCATCAAAGCAATCACTTTGCATTTGATGCCCTTGTGGAGCAACGTATTCAAATTACCTTACAAGCTCAAAAACGTGTACTTCGTCGTCCTGTTGAGCAATGGACAAATGCCGAATTACTGGACTTTATCAGAAAAATAGAACACGAGATACGTAATTTGTTTATAAATCATCCCGATCAACTTCCTAAAAAGGCTAATGGCACACTTGGGTTTGCCCCTAACGAAAAAACTACAGGAGAAGCTTAATATGACATTGCCACCTGCAAATTTGTATGAGCTTTCTATAGATTTTTTTAGAATTTCGGCAGAGGAACATAGCCGTATCGACCCAGAAGACATATGGGAAGATTTATGGACAGATGTGCGTCAATATGATTCAGATTTTAAGGTCTTAAATGATGGCTGGTCAGTTGCAGAGATTCTCTCAATTGGTAATCTCATTGAGAAACCTATTGTGCCTGACCCATTGGTTATGTTTGGCTGGTTTGATCTGCTTGAAAAAACCGAACTAGCAACTAATTCCGTCCATTGGAAAATTGTCTCAAATCGCTTACTTCATGTCATGAAAAAACTTAATGTTAATCCTAAGTTACATCGTATTCGTGTAATTGAACGATCACAATTTAATAATGTATATAGTGAAATTATTCGCCAATATGAAAATGACAAAGCTGTTACCTCTCTACAATACTCTGATAATTTATTTTATGGTATTCAACTTGAAGAGTTTAGTGTTGTAAATGACAACTGGGATATTTGGGATAAGGAAAATATTCCTTGGAAAACTATAACCGTCGAACTCCCCCCATTCTTTGTTGATCCTAAAAGTCCTGGACAAATCCTAGTAACTTCTGAGGGACGCTCTGCTCTCGAGGCTGTTGGTATTCGTGGTATTCGCTTTCTCGAGCCATTCACACTCAAGCCAGCCTGATGTTTTTCTCGAGCCATCATTTGATTGCGGATAACGTTTGGCGCAGACAACCTTTGTTGCAGCATTTGCTGGCTAAAGGTTGGGCAAACATGGATGAAAAAGTTAATTTGATTGAGTTAGCTAAAACCCAGAGTGCTTTAGATGATGTCAGAAAAGCGAATCCTGGGGCTAAATTATCGGATGTTATCCATAGTAGCGGACACAAGTCATATGACGATATTGCAACAAAAACACTCGATCAATTTATTGACTTAATGTACATGATTAGCGGGTCAGTCAGATGCGGTAGAATCTTTCATGGCAAAATTGCCTGATCCAAATAAACTCAGCAAAGCCGATCTGATCAAGATT
>JAYVRX010000152.1:0-47632 GCA_043775825.1 Deinococcales bacterium
GAGATCGATGTTCGGTTCGTCGGCGGTCATCGTGAAGCTCTTGGCGCCGTCATGCTTCGGGTTATCGACGAATTGAATTGTGGCGTGGTCGGTCAGCCAATGTCGGCTGAAGAGTTTGGGTTGGTGAAGAAGTTTTGGGCTAATTCGGCAATCGCGGGAAATGGTTAAGTCGAAAATGCAGGTATCAGTAGTAATCATTTTGTGATGGCGAAATTTTTGATATAATAAAGATTTGATTTTCAGATACCCAATTCATTTTAGTAATCTTTTTATCTTCAATTATTATTTTGCTTGAAAAATCATTCAAATCGATAATTTTTAATACATTTTTTGGATTTTCGTAAGGAAAGTAGCTAGATATTGCTATTTTTTGACCATCTGTACTCCAACTTGTCAAATACTCTTTTCCATATGCTGGTTCGGTTGCATAAAGAATATTATCTGGCGTAGCAGAACCAAATCCATCCAGCGTAACACTTGTGTTTGCACTCCATAGTAAATCCGAGGACAAAAGCAATGTTCCTTGTGGATTCCATTGCGCTTTCCAACTATAATTTAGTGAATAGCCTCTAATTCTTCCATATTCACGTGTTTTGGAGTCATTTGTAGACCACAGAATAGCATCTTGATATCCAGATAAGTAAACCTCATTATTGTTCCGCCAGCGTGCCTGGTCAAAATGCAAGCTTTTATCGTAATCAACGCCAACAGAACTCCAGGCTTGTTTTACCGTGAACTGGTTCGTTTGTGCATTTGGCGTGGGTGTCAATTCCGTTGTCGTGGTTTGCGGGCAACCAGCAAAAATCACGGTCAGGAAGCAGGTTGTTAAGAGTATCTCGAGTAACTTTTTGGTTTTCATGGGTCTTCTCCCGCCAGCCTTGACAGCCTGACGTAGAAAGATAGCACACTTTGCACATTTGCGTGTCATCTTTTGAACATGGGCTTTCGTCACAGTTACAAAACTTCAATTTGGGAATCCAGTTGTGCTTGAGGTAGTTATTCAAAAACAGCTTCTCGAGAAGTCCAGATTCTAAATCGGTTCACTGCTTGCAACTCATGTCAAATTCGGTACAATTCTGCCCGTGCCTTTAGATCCGCCCCTTGATCCAGAAAATATAGATTTACCCAAAGATTTCGTTCAAATCCAACCCCGTTTTGATTCGGCTGGAATTAATGATGTTCAGTTTGAACACGCACCAAATCTAGATGCAACCAGCCTCTCGAATCGCTTGGATTACGTCGAGCATTCGAGCGTAACCGCGAACGTGGCACAAGGTGATTCAACCCAGAATCATCAAATTGAACCTGAAACCAAAACTCGAGTTGAAAGTGCAAGTGCATTCAAACCGAACCTTAAGCCAGAAGAACCAGCAAAACCCGTTGCTCAAACAGGTGGCTCGAGTTTTAAAGCGATTAAACCCTGGTGGACAAAGGTGTTTAAAGAACTGCTGCTCGAGACACTGCTGCCCGCTTGGTTGATCGTGACGTTCTTCATAATTCCTGTTGGCGTGCGCGGCGAGAGCATGTACCCAACGCTTTCGAGTGGTGATTTTTTGCTGGTTGCCAAACTCGAGCGTTGGTTGGCAGCTTGGGGTGTCAGACCAGATTATTTGCACCGTGGCGATGTGATCGTTTTAAAACCACCGATTGAAAGTGATTACAGTTTCGAGCCAGTCTCGAGGTTGTTTGAAAGCTTACCGCTGCTGGAGTTTGTGGCGAACCGTTTGCCCGAAAATTGGAAGTTTAGACCGTATTTCGTCAAGCGTATTGTTGCGATGGCTGGCGATACCGTCGAGGTTAAAGACGGTGTGGTGTACTTAAATGCTGTCAAAACCCGTGAGTTTTACATCAACACGCCAGCCGCTTTAGAAGATTCGGGTCCTACATTTGTCAAACCAGGGACGGTGTTTGTGATGGGCGATAACCGATTGCGTGGCTCGAGTTTGGATTCTCGGGTGTTTGGATTGGTGCATTTAGAAGACATTGCTGGGCGAGCCGTGTTGCGTTTGGGGCATACCAGCCAAGCTTGCAAGGGCGTGCTCGAGTGCGTCAAAGCTTGGTTTGTTGGCTGGCATCTCGGTGGTTTGTGAGCTTTGGAACTTTCCGTCATTTCGTCTCGTAGAATGTATTAAATCATCGGGAGGCTATCAAGATGCTGCATGTTCAAAACCTGACCAAACGCTACGGTGCAAAAGTGCTGGCGGTGGACAACTTATCGTTTCAAACCAAAGAGGGCGAAATTTACGGATTGCTTGGACCGAACGGTGCGGGAAAAACCACCACCTTGCGGATTATTGCCACGCTGCTCGAGCCAAGCGAGGGCAGTATTTCGGTGGCTGGTTTTGATGTGCGTTCTCAAGCCGAACAGGTGCGGCGCAACATTGGCGTGGTTAACGGCGGTATGGGTTTGTATGACCGTTTGACTGGTCGTGAAATTCTCGAGTATTTTGCTGGATTTTACGGCATGGGGAAACTCGACACGGCAAAACGCATCAAAGAACTCTCGGATAAGCTCGAGATGAACGAATTGCTTGACCGTCGTGCAAGCGAATACAGCACGGGCATGAAACAAAAAATTGTGATTGGACGCGCGGTCATTCACAATCCGAGCGTGCTGATTTTGGACGAGGCGACCAACGGTTTGGATGTCGTGGCAAGACGTGCGGTGCTCGAGTTTGCACGGGCGTACAAAGGCGCGGGTAAGGTTGTGATTTACAGCACGCATATCATGAGCGAAGCCGAGGAACTCTGCGAACGTGCCGCGATTGTCGACCACGGTAGGTTAATTGCCGAAGACACCATTGAAGTCTTAAAAACCCGAGCCTCTGCCGTTAACCTCGAGGATGCGTTTTTTACATTGACCAAAGGAGTGAATTGATGCGTTGGGATTTTGTCTCGAAAGTGTTGTTCAAAGAGTTAATCTCAACTTGGCGTGATTCCAGAACCTTGCGAGCCACAATTTTGATGCCTTTGATTTTAAATCCCTTAATTTTGCTTGGCTTGCCAATTTTGTTTAACAGCACCCAAAGCAGCGAGCTGGAAAAACGTCAGATTGTGGGCGTGATTGGTCTGGAAAGAATGCCAGCCAGCTTAAAAAAATTACTCGAGACCGACAGTGCGCAGGGCAAGGGTATTGAACTGAAAACCGTGACCGATGCCACCAAATCCGTGCAAGATGGCGATACCGAAGCGACCCTGGTGTTCAAACAAAATCTACCCACCGAAGCTGGCGGCTCGAGCGTTCCGATAGAAGTACATTTGAAGCTCTCGAGTCAAAAGTCAAGGATCGTGGCGGACAAAATCAACACTGCCATAGACACGTTTTCCAGAGAGCTTGTGGCGAAAAAACTGGCATCGGTGGGTTTACCCGAACAGACCTTGCGTCCGGTGGTGGCTCAGACGGTCAGTGCGGATACGGTTGCCGAAAAAGCCAGTGGCATTTTCGGGTTTTTTATTCCCTTGCTGTTGCTTTCGGGCATTATTGCCGGTGGGCAAAGTACCGCGATTGATTCCACCGCCGGCGAAAAAGAGCGCGGGTCGCTCGAGGCATTGCTGGTCACACCAATCTCGAGGTTCGAGGTGGTGATCGGTAAAACTTTGGGCGTGACGGCATTCGCTTTGCTGTCGGCGTTTTTGAGTATTATCAGTTTGCTCTTAACGGGTTGGTTTTCCAAAAATGTTCTGCCTAAATTGATGAAATCTGACACTGAACTCTCCGCATTGTTTGGTGGCAACCTTGCCCTTGATACTCAAGGTTACTTGATTCTGTTGTTCATCGCCCTCACCGCCGCAGTCATGCTGTCGGCATTGATGCTGAACATTTGCATTTTTGCCAAGTCCTTCAAGGAAGCCCAAACGTATCTCGTGCCACTCAATTTGTTAGTCAGCTTTGGTTCTATCGGCTTGCAATTCGCCGATTTTCTGCAACGCTCGAGCTTGTTATACGCGATTCCATTGGTTGGTACGATGATTTCAATTTTGGATTTGATTAAGGGCAAAGGCGGTTTTGAGCCTGCCATGATCGTGGTTGTGAGCAATCTTATTTTTGCCGCAATTTTTGTGGCGCTGGCGTTGCGCAGCTTCAAACGCGAACAGGTGCTGTTTAGAAATTAAAGCCGCTCGAGCCTGAAACTTAACCAAGCCCTCTTTTTGCCCGTGCTAGACTAAGCACATGGATGCGCGGCGTCAACAGGTTTTGCATTTGCTGGTCGAGCATTATATTGGCGTCAATCGTCCAATTGCCAGCCGTGACCTTGCCGAACCGCTCGGTGTCTCGAGTGCCACGATTCGCTTTGAACTTGCGGCGCTCGAGGAAATGGGTTTGCTGCATCAACCGCACACCAGTGCGGGTCGTGTCCCCACGCGTGATGCCTACCGAAATTACGCGCATCAATTCTTACCGCCAAAGCCCTTGCATGAGGCTGCC
Organism: Deinococcales bacterium; assembly: GCA_043775825.1. Lineage (GTDB taxonomy): Bacteria > Deinococcota > Deinococci > Deinococcales > JAAFIG01 > JANXTZ01. The sequence continues at coordinate 4,427 of JAYVRX010000152.1, forward strand.
AAAGCCAGAATGGACGCCGCCATCTTGAGGGTGGACGGTGAAAATCGGCTTCGCATGGCAGCCCAGATCGCGTCTAGTTTATCGGGTTATGCGGCGGTCACGGTCTTAAAACCTCGAGATTCTAAAGTTGAGGCGATTTACTTGAGTTTACTGAGCGATGATCGGGTGCTGGTTGTTGTGGTACTTGAGGGGAATGTCGCCCGCGAATTTGTGATCGATGCGGGGTTTAAACCCGAACGCATTACTTTGGAACGCGCCGAAGAAGCCGTGCGCAACTTAAAGGCAACCGTGCGCGAAATGCCCATCAAACTTCTGAGCCTCGAGCAGCAATCCAGCCCAGGCATTGGCGGGGTGCTAAAAGCCCTGCGCGAACGTTGGGGCGAAACGGTGCAGGGCGTCAATTATTCCAGTGGCGCGAGTCAAATGCTTTCAGAGCCAGAATCTCGAGACGCAGATTTTTTACGTGGCGTGCTGGAATTGCTCGAGCATCCAAACTCAAATCAGTCTAATTTACCGCCAGGCAGCGTGAATTTGTCGGTAGATGACCCGAATGGCATCAGCGCCATTCAGGTTGGGTTTCGCTCGAGTGTCGGACTTGGCAGCGTTGCCATTGTTGGACCGACCCGAATGCGGTATCCGCACGCCATTAGCGTTGCCAAAGCAGTATCGGACGCGCTTAGCCTCGCCTAGCGCTCGAGCCTGTCTTTGACGTGGTTTGTGCACAAACCCGTGGTTTTGTCGGTTTTTGAATTACACTTAACTCATGAGCCTTCCAATTCGGCGCGTCACCCTTTACAAACACGGTCTGGGATTTTTTGAAAGACGCGGGCAAGTGACTGGGCAGCAGTTAAGGCTCGAGTTTCCAAGACCTGCAATGGATGATATTTTAAAAAGTTTGGTGGTGCTCGACAGCCTGGGTCAAGTTCTTGGACTCGAGTTTGAAACCCCGCCAGATCGCAACGAAAACGTTCACAAAAGCAGTTTGACGCTCTCGAACAACTCGAGTTTGACCGATACCTTAACGGCATTGCGCGGGCGCAACGTGCGTGTGCAGACCAGCGGGCAAACACTTGAGGGTCTGGTGGTCGGCGTGGATTTGGAGAAAAAAAATCCACTTGAGCGTGCGATTTTAAGTTTGTATCAAACGAGTACCAAAAGTATTCTCAAACTGAGTCTCGAGCAATTTGAAAGCCTGCAAATTTTGGATGCGGTGGCGGCTGGTGATCTCGAGTTTGCATTGCAAAATGCCAAACGTGACGAAGACCGTTCCTCGGCGCTTTTACGGCTCTCCGAGGGCGAGCATGATCTGTCTGTTTCCTATATTGCCCCAGCCCCAGCTTGGCGCGTTTCGTACCGTCTGATCGCCGAAGAAATGGCAAGTGCTGAATCTGATGCTCGAGAAATTTTCGTGCAAGGTTGGGGATTGTTTGACAACACACTCGAGGAAGACCTTGACGCTGTGGAATTAAGTCTGATGGCAGGAATGCCCGTCTCGTTTCGCTATTCATTGTTCGCGCCAAACACCCCCGAACGTCCGCTGGTCGAAGATCAGGAACGCACGGTTGGTGCGCCAATCAAGTTTGAGACAATGGATTACATGGAAGCGGCTGTGCCAACGGGTGGCATTGCTCGAGCCAAAAAATCAATGTCACCTGTGATGGCTGCCGCCCCCGCAGCGCTCTCGAGTCAGATGATGCAAAGCGCCCAAGCCGTTTCAAGCGGTGAAGCTCGAGGGGCATTGTTCGCCTACCGTGTGGCGCATCCGGTCAGCGTGGCAAGGGGTCAATCGGGCATGGTGTTACTCATGTCGGCAAAACTGAAGGGCAAACGCGAACTCTTGTATAACGGTGCGAAGAACCCTGAGAACCCTGTCACCAGTTTGCGCTTTGAAAACAGTTCTGGTTTTACCCTCGAACGTGGTCCGGTTACGGTACTCGAGGCTCAAGTTTCACAGGGCGCAGAATATGCTGGTGAGGCGGTGCTCGAGTTCACACCGTCTGGCGCGGAGGTGATCGTGGCGTTTGCGGTTGAGCTTGGCGTCAAAGTCACCGAGCAACAAACTTGGGAAACGCATTTGAATCGCATCAGCATCAACCAAGGTTATGTACTGATGCAAGAGTATCAAACTTGCCGCACAAATTACGAAATTGTTTCGCAACTACGGATACCCGTGGTGGTCACGCTCGAGCGGGATCGGTTAAACGGTTACGACTTTTTTGAAACAGCTCAAACTATTTCTCAAACCACGACCCTGGCACGTTGGAAGGTTGAGGTGTCCGCCAAAGGCAAGCTCGAGTTTGTGGTGCAAGAACGAATCTTGCAAAGCCGTTACGAGCAAGTCCGCAACATAACCTTTGAGAGCTTGAGTGAATACTTGAAGAACAAGTTTTTAGACTTGAGCACCTTTGAGGCTTTAAAAAGCATTCGAGATCTTTACGCTCAGATCGAAAGTACCAACGCCAAAATCAATTCGCTCGAGATTGAACGGGAACGTATTTTTGCCCGTCAAACCCAGATTCAAGGCAACTTGTCGCCACTGGCGAGGGACGGTGATGAAGGACGGTTGCGTTCCAAATTGGTTAAAGAACTTGACGAATCTGAGAACCGTTTGAAAAGCCTCGAGTTTGAGACTGAAAATCTGAAAGCGCTGGCTTCAACCCTCGAACAAGACGCAACAAACGCGATAGCGGCGCTCGAGATTAAAACTTAAAGTCAGAATCATTTGTCTTGGTTTGCTCGGGTTAAACTCGATTTGTGCTTTTGTATGCGAAATTACTGGGTTCAATTGAGTTCGAGCTTGATGGTGAAATTATTTCTGGTCTCGAAGGGCGAACACTCGAACTGTTAATCTTTTTGGCTTCACGTGGACTTTCAAAAACCTGGTCTGAACTCGAGGTTTTGGGATTTTCTCAGAACGATCTCGAGGCGCTAGAACTCGAGCCTGTGCGTGAATTCTTGGTAATTCAGGATGATTCGTTGCACCTCGAGGCTGGGTCGGATGTTCAAGATTATTTGAACGCTGGGGCAAATTTACGCACCCTGACCAGCTTACGCGCTGAGTTCGCCCCTGGTTTAACCTCGAGCAATCCAGCTTTTCGGACTTGGCTGGCGCGTGAACGTTTTGATTTGCACAAGGTTTTCTTAAAAGCCTTGCTCGAAAATTCGGCTGGACTCTTTGATACTGGACGTGTTGAAGAGGCAAGTAAAAACCTCGAGTTTGTCCTGCGTGAACGCCAGAAATACCTTGAGTTGAATCCCCAATTTGGCGCGGAAATCTCGCTCGAGTTGGCAGGGTTTGAATGGCGTCTAAACCATCCAGAAAAAAGTGCTGAACATTTGCAAATCGCGTTGCCACATTTGTTGGGTGCGAAAGCCGATCATGTCAAAGCTAATCTTGCCAGCGCCCTTATTCGTATCGGGAAACCCAAAGAGGTGATTGCGCTACTCGAGCAACTTCCAGAACATATTGAAGCCAAAGGTTGGGCGTTGGTTCACCTGGCAAATGCGTGCCGAATTCTTGACGATCTTGAGAACAGCCTCAAATTTGCCATCAAAGCTTATGACATTTCCAGCCTCGAGCAAGACGGTTTTATGGCGGTTGCGGCATTGACCGTGCAAGGCGAGGCGTTGCTCGAGAAAGCCATTTTGGAAGGTCTAAATCCCAAAGAGGCGGTGATTGCCTTTGGCAAAGCCGTCGGAATTTCTGAAGTTCTGGGCGAGGACGCCAGCGCTGGTGTGCTGGCAGGTTTGGGACACGCCCATGCCGTTTGGGGCAGTAAAAACAAGGCGCTCGAGGTTGCCGAAAAAGCTTTTAAACGCGCTCGAGCCGCCAAAGATGCTGCGAGCACCACCCGAGCATTGTTGGCGCTTTTTGCCACCACCAAAATAGGCAGTTTCGCCCGAAATGCCTTGACCGAAGCCAGGGTGGCAGGACATAAACCCTATGAATTGCTGGCATTGCTCGAAGTTGCCGACAAAGAAAAAGATTTGGCATCGGCGCAAGATGCTCTCGTTTTGGCACAGTTGATTGGGTCAAAACGTCTTGAAACTCGAGCCTCAAATCTTATCCATCAACTCGAGACTTGAGCTTTCTCGAGTAGGTCTTCGTACATTTTTCTGGCACGAATCGCCACAGGAGCAGCCAGCACTTTTTGAATCATCTCAAGGCTCGGATTCGGTTCGTAAAACCAATCAAAAGTGTCAATCACGCTCAAATACTCTGCCTCACTTGGCTCGAGCGTGACGGTATCGCCAACTTGAACTTCGCCCTCCTCCAGCACCCGACAGTACAAACCTGGTCGGCGGGCTTGCTTAAACTTTTTGACAAATCCAGCATCACCCATTCGCGCCGCCAGAGTGCTGCACGGAATCCGAGACGCCGAAACCTCGAGCAACACCGTGCCAATCCGCAAGCGATCACCAATATTGAAACTGGCACTCTCGAGGTCGGAAATGGTTAGGTTTTCACCAAACATTCCAGGCTCGAGGTCAGTTTGTAATTGTTCTGACCACCAGGCGTAATCGGCTGCGCCATAAACGTACACGGCTTGATCTGGACCGCCGTGATGTTTTTTGTTTTGCACCACGTCCGATTCGAGTCCCAGTTTTCCAACACGCACCAGATTGCTGACAGGCTTTTTGAAAATCCCCGTTTTACTGACGTGATTGCCAATCTCGAGCAGTTGTGAACTACCAATGTTGACCGAGACGAGTTACATGCCTTTCAGTCTAGCTCGAGCGGCTGAATCTCAACTGGAATTTCGAGCACTTCGTCCAGCAATTCCCAAGCTCGAGCGTGGTTGTTTTGCACATCCAAAATAAGGTACGGCACATCCCAAGCGGCTTTTTCGAGGTCGGTTTTGGAGGGTACAGCCTCATGGTGCGGGTGCGAATGATAAATTCCTACCAACTCGAGGTGCTGATTTTTGATTGCTTTTAAAGCACGGATCACGCCGCTCGGTTCGGCGACATAAAAACTGCTGGCATCGCCCGCAACATTGATTAGCGGAAACACCGCACTGACCTGCCCGCGAGCGATGCCCGCCAAAAATCCGACGCACTCGTTCGGTAAAGCCTTACGTGCCAATTCAAAAAGATGCTCAAACAGTATTTTTGGAAGCTCGAGTTTTGCGCTCACAACTCAGTCTGACATGACCCTAGCCCCTCGAGCCAGCTCTCAATTGCAACAACCCTGCTTCACTTTTGACCCCCTAGCTTGGTACACTTTGCCCACTCACCACAAAAAAGTTGCTCACTCGAGCAACGTGGTGCATTGTAAGAGGAGGTTGTATGAAGCATTGGAAGATTGCTTTTGTGACAGTCGCGTTAGGGGCGGCGGCACTCATGGTCGCCGCAGCTCAATCAAGCGCGAAAACCCTCGTTTTTGCCCAGTCGGGCGACGCGATCAACTTTGAACCAGGTGATCGTTCGGATGGCAATACCCTTCAGGCGCAACAACCAATTTATGAACGCTTGATTGGTTTTAAGTCTGGGACAACCGATCTCACGCCTTCGCTAGCCAAGAGCTGGCGAGCCAATAAAACGGCGACTGAGTGGACGTTTAATTTGCGCTCTGGCGTGAAATTTCATGACGGAACTGGGTTTGATGCTGAAGCCGTAAAGTTCAATGTCATGCGTTGGTGGGATCCAAAATTCGAGTTTGGTTATCGTGACAAAGGCAAAGTCTGGGAACCAATGCAGGATTTACTCAATGGTTACAAAGGCGATGCTGCCGCGATTATTAAAGATGTGCAGGTTGTCAATAAGTACCAAATCAAGTTTGTCCTGAGTCAAACCTTTGCAGCCTTTGATGCGGTCATGGCTTCGATTTACTTTCATATTGCCAGCCCCACCGCCATCAAAAAAGCTGGAGCAAATTACGGCACACCAGCAAGTGTCGGCACAATCGCGGGTACAGGTCCGTTCATTCTGAAAGACTGGAAACCAGGCGACAGAATCGTTTACACCAAAAACCCAAACTACTGGGGCAAAACCTCAACCAACCTCGATCAACTGGTGTTCCGGACTATCAAAGACACCAGCGCCCGTTTTGCAGAATTGCGTGCAGGAACAGTGGATTTGACCGTAAACCTTAATCCAGATGACTACAAGGCAATCAAAGCCGATAGCAAACTGAAAGCCATTTTGCGACCCAGCTTTAACGTTGGTTATGTGGCGTTTAATACCGAAATGAAACCCTTTAACAACCTTAAAGTTCGTCAAGCGGTATCGCAAGCGATTAACAAAAAAGATATTGTAGATAGCTTCTGGTTGGGCTTAGGCACGACTGATGGTTCGTTCTTGCCCTCGACTTTCAGTGATTTTAGATCACCCAAAGTCAAAGATTACATCTTCAACCCAGAGGCGGCTAAAAAACTGATGGCAGAAGCGGGCTTCCCGAACGGTTTTGAAACCGATTTCTGGTACATGCCAGTTTCCAGACCGTACTTCCCAACACCAAAACCAATTGCCGAAGCCATCGCGGCTGATTTGGCACAAGTTGGTATCAAACTCAACCTTAAGACCGAGGATTGGGGCACGTACCTCGAGGATCGCAAGAAGAACAAGTTCCCAATGTTCTTGCTCGGCTGGACTGGCGATTACGGCGATGCCGACAATTTCTACACCCCGCATTTTGGACCTGGCGCAGTTGAAGATGTCAACTACCGCAATCAAAAAGTCTTTGATTTGCTCGAGAAAGCCCAAAAGTTGACCAGCCGCAAAGCCAAAGTGCCAATTTACCAACAAGTTGAAGAAATCCTTTTCAACGACGTGGTGCGGATGCCGTTCGTTCACAGTCAACCGCTCGAGGCGAGCAAAGTCACTGTTGAGGGTTACAAACCAAGCCCACTGGGTGAAATCAACTTCGCTGACATCAGCGTCAAGTAATTTGTTTTCTGGGAGAAGGAAAATTCCTTCTCCCAGGTTTTTATTGAAGCTCGAGTTCGTAGAATGTGCAGGTGATATTTTTTTAGATTTTTTGCTCCTCGAGCACACAAGCTTTTGCCGCAGGTCTTTTGATCATTTTAAATCTCGAGAAACCACAAGGAAAAAATGTTTGTTTATGCCATGCGTCGCCTGATCGCCATTGTGCCTGTATTGATTGGCATTTCAATACTGGTTTTTATGTTCATCCACTTAATCCCAGGTGATGCCGCCACGATTTTACTCGGTGAACGCGCCACCGAAGCGAGACTTGAACAAGTTCGGGAACAATTGGGTTTAAATAAACCCTGGGTTTTTAATCCTGAAGGGTTTGCCAAAAATGGTGTGATTGGTTTTTTTGATTCACAGTATTTTAACTTTGTTGGCAAGCTTATTCAAGGCGATCTTGGCACGAGTTTATTAAAGAACATTCCTGTTAAATCTGAGTTGACTCAGCGCTGGCCTGGAACAATTGAGCTTTCAATTGGTGCGATGATTCTCTCGACTTGTTTAGGTATTCCCATCGGAATTTTGGCGGCGGTACGGCGCAATTCAATTGTTGATAACCTTTCGATGACCGTAGCTTTGGTTGGTGTTTCAATGCCTATTTTCTGGTTGGGTTTGCTGCTTATTTACTTATTTGCCGTCGAGTTACGCTGGTTGCCGCCAGGTCACAGACTTGGCACAGATTTATCAATTTCTTTTAAACCAATCACCAATTTACTGGTGCTTGACGGCGTTTTGCGCGGGCAACTTAACGTCACGCTTCAAGCTTTACAACACCTGATTTTACCCTCCGTAGCGCTTGCAACCATTCCCACCGCCATTATTGCCCGCATGACCCGCAGCGCGATGCTCGAGACACTCAATCAAGATTATGTTCGTACCGCCAGGGCGAAGGGTTTATCGCAACGCACCGTGGTTTACAAACACGCACTTCGTAACGCGCTGCTGCCTGTCGCCACCGTAATTGGTCTACAAGTCGGTGCGCTTTTAGGCGGGGCAATCCTGACCGAAACGGTGTTCAGTTGGGAAGGCATTGGCTTGTGGATTTACGAAGGCATTTCAACCAGGGATTATCCGATTGTTCAAGCTGGCGTAATTTTCGTAGCCTTCATTTTTACGCTTGTGAACACCATCGTAGATATCACTTACGCCCTGATTGATCCAAGAATTCAATACCGTTAACCCTTGAGGAGCCAGAAACCGTGACAACTGCCGTAATCGAAAAACAAGCTCAACTCGAGACGCCAAGCGCTCAGATTTGGCGGCGCTTTCGTGCCTCGAGTCCAGGAAAAGTGGGCGGCATCATTGTGCTGACGTTTATTGTGCTGGCACTGCTCGCACCGATTTTAAAACCTTATGATGCCTTCAAAGACCGCTCGTACCGTGACCGTTTAAACCCACCCAGCACCACACATATTTTCGGTACGGACAACCTCGGGCGCGACGTTGCCACCAGGGTTTTGCACGGCTCGAGAATCTCGCTTCAAGTGGGTCTGATTTCAGTTTCACTGGCAGCCGTGGTTGGTACGTTGCTTGGCTTAGTCGCAGGCTTTTTTCGTGGTCGAGTCGATGCGGGTATTGACTGGGGAACGAACATTCTGCTGGCATTTCCTGGCACGCTGCTGGCAATTGCGATTGTTGCCGTGCGAGGTCCTGGCTTGACCAACACCATGCTTGCCATTTCGGTCACGCAAATCCCAGTGTACGTTCGGATTGCGCGGTCAATGGTTTACAGCCTGCGCGAACAAGATTTCATTCATGCCGCCGAAGCGCTGGGCGCTTCGAGTTGGCGGCAGATGCTGGTGCACGTGCTGCCCAACGGTTTAAGTCCATTGATTGTCCAAAGTACCCTGACCATCGGTACGGCGACGCTCGAGGCGGCGGCACTGGGTTTTCTGGGTTTGGGAGCGCAACCGCCACAACCCGAATGGGGCACGATGATTGCTGATGCCTTCCAGATTGGCGTGGCAACCACCGCACCGTGGACGATGATTTTTCCTGGCTTAGCGATTTTACTGACCGTGCTTGGTTTTAATCTCTTGGGTGATGGTTTACGTGATGCCCTTGATCCAAAATCGCAACGTGCTGCAAAGTAAGCTCGAGAAGTCTGCTTAGAAAAACAGTGCATTTCTGAGTGATTTTGAGATGAACTTTGACATGGTTAAATCATAGTGCCTCGAGATACAATTTTTTTTTTTTAATACTATGCTAAAGTATCGTCAAGAAAACTAAAAAGTTTACAATAATAAACCTAAGCAGCCGATTCACATTCATGACTGTGTGATCGGATTTTAATATCTGAAACGAGGTTATTACATGTTTCGTTGGGTCTTGCTATTTCTTGGTTTTACTGCTTTTGCTCAAACACAAGAGGAAATACAAATTCCTGATAGACCAATTGTTCCATACGGATTCAATTTGCATCAGGGCAAAAAATTAATTGTATTTGTTGACGAAAAATGCTCAACCTGTTTACAAATACAAAAAAACCTGACTGGCACAGACTTTACATTCATAGGTAAAAAGAAACTCCCTGTACCATTCTCGAGCAAACAAGTAGTTGATAAATCGGGATTACTGCACACCATTTTTGCTGCTCAAAAACTCCCAATGTTTGTACTGGTACAGGACGGGATTACAGTTCAACCATTTTTTAATAGTGTTCGGACTGAAGATATTCAAAAAGTAAAAGTTGATACAACGCTACCAGCAAATCAACTCAAGGTTAGATTGGGTGAAAAGCTTTCTGGGGATTTACAGAAGCATACAGGCGCAATTGTGTTTTGGCGTTCCAGTTGTTCATCGTGTCAACGGGAAAAACCTGTGCTCATACGGATGTGTGCGAAAAAAACCAATCCGCTTGTTGTCTACTCAACTCGACAAGAATCTGAATTATTGCCCAAAGGTTGTAAAGGTAATTTTGGACGTGATTTAGCATTGTCGCTAGGAGTACCTGCTGTACCTACGGTTTTATACCTCAAAAATGGGAGATTGATCTGGTACAACGTTGGTTACTTTGGGAATCTCGAGCGCGTGATCGAGATTTTTTCTGAAATGAAGTAACAATTGTGTTCTTTGGAGGTTCAATATGAAGAAATGGTTGAATACATTTGTTTTACTTGGTGCTATGACTTCAGCTTTTGCTTTTGCGTGCGATCCACCGCCACCATCAGCAAATTCATGTGGCTCTTGTCAGGGCACTAAAACGCGTACTGTGATTACAAGTTTTTCAACAGGAGTAAACTGTACACTTGTCGTCAAGAATTCTTATGGATCTTGTGGTTCTTGTGCAATTTAGAAAAAAATAGATTTTAGAAGGTGAGGCACGACGACTCACCTTCCGAAATGGAGTTGTTATGAAAATAGTTGTTTTGTTTTCTATGATTATTATAAGTGTCACTCTTGCTCTTGCACAAACAACGGAAGAGATTGAACCTCAACTAGGCTCGCTCGATTTTCCTCGTAGTGAATCGATTCGTATTGGCTTTAAGTTTGGAGAATTAACCGATACTTCTTCTAAAACGGTGAAGTTACCAAATAATAGAATTTTATTGTGGGTTTCCAGAACGGATTTTGCTGACAATCGAGCGAAAAATGTACCTTATGGAAGTGATAATTCAAAGGATTCGCGTCCAAATTTTGGTAATTTAGTGCTTGAATACTTTGAAAAAAGGACTGGCGTCCCTCAAGCAGTCTTATTTTTTGAGGGTAGAAACGAAAGACCAATAGGAACTTTAGACCTCTTAAAAGTTAAAAAGCAATTTAGTGATTACTTAGTTTTTATCGATAAAAATAGTATATTTTCGGAAAAAGACATTGTTCCTACTGGAACTTTTCAATCCCAGCAGGGTCTATATTTAATTGAGAATAATGTAGTTCGCTGCCGATTTCTTGGTTTATCAGAAAGAAACAAAATTATTGAAAAAATCGCTGTAAATTTTATAGACACTGGTGAAATATCCAAATGTCCACTTGAATTAGTGAAAAATGACATAATTAAAAATATAAAACCGATTTCAGTTATTTTCTCAGCAGTGGGAAATGAGTATAAATTTAATTCTAGCAGATTTAAGTTAAGTCGAATTTCTTACCCTGATGGTAGATATGATATAGATTACGTGAATGCGGAATCTTCATCACGTTTTATACTAGAAAAAATTTCAAACTTAGCAGATAAATACAAACTAAATAAATACTTGTTAATCAGAAATATAAAAGATATAGATAAAATGAAAACAGCTTTTTCAAATTGGAACTATATCATAGATGATGATGGTATTTTATGGTCAAATTTAAGTAGTGCAACAATTTTCGTGAATAAAAAAGGTAAAATAAACACTTCACAAATTATTTTTGGTGCTGCACCTGAAAATGCAAACCTTGATCGTATTGATTCAATCTTTAAAGATGCTCGAAGATAGCATTTACTAAATTTATTGTATTTTGAAATCCATAAATCATAATGTCTTCGCAAATTTACAAAAACTTGATTTCAATACCGTATTTAATATCAATTACGGTTCTCATCTGGTGCTTAGGTTTAACCCTGGGCTTATGGGAACGTGGTTTGGTCACACTCGAGGAAATCAAAGGCACTGTAGGGCAGGGAACGTGGTTGATTCAAATGCGAGCCGATTATGTGGGGAACGCTGGTGGCTTGCCAACTACACCAGAAAAACTTGCAGCCATAGACTCCAAAATCAAGCTCGAGAATATTGCGTATCGCACAAACAGTTCACGCCCAACAAGTGGTTTTGCAATTATAAACGCGGCGGTCAGCCCCAATTATTTTTCGGTGATGCAACTCCGACTTTTTAAAGGAAAATTTCCAACCGATTACGACCAAGTGGTCATTGGGTTTAAACTTGCTCAATTGCTCGAGGAACGCACTAAAAAGTTAATTCTTGGGCAAGATTTAACTTTGAATAACCGAGAATATCGTGTGGTTGGTATTTTAGAATCTACTGTTTTACGTGGCGAAACCAACTTTTTTGCAGATTGGGAAGCTTTAATTCCCTTAGATGGTTACACGGGTTATAACCAAATTACTGAAATGTATATTCGTGCTGATAATTTGGATCAAGCTGAAATCAAAAAAAATCTAGGAATATGGTTGAAAACCCAGAATTTAAGTGCATACGAATTCAAACCGCTTTTTAGCACTGTTGGTGTTGAAGAACGAACTCGAGCTTCGCTGTTGTTAAGTCAAGGTTTGATTTTTGCTACGCTGGCAGTTCTGGCTTTAGCGGTGTATTCGTTGGTTGGTTTTCAAACCACACGAATTTTAGAACGAATACCAATTTTGGGTATGTGTCGTGCTTGTGGTGCAACTGGTTTGCGCTTGCAATTGCAAGAAATGCTGTTGTGTTTGCGGCTGTTGTTAATTCCTTTAAGTTTTGGGATTCCGACAATTTGGCTTGTGAACTGGGTTTTTACACAGTTTTTTGCGCTTGATGCCAGCCCAAGCTGGCGCACGGTGTTGTTTACAAGCGTGCTTGTTGTTCTGGTCACAATCATTGCCACTTGGATTCCAACTCGCCTAGTGATTGGTCATGTGATTACCGATTTGGTGCGGGGAACAATTCGATTTTCAGCCCGTAACTGGTTTGCGTTTAGTGGTTTGGTGTTTGGAGTCATGGCACTTTTATTGCAAAACTCGAGCAACCGTGTTGCTACGGCAAAAACAGAGGAGATCATTGGCAAAGTCGGCGCTCGAGTTGCTACCTTAGCCACTTCTTTAACGGGTGAAGGTTACGCAGACCCTCGAGCGCCTGTGCGTTTGTTTAAAGAAGACTTTGAGGCTTTAAAGGCAAAATTTTCGGTTACTTTAAGCAAAGTAGCCTTTGTTGAAAACTTTTACCTTGATGTTCAAAATCAATTTGTTGATGTTCGTGGTTTTTATGGAGATTATATAGCACTTATTGGTGCAGATTTAACCCGTGGACGTGCGCCAAATACGGATAAACTCGAGGTTATTGTTGGTGCTGATCTTGCCGTAAAACTAAGCAAGAATATCAAATCTGATATTTTGGGAAAACAATTGTCATTGTTTAATAAGTCGTATCAAGTAGTAGGGATTTATCGTTCAGCGAAAGAAAGCGTGATTGGTGGAGCGCGAAGTGACCAAATTTTGGTGTCTTTGGGTGTTGTGGATGCTCGAGGTATTGGTACTGGAATGTTGGTTGAAGTCAAAGATGGCTTGCCAATTTTTCAAAACCTGCAAAACGCCGCAGATTTTTTAACAAGTCGTCATAATAACCCAGATCAGCAGCCTGTTCGTGTGTACCGACCAAATGACTTTGCGCCAAGTTTATTGCTTGGGTTAAAGCAAGTTAGTTTTTTGTACTTGGCAGTTGCGGGTATCTTATTTTTATTGGCTGGAATTGCTTTGTTTTCTCAGCAATGGCTTTGGGTGATTGCCCACACCGCCGAAATCGGGGTGCGTCGGGCTTTTGGGGCAACGCGGCGAAGTATTTTTGTCACGTTGTTATTACATGTTTTAAAACGTGCTTTTTTAGCGGCTTTGCTCGGCATCGTAATGGGTATCACTCTTATTTTATTGATTGCTCGAGTTCAACAACAACACTTTTTGCTCGATTGGTTTTTGGTTTTCTTAGCGCCTTGCGTTGCAATTGTGATTGCTTGTACTGCAACTTGGCTTCCTTCCGAAATTGCCACTCGAATCACTCCTGCTTTGGCAGTGCGTCTTAAAAATTAGGTGGAAACAGTGCTTAAACTCGAGAACATCAGCAAAACTTACGTCAAAGGTTCGCAGACAATAGCTGCGTTGCAAAATATTGATATTGAAGTTTCTAAAGGCGAGTACATTGCCATTACTGGCTCGAGCGGCAGTGGTAAAAGCACTTTGCTGAATTTGCTTGGCTTGCTCGATACCCCATCAAGTGGGCGTTATTTGATTGATGGTCACGATGCCAGCCGTCTTGAAGACAAGGCAGCCTCGAGTTTACGCAATCAGTTAATTGGTTTTGTTTTTCAAAGTTTTCATCTGATTCCCGAACGTCGTGCTTGGCAGAACGTGGCATTGCCACTCGAGTATTTAAAGCCTGGTTTGTCAATAAAAGATCGTAAAAAACGGTCTTTTGAAGCCCTCGAACGTGTAGGTCTATTGGAACGCGCCGAGCATTTCTCGAGTGAACTTTCTGGTGGGCAGGAGCAAAGGGTTGCCATTGCAAGAGCGTTGGTGAATCAACCGAAACTGATTCTTGCCGATGAACCAACAGGCAATCTCGATGCAACCACAGGTTTAGGAATTCTTGAATTACTCGAGAGGTTTTCGCTTGATGGAGCAACGCTCTTAATTGTCACCCATGATCTTGGTGTTGCTGCTCGGGCAACTAGGGCTATTGAGTTGTTTGATGGGCAAATCTTGCCACAAAACTCCGATTGAATCTCCCACATCTCGAGTTGCGGCTGTGAACGTGATCGCAATTTTTTTGGGTTGGCTACTTTGATTTTGTTTATTGTGCTTGGTTTTAATTTACTTGGTGATGGTTTACGCGATGCGCTCGATCCAAAATCTCAACGTGCAGCCAAATAATAAGCCTCTCTCGAGAAAACCAATTACTTACCAGTGGCAAAAGCGAACGGGTTGGCAAATGGGTTTGTGCCTTTCACGTACCCCGTTAATTCCATGTAACCGACACCTCGAGTTGTGCCAGTCACAGTGACCGCACCCTCATAATAGTTAAAACCTGTCGTCGCTCGAGCTTCAATTTCTTGGTTGTCGGTTGTTGCGCGAATCGTTAAAATCGTGCCGTCCTCGAGCCGTAAGCTCCATTTGGTAGGGTACTTTCCACCTGTGGCTGGCGATGTCCAGGTGTCCCAAGGTTGAAACCTGAAATTGCGAATTTCGGTGCTTTTGCCGTTGCCGTCTGTGATGCTGATAAATTTATCGCTCGGTTCGTTTTTTGCGTTTTTCACAACGTAAATCATCATGTCGCGCCCATCCTCGAGTTGCAGGCTCATCCAATCCCAGTTCGGGTTAAAACTGGCGCTGCCATCGCCCGCCTGCGCACCAATGCCGCCGCCCCACTGATGGTCAAACCAGACGATGCCCGTGACTGCCTCGCCATTTAATGTGCCCGTGACTTTAAGCCGTGTGGCGCTGTAATAATACATGCGTCCAGTCTCGAGGTTTCCGCTCCAGCCAGGACCGTGTATGACTTCGGGGCGCAGCGGCTCGAGGTCGAGTGCAATGGCGTCTTGCCCGTTGTTGCTGGATTGCACGGTGTAATGCCCGTTTTGTTCGCGGGTCATGCGCCAATCGCCCAAATGCACATCCATTCTGGCTTCGCTGGCGGCGGCATCGTTCACGCGAATCTTTGGGTTTTTGACAAATGGCAGTGTGCTGCGTTCGCTGCTCGAGAATGTACCGGAAGCCTTGTCGAGCAGGCTGTAATGCCCAAAGTAAAAGGCTTGCGGTAAAATGCTGGCTGCCGAAATTAAACCGATTTTGCTGTCCTCTGGGATATAAACTTGAAAAATCGCGGCGGCAAAACCTTTCTTGACCCCAGATTGCGTCTCGAGGTGTCCGTTCATGTACCACCATTCGACGGCGCTGCGATGTGCGCCCTGATCGCTAATCGGGTCGGGTTTGCGCTCAACAAAAGCCTCGAGTTGACGCACTGGAGCACAGGCGACAAGCAGTGCCAAGAGCATGAAAAAGGCTGGTTTCATGGTTTGATTTTACCCAGAATGTCTAAAGGCATTCGTACCCGAGGCTATGATTTCCTTAACGAGCCATTTGCATCGTGTAAACTGAACAGCATGAACGCTCGACTTTTTGCAATCGTGTTGGCGCTCGGTTTCTCGAGTGCGTTGGCTGGAAGTTACACGGTTCAGCCCAAGGACACGTTGTACAACATTGCGAAAAAATTTAACCTCAGTGTTGGAGAGTTACAAAAGCTCAACCAGTTGACGGGAAATAGCGTTAACGTTGGTCAGGTTTTAATTGTGCCCGATCCACAAAAAATCCATGTGGTGGCAGCCAAAGAAACCTTGTTTTCAATCGCCAAAAAATATGGTGTGAGTGTGCAAGCCATTCTCGAGTTGAACAAATTAACCAGCCCCGAACTCAAAATTGGTCAGCGTTTAACGATTCCAAACTCGAGTGTGATTCAACAGGGCGTTCAAGCCTCGAAGAATAATCCAGTCAAACCTCCAGTTTCGAGCGCCGCTAAACCAAGCTCGAGTTCACCTCCAAAACTTCCAACCTTGGCAACTGCGCCAAAACCGCAAATCTCGAATACATCTGTTCAACCAAACTCGAGCACGCCAAAACCCACGGTAATTCCTACGCCCAAGCCAGAAGTGATTCCCACCAAACCCGAAACGCCGCAGACCAAACCGAATTCTTTACCAACTGCCACAAGCTCGAACATTGAAAATCCAGATGTTATTCTTTTGGTAAATGCCTCGAGTTTGCCAGCCAGACCAACAAACCCTGCAACACTCAAGCCACCCACGACAGGCAATGCCAAACCCGTCACCTCGAGCGCCAACACCAATGCGGTGCTGCCCAATGCTCGAGGGTCAGATGCGCCAATTGTAGTTCCAGTTTTAAAAAACGCGCCGATGCCAAACCTCAGCACGCCGCCAACTGCGCCAGTCATCACAAACACGCTGGTTGATACAAACTCCGGTAATCCAGTCGAACAACCGTTGCCGATTGCCAGAAGTGATGTGCCAGAATTGTTTTACACGGTGGTGGCAGGGGAGACGTTATACCGTATTGCCCTGCGTTACAACGTCACAATTGAAAATATCCGCGCCGCCAACAACCTGACCAGTGATGCCATCAGTGCTGGACAACGTATCAAAATCCCAGCGGCAAGCACGGTTGCGATTGCACCATCAAGCTCGAGCCAACCAAATATTGCAGAGGTTTCTGGGCGCTACTTGGGTGTGACGTACCGTTACGGCGGCACAACTGCCACTGGTCTTGATTGCAGTGGTTTTGTGCAAATCGTTTTTGCCGAACTGGGTTTAAAGTTGCCGCGCACCAGCGCCCTGCAATTTCAAGCGGGCATTGAGGTCGCTCGAGAAGATTTGATCGAGGGTGATTTGGTGTTTTTTAACACCACAGGACGAGGTGTCAGTCACGTTGGGATTTACCTAAAAGACAATCAGTTTATCCATGCCGCCAGCAACCCAGGCAAGGTCACAATCTCGAGCATGACCGAAAAATACTGGCAACCCAAATACCTTGGTGCGCGGCGGGTGTTGACCGATGACTGAATGGGGCATTTCAACCGAGCGTTTAACGTTGCGCCAGTTCAAAAAATCCGATCTCGAGGCGCTGCTGGCTTACCGCAACGACCTCGAAGTTTCTCGTTATCAAGGTTGGGGGCAATCTTACTCGAGCGAACAAGGTACTGAATTTATTGCCGAGATGTCCTCTCGAGAGGCGGGACAAATTGGTTGGACTCAACTCGCCATCGAACTCAAATCCACAGGCGCAACCATTGGCGATGTTGCCATAAACACCCTCGAGTTTGAACCGCGCAGCGCCATGATCGGTTATACCCTGGCTCGAGAACACTGGGGGCAAGGTTACGCGCTTGAAGCCGTGAGCGCCATTTTAAAACATTGTTTTGAAAACCTGAACATGCACCGAATTCGTGCCAATTGCGACACCCGTAATGAAAGCTCCTGGCGTTTGCTCGAGAAAATTGGTTTCAGACGAGAGGCGCATTTTATTGAAAGTTATCTCGAGCATGAAACCTGGTGTGATGAGTTTGAATACGCGCTGCTCGAGCGTGAATGGTTCGAGGTGATGTTAAAATAGAGATTCGTTGAGGAGAAAAATGCCAGAATTGCCGAGCAAAACGCACAACACAATAAAACGTCTGTGTAAAGCGGGGGACGAATTCGCCCAAGATCAACGCTACCCCGAGGCGTTTGAATCGTATTGGAAAGCTTGGGATTTAATACCAGAACCGCAAACCGATTGGGAAGTTGCAACTTGGGTACTAACAGCAATCGGTGATGCGAATTTTTTAAGTGGTGATTTTCAAGCCGGTTTTGAGAATTTAGCAAATGCCATGCACTGTCCAGATGCCATTGGAAATCCATTTTTGCATCTCAGATTGGGTCAATGCCAGTTCGAGTTGCAGAATTTTGATCGTGCTGCCGACGAATTGATTCGAGCCTATGCGGTTGCTGGCTCTGAGATTTTTAGCGATGAAGACCCGAAATACATTCAGTTTCTTCAGACCAGAGCGGATAACATTGAAAGTCCAGCGTAAAGTATCGAGACAGCGTTATCAATTAAACAAGATCGGGCTTCGTTATTCGCCCCCAACCTGTTAAACTCCCCCGTGACTTGGAAACCTTACGAAAAAGTGTACGGCGCTAAACATACGGTAGTGGGGGATGTGCGCGTTTGGCAGGATGTCTCGAGTTCTGGTTTAACACCACGCAATGTTTTAGTGTATCTTCCGCCAAATTATGAATCCGAAACTCGAGATTACCCAGTGCTGTACATGCACGATGGGCAAAATATTTTTGATGATGTCACGGCGTATGCAGGCGAGTGGGGCGTGGATGAAAGTGCCCAAACCTTGGCGGCTCGAGGTTTGCCGTGCATTGTGGTCGGCATTCCCAATGGGGGAGAGGCACGCCTGGACGAGTACGGACCTTGGGAGGATGAACGCTTAAGGCAGCACTCGGCGGCTGGGCAGGGTGGGCGGGCGCTCGAATATCTGGCGTTTTTGCTGGGTAACGTCAAACCGCTTGTGGACTCGAGCTTCCGCACTTCGCGCCTTAGAAGTCAAACAGGCATCTCAGGCTCGTCTATGGGCGGTCTGGTCAGCCTGTGGGCGGCGCTCGAAGCCCGTGAAACCTTTGGGTTTTGCGCGGCGTTCTCCTCGAGTTTCTGGTTGGGCGGAAAACTCGAGGAATTTGTTACTGCTCGAATGTCGCCAGAGTTAAGAATTTACATGGATGTTGGCGCTAAGGAAAGCAGTGTCAAAGCCCAAGCCAATTTGTACCTCAAATCAAACCGTAAAATGCGTGACCTGCTCCAGTCTCAAGGTTATGACTTGGTGTACCTCGAGGATGCGAACGGTTTGCACAACGAAGCCGATTGGCGCAGGCGTTTACCTGGGGCGCTCGAATGGTTTTTGAACCCTACCAAACGCCCTAAACTGTAAGGAGTTATTCGTGAGTGTTGTTACGTTTTTGCAAGATTTAATTCGTATCCAAAGCCTGCCCAAACAAGAACTCGAGATTGCGACCCGAATTCTGATCGAATTTCGCAAACTCGGTTTTGATGAAGCTTGGAAAGACCAGTACGGCAATGTCTTTGGTTTGGTGCGCGGGTCAGAATCAGGTGCTGGTTGGATGCTGTTGACGCATTTGGATCATGTGGATGTCGGCGATCAAACCCAGTGGCATCATCCGCCATTTGCTGGGGTACTCGAGGATGGCATCGTTCATGGGCGCGGTGCGGTGGACATCAAAGGTCCTCTGGCAGCTCAAACCTATACTCTGGCAGGAATCCTTGAGCACCGTCAACGCCCAAAACGCAATGTGATCTTGTGCGTTCCCGTCGAAGAAGAAACCGGTGGAGCAGGCATTGCTTATGTCACTGAAAATTTACCTCTCGAGACACCGCAACATGAAAAACTCAAAGTTGGGGCTTGTATCGTTGGCGAACCCAGTTCCAACCGTGTGATGCTCGGACACCGTGGAATCTGCCGTTGCACTGTGTCGTTTCATGGGCGAGCGCATCACGCCAGCCTGTCCTTAAAAGACGAAAATCCGCATTATCTATTGGCGCAATTTTTAACGCGCCTGTACAATCTCGAGTTGCCAAGCCACCCAATTCTAGGCTCAAGCAGCCTCAGCCCAACCGTGATTCGTGCCGATACAATCTCGAATAACCTCTCACCGAATCGCATTGACTTGACCATCGATTGGCGTACCACCAGCGAAACGGGCGATGATGTACGCCAAATCCTGATCAAACTGATTGAAGGCTTGAACGCCAGTTTCTCGAGTTACGACGATTGGCAGGGCGGCGAAGACGGCATCAAGAACCCTGGTTTTTATACCGAACCCAACCAACCCGACGTGCTGGCACTGCAAAAAACCTTGCTCGAGTTTCGACCCGACGCGCCCGAACCTGGCGTCTGGAATTTTGCCACCGATGGTCGTTACTTGCATCATGCGGGTATTCCTTGCGTCGGTTTTGGTCCAGGAGACCAAGATTTGGCGCACACCACCAAAGAGCAAATTCGGGTTGTTGATCTCGAGCTTCATATTTGTGTACTCGAGAAGTTTTTGCTCGAGCACACACCGAGCAAAACGCTTTGAAGTCTTGATTGGGTTTGGGATCGAAACGAAATGCTCAGCAATCGCGTACAGTAAAGTATGAACTTTCGGAATGTCATTCCACTGGTGTTAATCCTATTCGCGGGTTATTTGATTTATACGGCGTACTCGAGAGGGCAGTTGAACTTGCCCGGAGTTCAACCAATCGTTTCAAATCCGCCAACCACACCAACGCCACCCTCGAGTCCCACCTTGATTGAACCTTTAAGGTTTGCTCGAGCCGAACAGGCGGCAATCTGGCAACTGCTGAACGATCAAAAATGGGCAGAGGCGGTCACGGCGTCCAACCTAGTGATTGCCAAAAATCCAACCGATGCCTTGACCCGTTTCGCCCGAGAGCAGGCGATCAATAAACTTTCACGTGTGAAAACCTTTACCTTTGGCATCAGCGCTCCGCTTACGGGGGCGCTAAAACAAGTTGGTGAGGCGTTTTTGCAGGGCGCATTCTTGGCGGTCAACGATATCAACAAAGCTGGTGGTCTGAAAAAAAACGGGGTCAGCTCGAGAATCAACATTTCCGTTCTCAACGATGCTGGAGACCGTGCCACCGCACTTAACGTTGCCTCGAGTTTTATTGAGGATACCTCCGTGCTGGGCGTGGTTGGACCGTATTCCTCGAGCACCCTGCTGGCGGCTGCACCGGTTTACAACTCTGGCTTGCCAGTCCTTGCGCCCGCCGCCACCAACCCAAAAATATCCCAAGCCGGAGAATACATTTACCGCGTCGCCCCAAGTGACAACCAGCAGGGCGCGAGTTTGGCTCGGTTGGTCAAAGCCAGGGGTCATAAAGCGGTGGCAGTCTTGTTCGATGAAAACGATGCGTATTCTAAAGGACTTGGCGACGCGTTCACGCTCGAGGCAAAAAAGATTGGTCTGGTCACCAGCCCGTTTAAAATTGAACTGAACAAAATCACGCAAGTGGTCGTCGGAAATTATGCGGTGGATGCCGTGTTTATCAGTGGTTACACCAGTGACGTTGCCGCATACACAAAACTTCAGGCTGGTTACCCTCAAAAAGAAGTGTTCGCGGGTGACGGTGCTTACGGTCAAGATTTGTTCCAGCAAGGCGGTACTACCGTCGAGGGTGTGATCGTCACCACGTTTTGGCACGCGACCTTGAGCGACCCAAAATCAAAAGCTTTCACCAAAAAATTTGAAGCCTTGTTTGGCGGCGGTACGCCAAACGCCAACGCAATGCAAGCCTACGATGCCATGCGTACCATGATTCAAGCATTATCTCGAGTGCCCGCAAGCAGCAAACAATCCGTCAAAGAGGGCTTGGATACCTTCCGTACCAAACCAGGCGAGGGTGTGACCGCACCCGTCAAATTTGATGCGAACGGCGATGTGGTGGGTCGTCCGTTTGTAGCAATTCAAGCCAAAAACAATAAATTCGTGGCTCTCGGGCTAGCCCCGTGAATCTCGAGTCGTTAAAACTCGAGATTCACGCTTTTGAACTTTCGATTGTCCTGAATCACTTCGCCGTCCACAATCAGTGTCCACCGTTTCGCAAATCGCCAATCAAATCCCACTGAATCGTATCTCGAGGCTCTTCGCGTCATTTTGTTACGGGCTATCTGGACTCATTTCAATGTCTTCGTCTTGCTTGGCTTCACCAGGTGTAAGCTCTTCGTCACTTGTGCCAGATGGTTCGTCCGCGTCGAATTTGGCATCGCCGTCTAAATCAGCATAAACCCGAATTTTGTACTGCCCTGGGGTTAAATCGGTAATGTTGTAACTCACGGTGTCTGGATAAGCCGATTTGGTCTGCAAATTACTGGTCGGCGGTTCTAAAACGACTGGAACTTGCTTGTTCTCGTTCGGGTCAGTTTGGTTTTCTGCCACGACGAAATCTTTAACAACAGGAGCAGCCGCTGGGGTGGGTGGGGCTGGAACGGTCACAACAACACCGAGTGAGGCTTGTAAGGCTTGTAATGTCTTGGCAGCATCGACCAGACCAGCGCCACAACCCGTATCACCAACGATGACGGTGTTGGTATTGCTGC
Source organism: Deinococcales bacterium (assembly GCA_043775825.1). Taxonomy (GTDB): domain Bacteria; phylum Deinococcota; class Deinococci; order Deinococcales; family JAAFIG01; genus JANXTZ01. The sequence goes on from JAYVRX010000152.1 coordinate 26,719, forward strand.
ACGCCTCGGCAGAGAGTTTGCTTGCGCTGCCTTTGAGCAGGTTGAGCGCTTCGGTCATGCTCAGGGCTGGTTTGAGTGCCACCATCAGACTGACCACGCCTGCAATGTGCGGCGTTGCCATGCTCGTACCATCAATCGCACCAAGGTTAAATTCGGTTTTGCCAGGGTTCATGTAGGTGCTAAAAATACTGCCCTGGTAATTTTTGCCCGCCACGTTAATGGATAAACCACCGTCACCGCCAGGAGCCATGACATCCACTCGAGTTCCGAAATTAGAATAGGGTGCGCGACGGTTGGTTGGACCTGTTGCACCAACGGTAATCACGTTTTGGCAACTGGCTGGAGATTTGGGTTTATCGACATTTTCGTTCTCGTTGCCTGCCGCCACCACAACAATCACGCCCAATGCCATGACTTCGTTAAAAACAGCTTGTTCGGTTTGGCTGCAAGCCCCGTCCCCACCGAGGCTCATGTTGATGACTTTGGCAGGATTCGGATTGTTTGGTAAATCGGCAACCGCAAGTCCAGCCGCCCAACGTACACCATCGTTAATATCAACTTCCGAACCGCCGCCCTTACCCAAAACACGGATATTGATGAGTTTGGCATTCCAGTTGACCCCAGCCCCAAAAGTGCCGTTGTTGGTGGCGGCGGCAATCGTGCCAGCCACGTGCGTGCCATGTAAACCTCGGCGATTATCATAAGGATTGCTGTCGCGCCCATCGCCGTCCTCTGCCGCCGCCGCCGTGCTAATAAAGTCGTAACCGCCAATCACTTTGCCCGCAAAATCTGGGTGGGTCAGAGGGTCGGCATCATTGGTCGCCGCATCTGGGCTGGCTGCGTTATAAAGCATTCCATCATCTACCACTGCCACAACGGTACTTGCAAGACCAGTCGTGATTTCCCAGGCGGCGGGCAGGTTCATGTTGGTGTAATGCCATTGCAGCGCATAATTGGTGTCGTTTGGTACAGGCGCAGATTGCGCAAACCTCATACGGTTGAGTTCGGCGTATTCGACATCCGAACGAAGGTTCATGGCTTGGACCAGCCTTAAAGTATCGGCGCTGTTCGCATCGGCATGGTACAAAGAAGTTCCAGCAAGCCCAAGCCCACGAACTCGAGCCATTTGCAGATTTCCGACGCGCAGAGTCGCGGCACGTGTCGCTTGGACGGGGTCACGGAACTTCACAATCACATCGCCTGCCACAAACACGGGTGCGTTTTGCGGTTTGGTATTGCCGAGCTTGATTTTGCCACTGACCGAAGACTTGGTGGTGTTTGGTGTACCGCCACAAGCCACCAGGGCGGCAGTCAAAACCGAAACTATAAAGATCTGCTGAACGGGTTTCATGGTTGTTCTCCTTGCGAAAGACGGCGAAAAATGCGGGGCGGAAACAGCGTTAAAACCGTGTACTGTTCGCTGTTGAAAGTAGTTTGCCAAAACGGGCGTCGCATGAGCGTCGCGTGCGACGCCATAAAGAAACCTCGAGAGCGCACGCTCTCGAGGCACAAAATTTGCTTAAGAATCTCGAGCCGTTAAAACTCGAGATTCACGCCTGTAAATTTCCCATTGTCTTGAATCACTTCGTCGTCGGCAATCAGTTGCCCGCCATTGCGCAAATCTGTAATCAAATCCCAATGAATCGCGCTCTGATTCAACCCACCGCTTTGCGTGTAAGCCCGCCCGAGCGCCAAGTGAATCGTGCCGCCCATCTTCTCGTCGAATAAAATGCTGCTGGTCGCTCGAGCGATGCCGTAATTTGTGCCAATTCCGACCTCGCCCAAACGTTTTGACCCAGCGTCTGTCTCGAGCATTTTGTGCAGGTACGCCTCGCCAATTTCGGCTGTGGCGTTTACCACCAGACCATCTTTGAACTCGAGTTTTACGCCGCGCACCTCTCGCCCTTGAGCGATGGCGGGAATGTCAAAATAGACTTGCCCATTCACACTGTCTTCAATTGGTGCGGAAAAAACTTCGCCGCCTGGCATGTTGCGTTGACCGTCGTCGTTGATCCAAATTCGGTTTTTAACGTGCATGGTCAAATTCGTATGCTCAGACCGAATCTCGAGCTTGTCCGCTTTGGTTAAACGTGTCACCAGTTCTGTCTGGCGAAGCCCTCGTTCGCGCCAGATTTCGTTTGGCGCTTCATGCTCGAGTCCAACGGCTTTGATCAGAAAATCCGTGTAATCGCGCAGACTCATGCCAGCCTCCTGCGCCAAAGCGTCGGTGGGAAACTGACAAGCCATCCATTTTACATTACCTAAAGTATGGCTTTGGATTTCTTGTCGCGCAATCGCATTCTGTCGTTGACGCATTGGATCAACGCTCGAGAGTGACCTGGTGTTTTCGGGTGCGCCAATGTTGATTAAGGCATCGGCTCGTTTTCCGACAAATTGCTCGAACTCGTTCGGCGCATCAAAATGCAAGTTTTGACCGTGCTTAAAGTACGTTTCCATCATTCCTGGCAGGGCAATGTTAACAACCGGAAATGCCCCAAGCTCGAGGATGCGCCGATAAATCTCGAGTACCAATTCCTCAGCCAGTGGCGTGCTGTTGACAACCACGTACTCGCCCGCTTGAACACTGACCGAATAATCAACCAGCAACCGTGCATACCGTTTCCAAATGGAATTCATGCCGAAATAATACCTTAAGGCTCGAGCAACAACCGCATTTCGTTCGAGGTTTCAAACCCCAACTCCGAGTAAACATTTTTGCCAGCATCGGTGGCGTGCAGACTGACAGACCTGATCCCGCGCAATTTGGCTTCCTCGAGCAGCGCCTGAATGAGTTGTCGCGCCAAACCCTGCCGCCGATGCTCGAGTTCGGTGTAGACATTAAAAATATAGGCTCGAGTGTTGCTGGTGTCCCCATAACTTGGCGCAGCCTCGAGCACTAACATTCCAGCTCCAGCCGCTACCTGATGCACATGGGTTGCCAGCATTCCAAGGTAATTTCCGTCAGCGATGGCGTCCCTGACCCAAGGCAAAAACGATGTCAACATGGCTTGCATGTTGGCATCGTCTGGTCGTCCCATATCCAAAAACATTCTGCGACGTTGAACGGCAATGATGGCGGCATCCTCTTTGCTGGCGGGGCGAATATTGTACATGCAATTATTTTAATATCCCAAAGCCCGAATGCTACCCTGCGACAACTCCTCGCTCGGGGGCAGGTTGAAGCGCTTGTCCAAATGCCATCCTGCGGGTAATGTTGGGGCTTGGCGCAAAACACCCGAAGCGCGTTTGCGCAGTGTGTCCAAGCGTCCGAGTTGCTCGAGAAGCGCACTTGAATCATTGCGCGGAATCCGAATTTCCCGTCCGTCGCTGGTCTTGCCCATGTCAGAAATTCCACCGTACTCGAGCGTTAAAATTTTCAAGTTTGGTGTTTTGGCAATCACTTCTTCCAACAAAATATAATCAAGTTCTGAAAGCGGCAAATGGCGATCACGCAAACCATCCGCCTCGAGCCTCGCACCCGAAACATGAATTTCCTTAACTTTATCTAGCGGCAAGGCATTGATGTAATCTCGAGCCTCCTCTCCACGGTGGTAGGCACTGACGCGTGCGTGAGCCAAATCGAGCAAGAGACCAGCTTTTGAAAGCTCGAGACACTGGGCAATAAAGGCTGGATCGGTCACAAAACTTGGGCGTTCGCTCCAAGCGTAATGCGCGACATTCTCGAGCAAGACCTCGAGTCCAGTCAGTTCTTGCAAGGTTTTAACGCTTTTCACCACACGCTCGAGCGCTAACTCTCGAGTTAATGTTGTGTCAAAATCTTCGGGCTGCACATCCAAATGCACACTGATGTACGGCGTGCTGCTGGTATGCACCAAATCGAGCAAGACCCCAGGTTGAGGAATCTCGAGCATCCCGGCGCGGTAAAACCCGCCCCAACCGTGCAGCAATACTGGGCGTAAGGCTCGAGCGGCGTTCAGGGTCAGTCTGGCTTCGCGCTCGAGTGGCATTTTGAGGTAATCGAGTGGTGGGTTGATTTTGCGCAGCAGTTTCTCGAGGGCGGTGCTCCAATTGGCGGCGAGTTGAATCATGATGTGCTCCTCCTCAACCCCGTGTGCTGATGGTTTCTCGAGGTTTTGGTTTGACTCGAGATTCTGGGGTGATGTTTGTGAGTATTATACACATGATACTCAAAAGAGCAAGTGACTTCTTGAGAAATGAAAAACTGCCGAAGAACAATCTCTTCAGCAGTTTTGATGAATGAAATCAAAAATTACAAGAGTGGAGCAATATTTCGCGGCGAAGCATAAACGCTAATTGGATCATCTGGAAAAGTTGTGATCTTACCGTTATTTGAAATTTTACCTTGCAATTTTAACCGAACCTGAAATACCCCTCGAGCATCATAGGTATCTGTTGTAAACGAAACTTTGAAGCCTTCTTTTCCACTGGCGACAGACTCATTGACATAATCAACCAGAATCGCTGTTGGAACGGTACTTGTATTCGCGTTAATCCAATCTACTGTTCCTTTCATTCGGGTAGCAAAACGTACAGCTTCTGTATTGGTAGGCAATGTGGTTGGCGTGCTTGTGTCGCACAATTGAATACACGACAAGGTAGGAATCGAATTTGAAAGAATTTGACTCGAGTTGATTGGATCAGCCGTCGTGACTGGAGTCAGGCATCGATTCGCAACGACGAGTCTAAGTTGGCAACCGACTTCTCCCCAATCAACTTGCGGCGAAGTCGCAATTTTGCTTATTAAATTCATTCTAAATTCCATAATGACCATACGTCCAATGTTTCCTGCATCTTCATCTAATAATTCCGAGGACGTTGTCGAATTGCCGTTTGCACCTCTGGTCACATTGACTCGAGCCACACCGTAATAAATAATAAATTGGTAACAGCCATCACCTTTACTGATACCTAAAGCAGAATTTTCGTAAAGATCAGCGCTTGTTGGAGTTGGTGTTGTCGTTGCTAGACATGGTGCACTTGGTACTTTTGGTGCGGTAATCATTGCCAGTGCGGGTGGGTTTGTTCCACTTGTGGTTGTACTGATAACAAACGTATCTGACCCATGTATTCCTGTTTTCATGTTTGAAGAGCCGAGGGTAAAACTTGACCAATTGACGGCAACATCAACCCCACTGGTTTTGATAACACTTGCCTGCGGTGGGAATACATAATATGCCCGCTGGATTTCATCATCGATGATTGCCGCCGCAGATCGTAATTCTTCTTGGATGCTGGTCTGAGAATTAATGATTCTGGTGTTGTTAAAAGACGACACCAAAATTTCATTGGCAATGACAAAAATAATTCCTAAAATAGCTATGCTAATCAACAACTCGATAATAGAAAAACCAGACTGAGCATTGGGCTGGCGATTCATGGTGTCACCCCCGACGAAGGACGTGCGATTAAAGTGGTCAAGACTACAGGTTTAGAACTAGAATCAGTAGAAGGAGTCACAGTAACAGTGACAAGCCTTAAAGTGTCTTTGAGTGTTACCAATTTGGCAGCGTTGAAAGCAGTATTACTTGTAGACGTGCTATTTGCAGATGTTGCAACCGCCATAATTGTCCAACCTGTTGGAACTTTAACATCCACTGTTCCAGCTGATCCCCACTTGGGGAAATATTTGAAGGTGGTATCTGCGTTCACTGTCGCAACATTCAAACCATATAAATCTGAGCGAAGCCAATTTACTTTAATTAGTTCCATATAAGATTTTGCAATGTTTAAAGCGCTGCTTTCAGTATTGCTTTTTTTAGTAACTTGCAAAGGAATAATAAAGCCTTGTGCCAGCAACACAACAGCACCCAAAAGCGCAATAGAGATCAAAACTTCGATAAGAGTGAGTCCTGATTTATGTTTTTTGTTAATTGCAGGGCGTTGCACTAGAAATTGCACGGCTTACCACCTTTCCAGTAACTCCAACCAAATCAACAGCAGTTTTATAACTCGAGGCGGTGCTCAAAATTTCAAAACAAATTGGAACAGTACCAGTTCCCAATCTCGAGAATGGGGCTAAGTAAATGGGCTTGGTGATATCGAATGTCGAACCTGTTCCCAGTTGTAGTTTTGTGGTGTTTGGCAGCACACCTTTAATATCGGGTGCGGAATTTGTGACCGCAGCACCAGTACCTACAGTTTGCGCTGTGAATATATAGGATTTATTATCGGCAGCAATGGTTAATTTGTAATTGTAACCATATCGCCGCACCAATGATCGAACGCGTTCTATCGATTGCGCAAACGATGTCTGCCCTTCTTTGACCGCTTGTTTATCACGTCCTGCAGTAAACGAACCTATTGCGAGCGCTGTAATAATGCCCAATGCGGCTACCACCACAAGAGCCTCGAGCAATGTAAACCCCTGAATTGATCGCATGTTATCGCCCCGCCTGCGAAAAGACGCCTGTTCTACGAATCTCGAGCGCCCCGCCACTGATGCCCAAAATACCAGACAGGCGCTCGTCAAAGAATACACCCATTGATGGACCACGGTTGTTGTTTTCTGATGTAATGGCTGGAGTGAAATCAACTGCGGTATTGCGGGTGGTGGTAAATACTGTTGCCGATTGATTGACATTGCCTGTCAGCAAGAAGCCAAGCTCAAATGACAAGACCGATCCGTTGTGAATCCAGCGCCCTTGGGTGTTTGAAATGGCAGCACCATTGCGTTGATCTGCATAATATCGAGCCACACAGAACAAGGAGTTTCTCGAGTAGAACAATCCGTCTGTGCGAAGTGGACTAACGGATTGGACACCTGCAATGTTGGGATCACGGTCTGCACTACTTTCCATCGTTGACATCCACAAAAGCTTGATCAGCTTTGTTTGGCTAAGATCACCCAGTTGGTCAAAGCCAACTCCAGCTTGATTGGTTTTGAGTAAGCCACCCAACCAGCCTGTGGTCATGCCAATGTTGCCATCCAAAGTTGCATTTGATGATGCTGGCTGAGCCATCCAAGTTGCTGCATCGGCAGCGGGCGTTGGTCCTGTTGTACCCCAACTGCGTACCCATTGCCCTGCAGACTGTGGACACCAAAATCCGGAATTGAGGGTTTTGAGGGTCACGTCAAAAACGGTAGGAATATTTGGTAAAAGACCGACGTTCGCGGTATTGATACAGCGAAGGGCGGCATTACTAATGACTCCACCAACAGTGGGAGCAACTGCAAAACCGTTGTTAGCCAAATCGCCAATTCGCATCGGTCCATTTGAAGGATAAAGGGGTTGAATGGCATAGTTTGCTGGTACTGGAGGTGCTGGTGGTACTGATGCTGGTCTTCCTAATTCCGCTGCTCCTATTTGCGTTCCACCATTTTCGTATGCTCCGAAATTATTTGATCTTGCGACCATAAATCCAAATGGTGCACTTGCAAATCGAACGTTGGTATGAGTGTTCCCAAATGCCGCATTCATTGGTGCAAAACCCATGTTGCCACCGTTATTCTGGGTCATGTTGGTTCCAGTTGCACCAGGTACAGTCTGCATTTGCCAACTGGTGCTTGCAGCGACAGTAGCTCCAGTGGTTGGTTGACGGTTTTGACCCACTTGGTCATTAATTAAATTAAATTGGCTGCGGTTTGCACGGAAATCTGGGTGGTCGTAATCGCCGACAATAATGCTGCCACCTGCCAGCACTGCCAATTTTGGTAAACCATCTGGTAGACGGTAGCTGGGATTTGCACCATCAACAATCATGCAAGCCGAAATTGTACAACCGTAAACCATGTCACCAACAACGTAAACGTTTCCTCGAACAATAATCCGACCTTCGCCTTTGACCTGACCACGGATGACCAAATCACCATTGACATGAATCGTTCCAGTAATGGAAACAAATCTTTGGGTTGCGTTGTTGTCACCAATACGACCCGCATCAATAATTAAGTTGCCATCAAACAAACCAGAAACACCCGAATTTATGCCACTGAGCAAAGCGCCTTGGGCAGAATTGCTTGCCGCAGGAAACAGATCATTAGTGTTTGCAAGCGGAAGAGATAAGACTGCCAAATCGGGTGAAAGCGCGGCTGCCCCTGGAATAATGCTGGTGTTGCGAACACCGTTTTCTGGGTTGGCAGCGACTCCTGCTAACAGAACTCTACACGGTGTGACACGGCAATACGCCAAATAGAACGTGCTATTTGTTGGGTTGAAGGCTGTCCAGAAATTTTGTTGGGTAATTCCAGCAGCATTTGGTGCGACCAAAGCTGTAAAAACTGCTGAGGTTGTTCCGTTTGTTGGCAAAAGGTCGCGGTTGTTTGGACTGGCAATGGCTTGTTGTAACAACCAACCCCGCCATTGATTGGCAAAAAAGCCTTCTGCGATGATTGTATTTGCGACAACACCTAGGCTGGTTACAAAATTAAGACGTGCAATATCCAAAGTTAACTCTACTTGCGTCATTGGCGTTCCAGCCGTCCTTGCTGGATTTCCACCTGTCCAAAGATTGCCAGCCACGAAATTGTCGCCAATGCGGCTTCCAGCAAATTGAGGGTTTGCTGATATGGGATCATAACTGATTGGGATATCTGCACCAACATTGACAGAGCCTGGACGCCTAACACCGTAAACAACCGCGCCAGGACTGGTAATCAGTGAACCTCGAGGAGCGCCTGCGATGTAATTTGTCCACTCACTGTCAGAAATCAATCCGTCGTTATTTGAATCTGGAATAACGGTTGGGAACTCATCGGGGAAAGCACCGTCGGGAGGAGTTGTTCCAGATGCTTGTTTTGGATAATTAAAATAAAGCTTGCCTTTTGGCAGGGTTCCAGCCACAGAAGCGTCGATTGCTTTGACTTCATTTGGGTTTAAAGCCGGGTCATAAAGTGCAGGGGCTAATGCAGCAGTGTACAAGGCTGTTGCTACACCGGCAGCAATAGAATTGTTAACACCTGCTTTGATAAAGCCAGGTTGGGATGCGCTTGCCCAGGGTGCAAAGTAGTTTTCGACACCAACGGCTGGGGCTGCTGTGCCACGGCTGTAAAGTGTTCCAGCAATAATAGTATCATTCTTGTGCCCGACATCCTTAAAATCGATTCCAACCAGCGCACCCATTTTGATTCGTTTAAAAACATCTGTTGATGTTGGATCTGCGTATACACGTTTCATGTTGTCAATTTGCAAGTGACAAAATGAACAATTGATATCGTTGGTCAACAACGCAAATTCATCGCCTGGGAATGGGCTACCTGAAAGATTCAGAGTTCGGGTAATTTTTTTGGCACTTAATTCTTGCGTACCGTTTTTGATCACGCTGGTTGATGTAAAAGTCAAGTTGATATCGGCTCCATTATCAACGCGTGTTACTGTTACAGATACAGCATAATCCGAACCATCGGCAGACAAATTAGGGAGTAAGGTGTTAGAGATATCTGGCAACGCCTTGGTTTCCCCATTTAACAAATTGGGAAAACTTGGTGCATCCAAACCTGTAGAAGTCCTATCGGGTTTGGCGGCGTTTACTGAGCCATTATACAGACAGACGGTTGTGTTGTTAGCTGTTAATTTCGCTGGGTCTTTTTGCGCAGTGATTGAGGAACCAGACCAATATCCAGTCAACCATTTTTTAAAAGCACACAAATCAAATTTGACACCTGACCCACCCTCGCCACCGATCACCCAACGTCGGTATGTTTCGAAATACACGCTGTCAAGTGCTTTTTCGATCCCAGCCTCAGCCAAGCTCTGCGCCCTTGTCGACTGGATCGTATCTGAACTCGAGCCGCGATTGGCTAAGGCGAGCAATGTCGAAACAGTCACGAGTGTCGTAATCATGACCAACAAAATAAGTACAGTCACCAGCGCAATTCCTTGCCGCCTGTGACTCGAGTTTTTAAACCCCAAACTTTTCTTCATTCCATCCTCCGTCGCTCGAGTCTTCAAACTCGATAATTGTTCTGAGTCTGACTTTATTTGAATTTCGTGAATGTGCGTACCCCTTCTCGGGGGATGGTTTAACTTGACGCGCCCGTGATTTTTGTGCGACACTTCCCTTAGTGAAACTGACCGCCCGAGCTAGATAGTCCAGAACCAACCCCATCGGGTTCGTTCTGGACTGTTGCCGTGTACGGTCAGTTTTTTTATGCCCCTCAAATCCAAGTCTCGAGTCTCGAGGTAAAATCCATGAAGATGATTGAACAATTGCTCTTAACCCCTGGTCCTACGCCCATCGAACCCCATGCGGCTCGAGCGTTAAGTTTTCCAATGCGCGGTCACATGGACCCTGATGTGTTTGCGATCAACGCACGTATCCAAAAGAATTTGCTCGAGTTGTACGGCGCGGGTTCTGATGCGTTCACGTGTTTGCTGGCGGGGACGGGTTCGCTTGGCATGGAGGCTGGGTTTTACAATTTGCTCGAGCCTGGAGACGCGGTGCTGGTGTGTGCCAACGGCGAGTTTGGGTTTCGCATGGCGGAAATGTGTAAGCGCATTGGAGCGGTGGTGACGTTGGTCACCGCTCCAATTGGGCGTGCGATCAAACTCGAGGATGTGAAGCTGGCGCTACAGACACAAGCTTTTAAGCTGGTGGCGGTGGTTCACGGCGAAACCAGCACAGGGGTTCTGAATCCTGCCGTCGAGATTGCTAAGATTGCAAAAGAACATGGTGCGCTGGTCACCGTCGATGCGGTCACAACGGCGGGCATGATGCCGTACAAGATGCTCGAGTGGGGCATTGATTACGCTTACACGGGTTCGCAAAAGTGCCTGAGTGCGCCTCCTGGGGTTGCGCCTGTGGCGTTTAGCGCGGCAGCCATTGAATGCGTCGAAAACCGTAAGACTCGAGTGCCGTTGTGGTATGCCGATCTCGAGGGGTTGCGGGCGTATTGGGATCGCCGTGAGTACCATCACACGGTGGCGGTGCAACTGCATTACGCGCTCGATGCGGCGTTGCAGGCGGCGCTTGATGAGGGTTTGGAGGCTAGGGCTAAGCGTGTCGAGATGGTTGGCGCTGCGACTTTGCAGGCGCTGGCGGTGGCGGGTTTTGAAGCTTTTGTGCCAGAAGGTGAACGATTGCCAACGGTTTTGGCGGTCAAACTTCCAGATCACCTCAGCGATGTCAAAGTCCGTGCCAGTTTGCGCGAGCAAAACGTGATTATCACGGGTGGGCTTGGCGAAACGGCGGGTAAAATCTGGCGGCTTGGTTTAATGGGCGAAGCCGCACGCCCAGCCTATTATTCTCGGTTTCTCGAGACGCTTGAGCGTGTGATTGGTGTTCCTGGTATGGCTAAGGTTTTTGAGCAGTCGGTAGCGATTGTTTAAAGTGCTGGTTTTCACGGTAAAGTGGTCTTGATGCCTTCGAGTTTTGCCGCTTGGTTTTCGGGTTTGATGCTTGCCGCTTTGGGTGCGGCGGCAATGTTTGTGGTCACGCCGTTTCCACAGCGTTTTCTGGTGGCTTGTTTAATGGTGTTTCTGGTTGATGCCTTTGGTGGGCGTTGGTTTAGTTATGCGGCAGGTTTGTTGCTCGTGGTCGGTTTGTTTAATGATCCGACTGGGCATTGGGTTCAGTTGTTTCCGTTGGTGGTTGGTAGTTTGTGGGCGGCATTGTTGTTGCGTCATACCGAACCTGGTTTTTTTGGTGTGGGCTTGAGTTTTATCGGTTTTGCCTTACCCGTTTTTGCGTTGGTCACATTGCGCAGTAAACTCGATCCAAATCTGACCTTACCGCTCGGCTCGAGGTTTCTGATGTATTACCTCTTGAGCGGTGCGATTGCAATTGTTCTCTCGAGTGTTTTCGTTTTTTTCTTAAGGCGATCATCTCAACCCAAAGCGGCAAAGACCAGCAAAACATCCGCATCCCGCGTTCGGGTGCAACGCTGAAATGATGTTAAAACGAATCTCGAGTTTGAAAGTGCTTGTGCGCACATTTATTTCAAAGGTGATCGAGGCGCAAGTGCCTTTGTTGGCGGCAGCGTTGGCGTATTACGCTACCTTTAGTTTGTTTCCATTGCTGTTGCTGGCGGTGGCGGGTTTCGGTTTTGCGCTGTCTGCCCGTCCAGAGTTGCAAACCCAGGTACTCGAGTTTATGCAAAACAGCATTCGCACGGCGTTTCCCAGTGCGGCTGATTTGCTCAATGATACGTTAAAAGACCTGAAAGTTTCAGTGCTACTACGGTTTCAAGCCAATGCTGGGGCAACTGGGGCAATTGGTTTGCTGGCATTGTTTTGGGCAGCCAGTGGTTTTTTTACGGTTTTGCAGGGTGCATTGACCCAAGCCATTCCAGGGCAACGCAACCGTAACCTGGTCATGCAGCGCGTTGTGGCGTTTGTCAGTGTCTTTACTTTGGGTCCGTTGCTGCTGCTTTTAATGTTGGTTGGTACAGTCCTCTCGAGCTTGGGCAGCATTCCCGCGCTGGACATCCTGAGAAGTGCCTCGAGCATCCTGTTGCCACTTTTGGGAGCACTAATCTTGTTTGCGTTTTCGTACCGCTTCTTGCCCGCCCACACGCCAGGCTGGAGGGCATCGTTGATTGCGGCTGTTCCAACGGCTTTGGTCTGGCAATTGGCGCGGCAAAGTTTGGGCTGGCTGACCCCAGTTGCCAATTTTCAGGCAACATACGGTCTGCTGGCGGGTTTTTTGTTGTTGCTGGCGTGGTTGTACTTGTCAATGTACATTTTTTTACTGGGCGGCGTTTTGACAGGGTTGCTCGAGCACCGAAAACCCGAACCAGACCTGCTTTTAGGCGAAGCCTAAAGCTTTGATTGTTATTGCTTTTAGGCAACGCCTAAAGCCTTAAAAACCTCGCGCCAAGCTTCCAGTGGCAATGCGCCCGAGAAAAAATAACCGCCGACCACAAAGGCTGGTGTGCCGCCAAGCTCGAGGTCAGCCCCGAGTTGGTTGTCGATTTGCACTTGACTCAGGTATTTTTGGGCGGTAAGGCAGGTTTTCACACTGTTGGCGTTTGCGCCGACAACACCAGCAATTTCAATCAGTTTGTTGTCAAGGTTTAAGCCACTTAAACTTGCCCAGGAATCGTGAGCCGCACCGTACAAAAGATTGTGAAAATCCCAATATTTTGTCAACCCAGATTCATTAACGCAGGCGGCAGCGTTGGCTGCCCTGAGGGCTTCGTTGCCGCCAACGGTAATCATGTCGCGGTACACGAAACGTATTTTGCCAGAATCGATAAACTCTTTCTTGATTTGAGTCAACGTTTCGGTGGCGAACAATCGACAATACCCGCATTTGAAATCGGCAAATTCGATCATGGTGATCTTGGCGTTTGGATTACCAATGCTGTATCTCGAGTTTCCTGAAACATCACCCATTGGTTTGCCGACCACTCGGATGCGTTGTCCGCCTACCGTGGTTTCAATCACGATGGGTTTGAGCAGTGTTGGTGAGCCTGCCGTGATTTGGCTTTTGCTCGGGGTAGCACTGCCTACCACCAAGCCAAGCACCAGTCCTGCTGCCACGCCCAGCAAGCCTGTCAGGATTGGGTTGACGCTGCTGCGTTTGGGTGTTGGGATTTTGGGGTCGTTTTGTTCGCGCATATCCTGATCCTAGCAGGAATTCCCATTTACTTCGAGCGTCTTTCAAACCAATCAGCAGTAAACTCGAGTTATGAATCAACAAACAAATTGGCGTGAACTCGAGGAGCGAATTGGCATCGAAGTGCTGCCTGCATTTCACAGGCGGTTTTTGGCTTCTCGAGGCGTCGAAAACCCTGATGCCCTGCCACTTCGGCGGGTGCAACAAAATGTCGAACGTGAACTCAATAAACTCCTTCTCGAGGGCAAAGCCAACAAATTTGATGAGACTTGGTTGGTCGATTCTGACGTGCTGACAGGCTTGATTTAATTTTCTAACTCGTTGAAATCGTGGTATTCCGTGCCGTCATCCTCAATGTTATCGTCGGTGTCATCGTCAAAACCTTGCCCAGTTTTAAAGTCTTGATAGCGCGTCAGAAAACCTGAAAGAACCCTGTTAAATTCGTCCGGACACTCGAGCGGCGCGTTGTGACCACCGCCAGAAACCGTGACTAGCACGCCCAAACCTGGTTTGACCCATTCGACGATTTCGTGGCTGTAACGCATTGGGGTCAGGTTGTCGTCTGATCCAACCATCACCAGAACTGGGCATTCGACGGCTCGCAAGTATTTGCGTTGATCGCCAAATTGCAAGATCGACTCGAGCGCAATTTTGGTTGGTGCGGGGTCGCGGCTGGACGCCAGGGTTTTTAGGTGATCTAAGTGATCGCGTGAATATTCGAGGTAATGTGCGCCCCACAACCACGGCATGGCAACCATAAACGCCAGACCACTGCCGCCGATGTTTAATGCCTCGAGCACGCTGCGAATTTTGATCTCGAGCACCGCGTCCAACCTGCCAAGTGAGTCTGCCAGGGTCAGACTGAGGATGCGGGTTGGAAATTTGGCGGCTAAACGGTACGCCAGAATGCCGCCGCCAGAATGCCCGACCACATGGTAGTGCTCGAGTTTGAGGTCGCTCACCAGCGCTATCAGTTCTTCGAGATGATGTTCCAGGCTCATGCCAGGTTTTGGTAAACGGTTGTAACTTAAAATTCGGTATTTGCTTTCCAAAGCTTTGATGCTATGCACCCAACTGCTCGAGTCGGCAAGTTCACCGTGCAGTAAAATGACTGTTTCGCTGGCGCTCAGGTTGCCTTCGAGCATGTAAGTTAGCTTAATGTTTCCAGATGTAAAGACAGGCATGTGCTTACTGTACCTGTCAACCTAGAGGGTTTGTCTAGGTTTTACGCTATGGTAGAGATTTTTACTTGCACAAATCGGTTTGGCAAACGTCCAAAACAGACCAATCTCGAGCGGCTTTGATCTGGAATTTAAGGGTCAATGTGCCGTTCTCGAGCAGATACTTTTCACCCGTCGAGGCGTTGAGATCGCTTAGGTTGGCGGCGGCGGTCAGCAGGTTGCGGTTGTCAATCCAGTAATCGCGGTAAATCTTGAGCGTTCCAGTCCAAGGAATACTGGCGAGCAACCAATCGCCAGGTTTACGATCTCTAAATTCAATCCTCGAGTGACCTGGCATCGCGCCATTTGGTGCAAGACTGTAGTTACGTTTGTTGATGATTGTGGTTTGAAAGTTTTCGTTGGCGGCATCGTTTGGCACGCCCCACATTTGATGCACTGGTTTCGCCCCGTCCTGACGGGTCATGCTGACGGGACTCAATTCTGCGGCGCTGGCATCGAGGTTGTTAAAGTAAAAACGCCCATATTCGAGGTTGCAAATGCTGGCGTTCCAGGCAGATTTGGTGGTGCAGCCGTCCAAAATAAATGGATTGTTGACCACAATGCTTGCCCCTGCAATATTGGTCAGTTTGCCGTCAGAATCGTTAAAAACGGCTGCCCTGTAACCGTCCGAGCCATCGTCGCTGGTTGGGGTGGTCGGCACGGCATGGTCTTCAAAGAAAACTTCATTGGCGTTGTTGAACGTCAGGTTGCTCGAGAAATTGTTGGCATCAATGTCAAAAGCTGTAAAACGCAAGTAACTCAGACCGCTCGCGCCGCGTTGGGCGTTGGGAACATAATTGGCGAAGGTGGTGTTTACCGCACCGACTTTGCCGTCGTAAAATTCAAAACCACGAATCGGGAAATCTGCCTCCCAAGGGCGCGGCAGGCTGCGACCATCAAGTCCCACAGGTTGGGTCGAGTAGGCTTTCTGTCCAACATTCTTGCTCTCACCGATCATCACCGAGTTTTCGACCATTGTCTCATTGGAGGCAAAGGTTGCACCGATGGCATTGTCGGCAAGCAAAGCATTTTTTAAATGTAAGTTCCCACCACGCAACCAGACGCCGCGCTCGCGGTTTTTATACGCCGTAAAATTGCTAATTAAGTTTTCCACTACCGCCGAATCGGGCAGGTAGTTACCGTTGGCATCTTTGCCAGGTGGTACAGGATTGACTCGAGCCTCGTAATATGTGGTTTCGCCCTGCATTGGTTTGGGTGTGGAATTCGGATTAGGTCCGTTGTCCACGTCCAAGCCACGGTTATCGTTCGAGTGCGAAATGTTCCCGCTAAATTCGGTTAACGCCGTGCGCCTGGGGTAAATGTTGACATTGGCAGCGACTTTATCGGCGCTCGAGAGTCCCATTGGACGCTCTGGCAGCGCAATCCAGAAACCGATGCCTTGCGAGCCAGCCGCGACATTGTTGCGAAAGGTGTTGGCGGGATTGGTGATCCAGTAGGTGCTCGGGTTGGTGTCAGTGGGCAGCAATTCCTCGCCATCTTTGGGACGCTTGGTTAAAAACCCAAGGTTATGCTCGAGCACCAAACCCGTTTCCGCGCCATCCTCGAGAAAATAACAGTGTCCAATCGCATCAAACGCGGCGTTGTTCTCGAGCAAGATATTATTACTGCCGTGAATCGTGACGCAACGGTTAAAAGTGTTGTGAATGCTCGAGTTTTTCAGGTACGAGCCTGTGGCATTGTCGCCCATCATGTGCCAGTGAATCGGGTAACGACCCGTTTTTTGTTTTTGACCCATGCGGAACAATTCGACGTTTTCGACGCGCATCGCACCGCTGCCCATGTTCATGATATGCCCACCAAAACTGCTGGTGCTCGAGGTGTCATCGCCTTGAACGCGAATGTTCCTCGAGAGCAGGGCAACTTCGGCGCGTTCGTCTAAAGTCGTGCCTGCGATGGTTTGCGTGTCGCCGTAGTGCATGTAAGCCAGCGCTTTGCCGAGCGTGACTGTGTTGCCACTCACGGCAGTAATGACATTTTCTTCGGCTTGGGCGGGATCAAAATCGGTGGAGGCAATTGCAATTTTGTCGCCCACGCGCCAGCCAGGATTGCCATCCAAAGTAATGGTCGTCGCACCTTTGGCAGCCGTGGCATTCAATTTGGTCCACGGAATCCCCCTTGAAGCCCCGTGCATCTCGAGTTGACCACCCATCACGCCAATCAATTTTGTCCCCATGTTCATGGGGTTTAAGGTTTGATCCGAACCGTTTAGGGTAATCACTGCCTGATGCTGAAAAGGCAGGTCGCTGCTGCCAATCTCGAGTTTACCATGCACCATGATACTGGTGGCAGACAGCTCGAGGTCTTGTTCGGCAAATTTGAGCGAGCCGTTGATGGTCACATCGCCAAGGCTTAAAGCGCTGACGTCCAATAAAACGTTTTTGCCAAGTGGAATCTCGACGGCTTCGCCAGCCACGGGCACTTTGCCTGACGCCCAAGTGCTTGCCTCGGACCATTTGACCAGTTGGACATTGTTAATGGGCGGTGTTGTGCCGCTGCAAGCGCTAAAACCCAGTCCAATGCTCAGCCATACCGTTAAGCTCGAGATTCGCATAGAACAGATTACGGTGAAATTTGACAAAAGCGTGTGCGTTTCCGCTGAGGGTAATGAGCACCCTCTCGAGCTTCAGTCAGGAATTCTTGGCGTTGCACCTCGAGATGCACTTCTTCTTGAGCCACCAGTCTTTTAATACTCGAGTAATCCGAATTCCTCGGTAGTATCGCATTCAATAACCCTTTGGTAATATTTCCGCGTCCAGTGCTGTGAATGGCGAATGAACCCGTGATCTTGTTCGCAATGCGGTCTAAGGTGAAATCAATCCTTCTATCACCATCAGTTCCTGTTAGGTTCGCAGAAAATAAACGGTTGTTCCAATCTTGGGTTTGACCGTTCGGTTCAACCAGTTCTTTACGTTGAATGGCAACAGATTTACCCTCGAGATTCACAGTTTTTGCTGCAATTCCAGTCTCGAGTTTTGGTTTCAACAAAAAGTCATTGAAGTTAGTCGCCTGTTTCTCGAGATTCCCTTTATTCCCCACCGCTTTTCGTCCCTCGAGTTTCGCCTCAGATTCAAGGTTTGGACTTGAGTCAATTCCTGGACTGACAAGACCACTGGCTTGTTGAATCGTGTGCGCTAAATTTACATGAAAGTTGTTGGGAACAATTATGAATCTTTGAGGTATCATAAAATTTCCTCGAGCTTGATTTTTATGGACTTAATTCAATCGTGAAAATAGTTTTTTCATCAAAACCACAAAGTATTTTAAGATATAGAGGAACACCCTGACCTGATGGAACTCGAGTGATCGGTGCTGAAGCTGGAAATTTTAAGAATTCATCAAGGTAATAAGAGCGATTCATTTTAAAATTTGCATTCATACATTTCATCAGTTGGTTTTTTGTGTATTTCTTTCCTACAGCAGAATAAAGCAAGTCAGACATGATTTGTTGTATATCTGGATTGAGATAGTTTTTTGTTACGTCAACATAGAATTTATCGTAATGATATTTTGGATCAGCTTGTAAATCAATTCCAGCATACCAAAATTTTGGTGTCCCAATGACAGTACGAATAGTTTGAATATTTACAAATGAAGTGTATATTGGATTTAAAAAACCAAATTCTTCTAAAACCCAACGATTACCTGTCTTCTCTACATGGTTAAATATACATTCGTACTTTTTGCAAAATGGCGTGTAGAAAAAACTTTTTTCGGCAGGATAAAAAGTTAAAGGTTTATTTTGCAAAGAATGACTTGACACTGTTATGCTAAATGAACATGACAGTATTACTGCGAAAAACTTACGAAAAGAAAAGTACCTCATTTTTCTTTCGGAACAGCAACACCAACTTTTGAAAAGAAGGCGGCAGGGTCTTCGTAGTTTTCTTTAACGTACTCAATACGATCATCGACATCGTAATCACTATCTTTATCGTAGTCACCTTTTTTAACGCCATTTGCACCATTCCACATTCCCACAGATTCAAGGTTTTTAATCACATCAAAATGTAAATGTGGAGCTTGAGTACCGTTTGCGTCTCCAATTGTACCAAGCTGCTGACCAGCTTTAACAATAGCGCCTTCGGTGACAGCATATTTTTCCAAATGTGCATATCTTGTCCATCGGTTTAGTTGTGGGTGGTAAACAACAACAATTTTCCTAAAACCTGATACGTCACCAACAAACACCACAACACCATCTGCGGCGAAGTAAGCTGGCTTTTTTAAATTTTCATCACCTACAATATTTAAATCCCAGCCAGTATGAACTTGCTTGACACCATCTCTTGTTGTCAAATTTCCGTAATCTCGACCCGAGGCAAGAAATTCCGTTCCTGTCTGTGGTTTTTTATCCCCTAACTTAACAGTCGTATCCCGCACGTCTGAAAGAGCGTCTGCTGTTTTTGTCGTTGCAATAGAAGTAGGTTGCCAGTTAATCGTATCAATATCTGTTGGATAAGCTCCCTGCATTGACAACTCACTGGCTTTGACTAGAATTTTCTTTTTACTCGTCAATGTTGAAACTGTATAAACATAATTTGGATCTTGTTTTGCAGGCGTTGAACTTGCTGTTGCGGACGGCGATTGAGTAACACCTTGATTTTGTGCAACTGAAGCAGCATTTTCTGTGCTAGGGGTGAAGTAATCACGAACGTGACCGTTGTCTTCGATCACACTCGCAGCCTCCGTTGCGGTGATTGTGCCATCCTTATTCTTGTCAAGCCCGGTGTTGTTAGCGTAACCAGAAGAACCTTTGACATACATTGCATTGGGGTTCGAGTTTGGAGCAAGAATTTTTCTGTACATTTCAACGAAAGTGCTACCAGGTTGTAAGTTGTGTGCCTTAAAGTGCAGCACAACATAACGCATTTGTTCTTTAACAGTCATGGCAATTAATGAAGCTCGATTTAATTTACCTGTTTCCCAACTGTACTTCTTGACCTCATCTGCTACTTTTGCAACTCGAGCGCCTAAAGCAACATACCGTCGCATTTGCTCGAGACTTGGCGGTAAAAACTGAATCAAACCAACAGCCGCTCCACCACCAAGATTCGGTTGCGCTGGGTCAAAACTTCCACCGCTTTCAAAACCCATGCACGCGGCAAGATCGTTCGGGTTCACCTCGAGTTCACCTGCTGCCCACAGCACTTCAGCCGCTACTTCAGGCGTGAAATTCTTATTCCCCGACTTTGGATTGTAAGCCCAAGTCGCATCACCAACGCTCGAGGTTTTTTGTGGTGTGATCGGCTCGAGTTTGTACTCTTTTACCCCGCCCTTCCACACTCCACCAATCAATAACGGCAAAGTGCTTTTGCTCGAGTCATCTTTCCCATCGTTATTCTCATCTTTTTTCGCGTCTTTTTTATTGCCTGATTCAGCGTATAAAAACCAACCGTCCAAAACTCGAGTTTTTCCTTTCAACTCGCCTTCAACGAATTGACACTCGAGTCGCAAAGGGCTGCCTTTATCTTTGGGGTTGAATTCGCCTTTGATAATATTTCCGTGTCCAGTCCCGTGAATGGCGAATGAACCCGTGATTTTATTAGCAATACGGTCTAACGTGAAATCAATACGGCGGTTATCTGTTGTTCCTGTTAGATTCGCGCTGAACAAACGGTTATTCCAATCTTGGGTTTGACTACTTGGTTCAGATTGTTCTTTGCGTTGAAGTGTAACTGATTTGCTTTCAACACTCACAGTTTTTGCTGCAATGCCAGGCTCGAGTTTTGGTTTTAGGATGAAATCATTAAAGTCAGTCGCCTGTTTCTCGAGATTCCCTTTATTCCCCACCGCTTTTTGTCCCTCGAGTTTCGCCTCAGATTCAAGGTTTGGACTTGAGTCAATTCCAGGACTGACAAGACCTGAAGCTTGTTGAATCGTGTGCGCGGTTTCATGCGCCAGAAGTTCAAAACCAACGCTCGAGCTTGGATCGTATTTTCCAGACTGGAAGAAGATGTTTTGTCCAGTCGTGAAAGCGGTTGCGTTCGCTTTCTTGGCTAACTCGTGCGCTTTACCATCCGTGTGAACCCTGACTTTTGACAAATCAGTATTGAAGTGAGCCTCGAGTTGCTTTCTTATGTTTTCCTCGAGTGGTTGCCCAGCATTTAATTCTTGTGAAATTCGTTCTGAAAGACTCGAGTTATTCTCAGTCTCTCGAGCTTCGGTCAGGAATTCTTGGCGTTGCACTTCCAGGTTTA
>JAYVRX010000153.1:0-47468 GCA_043775825.1 Deinococcales bacterium
TGCTGGTTCACCTGTCGCTTCAAGAAATTCGGCACAACGTCTGTGCAAAAACCGTTTCACGCTCGACCCAATTTTTTCTGACACACTCTCGAGCAGCAAATCGTGAGCAAATCGTTCACCGTGCATAATCTGGGCTTCTTCGAGTTCGTTTAAAGAAGCTTCTAAATCAAAAACTTTACGCTCGAGCGCAAAAGCTGCCAGTTCGAGCGTAAAGTCTGTGCCTGCTACGGCTGCAACTTGCGCGATGCGTTGCGCGTTGATGCTGCGTCGCTCGAGGCGTTGGGCGGTAATTTGGCGTACCATTTTTGGTAAGGGTATTTTTTCGGTATTGCTGCCTAGCGCGTTTTGCTCGAGCAAGTAACGTATGGTTTCGAGCGCGAACAACGGGTTGCCGTTTGTGCTGTGTTGAAGTTTTGCGGCAAAATGTGGTGGTATCTCGAGCTTTAAATTTTCGGTTAGTTTAGCAAATGCTTCTTCTCCAAGCGGTTGTAATTCAATAATTTCCATCAAGCCGTTTAAGGCTGCGGTTTCGATTTGGTTTTCAATTTCGGGTATGAGTTCGCCAATTCGGTATGCCAGTACGGTTTTCATGCCCAGTTCTTGCAGCCGCGTTAATTGAAATTGTAGGGCTTCAAGACTGGCTGCGTCAATAAATTGCAGGTCGTCAAGCACTAAAATTTGTGTGCCTTCTAAAAAACGTTTTTTGAATACTAAAAAAATGGCTTCAAAAAACCGTAATTTGTCCGCTTCGGAATTAATGGCTGGTGCAGCAGAGTTGCTTAATTCTGGAATGACCCTCGAGAGTTCAAGGCTTGCCCAATCTGGAAGCTCGAGGTGGTTGTTCATCATTTTGCGTAAGCCCCTGGCAAGGCTGGACATTGCAACGCCAGTGTCACCAGGGCGGGCTTCGATCAGGTCGAATTTGCCTTTGGTGTTTAAAAAATCGTTTATCAAACGCGATTTCCCAATTCCTGGCACACCACGAATCACAATAGTAGAATTTGCCGCCCAAACTCGCTCTAAGCCTAGCCATTCGGTTTCACGCCCAACCAATTGCGAAGGGCTTAAAGTGCCTTTGGGTAGTAAGATTGGTGTAAAGCTGGTGGCTTTTTCGTCTCGCTCGAGCGAATCGCGCAACGCTAAAGTCTGTGAACTTAAGCTCGCGCCCAACTCTTGTTTTAACACCATCTCGAGATTTTGTAAGGTTTGCAACGCTAAACTGCGGTTGTTTTGAGCTTGGTACACTTGCGCCAGCACCCGACTGGCTTCTTCAGAAATCGGGTCTAATTGCACCCAACCCGTTGCCCACTCGAGCGCCGTATGGTGTTTTAAATCTTTTAAAACCCGTCGGTACGCACTAACTCGGGCATTGCGCCAACGCTCGCGCTGCATGGTTAACCATTCTTCAAACTCTGGGCAGTCTTCAAAATCGAGTTGCGCCAGAATTTCGCCGCGCACCGCAATTAAACCCGCGTCATCGCCCAAAAAAGCTTTAGACTCGAGCGTAATCGTGTCCACCTCGAGCGCGGCGGTCAAAGCCAGACGTTCACCATTTTGCACCAGGTCAACACCTGTTAATTTTTTTAAACGGTACAAACACTGTCTTAAATTGGCTCGAGCGCGTTCTTCATCGTTGTCTGCCCACAGTAAACCCGCCACCCGTGACCGTGTGATGTCACCTTCAAACGCCAGCAATGCCAGTATCGCCGCCGCTTTACGCTCGAGGGTTTGTTTTTCCGAAATTCCAAAAAGGTTTGCGCCACCCAATAACTCGAGCCGCCAGGCGGGAATCGAATCGTGAGGTATGACACTTGCGGCTTGCACGGCTTTATTATGACGTGTTTGAAGTATTTGAACATGAACGAAAAATCACTTGTGCTGGTCAAAAACTTTACAGTAATAAAATTCCAAAGTTTGAGTGTTACTAAGCTCGTAAAGTCCAAAAAACTTTGATACTCGCGCCTTGGTTGGATTTGGAGGGTCATCCTCAAAAGCTTTTGGTTGTTTTGATCTCACAAGTGGGTTTGCGTATTGCGGCAACATTCAAACTCGAGGTTTAGGGAATAGGCAATAAGGTTGGGGCTGTCCCAATTCGCACACTGGGCAAACGAAGCAAACTGATTTTCGGGTCGCTCGGTGCGTCGGTATCAGAACCGATCAACATGAGTTGGGCTGGTCTGGCGGCTGTGCCAAGGTTGACGGCTCGAGTCAGGGCGGCGGCTGTGGTTTCACCCAGTCCTCGTGTGACGCGCAGGGTGGGGCTTGAATGAACCAAGAAATTAATTTTAAATATGTACGGTTTCAGACAACCCGCAGGATTTGGGCAGCTTGGGAACAGCGCAAACGTATATTTTCGCGGCAATTTAACACCCACGCTGATGTAATTTTTGCTGGTGCTGTCAATGCTTCGTCCGCCGCCCGCGTTGCGTGCCACAAAACCGTACTCGAGCAGATGATCGTCTGCACCCAACAAATTGGCGGTTTTGGCGGCAGTTTCTAAACTTTGGGTTTCCACGCTCGAGAATCCTTGAAAATCGCTGCTGTTCGGGGCTGGTTCTGGTTTTGTGCCAAGTTGCGTACCGTGCGTGGGGACTATGTTTTGTGTCACAACCGGTTCAGTGATGGGTACGCCCAACGGGTTTGCGGCGTCCGGAAACGCCCGCAAGTCGCTGATGGCAGTTCCCCCCAAACTGCTGGGCAAGTTGATGGCTTGTAAACTCAGGTTTTCAACCCCAACGCCGCTCAGGGCGCTGACTTCAAAAGTCATGGTGAGGTAACGGTATCCGCCAGCAACGTCGTCAATATCCGAATACGACAGTGGTTTAAAGGCAAAAGTGTTGCTCGAGTCGTTAACGGTAGCGCGGTTGCTGGTATTCCATTCGAGGTTCAGCGTTCCGATCAGTGGCAGCGCATGAAGATTGACTGGCAAGGCTGGGGTTGTTTCGCTGACCACGCCATCAAGGTTGGTTTGTGTGGCAATATACGCATGAGCGCCATCGGTTGGCAGTGTGCTTGGTTTGCAAGACCACAGTGCAGCACTTGTAACCACACCTGAACAAATCACGGTACTGCCCGCTAACACCGTGACAGTATTTTGGGGAATGCCAGTTCCAGTAAACTCGAGGGTGTTACTTAAATTTCCAGTGTTGGCAATTGGACTCGAGAAACCAAAAATGGGAACAACGAAGGTCAATGGCGCAGAATTCGGACTCATTTCCCCCAAAGCCGCAACCTGAGTTGCACTGACCGTGTGCGAACCACTTGTTAATAAGCTCGAGGTACAAGTCCAGGTGTTGTTGGTCACAATGGCAGTGCAAAGGATTTTCTGATTTTCAAGAACGCTTACTGTACTGCCAGTTACGCCATTGCCTGCAAAATTTGGGAAAGACGTGGTTAAAACCTCGTTCGCGCTTGGTGCGGTGATACTGGGTGCTGGTGAAATCGTTTTAACCGTGAAACTCGAGCCTTCGCTGTTCGGACTGCTGTTGCTCGAGGGATCGGTTTGGCTGGCAACAATGGTGTGAACGCCGTTTAAGAAAGCAACGGTTGGCACGCAAGCCCAAGTGTTATCGGCATTCACCAGGCTCGAGCAAACCGTGGGGGGTAACGGGGTCAAACGAGGGCTTGACTTGGCTGGTTGCGGCAGTTCGTAAACATTGACGGTGTTGCCTGCCATGGCAGTTCCGCCAATACTGGGTTGGTTGTTGCTGATGTTGCTGTTGGCGGCGGGTGTGGTCAGCACTGGGGGGACTGGTGGTTGCGGTGGACAAGCCGTTAAGACCAGCATCAGACCCAAAAGCCCGTGTTTTAACTCGAGCCGTGAAACGAAGAACAAACGCGGTTTCATTTGGGTATTATGACACTCAAGTCTCAAAACTTAAATATGAGGCTCGAGTTACACCATTTCTTTGAAGTTCGATTGACCAAAAAGCAATTCGATTCTCGAGTGACTTTTTGGTAGGCTGAACGCATGGATTTAATTGATCTGCGGGTTGAGCATTTTCAGGATTTGCTGGGTCAAGATTTCCAACTTGTTAACAGTGATGTCAGCTTTAAATTGCTCGAGGCAAAACCTCAAAATACCCGTCAAGGGGCAACCCGAACTGCTTTTGTGTTGTTGTTTTCTTGTCCAGTACCAGCGCCGCAAGGCGCTTACTTGTTGCACCATGAAACCCTTGGACAGCTCGAGATTTTTCTGGTTCCGATTCGGCAATCTGGTGCTGGGGTGCAACTCGAGGCAATTTTTACTTAATATTTTGACTTGGCGCGGCGCAGCATTTTAACGGACATGCCCGAGGCTTCGTTTGGGTCTTCGAGTTCGACAAATCCCAGGCGTTTGTACCAATTGCGGGCATGGTTGTTGAATTCAACGTGCAGTGTGATGTCTAAATTTGTACTTTCAGATTCTTGGAACAATTGCTGAAAGCACCACGTGGCGATGCCGCGTTTTTGGTATTGTTGGCTCACAATAATGTCCATCAAACGAATTTCAATGCCTGTATGCACATAAAGCCGCCCTACAGAAATCCCATCAAGTAAGATCAGGTCAAACCTGGCGCGGTTGTAAAACTGGTAATAATGCTGGCGTTGCAGCCTAAATTGACCCTCGAGAAATTGTTGTTTTTGATCTCTTGTCCAAGGCACGGGTTCGAGTTCATTGGCTCGAGATTGGGCATAAAGTTGAAGCAGAAACGGGATGTCCGTTTCTGCTTCGGTCATTAGGGTTAAGTTCATGATTTAGTGTATCTTTTCTTCAAACCATGTAGGTGTTCGTAAAGCCTGATCGTGTTGCCTGACGTAAGGCATTTAAGCGCGGGTGCATTTCAGAGACGTTCTCGAGGCTACACCTGACGCCGTTTTTGTGAAGTTGAATGCCCGACTGGTTTTGGTTGCGGTTAAATTCGAGTGTGCCTCGAGCGCTTTGGATTTTGGCGTTGCGCAAGGCTTTTAAGAAATCCAGGGCGTTGCCTTGGCTGGCTTGCTCAAGAATGGCTGCGCTTTCTTGTCCAAGCAGCAACATCGCGTCTGTCCCAAAGCTCGAGAAGGCGGTGGTGGCTTGAATATCGCTTAAGGCGCTGGCGCTGATAGGCACTCGAGCACTGCGTAGAATCTCGAGTTTGCTGGCATTGGAGGCAATCACGTGAAGGTGGGCGGGTTTCAAAACCCGAATTCGTTCGAGTGCCGCGTTGAAGTCTATTTTGCCACTTGCATCGAGGATGATGGTTTCAAGAATTTTTCCGTCCGCGCTTTCAAACCCGCTTTGGAAGGCGAATGGCAGGTCGTAACCTGCTTCGCGCAAGGTGCAGACCATGACGGCGGTGTTGCCGCGTCCAATATTGGTTTTGCGTTGTTGGGCGGCATGAACCCCAAGCGCCCACTCGGATTGCCAGAGTTTAAGACTGTTGGAAACAATAAAAGCGCTGGTCTCGAGGTGCTGCGGGATTTTCGCGCCAAATTCGTTGCAAATCGCGGGCAGGGCGTGTTGCTCGAGGATCGGTCTGAGAACGTCGCTATAACCGTCTCCAAGCGATACCAGCACATCAAAGTGCTTGCCCTCGAGGGTTTGGGCGGCGGCTCGGGCGGCGCTGGTGGTGGTACTGCCAGCGTCAACAAACGTAATCTCGAGGTTTTGGGTTTGGGTTAAGCCACGCAAAAATTGGCTCGAGAGGGTTTTTGGTGCAAGCGCCAAAACCCGCAGTTTGTGCGGGACGGCTTGGGCGGCAATGCCGAGGGCGGGTATGGCGGCACCCAAACCAAGGGCTTGTAAGAAATCACGTCGTTTCATTCAGACTCCTTTAGTTTCTGGCTGGGAATACGCCGGCTAGACAAATGCAAAAACGCACGGTCAGGTAAGGCATCATGTTGTTATGGGGTTGACTGTTACCAACCAGACCAACGGTGGTGCTCAAGGGGGTGTTAGGACTGCCAGCAACGAAGGGGGTTTCGCCCGCCGCTCGAGCGGGCACGGAACTGGCTGGGTTGGTCGCGTCGGCATCGCCGCTCGAGGAACCAAAACTGTGGTTGTGTTGCGGCATTTGGTTGGATAAAAGTGTGATATCTGTTGTGCCGCCAGTCTGTCCTTGGACGTAATCGCTTAAACCAGGTCCTTGTCCTATACCGACGGGGATCAGGTTTTGTAAGTTGGGAAGGGCAAATGTTTGTGTACCATTGCCGCCGTAAGTTGTGCCAAGCAAACTGAACAGGGCGGTATTTTGTGCAATTGGTACAATTTGCCCATTGCAATCTGCCCAACTTTGGGGCGGAAAAGTAAAGCCAAACATTCTAATTTCTGCGACAAAAGGGTCAGACATACATACTCCTAGTTTCGACTCGGGAAAATGCCTTCGGTGGCAATCACATAATTGAGTGCCAAATAAGGTTGAAGGTTGTCATGGGGTTGCGAACCGCCAGCAAGACCAATACTTTGTGCGTTCATCGAACCGTCAGCGGTGTCGGCAATATATGTTTCGGCGGTTGAAACCCCCAACGTGACGCCTGCACTTGGCGTACCCGTACTGGCAGCACTGCTCGAGACCCCAACCGTGTGGCTGTGAATTGGTATTTGGTTGCTGATCAGTGTCACGGTTTCAGTGCCCGCTTGTTGCCCCATCACGTAATTGCTTAAACCAGGTCCTTGTCCTTGATGGACTGGCACACGGCTGCGCAAGTCGGGTACGGCAAAAGTTTGGATACCATCTCCGCCGTAGGTTGTACCAATCAAGGCAAAAAAAGCATCGAATTGCGAAATAGCTAACAGTTGCCCTTGGCAGAACACCCAGCCTCGAGGGGCAAAATTCCCGCCAAACAACATGATCGTTCCGATAAAAGGGGTAGCAGCCATAAATCCTCCGTTAATTCCGTGATGGGAAAATCCCATTGATGGCAATGCAAAAATTGACCGTCGTATACGGCTGGATGTTGTTATGCGGTTGATTGCCGCCGCTCGAGCCAAGACTCGGCATTGCCGCCCCACCGTTTTGTGCGGCGTAAATGCTTGCGCCACTGAGCGCGAAACTATTGCCCGTCGGAAAGACGGTTGCCCCTGCCGCATTCGAGGCGCTGTGCGTGTGGTTATGGGCTGGCATTTCGCTGGTCAGTAAGGTGTGGTTTTCTTCTCCGGCACGAGTGCCCAAAGGATTCTGTGATCCTGTGTGCATTGGTGCTCGACTGCGCATGTCGGGCAAACCAAAATTGGTTGTACCGTTGCCGCCATACGTTGTTCCCAACAACGAGAACAAAGCTTGGTTTTGTTGAATTGACAAAAGTTGCCCATCGCACCGTGCCCAACCACGGGGTGGAAAATCAAACCCATACATTTGAATTTCGCCAATAAAAGCACTTGACATACTTACCTCCTTTAGAATGTTGGAACAACAACGCTACACGTGCCAATATTAGCCGCCGCCGCTGGCGAGAGACTGACTTTTGCATTGTTGTTCGGAAGATTATTTCGTGGCGCACCGAACAACCAAGTTCCCAAGTCCGCCAATACATTAACGGTTGAGGTTGAACCATTGAGTTGGAATGTATTTACAGTTGCTGGAATTGGAGCAACGGTGATGACAACACGGCGGATTCTGTAATTGAATCCAGCAACTGAGTAATTCACATTATTGCTTACTTCATTTAAGCATACTGTAGCGCCTGTTCTACCGCTCACACCACTTTGAATTGAAATCCCATTACCTGCAAGTGGATCAGCACTGGTAATGGTGTTGTTGCTAACGGTAGCTTGCAAATTCGCGCTCGAGACTGTCGTTGCTGGCAGTGTTGTTGCACCGGTAAACATGGTGATACCATTGCCTTCCATGTCAGACATGGTGTTGTTATCAATCAGGGCTTGCACTGTTGAGGCTTCATTGGTACGCACATCAATTCCAAAGCTTGCACCCGTATTTGCGTTTTCATTAAAATCCATGCTGTTGCCCTTGATGCGTAACTTGTGGGTTTGTGTTGGTGTTTCCGTTTGAACTCGGAAACCAGTCCCGTCAATTCCCACCAACTGAACATAATTGTCATCCAGGGTTGTTTTGGTCGCGCCACTCGAGAAATACGTGGCGTTGATGGCTCGAACCTGATTTTCGCGGAAGCTGGTTTTCTGAACCGAAAGCGTCATGGTCGCGCTCGAACCGCTGGCGGTGGTCGCTTGAACGCCTTCCAAATCACCGCTTTGCACTCGAGACGCCACCGTTGCCGCGTTGCCCGCCGTGACCGCCACCGTACCAATCACCTCTAGTGTATTTGCAGATGTGCCGCCACCGACGTAACTGATACCCGCGTTGGTGGTCACACCCGAAGTGCTGGCGGTTGAAACCGTCACATCCTCGAGATGCAATAGGTTTGTGCCTGAGCTTGCGCTGGCGTCCACACCCTCGTTGGCTGGGCTGGTGATCTGCATGTTCTTTAACGTGACCGTACCAAATTGGGTGCTTAAGTTGACACCGTCGCCAGTGTTGGTGGTCAACACGCCACCGCTACCCGCCGTTGTTCCAGTGCCAGTGACTGCGAACGAACCCGTGGTGTTGGCGAGTTGAATGCCGTTGACGCCGCCGCTCGAGTTGACTTTGGTTAAATTAACCGCCAAATTGCCACCCGTTAAGTTGATGGCTTGGGCTGCGCCTGCGGCAACACTGGCGCTCGAGGTGGTCAACGTGCCGCCCACCGTGCCTGAAATGCCACCAACAGTCAAACCAGAAATGGTGTTGTCGGTTGCCACCGTGATTGGGCTGGTGATGGTTGGGGCTGCGCCAGCCGCCTGCAAGGGATTGCCACCAACAATCAATGCCACGCCCGAACCAATCAATTGTTGATTGTTCTTTAACGTGAAACCTGCACCTCCCGTGCTGCCGTTTTTAACGTAAATAAAGTCACCCGCAGCCGTGGTGTTCGGCGCGGACACGTTCAAACCCGAGAGGCTTTGCAACGCCGCATTGCTGCGACCATCGCCGCCACCCGCCGCGCTCGAGTCAACGTACCAAACCATGTTGGACACCGAAACTGGGGCTTTGAAGGCTGGGGCAGTGCAACCCGCCACCGAATAACTGAAGGTATCGGCAACCCTCGAGTTCACTTTGGGGTTGTAGGTGAACGAACCGTCGCTGACAACCGAAACATTGCCGCCATTGGTGCTTACCGCGCCAGCAGTTGCCGAACCAAGCGCCGTGCCATCCAAAGTGGCATATTTACTGAGCAGACCACTTGCGGCATTGACCGACAGCAGGGTGTTGCCCGTCGCCGCGAAGTTAAACGCGGTGTTGTCGGTGATTTTCAGGTTTCCACCCAAATAAGCGAGCACACTCGAAACACCCACTGTTTTTGCCCCGGGAATGAACACACCGTTGTTGGCGGCGTAACTCGAGCCGCACAAGTACCGCACTTCGGTTGCGCCAACTGCCGTGGCTCGAGCGCCCGCGCCCGAGGCGGATTGTTCCTCGAGGCTTTCGGTCACGCGGGTGACGTTATCGGCAAAAATTAAAAAGGTTTCCGAGTAACGGTAAGCAGTGTTGCCAGCACCAGCATCACCACTTTGAGGCACTTGCAAACCGATGGTCACGCTGTTGGTATTGGTGCTGCGTAAAATACTCCGACCATTGCTGGCATTTCGGGCAATGTAACCATACGACAAGACGCCCTCACCCGCGACGCCGTTGTTGATCAAACCGCCCGTTTGAGCATCGGTCTGGATGGTGCTGGTCTCGGTGGGCGTAAAAATTTGCATGTCGGCATGGGTGTCATCGACAATGAAACCGCCTATGCCGTCCGATTTCATGCCGTGCGCGGGTTTAAGCTGTAACGCCCACGTTGCAGCGTTGCTCGAGCCGCCACCAAAGTCAACAATGTTGGTGAACGCGCTGCTATTGACGTTCTCAGACCCGACAACGCTGCGCTTGTGATAGGCAATCAGTGTGACATTGCTATAATCGGTGGTGGCATTCAGATTCTCGAGGCTAAACTGAGCCGTTAAAAAACGATTCGAGCCTGCCGTTGGAGTCTGGACTTGAAGGATTGCCTTGGTGAATTTAAAATCTGTTTCGGCAGGAAAACTGGTGGCTCGAGTTTGACGATCAAAATGCGCCGTGGCGGTTTTTGCCCTCGAGTCAAAATCAATGGTAATCGAGCCAAGCATGGTGGGTTTAAACGCCACAGGCGCAGGTTTTGGAGGTATTTGCGGAGTTGGTGGTGCAACTTCGGCTTGTTGTGGTTGACCGCAAGCCATCAGGACGCTGGCAAGCAGCAACCCAGTCCATCCCAGACGGTTTTTCATTGTAGCTCCTGGAATTCAAATGGAGTTGGTACGACATTGCCACCAATCGATAAGTTCACTCCTGTTAAACTTAAATAATTGTGCCGCTCGAGCTTTGGCGTTTGATACTTTTGTTTTTGAAGCTCGAGTTGCGGGTTGGTTATTCGTTCTTGGGCTTGAAGTTTGGTCATGTTTTTTACCTTCCCTTTCTGTGCTGATAGCGCCTATGTGCAGCGTGCCGAACCAATGCCGAAACGCAAAATGACAAAATTGAGTATCAAATACCGCCAACCTCAAAATGATTCTTTTGTCGTCTGTGAATAATAAGAATCTAGCGTCATTTTGGCGTCACATGGGAAGTCTGCCCCAACCAAATAAAAAGTCTGTCCTGGTTGAATAAATATTCGTTTCGCACCAGAAGACAATTTATTGTTGTACTCGAATTACCACTTCAGAAAAAATGCACTACCCCCATCGCCACCGAATTTTTAAAAGAATTCAGACAATTCAAATAGCCCCTCTTCGCCAAATCTTCGAAAATCATGGAACGAATCTGCACGGCAAGACGTAAACTAAAAGCATGAGCCTTCTCGAGGTACAAAACCTAAGCAAAACTTACGGCAGCCGCAAAAGCGTCGATAACATCAGCTTCTCGCTGAAAGCTGGCGAAATCGTCGGCTTTTTAGGACCCAACGGCGCGGGCAAAACCACCACCATGCGCATGATCGCGGGGCTAATTCGCCCCACATCTGGCAACGTCAACCTGCTGGGCAAAAGCGTTCCAGGCAATACCCTGCGCGACATGGGCGCAATGATCGAAGAACCCAGCTTTTACCCGTACCTGTCTG
This sequence comes from Deinococcales bacterium, assembly GCA_043775825.1. Taxonomy (GTDB): domain Bacteria; phylum Deinococcota; class Deinococci; order Deinococcales; family JAAFIG01; genus JANXTZ01. Next base: position 11,092 of record JAYVRX010000153.1, read on the forward strand.
GACGCGAAAACCTGAGTTACGCCGCAGGAATGCACGGCGGTATCTCGAGCGGGCGCGTGACCGAAGTGCTCGAGATGGTCGGATTAACAGCCCGAGCCACAGACCGCGTTTTTAAATATTCGCAGGGTATGCGTCAACGCCTTGGCTTAGCAAGGGCGTTGCTGCCCAGCCCCAAGCTTTTGATGCTCGACGAACCCGCCAACGGACTCGACCCTGAAGGCATCGCCGAACTGCGCAACATTATCGGCAACTTTGGCGAGCAAGGCATTGCTGTGCTGGTCAGCAGCCATATTTTAAGCGAAGTCGAACGATTCGCCCCCAGAATTTTAATCATCAACAAAGGGCAACTCTTACGCGACTCGAGCATTCATGCCAGCGTCAGCAACACCGAAGCCGAACTGACCTACCGTATCGAAACCGAACAAGCCGTGCAAGCCCTGGAAGTTTTAAAACGCGAAACTTGGGTGTCTCGAGCGGATCTTCTGCCAACAGGCGTTCGTGTGGTCATTCCAAGGTCGGGCGCGTACCGCCTCGCGCCGCTTTTGGTACAAGCCGGTATCAACCTGACCGAACTGGCAAAAGAAAGCGAAACCAGCCACGCTGGCGACCTCGAGCGGCTGTACTTGGAAGTCGTGGGCGCACAAGCGCAACAAAATCAGACGCAACCGAATGGAAGTGGTATCAATGCTTGAAATGATCAAAGCCGAGTTAACCAAAGCCTTACGCAAAAAACGTTTCTGGCTACTGTTTGCCATCATTGCCCTGATCGTGCCACTGGTACAAGTCATCAGCGCCGGGTTTTTATCTGGACGCGTCTCGAGCGCCCTGGCAGAGAGCGCCACCGTCACTCGAGCCATCAGCGAAATTGCCTCGCCCTACAGTCTGGCACGCAACCACGTTGGCGGCACGCTTCAAGCCCTGTTGTACGTTTTGGCAGCCATTGTTGCCGTGTTTATTGTCGGTGAAGACCGCACCTACAAAATGTGGAAAACCATTCTGGTGGCACAACCGAACCGTTTACGGGTGTTGACCGCAAAATTCTTATCGGGAATGCTGATTTTACTGATTATGATTGTTGGTGGCTTAATCGGCGCATTGCTTTTTGGTTCGATCAGCATTGCGCTCGGATATGCCACCACTTTCGCGGGTGATTGGGGCAACCTTCTTGGCATCACCGCATTGCAATGGCTTGTTTTGGCAGCACCCCTGGCGCTCGGATTTTTGATCAGTTGGTTGACCGTTTCACCCGCCATTGCCGTGATTGGCGTTATCTTCATGCCCGCCATTCTGGAAACCATCGTGACCGCCTTAATGGCATTGACCGTCAACAGAATCACACCCTTAACTGCTGCCTTCGAGGCGCAACGCATTCAACAAAACGTTGAAACCATGCGCCATTACTTCTTCACCCCAAACGTCGGCATCGGCTCGAGGTTACTGGGTGATACCATCAAAGGTTTAGGCATTGGAGGCTCGAGCGACGCCATAATACCCGTCATGGATTGGAATCAAATCTGGGCTTCGGCTGGTGTTGCCGCCGTGTATTTTGCGATTTTCACTGGTTTGCTGGTTTGGAATTTTACAACTCGAGACGTTCACGATTAAATCTGAATAACGTAGGGGATAATTTGAGACCCTTGACTCCGACTTAATTCGGCTATTCGTCCCAAACAATTACAATCGCTTGCTTTTTGTTCTCCCCTGCCATTAGGTGGCTCGAGCATGGCGGTTGCAGCAGACTGTGATATCCGTACAATATTTTAGCCTACTTTTTTAATCTGTTCGGCGTGGTCGTCTTCAATTTCCTTGTAAAGCATTTCTAGCACTTCTTGCCTTTGTTCTGGTAGATGGCGAAATATTGTTACCTTGCCGTCACGTAGTGTGGCTCCCAAATGCAGAAATCCATCATCGCGCTCTGGTTTTATAGCGTAGATAGCTGTGCCTGAAGGATGAATTTCAATTAATTCTTCGTTTGGTTGTATTTCGTACATGGGTGATTTTATCATGCGAATTAATTTGAGTTGTGTCTTCCAAAGAAAACAATTTGCAATCTTGCACAAACCACACGTCATCTCGGGCGGTTTTATTGAAGGCTCGAGATGACGTTTTCATACCATCTCGCGGTAGCCGGGCAAGGTTAAAAACTCAATAAACGGTTGCGCTGTCGCAACCTCGAGCAGCAACGACCCAGCTTTGGCGAACCGTTCACGCCCGAGTCGTTCAAGTTCGGCGTCAAGTATTTTTTTGACCAAATCGACGGTAATTTCAGTGCCGTCCTCGAGTTTGGTGTGGTGCTGGATCCATTGCCAGATTTGCGCCCGACTGATTTCGGCGGTGGCGGCGTCCTCCATCAGGTTGTTGATTGGTACCGCGCCCGAACCGTTCAGCCATGCCTCGAGGTATTGCAATGCGACGCTGATGTTGAGGGTTAAGCCTGCCAGGGTCACGCCACCCGTGGGAACGGTCAGCAAGTCTGTGGCAGTCACATTGACCTCGAGTTGCTTGTCGATTTGGTTAGGGCTTGGCATGATGCGGTCAAAAACCTCGAGCGCGACTGGCACAAGTCCTGGGTGGGCAACCCAAGTGCCGTCGTGCCCGTCGGTGGCTTCACGGGTTTTGTCGCTGCGGACTTGTTCGCTGGCTTTGTTGTTGGCTTCGATGTCGTTTTTGACGGGAATAAACGCGCTCATACCGCCTATCGCGTGGGCGCCGCGTTTGTGGCAGGTTTTGATTGCCAGCAGGCTGTAAGAGCGCATCATGTGGGTGGTCATGGTGACTTTGACACGGTCTGGCATGACAAAATCTGGGCGCAGCCTAAATTTTTTGATGGCGCTAAAAATATAATCCCAACGTCCGCAATTTAAACCCACGCTGTGATCGCGCAGCTCAAATAAAATCTCTTCCATTTCAAAAGCTGCCAGAATGGTTTCGATCAAGACCGTGGCGCGAATTGAACCGTGCGCAATGCCAACGTATTCTTCGCTAAACGTAAAGACTTCATTCCAAAGCCGTGCCTCGAGATGAGACTCGAGTTTGGGAAGGTAAAAATAAGGTCCTGAACCTCGAGCCAACAATTCCTTGGCGTTGTGAAAGACGTACAGCCCAAAGTCGAACAAGCCACCAGAAATCGCCTCACCTTTGAGCGTGACATGTTTTTCGGGCAAATGCCAACCCCTGGGGCGGACTTTGAGGGTCGCGGTTTTTTCATTCAGGGCGTACTGTTTGCCGTCAGGATTGGTAAAGCCAATGTTGCGCCGAATCGCGTCACGCAAGTTGATCTGCCCAAACACACAGTTTGACCACGACGGGCTGTTGGCATCTTCAAAATCTGCCATGAAAACTTTCGCACCGCTGTTCAGGGCGTTAATCACCATTTTGCGGTCTACTGGACCCGTAATTTCCGCACGACGATCCATTAAATCTTTGGGTGGTGGCGGCACGCGCCAGGTCGTGTCATCTCGGACGTGTTGGGTTTCAGGCAAAAAGTCAGGCAACTCACCCGCCTCAATCCGTTTTTGACGCACCTCTCGAGCCGTCAGCAATTCAGTTCGACGTGCGCCAAAACGGGTTTGCAACTGCCGCACAAACTCGAGCGCTTCGGGCGTTAAGACCTCAAGCATTTGTAATGTAAGGTCGGCGTTGATGCTCAGTCCTGAAATCACTTGATTCATGGTTTAGTTTAACTGAGATTCGAGGCTGGAATTTGGTATTAAAACAGGGCATTTCAAAACACTGGCTGAGAATGTAAACTAAAAATCGGAACGTTTAAGGAGGGCAACACATGGCAAACATCCAAATGCTCGATAAAGCCACCCAGCAGCCCCTCGTGTTTGCAAGCTCAGAAAATGATGCGGTTGGCATTGTGACCCAAGAAGCCACAAAATGGGCGGACAGTAACGGATTCTCGAGCTTAACCCTCTGGCTCGAGGGTGAACGAAAATTAATCGTTCAAATTGACGAGGAAGAACCTCTGCATTCTTGGATTGATCTTGATATTTTCCGTCAGGGTCGCGCGGCAGATTTAGAAGCGCAACTTGATTTCGCCCGTGGCGAATTCAGACGGCGCGTGGTGGGTTACGGCAAGTTTGACAGTTAAGTACGTCGAGATACTTAGTACAGTGTCGGAAAAATGCGTAGCATTTTGCGAGCTATGCGACGAAAGGTGCAGTGTCGGTGGGTTCGTAAGCTTGAGGTAGCGACCATGCCCGCAAGGTGCATTTTATGGTCAAGAACGAAAGCTGAAGAACTTAACCGACGCTGCACTTAGTCAGGGCAGCAAGCGAAATACTTGATTTTGAACCATAGACAATTAACGGCTCGAGATTTTGCTCATCGCATCTCGAGCCGTTTCTTCATTTGGGTACGGTCCGACGATCACCCTCGAGATACCGTCTTCGCCAAGTTCAACGCTGGTTTTAAAGCCTTGGCTGGTCAGTTGTAAACGCATTGCCTCGGCATTATCGGCATTTTTGAATGCCCCAGCTTGAATACTGACGCTGCCTGGACTGCGGCGCAATGGCAACGAAGGCGCTGGGACACTCGAGCTTGTCTCGGTGGTCACAGGTTTTTCTACGGCTGCACTCGAAGTTTCGGTGCTGGCTTTTGGTGTTTCAACAGTGCTCGAGGCTTGTGGTTGTTCAATCGGTCTGGTGATTTCAGGAACAGGTTTGGCAGTCCGGCTGGAGGTTTGCTTGGTTGCAATTGGTGTTTGGGTTCTGACTTCTGGTTTTGTCTTCACAACCTCTGGTTTTGCGCTGACAACCTCTGGGATGCTCGAGACGACGGGGGTAGGCTTTGGCGGGACTACAATTGCATCTGTCGTGACCGCTCGAGGTTCTGGGGCGTTCTTGGTCAAATCTTCTAAACTTCCAGCAGATTTGATGCCCTGGTTTGGTTTAGCGCTTTTGACAATCTTATTCGGCTCGAGCGTCACGGTTTTTGCTTTGCTGGATTGACCTTTTAAAACAAATGCCAAACCGAGCGCTCCAAGCGCTAGAACTCCAGCCGTTACCAAAACCTTATTCACTCAGCTCCCAATTCTATTCCTGTAGCGCTCGAGTTGCTGGATATCCCATTCGATCAAACTGCGATCCCCCGCTTTGGATTCCACATGATGCCGCAATTCGTGCGTTAACGTCTCCCAGATTTGCCCTTGCCAATCGTAATGGGGATCATAGCCCCCAACCCGTTGGAATGACCCATAGTACAGCGCAATGTGCCGTCCAAGTCCAGCGTGTGGGCTAAGGAACTGTGGAATGCCAGGGTCGAGGTACTCGCCAAGCCGCACCAACCCAGGTTCTTTTGGGTCAGATTTGGTTTCTTCAAAGACATGAACGCCTTGCAGATCATCAAAATAATGTTCTGGGATCAGGTCGATCATGTCGGCAACGGTTTGTTTGAAAGTCGGAAAATCCATGACTTGAGTGTACTATGCTCAGGTTTGGTGACTGTGAGTGAAGCCACCAGGCATTAAGGCTTGAGTTTAATCGTGGCATTCAACCCCATACCCACCTGCCCAAAAAATCCTTTATTGACCTCGAGCGTGCCAGTGTAAATTTTTTTGGTGGTGTAAATCGGGCAGTTTGCAGTTGCGCAAGGTTGCAGAGTCACAATGTCAAAGATCACGCCGCTGGCGTCAAAAAAGGCAACATCGAGCGGAATCAGGGTGTTTTTCATCCAAAAACCGACTTTGTTTGGGTCTTGTGGTTTGTCATAAATAAAATACATACCTTGCTTTTCGGGCAGTTTGGTACGGTACATCAAACCGCGTTCGGATTCGGCAGGTGTTCGTGCAATCTCGACGGTGATCTCGAGTTTGCTGGCTGGGTTGGTGATAATGGCTTGCCCACAAGCGAAATTCATGGGACTGACGTTTGATGGCAGCACGAATTCTGAAGGCTGGCAACCGCTCGAGGTGCTGGGTTGGCAGGCGGTACAAAGAAAACTCAGAACGGTGACAAAAAAGAAAACTCGAGACACGCCTGACAGTTTAAGCGCTCTCGAGTTGCAAAACATGAATTTACATGCCCATGCGGGTTTTTAAGAAATTCGTCATGACTGTTCCGCGTTTGTAAAATTCGTTATCCATAATTTCGATGTACAACGGAATGGTGGTTTTAATGCCCTGCACCACGGTTTCCTCGAGCGCACGTTTGGTTCTGGCAATGGCGGTATCGCGGGTGGGAGCCCAGCAGATCAGTTTGCCGATCAGGCTGTCGTAATGCGGCGGAATGCTGTAACCCGTAAACGTGTGGCTGTCAATGCGCACGCCAAGTCCACCCGCAAAATGAATATCTTCAATTTTACCTGCGCTCGGGCGGAAATCATGCTTGGGGTCTTCGGCGTTAATTCGGCATTCAATCGCGTGACCCTCGAGCTTGATATCGTCTTGGGTCAGGTTTAAACCCATTCCCGCCGCAATTTCGATCTGAAGTTTGACAAAATCGAGCCTCGAGATGGCTTCAGACACGCAGTGCTCGACTTGAATGCGGGTGTTCATTTCCATGAAGTAAAAATTGTCTTCACGGTCAATAATAAACTCGAGCGTTCCCGCGCCAGCGTAATTGACATGCTTGGCGAGGCGCACGCCCGCCGCCAGAATCTCGTCACGAAGATCATGAGGCAGGCTGCTTGGGGCTTCTTCGATCAGTTTTTGATTGCGGCGTTGAATGCTGCAATCGCGTTCACCAATATGAATCACATGCCCTTTGCCATCACCAAAAACTTGGATTTCGACATGCCTGAATTCCTCGAGAAACTTTTCCATAATCAATGCAGGGTCGGAAAAGTACATTTGTGCCTCGGACTGGGCTTGGGCAAACAAAACTTTCATCTCGTCGGAGGATCGCACGATTTTCTGCCCGCGCCCACCGCCGCCAGCGCTTGCCTTTAGAAGCACTGGATAACCGATTTTCTGAGCTTTTTCTATGGCTTCCTCGGTGTTCTCGAGAAGCCCCGTGCCTGGTACGGTGGGGACTTTACTGATGGCGGCAATCTCGCGCCCGCCAGCTTTAGAACCGAGCGCGTGCATACTTTCTGGGGTCGGTCCAATAAAAACAATGCCGTGATCGCGGCATTTTTCGGCAAAGTCTGGGTTTTCAGCCATAAAACCGTAACCAGGATGAATCGCTTCTGCGCCCGTCATGACCGCCGCCGACAAAATATTTGGGATATTCAAATAACTGCCGCTCGAGGCTGGCGGTCCAACGCAGACCGATTCGTCTGCCAGCAGCACAGGCAGTGAGTTTGCGTCTGCTTCGGAATACACTTGCACGGTTTTAATGCCCATTTCTTTGCAGGTGCGAATCACACGCAGGGCTATCTCGCCACGGTTGGCGATCAAAATTTTTTTAAACATGGTTACTCCAAGCCTTAAAAGCTTTATTCAATGATGAACAACGGTTGACCGTACTCGACGGGTTGCGCGTTCTGCACCAGAATTTGCTTGACCACACCACCCATGTCCGATTCGATTTCGTTCATCAGTTTCATGGCTTCAATGATGCACAAGACCTGACCCGCCTCGACCCGAGTTCCCACTTCGACAAACACGGGCGCATCGGGGCTGCTCGAGCGGTAGAACGTGCCGACAATCGGCGCTTTGACCGCATGACCAGTTGGAGCGCTCGGGGCGGCTTCAACGGCGACGGGGGCAGCCACAACTGCGGCAACAGATTGGCTCGAGGTGACGGGCGGGGCGGCGACCACAGCACTTGGCGCAGCAACAGGCGCAGGGGCTGCCACATGAATGACATCCGCGCCGCGTTTGACATGAAGTTTGTAATCGGCGGTCTCGAGGTTAAAGTCGTTCACATCGGCGTCAACCAGTGCCTCGAGAATGCGTTTTAAGTCTTTAGGGTCCATATTCCTCCTTGGAAATTCTTGTTTCGCGTTCGTTCAGGCTAACTTGGATCTTAGCAATGTTTCAGATTCTAGCGCGTCAAAGCCACCCAGGGGAAATACGGGTTTTGAAGTGAAACCGAGTATACCATCCTTAAAATCCAAGAAAATGCGTTTAGAATGATTCAAATCATAGCTCTAACTCGAGCCAATCCAAGTTGATTACTTGATCTGGGACAAACAATTCATCGATAAACACGGGTAATACTTTTGAAAGTTGCAACACGCGCTCGGCGGCAAAGTCCATCTCTTCGGGGTTCATGGCTGCCGCCCCGACCCGCAGGCAAGCATTGTAAAACCGTGCCACCTCGAGTCCCTGTTCGGGCAGGCGTTGACGCTCGGAAGGGGTCAAGATTTGCGCCGCAAATTCGCTCTCAAACTCAAAAATCGGGTGTCCGCCCAACCGCCAAACCGCACTGAGAAAATCGTTGATCTCACGCGGGTTGCGCCACATGCCAAAGCACAACTCATTGGTCAAAGCATCGACACTGGACAAGCGATCCAGGGTTAAAGGTTTCACTGTAATCAATTCTCGAGCCAATTTCTGTCGTGCAAGGCGCTGCTTGGCGTAAGCGGCAAGCGTTAAAAACTGTTTCGGAGCGAGCCTTCCGCCCAACAAACGCCGCACCCGAAAAGCGATCACGTAATCTTGATACTCTTTTTGATGCTCTAAAATGCCCTCAGTTTGGACGCTCACACCCAGAGTTTAAGGCTTTGGGCGCATAAGGTTTGTGGCTCGAGTTCAAAACCGTAAGATAACCTCATGGTGTTTCCCACATTTACCCTTAACCCAAAGCTCGAGTCCGCGATTTTCAGTGGGCATCCTTGGATTTACCGCGATCATCTGCCGTTCGATCACGACCTCGAAACTGGCGAATGGGTGCAAGTCATTGCTGGTAAAGCCAGAGCTTACGGTTTGTACGATGATTCCAGCCCAATTGCCATTCGACTTTTCGGGCGCGAAGAACCAAGCCCAGGTTTTATCACCGAGCGCGTTCAAACCGCGCTCGAGCTTCGTCAAATGCTGTTTGACAAAAACACCAACGCGCACCGTCTGATCTCTGGCGAGGGCGATTTTCTGCCAGGGATTACCGTTGATCGCTATGAGCGTTACGCCGTGGTGCAAACTTACGCCGATTGCCTCGAGACGATACTGCCCGAAGTGGTTCGCACCCTTTCAAAAGGCAGCTTTGCCTTGAAAGGAATCGTGCGCCGTCAAGATGGCGTCATGCAATGCTTGTGGGGCGAATTACCACCGCCCGAACTGACGATTCTCGAGAATGGTTTGAAAATCATAGCGAACCTGTACGACGGTCAGAAAACGGGTTTGTTTCTGGATCACCGCGACAACCGCGCCCTGCTCGGGCGACTGGCAACGGGCAAAACTATTTTAAACCTTTTCGCCTACACTGGCGCGTTCTCGTTGTACGCCGCCCGAGGTGGCGCAATCAGAATCTCGAGCGTTGACATTGCCCCCGCTGCGATGGAGGACGCGAAACGCAATTTCGCCTTGAACGGTTTTGATCCAGACCAGCACGATTTTTTGGCAGCCGATTGCTTTCATTTGCTCGAGACTTACGTCAAAGAGGGTAAAAAATTTGACTTGGTGATTCTTGACCCGCCCAGTTTGGCACGAAGTAAAGACAACCGTTACGCAGCGGCTCGAGCCTACAAAAAACTGAATTTACTGGCACTTCGTTGCGTCAATGACGGCGGTTTGCTCGCCAGCGCCAGTTGCACCAGCCAGATTAGCCCAGAGCATTTTAAAGAAATTCTGCTCGAGGCGGCGCTGGATGCCAGAAAACGCTTGCAGATTTTGCAAGAGAACGGTCACGCGCCAGACCATCCAGTGCCAGTTAGCTTTCCTGAAGGTCGGTACTTGAAATTTGTGCTAACTCGAGTGTTGTAAATTTAAGAATCTCGAGTCAGGATCAACAATCCTGTGCTTGTATCGGCAACAACAACTTCATGCTGCAACGCGCTCTATCAAGCCGCGTTCTCGAGCAGCCGCGAACTCGAGACACGCCCGAATGTCATCTCGGGTGAGTTCTGGAAATTCGGCAATGATTTCATCTATGCCCTCATAAGTGGCAAGATAACCCAGCACATCCCCAACAGTGATTCTCATGCCAGGCACGCAAGGTTTACCGCCGCGTTTGCCAGGATCGACTGTGATGATTGGATGCCAGTTCATTGCAGCAAAGCGTAGCGCATAAATGGAAGTACAATAAGAGGCTTGTGGGGGTTCTGCTTGACGTTTTAAGACACATCTCGAGTTGCAATAGCGCTGGCTTGCTTTGCCACGACCTTAAACGCATCCAACAAAGCCAAAGGCTGCCGAACGGTCATTGCACACCTCAAACTCAGCAACACCGCCGCCATCCATTCGAGATCAGCCGTGCCACAACGCAAAACCGTGCCAGCATCTTCAGTCTCGAGCGCCATTTTGTGTGGCATTACGCGCCAACGGGCTTCTTCGAGTGGCAGGTCAAGCAAGACTTCGACCAGGAATTTTGACGGTGCGAAAGGCAGGGATTCGCGCAGGTACGCTCGAGCATCAAAATCTGCTGGGCGGTTAAAATGCCCGTCATTTAGTTGCACCTCGAGCATTCTGTCAAAACGAAATGAACGCACCGCAAGGCGCAAACGGCAGTAGCCGACCATATACCAACGTCCGTCATAAAACAGAATACTGTACGGTTCGACCTCGCGCCTGGTTTGCGTGCCACCAAACGCACGGTACGCGAACACAATGGGCGCTCGAGTTTGAACGGCGCTCGCCACCCTCATCAGCAATTTTGGGTCGATGATAACCGACCACCATGACGGCTCGAGTTCTACAGCTTCTTGCATTACGCTGACATGCTCGGCAAGGTTTTTGGGCAGCACGCGTTTGAGTTTAGATATTGCCGAAGTGGTCGCTGGAGCAAATGCGCTCAAACCCAGCGACTCGAGCGTTCGTAGTCCAAGCGATACCGCCAGGGCTTCATCATCGGTTAGCATGAGCGGTGGAAGGCGAAAACCAAGTTTTAAGCGGTACGCACCGCCCACGCCACGGGTTGACTCGACAGGAATCCCCAGGTCTTGCAATTGCGCCACATAGCGTTGCACGCTGCGCAGACTGACCTCGAGTTTGCTGGCAAGAGTTGTCCCAGTCACGCGCTCAGAAGACTCAAGCAATTCGAGCAAAGTTAAAAGGCGCAAGGTTGGGTTATACATGCCTTTCAGCATAATTTGAATTGCCGCCCGAAATTGTCGGGAATTGATGGCAAACTCGAGATGCGGAGGTCATAGATGAACGACGATGCGTCACGCGATTTTGATTTTAGATTTGGGAATTGGCAGATCGAAAACGAGCGCCTGCTCAAACGCTTGCAGGGCTGTACAGAGTGGGAAACTTTTGACGCCACAAGTTACGGGCAGCCCATTCTTGGTGGGCTTGGTAATATTGACGATTTTGTCACAGACCAGTGGCGACCAGGATTTATTGGCATGACCTTACGGCTGTTTAACCCAAGTACAGGGCAATGGAGCATTTACTGGATGAGCAACCAAACAGGGACGCTCGAGCCACCCGTGGTTGGCGGTTTTCAAGATGGCATCGGCATTTTTGAAGGTGATGATGTTTTTGAAGGACGCCCAATTCGGGTGCGGTTTATCTGGTCGGAAATCAAGGCAAACTCGGCGCTTTGGGCGCAAGAATTTTCAGACAACGCAGGGCAAACCTGGGAGAAAAACTGGATCATGCGCATGACTCGAGTAACGCAATAACCCCCGAGGAGATCAACACGGATACCATGAGCAGCGTACAAACTGCCCTCAAAAGTCAGTATCACGCCTCGCTCGAGATGCTCAAAGACGGACTCGAGCGTTGCCCCGACGATCTTTGGTTGCACACCAGCGCCAGCAATGCGTTCTGGCAAGTTGCCTATCATGCACTGTTTTACGTTCACATGTACTTACAACCCGACCTACAGTGGTTTGTGCCTTGGGCGGAGCATCAAAAGAACGTGCAATACCAAAATGGTTTCCCAGGAACACCGAACCCGAAAAGCGAACTGCCACTGATTCCAGAACCGTACACCAAAACCCAAGTCATGACGTTCTGGAATATCTGCGAAAACCTGGTTGACAGTGCCATTGACAGCTTTAACCTGCTCGAGCCTCAAAGCGGTTTTCCCTGGTATACCTGTACCAAACTCGAGCATCAGATTATTTCGATTCGCCATCTTCAGCAACACACGGCGCAACTTGGGGATCGTTTGCGGGTAGTGTCAGGAACGGGTTTGAATTGGTTGGGGCATCAATAAAAATCGTAGGGGCGAGGCGTACCTCGAGGTTTAAGGCAGTGAAACCCGCAAAAACTGTAACCAGTTCTCGCCAAGCACCCCAGCTCGAGCCTGTTCTGGAACGACTTGGACAAACTTGGCGAAATCAGCAATCGTGTTTAACTCGAGTGGGCTGCAATCCAAACTCATGCTGGCGTCAAGGTCAGACCCAATACCGACGTGTTCCCAGCCAATCAATGCGGCGTTGTGCTCAAGCATTTTCTTGCATTGGTTAAAAATCGAAACGGGCATGGTTTGGTCGGTGAACGTCCAGCGGGCTTCGAGAAAATAATTGATCAGGTTCAGTCCAATCATGCCACCTCGAGCACCGATGGCGCGAATCATGTCGTCTGACAGGTGACGGTCTGGTGGGAGTACAGGTTCTACACCAACGGTATTCAGCAAGGCTCGAGATTTGTTTGAGAGATGTTGATGCTCAATCATATCGTCAGGCACTGCGAAAAATACCATCCTTCAGCAAAAAATTGTATTTTGGACTACACTCTTTTTGATGGTTGCACCACCGACCCTTGCAGTCACTCGAGCCTCAAAGCTCAATGACCCCTCGCGCCGTTGGGCAGAAGAAGGTCACCATGCTCTACCAAGATTCGGAAGCCGTACCAGCACCTCGTTATGACGAGACTGTTCCTGAGTTTGAGACTTTGCTCTCGAGTGAGGGTCTGGGCTGGAAAAATATTCAGGTCTACACTCACAAGCTCGCTGCTCAACCCGAACTTGTTGTTACTCCTATTGTTGATGCCCATAGCATTCCACTGATGCTTCAGGGTTATGGCGAAATACATGGAGTCTTGGATGGTCGCAAGGTACACGGTCAGCTTTACCCTGGGAGTGCAGGTCTGATGCCAAACGGTGTTCCAGCTTCATACCGTTGGACACACCCAATTGTCGTCGCTCACGTTTATCTATCTCCAGATTTGACTCAAATTACCCAAGACTTCAACTCGAGCAAATTGGAGCGCCTGGAATTCGTCCCAACTCCTTTTTTCCATGACCCACTGATCGAACAACTTTGTTTGGCGCTGGTTCACGAACTCGAGATGGACGGGCTGCACGGCAGTCTTTACGCCGATACGATGGCACTCGCCCTGACGGTTCACTTGCTGCGCCATTACTCGAGCCTGAGCCGGGTCAACGATATTCACGCTCGAGGTTTATCAAAAAAGCAATTACACCGTGTCCATGAATTCATCGGCGATTTTCTTGCCGCCGATGTGGGTCTGGATGCGCTTGCCAACTTGACGGGTTTAAGTGCAGCTTCCTTTGCCAAACAGTTCAAAATCTCGACGGGCTTACCACCACATCAGTACCTGATTCGGCGACGGGTCGAACGTGCCAAAGAGTTGCTGCGCAGCAAAGTTTTGACGGTGGCTGAAGTCTCGCAGGCGGTGGGATTTTTTGACCAAAGCCATCTGATTCGGCATTTTAAGCATTGGGTGGGTGTGACCCCAAAAGACTACCGCGAGAGCAATAACCCATCCTGAACGATAAAAATACGAAACGTACAATTCTCGAGCAGAAATGTACAAGACAACCCAAAGCACTCATTCTAGACTGCCCTGTGGTGCGGGGCATTGCTTGACTGGCTGTTGAGGCATGACACTTTTGGTAGATCAATTGGTTTTGATAGATCAATCGGGTCAATAAACATCAAGCACTTCAACTTTTTGGCAATCAGGGTGCGTGAACCACGCATCTGGGCTGACAACCATCGTCGCAATGTGCCGTCTTGGTGCTGAAACAAAACTCGAGAGGAGGAATACATGATTTCTCAATGAATACCTTGTCGCCAAAGAATCAACGAAGTTCTCAAGCAGTTCAATCAAGTCAGGAGACTCGAGGATGCAAAACAAACGTATTATTACCCGCTTCATCGTGATCGGCTTGGTAGCAGCACTGACCATGATAGTTTTTTCAGCAACCACCGCTCGCTCGGGCTATCCCGACATTGTAGGGACTTGGGAGACAGTTGTTCCCCCATCAGCGGGCGGTGGTCAGACGGGTTATGCCATGCTGACCTTCTTTGCCGATGGCAACATGGTCGAAGTGAATGCTTTTGCCAACCCAGCAACCAGCGCACCAGGACGAGGGGTGTGGATTGGTTCGGGTAACAAGTATTTGCTGAACTTTGTGATTTTCACCTTCGACGATAAGGGCAAACATACTGGCAAAGTCAAAACCTACAATTCGATCACCATGGATAGACCCGATCATTTCACCTGTACCTATACGGCGGACTTGTTTGATCTGACAGGCAAGGTGACCAAGAACGTGGCTTCTGGCACTTGCGAAAGCACGCGCCTCGAGGTGACGCTGCCTTAAAAGACCGTGCTTAACCCTCCAAACTCGAGTCTTATTTGTAAGACTCGAGCGATTCAGACGAAGGCGAGGAACACTGATGAACACACGAAACTTTGCTCGGTGGTTGATGGCTGGCTTTTTGATTAGCTCTGTCTTGAGCGCAGCCGTGGCAAGTGGCAAAGTTTTCCAAGGGACACAAGCTCGAGCCTCGAGTGCAGCCATTGAAGCTAAACAAACGGCGGTTCAAGCCGTTTTCGTGCAAGGGGCGATAGAAGCACTCGAAGTTTATGATGTCAAACCGCCAACCATGCTGGTTCACACGACTGGAAGTGGCGAGGCGCTGGAGCTTGGCAAATTTAAGGTGACTTGGGAATTTACGGTCAACCTTGACAGTGGCATGGGCATCGGGTCAGCACATTTTGTTGCCGAAAATGGAGATAAGCTCGACACCAAGTCCATCGGACAAGGCGACCCTGTGATGAACAATCTGAGTCATGCTCGGGTCACCGAGATTCACACCATTACTGGGGGCACAGGTCGTTTTGCAGGTGCAACAGGGTGTTTTTCTTTGGAACGCATGGTGGACACGACCACGGGTGTAACGAGTGGCTGGTTTCATGGGACAATTGTGTACCCAAAGAAGAATTAACCAGGGCATGAAGAAAACTCGAGCGTTTCAAACAAATACCCACTTAGACAACATGGACGCTCGAGTTTGACTTTCGACATGTATTCACTACAGGAGTGATTCCTATGAAAACACGAAATTTCTTATTCTTAACGCTGCTTATTGGTGTGCTTTTGGCTGGTGGCAGCATCGCCGTCGCGCCTTTGGTGGTGATCTGGAGCAGCAAAGGCGATCCTGACCGCTTCGCCTCGCCAGTTTCGATTGCGCTCGACCCGCAAGGCAATCTTTACGTGGCGGACTCGCATAACAACCGCATTCAAAAACTCGATAGCAATGGGCATTTGATCACCAAATGGGGTAGTCTGGGCAAGGGAAACGGTCAGTTCGATTGTCGTGATTACAACTTTTGTGCAGTCAGCGTGGACGACAATGACAACGTTTATGTCATTGACGGCAAAAACAGCCGGGTACAAAAGTTCGATGCGAACGGTAAGTTCCTGACCAAATGGGGCAGCAGTGGTTACGAAAACGGGCAGTTCATCAATCCCTTCGGTTTGGGTGTGGATCGAGTGGGCAATGTTTATGTGGCAGATGACAACAACCACATTCAAAAGTTTGATGCGAATGGAAAATTTTTGGCAAGGTTTGGTAGTCCTGGCAGCGGAAACGGTGAATTCGGCGGTGTGATCAGAATCGTTTTTGATTCTCAAGGGAACAGCTACATCTCTGACAGCAATGGTCTTCAGAAATTCGATGCGAACTTTAAATTCTTGGTCAAGTACAAGACGTGCGGCAAAGATATCCTCAATGGGGCGCTGGGTTTGGCGTTGGATGCTCAGGACAATGTTTACGCCTTTGGAACCGCGAACAAACAGATTTGCAAGTTTGACACCAAGGGGCAATTCCTAACCCTTTGGGATGGCTTTGATAACCCCGCAGAAGGTATGGCAATAGATCATCAGGGAAACATCTATCTGACTGAAGGTGCTGTCAATCTCGTGGTCAAATTCCATCAACCCTAAACTTTAGCTTGGAGCACTAAAAGCTCGAGCATCTGAAACCCTCGAACGCCCATATCACACGCAACACGGGCGCTCGGGTGTCTTTGATTTTTTGTAAGCACCACTCGAGGTTGAAAGCCCAAGTGAAGCTGTGGTCGTGTTTTGATCTGGTCTCGAGATAGACTAAAGCCCATGCGTCCACAATCGATTGAAGAAACCCTAACCGCCCTCGAGCGTGAGCATTACATTTCTGAGCGCAGCCTTGCCACCAGCGTGTTTTTATCTTTAAAACTGGCTAGACCATTGTTTCTCGAGGGTGAACCTGGAGTCGGCAAAACCGAGATTGTCAAAGTGTTGGCAAAATTACTGGACACGCGCTTGATTCGCTTGCAGTGCTTTGAAGGACTTGACCTTTCCAGCGCGGTTTACGAATGGGATTACGCTCGGCAAATGCTGCAAATCAGATTGCTCGAGGCGAGTGGTGAACGCGAGCAGGGCAAAGTAAAATCTGAGATTTACAGTTCAGAATTTCTGGTTAAACGCCCATTGTTGCAAGCGCTCGAGCTTCAAGATGGCAAAGCACCCGTACTTTTAATAGACGAACTTGACCGTGCCGATGAAGAATTTGAAGCTTTCCTGCTCGAGTTTTTAAGCGATTGGCAAGTCAGTATTCCCGAAATTGGTACTTTAAAAGCCGAGCAACCGCCCGTGGTGATTATCACTTCCAACCGAACCCGAGAAATCCACGATGCGTTAAAACGCCGGTGTTTGTACCATTGGATTGATTACCCCGATTACCAGAAAGAACTTCGGATTGTGCAAAGTAAAGTACCTGGCGTACCAGAATTACTTTCCAAACAAGTTGTGGCGTTTGTGCAAGAACTTCGGAAACTCGAGCTTTACAAATCGCCTGGTGTGGCAGAAACCCTGGATTGGGCTTCGGCTTTAATGGCATTAGATGTGACAAGTCTCGAGCCTGGGGCAATCGAGGATACCTTTGGGGCATTGCTGAAATACCAAGATGATATTGTTCGTGCCAGAGGTGCGGCGCAAGATTTGCTGGCGAAAGCGCAGACTGTCTAAAGCTCGAGTGACACGGTTGAACTTTCTCAGTGTCTCGGGACTCTATTCCTCAATTTGGTATTATTTACCAAATACACCAGGCAAGCTCAGATTTCCTGATGCTATATCAAAGACATCGTTCACGCACAATAGCGGAACGTGGATGCTGGCGTTCACGCGTAAACCTGCGGTCACACCATCGTAATTGAAGGCTGTTGGAAACCCTAGGTCTTTCAGAGGCACTCTGATTTGAATGCTCGAGTTTTTGAAGGCAGGTCGGTAGTTTGGGCTGTCAATTAAAATCGGTACGCCTGGCCAGGTCGGGGGCATTTTGGGTTTTGCGCCTTCGGGAATATCTTTGACTTTAAGATTCCCTTTGCCGCAAGCGTCGTCGGGTACAAGTACAACCCAGTGACTATGCCAGACTGTGTGGTTTTTTGCGCCGTTTGCACCATCGTCAAAGTCAGGATGAAATGTTGCTGCCAGTGCCAGCACACCTTGCTTGGCTTCAAACCCTACGAGGCTCGAGTCGAGGCTGGTGGGCCAGACGTAACTGTAGACGTTACTTGCAGCAAATTTTCCTATGGCGCTGGGTTTGCTCGAGCCTGCTTTGCCACTGACAACTTGGGTAAAAATAAGATTTTGGTTTTGTTTTACAACGCTGGTTTGTACAAGGTCAAAGTCGGCAAGTTTGACGTTACCAGCTTGTGAGGTAATTCCAATGGTTTGGAGGGCGAAGGCAGTTAAACCAAGTGCGGAAAGTCCACTGAGGGCAATGATAATTTGTTTCATGGATGCTCCTTGAGAAATTGATTGGATTCGGGTTTTTCGGACATGCGAAGTTTCAAGCTGTGAATTACGGCATAACAAAGCTCCTTTCTCGGCTCGCAAGTCGAAGGCGAGGAGACACTGAAGAATGCACAAAGATGGCAGGTCAAGCAACGCGCATTCGCGCCCTGAACTGATGGGTAAAACTCGAGATAGAAATTTGCTTAAGGTGGTGTTGAGGTATTAAATGTTTGCCATGCTTGTTCGGCTTGCTCGGGCGGGGCTGTACGATAATCTTCGCATTCGAGGCGTAAATGAGTGTCACCAAAAGCTGCATCTACAAAAGCGCAATGGTGTGGATGCTCGAGGTTTGGATGAATATTCGGTTGGAAGAATTGACAGTTAAGGCACATCTTCGAGATGGGTATTTGACCGCGTTTTTGAAGTGTCCGAAGGATTTTCACCAGTCCGCGTAGGAATACAGTTTGCTCTAAACTCGAGAGTGTTTGAACCGCGCCAAGCATAAAATCGGGCCAGTCGGTGCTGCGTGCCGCTTCAGCACGACCTGCATCGGTCAGGGTAATGGCAAGGGCGCGAGCGTTTTCGCTCGAACGGGCTTTGGTGACGAGTGCCTTGTCGCTCAGACTACGAACAGCGTCGCTGGTGGTAGCGGGTGTGACTCCAAGGGCTTCAGCCAGTTCGGATAGACGTTGTGCTCGCGTGGGATCACGGGCGAGTAGCGCAAGGATTTGGGCTTGGGTTGGGCTTAGACCTTGGGTGTTTGCATCCTTCCAGGCTTGGGTTTTGAGGGCAAGACCTATTTTGGCAAGACCAGTAATCAGTCTCGAGCTTGGGGAGTCTTGAATAGAATCAAACGGGGAGTTGTTCATAAGGAATCCTGCATTTAGGACTCCTAAATATTAAGTCAATCTTTCTTGCAAGTCAAGTGGCATTGAAAATCAAAACGAAATCCTTCTTCGCTTTAAAGCCTGTTTATGAAGGTTTCTCGGGCAGAGCTATAAGCCAAAGAACGCTGTTCCTTGAAGCTTACGGCTTATAGCCAAAACCACAATAATCCCCTCGCCATATCTTCTTTTAATTAACTTCGTAAACACGCTCTGAGGCTCATTTTGCTTGTCTAAATCTCACAAGCCGAGGTCATTTGCGCCCTTAGACTCGAGTTATGAAAGCATTGTTTCTTTTTTGCCTTGGAGTTTTGAGTTTGTCTGCTTGTAATGAAGCTGGCAAACCCATCACCACAGTCCAAACCACGGGCTTGTGGTCTAACCCTAAAACCTGGGCAAGCGGTGTTGTCCCAGCCGATCTCGAGAATGTCTCGATTCCAGCCGATAAAACCGTGATCCTCGATCAAAACATCAACCTTGGCAACCTTGAGATTCTTGGAACGCTCGAGGTCAAAGATCAAGATGTACTGGTGAATGCCAAAACCATGATGGTACATGGCACGTTGCAAGTTGGAACGGCAATCAAACCTTTCGAGCATAAAGCTATTTTTACCCTGAACGCCACTGACACAAGTGAAAACAACATGGGCATGGGAACTCGAGGAATTCTAGTGATGGGTGGCAAACTCGAGCTTCATGGGAAAACGCCGAATGTTTCTTGGACAAAACTTGCTGACCACGCTGCGGCTACCTCGAGTGACCTGAAATTGCTTGATGCTGTGGATTGGAAACAAGGCGATTTGATTGTGATTGCACCAACGGATTATTACAACGATGGTAATTTTGTCAAAACCAACGAGACTGAACAACTAACCGTCTCGAGCGTCGCGGGTAGCACAGTGCAATTGCAAAAACCGTTGGCAGCATTCCGTTGGGGGAAATTGCAGTACGCCACCGATTCGGGCATGAGCTTAACCCCTGGCACGTTGACCAAACCTGACCCGAATATGCCGAGTGTGCTTGACGAACGCGCCGAAGTTGGCAATCTGACGCGCAACATCGTGATTCAAGGCGCAGACGATACTTTATGGCAGACCGAAGGTTTTGGCGCTCAGGTCATGGTCATGGACAGAACCTCGAGCGTCACAGTTGATGGCGTGGAACTGCGGCGCGTGGGGCAATCGGGTAAGTTCGGGCGTTATCCAGTTCACTTTCACAACCTGTCTTACGATGCCATAGGCAAAGACTTGGGTGACGTAAATTACAGCTTGCAAAACTCGAGCATCTGGGACACCAGTCAGCGTTGTGTGGTGATTCATGGCAGCAATGGAGTTTTGATTAAAAACAACATCTGCTATGACATCAAAGGTCATGCCATGTTTCTCGAGGATGCGGTTGAACGTCGAAATACTTTCGAGCACAATTTGGTCTTAAAAATCCGTCACCCTGTGAAACCCTTACTGAAAAGCGAAGAAAAAGACCATGCAGGGGGAAGCTCGAGCGGTTTCTGGTTGACCAACCCTGACAATATTGTGCGTGGAAACGTGGTTGCCGATGCCATCAGTCACGGTTTTTGGCTGGCATATCCAACCAAAGCTTTGGGTTTGAACAAAAATGTCAACCTGAACGGCATCAATGCCCGACCCGATAACTTGCCATTTGGTGTCTTTGAAGACAACACCGCGCATTCGCTTTCAGAAAACGGTTTGCATATTGATAACGTCCCCACCTCGAGCGACATTGGTGATACCGCAGGCAACAAGTACATTCCAACGCCCAATGGCATACCCGACGATTACCAAAACCGTTTGCGCTTCACGGTAGCTCGAGTCACAGTGTACAAAACTGGAAATTACTGGGGTGGGGGTGGCGGAATTTGGAATCGCAACAGCAACCCAGACTTTCTCGAGTGGGTGTCAGCAGATCATGCTGGTGGTTGGTTTGCGGGGGCTGGTGACCGAGGTTTAATTTCGCGTTCTCTGATTATTGGCGAGAGCCTGAACAACGCCACCAAGCATTATCACAACCATCCAAGCGCGGCGATTGCCAGTTATCACAGTACGTTTGACATTAGCAAAAACGTGATTATGAACTTCCCATTTGTCGAAAATAGCGAGAATGATGCAAGCGGGGCTTTTAAGACCAACGATTACTACACTACTGCGGTGGACAAAGGTTTGGTTCGCAACCCAGACAATAAACTGATTAATGCCTCGGCAGGTCGTCGGGTGCAACCATTCACAAGCCAAAACTGGACATTGGCAGGAGCACTTTGGGACCCACACGGATATTGGGGATCAAAAGGTAATTACTGGGTGTATGACACGCCATTCTTGACCACTGACACCAATTGCCTAGACGTTGCGCCCGCAGGCAAGAACGGTAAAAGTTGTGCTGGACCGTATTACGGCATTGGCGATTACTTAACCGATTTTGACGCGAATCGGTATAGCTTCAAAGCGCCAATCGAAGTGACCCGTTACGACAATGCAGGCTCGAGTATTGGGACTTGGGCTGTGGGAGATGGCAACACTGCGCCCATGTTGGGCAACATGCGTCACTTTGCAGCCTTCAAAAATGGGCGTTACGCGCTGCGTTTTCCAGGGCATGACAAACCAAAAGATGTCAGCTTAACCCTCTCCAACTTTCTCTCGAGTTCCGACAGCATGATTTTGGGCGTGGCATTCGACGGGGCGCTTACAGCAACAGCGTTTATTGGTGGGCGCAATTCAACCAGAACTTGGGATTTGACCAACCCGCAACCATTTCATACCGAAGCTCGATTTATGGTTTCTGGAGCAGATTTGAACGCTGTTGTAAATGATGTGAACAGCAAGACGTTCTGGCAAGATAAAACAGGCAACATCGTCTGGGTGAAATTGCAAGGCGGTTTGTACCCAAATAATCCAAACCTCGATCCAACCTCAGATGAGGCTTTGTATCACAACATGGAATTTGTGGTTTGCGAAAAAAGTACGGTTGCAACCAAGGTTTGTCAAAACCCCTTACCGCAATAATTTCTGCTCGAGTATAGTTGCTGAAGAAATCAAACTGAGGTTCAGTACGAGACGAATAATACGGATTCCGTGACGAGCGGTCATTCTTGTTAAGGCGTGAAGAGCGATTATACTTGTATGATGATTGTTTCTTTACCAACAGTTGTTGGTGTGCTTCGCGGTCAAAATGCCAAAACTGCTTTAGTCGCCGCCCAAACTGCGTTAGAAGCTGGTTTACAAGCCATTGAAATCACCTTAACCACGCCAGAAGCCTTGACTATCATTAGATCCTTAGCCGCAAACTCGGGTGATCTGATTGGTGCGGGAACGGTACTGACGGTTGCCCAAGCCAACCAAGCGATTGAAGCTGGTGCAAAGTTTTTGGTCAGTCCGCATTTTACAAAAGCGGTTTTGGAGATCGCTCGAGCCAAGAATATTTTGTATATTCCTGGTGTTATCACACCCAACGAAATCGCCTCGGCACTCGAGTTTGAATGCCCAATCCTGAAACTCTTTCCGATCACTCGAGCCGGTGGTATGGCGTACTTAAAAGATTTGCTTGGACCGTACCCAAATCTGCAAGTGATGGTCAGCGGCGGTATTAAAAGCGCCGAGGTGAATGGTTATTTGCAAGCTGGGGCTGCCGTGGTCGGGTTGGGCGATTTTTTAACTGGCAACGATGTCGCTGCACAAACTCGTGCTTTACTCGAGCAACTTTCAGAGGCAGCATGAAATTTGATTTAATTGGCATCGGCGAAGCGATGGTCGAGTTGTACGCCGACCAGAAACTCGGCACAGCCAATCATTTGCAAAAGTCTTACGGTGGCGATGTCCTCAATAGTTTGGTTCATGCCAGTCGCATCGGCTTAAAAACAGGTTTTATCAGCCGAGTCGGTAACGATCCTTTTGGGCAAGCGCTCCTCGAGACTTGGCAATCTGAAGGTTTAGACATTAGTCAAGCGCCTTTGGTGGACGGCGAAAACGGTGTTTACTTCATCAGTTTGTCAGCCGATGCCGAACGCGAATTTACTTATCGGCGGGCTGGTAGTGCCGCCTCGCAATTGCAAATTTCTGATCTCGATCCAACCTACATTACCAGCAGCAAAATATTGCTACTTTCTGGAATCACCCAAGCGATCTCGAGCAGTGCCACAGATACCACGTTGGAAGCCGCTAAAATTGCCCGGCAGCACCAGGTTTTGGTGGCGTTTGACCCGAATTACCGCCCTAAACTGTGGGAATCTCGAGGCGGTTTAGAGGCGGCTCGAGCCGCCTGCCAAGCATTGTTGCCTTTGGTTGATATTCTCTTGCCCAGTAGCCCCAACGATTTAGCTGTGCTGCAAACGGAAGATCAAACCGATTTACTCGAGCTTGCCAAAATTGTGGCTGTTAAATGCGGACAAGCTGGTGCGCTGGTCAAGCACAATGCTCAAATTAGAACTGTGCCAGCCCAAACTGTTCCTGTACTTGATACCACTGGCGCGGGCGATGCTTGGAATGCCGCTTTTTTAAGTCAATGGCTGATTTCGGGCAATGTACTCGATGCAGCCCAAGCCGCCAATGCCTATGCCGCCATCAAAATCCAGAGTCGCGGCGCGATTCCGCCTAGATAACCTGTTGGCGTTGACTGGCTTCGATTAAGCCACGCAAATACATCGTGCCAAGCGCTCTGTCGTACAAGCCGTAACCAGCGATGCCAGTTTCGCCCCAAATCATCCTGCCGTGGTCGGAGCGAATTGCGCCTGTAAAACCAGTTTCGACCAGGGTGCTGATGATGTCGTACATGTTGACATTACCGTACTGGCTGGGATGCGCGACCTCGAGAAAACTTTTTGGGGCAGTAATTTTGACGTTGCGGGCGTGAACAAAATGGATTCGCCCCGCACATTGGCGAATAATTTGCACCAAGTCGTTGTTTGGGTTTACGCCCAGCGAACCGGTGCAGAAGGTAATGCCGTGGTTTGGGCTGGGGTGTAACTCGAGGATGGTCTGTATGGTGCGGCTGTCACGCACAATTCTTGGCACATCGAACAACGCCCACGGTGGGTCGTCGGGGTGGAGTGCCAGTTTGACACCGCAGCTTTCGGCGACTGGCACAATCGCCTTTAAGAAATACGCCAGATTCTCGAGCAACCCCGACTCGCCACGTTCGATGTACTGCTGCCCGAGGGCTTGCATCGCGGCGGCATCGAAGTCATTTGCCCAGGCGGGCAGGCGGGTCAGCCCTTTGGCGAGGCTCATGCTCGAGATCACGTCGTGGTCGAGCTTAGAGGCGGTTGAACCGTCGCTAAATTGGTGCGCGAGGTCGGTTCGCATCCAATCAAAAATTGGCATAAAGTTGTAGCACAGTACAAACACGCCTGCGGCTGCCATGTTGCGAATGCTTTGCTGGTAATTATGAATGTACTGCTCGCGGTCTGGTGTACCGAGTTTAATGGATTCGTGGATTGGAATACTTTCAATCACAACCATTTCTAAGCCGTGGCTGGCAATCAGTTTTTTGCGCTCGAGAATGGATTCTAAAGACCAGACCTCGCCAACTGGGATTTCAAACATCGCGGCAACAATGCCGTTGACGCAGGGAACTTGGCGGATGTACTCGAGTTTCACAGGGTCGCTTGGACCGTACCAGCGCATGGTTGATTGCATAATTTCTCCTATAAGTAGGGCTAGGGTTGGTCAGCTTAGGACTTACGAACTTCAGCTTTTTAGTCTATTTTGAAATATGTAATTTTATGCTCTTACACGAGGGCGATCACTTCTTGAACATAAAACGCACTTGCGGGCATGTTCGCAAGGATCGCCCCTACGGAATCGTAAAAAATATATTGTAGGGGTGAACCTTCTTGATTCCAAGATGCACCTAAGGGGCGGAATCGCTTGTGTTCACCCTCGCAGACCAATTGGTGTTGTGTAGTACGGCAATTCATCGCATTCGCTCTTTCGTAGATTTCTACAACTGCGTAAGTCATAAGCTATCGTTTTTTGGTATTTAAAGTCCATAACTTTTTTTCGCTAAATTCTGAGCTAAGTCTTGCGCCATGTCGTAAGCATCGGTTTCATCAATCATGTCGCGCAGGAGTTGTTTTGCCAGCCAATTGCAGGTGGTGCGCCGCCAGACATCATGACGGGCTGGTATCGAAGCAAAAGCCCTGGTATCGTCGTTAAAACCGGCTAAGTTTGCCAGCCCTGTGGTTTCAACGACAGCATCTAAGAAGCGTTCGATGCCGTGAAGACTGTCCATAAACCACCACGGCGGACCGAGACGCAACGCTGGATAATGCCCGACCAGTGGCGCGAGTTCTCTAGTGTAACTGCTTTCATCAAGGGTGAACAAAATCAGGCGAAGCCGCGAATCGTTGCCGTATTCGTTGAGCAGTGCCTCGAGTCCATACGTCCAACTCACGGTTATCGGAATATCCGCGCCAATATCTGAACCAAAGCGTTGTTGTAAGGACTGGTTGTGATTGCGCTGACTGCCGACGTGTAATTGCATCACCAGACCATCCTCGGTGGACATTCGGGCAAACTCGAGCAACATGTGCGCCGTGAAACGATGTGTATCGTCGGGATTAGATTTTTTTTGTAAAGCCCGAGCAATAATTTCTTGGCATTCAGAATCACTCAGGCGCTTGGTGTGTAAATTGGTTACGCCGTGGTCGGTGGCAGTTGCGCCAGCCGCCTTAAATTGCTTTCGGCGTTGCTCGAGGGCGCTGATAAAACTTGGGTAATCGTTGATTGGCTGGGTTAAAATCTCGAGTTGCCCAATATCGCCCAGCCAGTTGGGATTGCTTAAATCAAGTGTGGCATCTGGGCGAAAAGTTGGTCGAACATCAAAACCATCTTTTTGTAATTGTTGGTGTGGCTCGAGTGAACTGGTGGCAGTATCGGTTGTACAAAGCGTCGTGATGTTAAAACGCTTGAACAGGGCGCGTGGCAAAAATTCTGGCTGCTCGAGTAAACCCTCGAGTTGGTCATAAAGCGCGTCGGCATTTTGGGCGTTTGGTTTTTCGGTCATTCCAAAAACGCTCTCCAGTTCGTCACGTATCCATAAACCAGTCGGTGTGCCTCGGAACAACGAAAAATTGGTGCAGAAAATCTTCCAGACCTCGCGGTGGTTTGGGTTTTGGATGATTTGCTCTAAAGCAATGCCTTGGGAGTACAGCATCCGAAAAACGTAATGATCGGGAATCACCAAAAGTTCGGCTGGGCTTCCAAAAGGTTTATTTTGTGCCAATGACAGCACGTCCACATGACCGTGCGGACAGATCAGCGGCAAACTCGAGACAGATTGATACAGTTCTCGAGCGAGAGCGCGTTGGCTTGGTTCGGGGTCAAAACAACGGTCTGGATTCATCAAACTCCTGTAAATGCCCCGAAACCACCATCTACTTTGATGATTGTTCCGGTCACAAATTTGGATTCGCTCGAGACCAACCACAACAACGCACTTTCTAAATCTTCAGGATTGCCAAACCTGCCTTGCGGCGTGTGATTAATAATGCTCGCGGCGCGTTCGGTTCTCGAGCCATCCGGGTTGAACAGCAGGTATTTATTTTGTTCGGTACTAAAAAACCCTGGGGCAATGGCATTCACCCGCACCCCAGCCCCGTACTGAAGAGCCAAATGGGTCGCCAGCCATTTGGTAAAATTCTCTACGGCAGCTTTGGCAGCCGCGTAACTTGCCACCCGAGTCATTGGGCGCTCGGCTGCCATCGAGGAGATATTGATGATGCTCCCCAGACGTGCATCCGCAATATCTTGTCCAAAAACTTGGGATGCCAAAACCGTGCCATGAAAATTGAGGTTCATCACATACTGGACAGCCTCCATATCAATTTCAAAAAAGCTTCGGTCTGGGGCGCTGCCGCCCTCGGGACGGTTGCCACCAGCCCCATTGACCAAAATACTGATGTTGCCCAACTCGGCGTGAATCGCGGCTCGAGTGTTGTTGAGCGAATCACGACTCAGCACATTCGCGGCAAACGGATAAACTGTTAAACCCTGCATTTGTAAAACGGCGGCGGCTTTTTCGGCGCTTTCAAGCGAACTACCGAGCAGAGCAACTTTTGCTCCCGCTCGAGCCAAAGCCGCACAAAAATGCCGCCCTAAAACACCACTTCCACCTGTAACCACCGCGATTTGCCCTGTTAAATCGGTCATATTCCCCTTTATTCAATTCGGGTCGAAGCCCTGATGCAGAGCTTGGCTCGTAACACCAGGGCGGGTTCAAGAATTTCGAGTCCCTCGAGCTTTTGCATTAACAACGTTGCCGCCAACCGACCAGTCTCGAGACTGGGAACGGCGGCTGTGGTCAGTGGTGGTGAAACCAGTGCCGCAAATGGAATATCGCCAATGCCGACCACCGCCACATCTTCTGGAATTCGGACGCTTAAATCCCGAGCCACTTTCATTAAACCCATCGCGGCAAGGTCGTTGTAAGCCAAGATTCCATCTGGGCGGTTAGCCCCCATTAATAGTGTCCCAGCCAAACTTTCGCCGCCCTCGATGCTTGGCGACGAAAGTTGATAAATCATGCTTGGCAAGTTTGCCTCGAGCAGTGCCGCCTCGTAACCTGCTCGACGCTGCTGATTGACCCAGAAATTTGGTCCTGCCAAAAAAGCAATTCGTTCGCGCCCAGTGGTGATTAAATGCCGAGTCAATTGAAAAGCAATCTCAAATTCGTCCGAAACCACGCTCATGACCTCGCCGCCCGGTACACGCCCAATGGTCACAATTGGTTTTTGCAATGCCAAAGCACAAATATCAACGTCAGATAATCTCGAACCGGCTAAAATTAGTCCATCCACCCGAGGGGCGAGGGTTTGAATTAAATCACGTTCACGGTTCGGGCGCTCTTCGGCATCAGCAAGCAGCACCGTATGGTTTTTGGCATCAGCTTCGCGGCTGATACCTTTGACCACGGCTGCATAGTACGGATTGGCAATGTCAAGAATCACCACGCCAATCGCATGGGTTTTACCAGTGCTGACCGAACGGGCGTGTGGATTGGGCTTAAATTCTAGTTTTTCAACCGCACTTTTGACCCGCAATTCAACAGCACTCGAGAAACGCTTGGTATTGTTGATAATTTTTGAAACGGTTGAAACCGAAACTTCAGCCTCTCGAGCCACATCTTTGATTGTGATCATGCCAACCTCAGTGTATAACGACTGCCAAACGGATGCAGGTGTTGAGAAATCAGGAAAAGCGGTTTTCTTTTTTAGACTATAACAACCAAAGCCGTTCCTGTAAAGCCGTATGTATTGGGAGATACCTCTAAAAGTATGTTGACCCTGCCTCGAGATTCAGCGAACCAGTTCTTCTACCCTCACCCGCTCGTTCCTCGCCGCCCTCTCCCAACATCAGGAGAGGGCTAAAAACCTCAATCTGCACACGATTTTTAGAGTTTGTCTCCCTTCTCCTGATGTTGGGAGCGCCCAAGCCCGTAAGCGATTCCGCCCGTTAGGTGCATCTTGGAATCAAGAGAGGGTAGAAAGATGGTCATTTAACGCGAATTTCAGGGGTCAACACACTTCTAGCCCTGTCTCTGTATTGGCGTTGAACAAGTCAGTAGTGATTGACACCCTGAAAAACCAGTGCTATATTCTTTATGAAACCGCTTTTCTAAATACTCGAGTTTGTCTAGTCCATCGGCACAGTTTATGGAGCTTACGTGTTGACCCAAACCACCTTGCCTACAGCAAAAAAATCGGCTGGCTCGAGACTGGGCTATGCCATGTGGCAGCACCGTAGTTTGTACCTGATGTTGCTGCCTGGCTTACTGTATTTTATTGTTTTTCGGTACGGACCACTCTGGTACACACAAATTGCTTTTAAGGATTTCAATCCTATCCTTGGAGTCGAAGGCAGCCCGTGGGTTGGTTTTAAGTACATTCTCGAGTTTTTTAACTCTTATTATTTTTCGCAGTTAATGACCAACACCTTAATTATCAGTTTGGCAAAACTGATTTTTGGTTTACCACTCGCCATTATTTTAGCCATTGCGCTCTCAGAAACGCGCCTGCGATTCTTGCGAAGCTCGGTGCAAACCATTACGTATTTGCCACATTTTCTATCTTGGATTGTCATGGCTGGTGTGCTGCTGGCATTGTTTTCGCCGTCCGAAGGCTTGGTCAACAAAGGCATTGGTTTAGTGGGACAAGACCCAGTAGCATTTTTAACCGAC
This sequence comes from Deinococcales bacterium, assembly GCA_043775825.1. Classification (GTDB taxonomy): domain Bacteria; phylum Deinococcota; class Deinococci; order Deinococcales; family JAAFIG01; genus JANXTZ01. Next base: position 40,187 of record JAYVRX010000153.1, read on the forward strand.
CCGAATTATTTTGTCGCTATTTTGGTTGGTTCAGATGTCTGGAAAGAAACGGGTTGGAGCGCCATTTTGTACTTGGCAGCGCTGATGTCAATAGACCCGGCGCTCTACGAAGCGGCAGCCATGGACGGGGCAACCCGTTGGCAGCGAATCTGGCATATTAGTCTGCCCGGAATGCTGAATGTGATTGTCCTGGTGACACTGCTGCGTTTGGGCGGCATTTTAGATGCTGGTTTTACCCAGATTTTCGCGCTTTACTCGCTGCCCGTTTACAGCGTTGCGGACATCATAGACACCTGGGTGTACCGCCAAGGCATTCAAAATTTTCAACTTTCTGTCGCAGCCGCCGTTGGCTTATTTAAAGGCGTGATTGGCTTGGTTTTGGTGGTCGTTGCAAACCGCATTGCCCGAAAAGTAGCTGGAACAGGGCTGTACTAGAAAGGAGGTGTGCAGAGATGGTGAAATCATTTGGCTCGAGGGGCGACAAAATTTTTGATTTTGGATTAAATTTCTTTTTAATTCTGGTGCTGATTGTGACCATTGTACCGCTCAGTTACGTGGTGATTATTTCGCTTGCACCCCTGGTTTTACCTGGGCAACCAAATTCATTTATTTCCTTTGGTGCATACACCGAGTTGCTTGCCCAACCGAGTTTCTTGCGTGCCGCCCTGAACAGTTTGCTGCTGCTGGTTGGTGGCGTAAGCCTGAACATGGTTTTAACGACCCTCAGTGCCTTTGCACTCTCGAGGAAATCCTTACCCGGACGCGGCGTGATTCTGGCATTTATTCTCTTTACATTTTTGTTTAACGCGGGGTTAATTCCGCAGTTTTTACTGGTCAAAAATCTGGGTTTGCTCGACTCGTTGCCCAGTGTGGTCTTACCAGGTGCAATCAGTGTTTATAACTTACTGATTATGATTGCTTTTTTGCAAAATCTACCAGAAAGCCTGGGCGAAGCCGCACGCATTGACGGAGCATCAGAATTTCAAGTGCTGTGGTATGTGATGCTGCCACTTTCTAAGCCAATTCTTTTAACGGTTGGACTGTTTTATGCGGTCAACAATTGGAACGAATTTTTCTTACCGATTCTGTTCTTATCCGATAAAGACCTGATGCCCTTGCCTGTGGTGCTGCGCGATATTTTATCGTCCTTAAATTCTGCCGAGTTTGTGGATGGAAACCGTCAAGCCTCGGTTGCGCCACCCGAAGCGATCAAAATGGCGGCAGTGGTATTGACCACGCTACCAATGCTGGTGGTCTACCCGTGGATTCAAAGCCATTTTACCAAAGGTGTGCTTTTGGGTGGGGTTAAAGAATGAACCAAATTCTCGAGCTTCAAAAAATAAGCCGTATTCTCGAGCCTATTTGCTCGATGCTCTGCGGGGGTGTTGGATGAAATGAAGACCATTGGCAATCAAAAAGAGTATCTGTTAAGGAGCAAAATATGAAACGTTCAAGCAAAAAAACCGTTTTTGTTGGTGCAATCACCGCCTGCCTCGCCCTGAGTGGTTTGGCACTTTACACCTCAGCACAAAATGCTGTGACCGACTTAACCGTTTGGCTACCAGCCGGTTCGCCAGAGGCGGGTCCACCACCCGCCGATTGGGAAGTGTACAAAATTATTCGCGATAAGCTGAACATCAACCTGAAACTGGTGGTCGCTCCAATTGGGGCAGATGGCGAAACCAAACTTGGTGCGCTGGCAGCCGCCAACGATTTGCCAGATTTATTTGAAATGCGTAACCGCAATCAGTTTTTTCAATTGGCAGGACAAGGCTTGTTGGGTAACGTCAAACCGATTGTTAAATTCATGCCACAACGCAATTTAGAGCGCTATAAGAATGCGGACTTGAACTTGCTGGCAACGGTGGGTGGCACAATGCTCGGTTTGCAAGAAGCCCAACTTCTCTACAAGCGCACCGCGCTCTTAATTCGTCAAGATTGGCTCGATAAACTTGGGCTAAAAGCCCCGACCACCTTGGCAGAATTTATGAATGTGGCGAAAGCCTTCACCGAAAAAGACCCAGATGGCAACGGCAAAAACGACACCTATGGTCTGGGCATTAACTCCGACTGGACACCGGGCGGCTTTGATATTATTTACGGCGCGTATGGTGTGGTTGGCAACTGGAATTTAGGCGGTGCCGCCAGCTTTAAGCTCAATGCTCGAGAAGCCAATTATCGTAAAGCTACCGAATTTGTCAATGGTTTAATTGATGCCAAAGTTGTAGACCCAGACTGGCCAACCTTAAAAACCAGTGATTTCCGTAACCGTTGGAAGCAAGGCAAATACGGTATTTTCGCCGAGGATTTTTGTGCCGCGATGTGCAGCTTTAACTACGCGCCGTTTGATGCCAGCAACCCAACGGGCGTATTAAAGACCTTGCTACCGCCAGTCGGACCTGAGGGTAAATCCTCGAGTGGTACATACGCCGCCGCAGGGACCCTGCTGACCGTCTCGAAAAAAGCGATTGATGCTGGCAAAGGGCAAGCCATTGCCCGTCTGCTCGAGTGGGCGAATGGTGGCGAAGGCTATTTCTTACTGGCGTTCGGTAAACGCGGCTTAAATTACAACCTTAAGAATGGCATTGTTACTGGGGCTGGAATTGAACCAGCGAATCTGTACAACTCGGCAGGTTTCCTCAAGTACACGCAAATGAAAGTTATCGCGCTCAATGGGCGACCACGCGAACTTGCCGCCCGTTACCCAATTTTCAAGACCATCAATGGACGTACCATTGCGCCGATGGATACTTACCGCACTTCGTTTGCCACACCACACACCAACATCATTTCGACTTTCTTGATTAAACCAGCCAGCAACCAAGCCGATTTAGACCGTTACATCAATGAGAACCGTATTCAATTCCAACTTGGTCAAAAACCAATCAACGATTCGACTTGGAATCAATTTGTCGGCGGCTTAAATAACCTTCGTGCCAACGAGTACGAAGCCACCGCCAAACAGACCTTACTTGCCGCAGGATTTTTGAAGTAAGCATCATCTCGAGTCTTGGGGGGCGATATGCCCCCCTATTTTTTTGAGGAGTCAAACCAATGAATGCCCCAGTTCGTTTTGCAGTCATTAACATCAATCACGGTCATATTTACGGGCAAGTCACGCACCTCGTCAAGGCTGGTGCGGAGTTTGTCGCGTTCTATGCGCCCGAACCCGAGCTTGCGGCGGCTTTTGCGGCACGTTACCCAAATGTGCGTCAAGCCAGTTCGGAAACCGAATTGCTCGAGGATGAAAGCCTGCATTTGATTGTCACTTCTGGTATTCCTAGCACTCGAGCCGCACTGGGCATCAAAGCCATGCGGCACGGTAAAGACTTTATGACCGATAAACCTGGTTTCACGACCCTTTCTCAACTCGAGGAGGTGCGAAAAGTCCAAGCCGAAACCAAACGGATTTATTCGGTTTGTTACTCGGAGCATTTCGAGGTTGCCAGCGTCATAAAAGCGGGTGAACTGGTCGCGGCTGGCGCAATTGGACGGGTGGTGCAGACGCTGGGCATCGGACCACACAAAACCAATTTACCCAGCCGTCCATCTTGGTTTTTTGAAAAAGAGCATTACGGCGGAATCCTAGCCGATATTGGTTCGCATCAAGCCGAGCAATACCTGTTCTTTACAGGCGCAACCAGCGCCGAGGTTGTCTCGGCGCAAGTGGCAAATTACAAGCACCCACAGTACCCGCAACTCGAGGATTTCGGTGAGGTTTCTTGGCGCGGTATCAACGCCGCAGGTGAGACAAGCCATGCCTATATTCGCCTCGATTGGTACACCCCCGACGGGCTTGGGGTTTGGGGCGATGGGCGCTTAACCATCCTCGGTACGGAGGGCTACATCGAATTGCGAAAATACGTTGATCCGACTGGGCGTGAAGGCAACGAGCATCTGATTTTAGTAGATCAAAAACAAATGCAGTACCTGCCGTGCGCGGGTGGCGATTTACCATATGGGCGCGAACTGGTTGCCGATATTTTGCAGCGCACCGAAACCCATATGCCGCAGTGGCGGTGTTTTTTGGCAGCGCAAATTTCACTCGAGGCTGAAGTTGCTGCGGTGCGCCTTGGAAACCTCGAGCAGGGCGGTGCAGCATGACCACCAAGCATTTAGATGTCCACAACACCAGTCAAGTCCTGAACCTCGAGCCACCTAAAAGCCGCTTAAAAGTTGCCGTGATTGGCTGCGGTGTCGGACGCGCCCATGCCCTTGCCTATAAAGCCTTGCCAGACCATTTTCAGATTGTCAGTATTTGCGACCTGGACACGCAAAAAGCCGAAAAGCTGGCGCTCGAGGTTGGCGCAGATGGTTTTTGTGCCGATTACAGCGCGTTACTCGAGCGCTCGGATTTGGACGTGGTGGATATTTGCACCCCGCCGCATTTGCACGTCCCGATGATTATTGAAGCGATAAAAGCTGGTAAACATGCGATTTGCGAAAAACCAATTGCAGCTTCCCTAGCCGATGTGGACAAACTGATTGAACTCGAGCGAACCAGTTCCAAGCGGATTATGCCAATTTTTCAGTACCGTTTTGGCAATGGATTGCAAAAACTCGAGTACCTCAAAAAACTGGGTTTACTTGGACAAGCCTATGTTGCCACCGTTGAAACCCATTGGCGGCGCGGAGCTTGGTACTACGAACCCGAATGGCGCGGCAAATGGGCAACCGAACTGGGTGGTGGGCTGCTGGGACACGCGATTCATGCCCACGATATGCTGACCAAAATTTTAGGCAAAATTAAAACCGTCTACGCCAAGGTTGCGACTCGAGTCAACCCGATTGAAGTTGAAGATTGCGCAGCAGTCACGCTCGAGATGCAGAACGGTTCGTTGGTCAGCCTGAGCATGACGCTAGGCTCGAGTGCCGAAATCAGCCGGCATCGTTTTACCTTTGCTAACCTGACCGCCGAAAGCAACACCCGTCCGTACACCAGTTCTGGCGACCCGTGGGTTTTTACTGGCGACACGCCCGAAATCCAAACGGCGGTTGGCACAGCACTGGAGGGATTTGTTGAACACCCAGACAGCTATACTGGGCAATTCCTGCGCTTTCATCACGCCCTGGAGAACAATTCCGAACTGCCCGTGACCCTAGCCGATGCCCGAGACTCGCTCGAGCTTGTGACCGCCATGTACCGCAGCGCCAGAACAGGGTTGGAAGTACAACTGCCGATTCTCGAGACCGACGCAGATTACAACAGTTGGTTGCCGCAATAATTTAAACCAAACTCTCGAGCACGGCTTGAATCTTTTTGGCGCTGGTGATGGTTCGCGTCTCGAGTTTGCCAGCAGGGATTTTGGATTCTGGAAACTCGAGGGTTTCAAATGCCGAAAAGTGCAATTCGGTCACGCCCGTTTCCGTCCAGATTTTCTTGGCGTTGCTGGCGTTAATGCCCGCAGCAGGTAAAATCAAAATGCGATCTCGAGCCAAGTCCACCAAGTTTTTGAGGAGTGGAATCCCCATTTCAGCCGTCAATTGCTGTCCACTGGTCAAAATGCGGTTCACACCAATGTTCAAAAGTTCCTCGAGCGTGGAAAGCGGGTCGGCAACCACATCGAACGCCCGGTGAAAGGTGATCTCGAGCGGACGGGCGGCGGCAATCAAGCTTTTCATGACTTCAAGATCAAGCTCAAAGGTTCGGGTTAACGCACCAATTACCACACCATTTGCGCCAAGGCGTTTGCTGGTGTAAATATCTTCGAGTATCGTTTCAACTTCAAAACTCGAGTACACAGAATCACCCGCCCGTGGTCGCACCAGCACGTTGACGGCAATGTTTTGCTGTACCGCCAGGGCAATCAAACCATAACTTGGCGTAATACCACCCTCAACAAACGAGGAGCACAGCTCGACGCGCTGCGCTCCAGATTCGCTAGCGATTTGCACACCCGAAAGGCTATCGACGACAATCTCGAGTTTGGGAATTGTCATGGGATTTTAAATCTGTCCCGCAAAACCTGCGAGACGCCGCAGCACACCAGATTGACCCGCGTGATAGGTTTCCTGCCAGGTCATCAGTTCAAAATAATCCTCGAGCGTTCCCTTGCCCATTGGACTGGGCGAGGCAAAATCGGCATCGTCAAGGGATTTCTCAAGCGCGGCTTGACTGACCTCGAGCGCCTGCAGCAAATCCTGGCTTGACATGATTTCAGTCGCTTGGGCTTTACTGCCCCTGGCGTAGGCTTTTAAAATCTCAGTGTTTTTAACACTAGGCTCTGCACCCAACGCCTCGAGCAGAATTTGTCTGGAATGCAGCACGTGTCCCAAAATCCAATTGAAATGCACCCCGTCGCTGGCAGTCTGGACTAGAAAATCTTTTTGTTTTAAAGATTCGGCATTGGTTTGAAATACTCCCAAATTGCGCTGAAGCACACTTGAGAAACGAACTTGAGGTTTGGTCATACTCATATGATACGTTTTTTTGACTGATTCGAGAATGGGTCTGCTAACCACGAGATACCCCTAAAAGTATGTTGACCCTGCCTCGAGATTCAGCGAACCAGTTCTTCTACCCTCACCCGCTCGTTCCTCGCCGCCCTCTCCCTTCTTGACCATAAAACGCACCTGCGGGCATGGTCGCAACACCAGGAGAGGGCTAAAAACCTCAATCTGCACACGATTTTTAGGGCTTGTCTCCCTTCTCCTGATGTTGGGAGCGCCCAAGCCCGTAAGCGATTCCGCCCGTTAGGTGCATCTTGGAATCAAGAAGGTGCTGCTTCAAGGGCAAGAAGAAGAGTTGGGGATGAGCGATTCCGCCCGCTAGGTGCGTCTTGGAATCAAGAGAGGGTAGAAAGATAGTTATTTAACTTAAATTTCCAGGGTCAACACACTTTTAGCCCTGTCTCGCCAACCACTGGGCATCCGCGTTGATTGGGGCTTCCTGTCCAGCGACATTGAACCAAGCAGTTCCATCTCTGCTTTGCTCCAAAACGATTGAGACAAGCTACTCGAGAGCAATCCGAGGCTGGCAAACAGTGTCATTCCGATGATGGTGTTCGTAAACTTCACAAGTCGTTACTCTAGCCGTCAAAAACCTGATGCTCTGGTCAAAAAGCGCGTTCGGTGCTATGTGGACTCGAGTTCATTCTTGGTCAGATGTTTAAGGTAGCGAAGCTCGAGCCTGTGAACGTCGGGTTGAATCGATCAAGGTTCGAGTTTCAAATTGTGTTGCCCTTTTCGGAGCTTGAAATTATTCTAGGCGTTTGCCCAAAAAATTTCAGCCATTCAGCAAACCAGCCTTTTCTAATCACGCCTTTAAGCTATGCCAATGATG
>JAYVRX010000154.1:0-12488 GCA_043775825.1 Deinococcales bacterium
CATGGTTGTATTCTCGAGTTTTATGCTTGTTCTGATCGTGGTAGTTGAGGGATTTACTCAAAACTTAAATTCTGAAAAACCTCTGCGTAAGTTCAGTTATTTCATGTTTGGTTTTTGTTTGTTCACGCTGCCAATCTCCACGCTTGAAATTCCAACTTGGAATCATGTCTTTGAGTACAACTTCAAAATCGAGTGGGATTCGGGCTTTACTCGTAATGTAAGCAGCGTCAACAACATTTGTACCTTTGATTGTCTTCCCAGTTTTATGATCGTAAAAGTACGCTATAGTGCTGTTTTCTTCGCTGTATGGTTTCTCGAGTAGGAAGTCATCAAGGGCTATGCTTGCATTGTCTTCTTCAATTTCTCGGATTGTTGATTTAATAATCTTCCAGAAGTCATGGTGATTTAAGGCTTCAGTGCTTAATTCTCGAGTGATTTTATCATGACTAACTGCACCATCCATAATTGCGCTAAGGCGTGTAGCACTAGTTTGTTTTGTGCTTGTGAGCAGGAAGTCCGTGTAAAGATCAATGATGTGTTTGGTCATGAGTTTATTCTCGAGATTTATAGCTGATTTGATCGTGATAATTGAAGGATTTGCTTAAAACCTAAATTCTGGAAAACCTCTGCGTAAGTTCAGTTCTTGATAAAGCTTCCGACGGCGGCTCCGGCGGCGCTGGCGCTGATCGGCACTTCAAAGGCTCGGTCATTTGGAACTTGCAAACCCGTCACGGTGTCGTCGCCCAAATTGATGCGTGATTGGCGAATCAGGCAACGGTGGGTGCATTCGTTGCCCAAGATTGCGCCCGCCGCCGCCAGAATGTCTTTGTTCTGAATAATTGGCAGTGCTCCCAAGTATGCGCCAACGAACGCATCCTCGAGCGCGTTCATCAGGCGCAAGACTGGAATCTGGTTTTTGCCGTTGAAGGTCACGGGGTAGACAAATTCTGGTCGTTTGACTGGTGTGGCATTGAACGCACCGCGAATCGTATCTTGTAGGGCTTTGACGTGCACGTTTTCCTGATCTCGAGCGGCGTCAATGTATTCTTTGATCGAACCGTCAAAACCGCAGAAAATCACTTGATCGTAAACATCGCTCGCCAGGTATTCGGCGGTTAAAGCTAAATTGAGAATATCCAAATCGGTAATTCCTGCCGATTGCGCCATTGCCTGCTGACCGAGGTGCAGCGCGAAGCCCGAACTGACGCCTACAGCGGTGAGGACTTTTAGAAAATCGCGGCGACCCAAGTTTTTATTTGCATCCATACATTTCTCCCAATGGCGAACTAAATAATTGAATTGTTCACTGTCTGGAGATACGTTTTAAGATCGTGTTTTGGATGTTTAACTTTTCAAGTGTAACTTAGCGGTCTCGAGGAATCGTTCGCGCCCAATTGAAAGCGGCACGATTGGGTCGGCATAGGCTTTTGGTGGGCGGGTCATCGTCCAGGGTTGATGCGCCAATTTTGGTTCGAGGTCGCGCAATTCTGGCACAAATCTTTGAATATATTCTGCGCTCGAGTCAAATTTTTCGCCCTGTGTGACAGGGTTAAAGACCCGAAAGTAAGGTGCGGCATCGACGCCGCAACCTGCCGTCCATTGCCAGCCGCCGTTGTTACTCGCCAGGTCGCCGTCAATCAAAAGATCATTAAAATGCGCCTCGCCGAGTTGCCAGTTCAGCAACAAATGCTTGGTCAGAAAACTCGCCACGATCATCCGCACGCGGTTGTGCATCCAACCCGTCTCGAGCAGTTGACGCATTCCAGCATCGACAATTGGATAGCCGGTACAGCCTAATTTCCAGGCTTCGAGATCAGTTTGCGCATCTCGCCAAGGGAAATTATTCCAAGCTGATTTAAAGGCTTCGCTCGCCAGCCTCGGTTCATCAAACAGAATGTGACGGTAAAAATCGCGCCAGCAAAGTTCGCGTACCCAACCGATCATGCCCGCTTTTTGCGCCATCAGGGCGGCATAACGAACTGAGATCACGCCCAAGTGCAAATAGCTCGAGAGTTGCGACGTGCCGTCCACGGCGGGCGTGTTGCGCCAGGATTCATAATGCAAACCAACGCTGCGAATGAAATGCTCGAGTTTTATTTTGGCGGCGTTTTCGCCAGCGTTGGGCAGTGTAACTTGCGCCTTTGGTTCTGGAATCTCGAGGCTGGAAAGATTGTGAGGCTCGAGTTTTGTGGGGGTCGCCAGCGTCGAAATCGGAAAATTTGACCAGGTTTTCCAAAACGGTGTAAATACTTTATAGCTTGTATCAGATAGCGATTTGATCGAACCAGGTTGTTGAATCGTGTCGGACTCGAACAATTTCAGTTCAATCCCATTTTGCTCGAGCACGTTTTTGACCCGAGCATCCCGTTCCCGTCCAATCGGTTCATCGCTGCGCAACGCATAAATTGCTTTCGTTCCAGATTCTCGAGCAAGCTTGAGCAATTCCTCTTCGGGCGTTCCGTACCGCACCACCAAACTCGAGCCAAGTTGCCGATACGATTCGTCTAAAGCCCGCAAATTTGCGTGCAAAAAAGCGATTCGTGTTCGCCCAGCGTAAGGCATTTTCAGCAACACAGGATCGAGCACAAAGACTGGCGCAATCTGATGTGACGCCCGAGCGGCGTGATGCAGTGCGGGATGGTCGTGGGTGCGAAGGTCAGCGCGATGCCAGACTAGAATCATGCCCGAGTCTACAAGGGTTTTACGGCACTGAATTCATGCGAGGTGACAAATACAAAAAACCTCGAGTATTTTGGCTCGAGGTTTTTGTTTTGAGTTCAATTCAGGCGTGTACTGCAACATTAGCTCCCTCAAGCTCAGACCAGTCTGTCATTGCTCCTGCCAGATTGTCGCGGTGTCGCAACATAAATTCTTGAATTTTTGCCATGCTCAGGGCGTGTTCTGGAACTCGAGATGCCAAAGTCACGGCTTGATCCAAGGTGATATTGGGGTAAAACCGCTCGAGCATTTTTTGCACTTGGGTTTGACTGGCATTGTTCAAAAAGAAATGCGCGTCGGCACGACCAGGGCGCACCAGGGCTGGGTCAAGTTTCTCGAGGTGGTTGGTGGTCAAAAAGACCAAGCGTCCTTGCTGCGCGGTCACACCGTCGAGTGCATTCAGTAAACCGTTGAACGAGAGTTTGCTTTCGTTACCGCTGGCTTTGTTGCGCTGATTGAAAACCGCGTCCACATCCTCGAGCAAGATCAAACTGCCGTCGGGTGCGTCGCCCAGAAGGTTGGTCAGGCTATCATCGGTCAAACTGAGGCTCGAGAGGTTGAGTACGCAAATGCTTTTGCCCAAGACACCAGCCACAGCAGTAATTAAGCTGCTTTTGCCGTTGCCAGGAGGTCCATGAAGCAAATAGCCACGCCGCCACGGGATGCCCATGTCGGAATACCAAGCTTCACTGTCCAAGAACTTTTTGGCGTCAGTTACAATGTTCTCGAGCAAATTATCACTGTAAACCAGGCTTTCTGGCGCTCGAGGAATCACGCGTTGACGCACGTTCCAATCGTCCCAGCGCGGCGTCATGATCTCGACGCGTTTCTCTTCGGGTTTGACGGTTGAACGGTATGCCTCAGAGATCAAGTCATGGATGACTGGGCGATTCCAAAAGAAGGTGCGAATCGTCAGCGTCTCGTGGAAGCTTGCCAGCAAACCGTTTTGTCCCTGCATTTTTTCGCGGTTGGCACAGAGCCAGAATTGCTTACCCTGAAAACGAATCCAGAATTTACCGTTGGTCGGTGCAAGTAAAGCTTTTGGCGCGTCAGGATTCTCGCCCAAGCTAAAGCCGCCCTCTGCCGAGGCGCGACGGGTTTTTAAATTCAAATCGCGCATTTTGGTTTGCACGGGTTGCTTCCCGAGCCAAACCGCAAACCACTCGTAGGCATCATCGCTCGAGTTGACCTCGACGCTGATGACCACGCGGTCATACGCCCAGTTGATAACTTGTTGCGGCAACTGGCGTAAAATAGCAACCGTACCGCCGATAATTCCGAGCGCCAAACCGCCGGACGCAAATTGATTCTCGAGTAACGTCTTGCGGAGGCTATCGATTATTGGGTTGATGTAGTGCAGCATGTCAATGTTGGTCATAAAAATTTCCTATTTTGTGCTCGAGTGTCTCCCGAGTTCTATAGGTCAGAGTTTAGGGCTTCCAAACGGCGCACACATCCCCTGTATGGCGTAAGCCATTGGCTGCCAAAGTCTTGAGCAGATTCTCATCCGTCAGCCTAAAGCTCGAGTTTTCGCTTGCCCAACAATGTAAAATACCTAGGTGAGGGTTCTCTCATGCGCTGTGAGTTACACTTATGCTCAAATCTCGAGTTTAAAAGGAGCACGTGTGAACAAGCCGTTCGGGCAAGTGTTTTGGAGCGTTGTCGCAGCAGGTATCACTTTGATTTTGTTGGCATTGATCGCCATTAACGGCTTGCAACGTGTTCGAGCAAAAACATTCACCATTAGCGCTACAGGCAGCGCGGTCAAAAGTATTCGCTCAGACCTTGCAGTCTGGACGTTCGAGGTTGCGTACAGCGGTTATGACGATTACAAAAACTTGTACACCAAGATCAAACCCGTACCACAACAAATCGAAGCCTTTTTGCAAACCCAAGGCATTGATCCAAAACAGCTTCAACTGGGTCCGGTCAATATTACAAATAACCTGGAACAGAAAACCATTGATTGCCCTGCGGGTGATACCGATTGCCTTTCGGTGGTGGTCGAAAAAATCAAATTGCGACAAAAAGTAATTTCGAGAACCAAATACACGGTCAGCCGTTATTTCACACTCGAGTCCACAAGCGTTGATAAAGTCATGAGGGCAAGCAATTCTTACGATGCGCTGTTTGACAAAGGCATTTTGATCGGTAACTCGAGCCTTAAATTGCTCTACACCAAGCTTGCCGAATTGCGGTTGGAATTGGTCAAACTTGCCTCCGAAGATGCTTACGCTCGAGCTGATTTGATCGCCAAACCCACGGGACGACGCATCACCATGATCGAAGACGGGCGCTTGGGCGTGTTTCAGATCAACGCCAAAAACGACCCGTCAGTGGAAGATTTAGGAAATTTTGATACGACCTCGCTCGAGAAGGATGTTAAAGCAATTGTGACAGGTACGTACCGTGTTGAGTGAGGAAACCAAACCATGAGGGCAAGTTTAAAACAAAAGATGATCGAGGTTTGCGAAAGCAAAATCAAACACAAAGGAGCAAACGTGGGACTGTCCTTTTATGCTTTTTTTGCCAACAAAAATGACGACCCTCAACTGCTCATGGAAGCCGCCGAATGGTGGATTATGACCCATCAATTGGATCACTTTGAAAACGCACTAAAAATCAAAAAAATGCTTCAAGAGATTGACTGAATTTTCGGTGTAAGGCTTTAAAAACGAATACCTGAATGATTTTAATTTTATCAAATTCATAAGCCCTCGAGCTTGAAATCTTCTTGAATCAACCGTGCCGTCATTTTGGCGCTCATCATCACGCTGGGCGTACCGCCGCCGGGTTGTGCGCCCGCGCCGACCATGTAAAAGTTTTTCACGTCCTGCGAACGGTTGTGCGGTCTAAAATAGGCGCTTTGCACCAGCATCGGTTCGGGTCCAAAAGCGTTGCCCAAGTAAGAATTGAGCGTGCCCTCAAAATAATCTGGCGTGATAAAACTTTTGTGAACCAAACGTTCACGCAAACCAGGAATAAAGCCGCGATCCTCGAGAAAACCCAGAATTTTATTGGCGAACGGTTCGCCCAGCAAATCCCAGTCCAGTTTCGATCCATTATGAGGCACTGGAACAAGGGTATAAGCGGCATGATGCCCTGCGGGTGCGAGGCTTGGGTCGGTCAGGGTGGGAATGTGCAAATACTGACTGAAGTCTTTAGCCAGAATCTTGCGCCCAAAAATATCTTTCAATAACTCCTCATAACGCGGTCCAAGGATGATGTTGTGATGGCGCAAGTCCAACTCGAGGTTATCGGATTTAAAACCAAAGTAAATCACAAACAAACTCATGGACTGTTGGGTAATTTTCACTCGAGCGTCAGCATTCCAAAAACGGTGTTTGGCATCAATCAGTTTTAAGTGTGTGTTGGCGTAATCGCCGTTGCTGACCACAAGACTTGCTTCGAGCCTTTCACCCGTTGACAAGCTCACCCCTCGAGCCGTCTTGTACTCAATGTCGATGCTCGAGACTTCGTAATTGTAGCGAATCTTGCCACCCAGTTCCTCGAATTTTTGTACAAAGCCTTTCACGAGCGCACCCGTGCCCCCAAGAGCAAAATGAATGCCCCAAGTCTTTTCGACAAAATGAATCATGGCGTAAATCGCGGGGACTGCAAGTGGATTGCCGCCGACCAGCAGGGTTTCAAAACTAAACACCTGACGCATTTTGTCGCTGCTGAAATACTTCTTGGTAAAACTGAACAGCGTGCGCACTGCGTCAAGCTTGATTAAATCTGGTACAACTTTTAGCATCGTGCCGACATCGCCAAAGTGCGTGTACCCAAGCTCGAGAAAACCGCGTTCAAAAATCGCTCGAGCATCCGTGTGAAAGCGCTCGTAACCGTCTAAATCTTCTGGTGCAAGTTGTTTAATTTGACGCACGGTGTTGTCGGGGTCGCCGTCGTAATCGAAATAGCTGCCGTCATCAAAATAAATTCGGTAAAACGGTAAGATCGGCACAAGCTTCACATATTTGCTGGTGTGCTCGCCGCTCGAGAAACCAGTCTTGATGCGTTTGTCATCGCCCAAAACGCTGGCAGGGTAATCAGGTAACTCGAGGTTTGATCTGCCAACTTCTAGGCTGAACAATTCTTCGATAAAATGCGGCACGGTAATCACGGTGGGACCCATGTCGAAAGTAAATACGCCGTTAGGGTCGCTTTGATCGGGTTTTAAAATTTGCTGTCCGTCCGCGCTAACCCGTCGCACGTAAGCCCGACCGCCAGGCGCATCGAGTTTCTCGAGGATCGTGGTCTGAAACCCCAGACTTTGCAGGCGAATGCCGAGACTTAAACCGCCGATACCACTGCCAATAATAATTGCTGACTGACTCATCGAATCTAGTTTAACGTTTTAAGCCGCTCGAGAATGCGATGTGCGCGTTGATTTTACTTGCTTCGCATGGCTTGCCACTCCAAGGCAGATGCCTTCCAAGCCAAAGCTTGGGCTGGAGTCAATCGGTCTTTGACCGATTCCCACAACATATTCGCTCCAAACACTCGAGCTTCTCGTGCCACGCCCACCACGGGCGAACTGAGAAAGCTTGCTAGCTCGAGTAAACCCAGTTGCTCGAAACCATGTCGCCAAATGCTGGGGTGCTCGAGCATTACACCCATCATCAATGCCAGAAAGTCGAGACTCGAGGCTTGGTCTTTGTAAAACCGTTTAACCCGTTCTGGGTCGGTGCGGTTAGACGATTTAACAAAGGCATTAAAAATTCGATTAACGCTTTGCGGGTCATGCTTGAGAGGGCGCATAAAACGCGTTAACCAAGACAGAAGCTCGAGGTTGGACTGTCGCGCACCGATCTGAATCGTGTCGCTCGGTTTTAAGGTATCGAACTTGAGGGCAAACTCGAGCAGCTCAAGCACGCGGGGAAGGTTGCGCAAATTCGAGCCAAACCCCGTGAAGGTCAAGGGATTGTTCCAAGCTCCAGCATCACCCATCGGAATGACCCTGGGCAAACTCGAGTTACGGCGTTTGTGACGGCTTGGAATGTACCCAAACACGGGTTTGATATGCTCGGCGTTGGTATTGCCATGATATTCGGGCAATAGTTTGAAGTAATCCGCAAATAGATGCTCGAGCGTGCCTTCTTGCCCAATTGGGGCGTAATGAAACAGGTACACCGCATTGGCATGATCCTCTAGTGGAAATAATTCCCAAATCAATTGTCGCCCAAGGTCGTCGCCACCGCGATCTGTGACCAGCACCTCGCCAATGTTTTCGTCTACACCGTCTAAATGCTTGACCACGCTGCCAACGGTTGGGCATACCCAGTCAAATGGTTTTTGATGCAGTTGAAACTGAATCGGGGAGAGCACGCCCATCGCATCGAGTACCAATTTTGAGCGATAAATTCCAGCATCGGTGGTGATTCGAGTTTCAGATGGGCTGATCTCGAGGTGTTTAAAGGCTTCGCCTTCGCGCAATGTTCCACCCAATTCGAGGAACTTTTCACGGCATTGCGATAACAAATTCTGACTCGAGACGGCAACATCCAGTACACCAGGAATCCAACTTCGGGCAGGTTTTGTGCCTTTGAAATCATCGTATCGAAATTCGACAAAACCGGTACGATAAGTTTTTGCTACGATGTTCTCGAACGGCAAACCTAGGGTTTTTAAGACCTCGAGTTCGGCTTGGCTCGAGTTCCATTCGCGGTGCGTTTCGCCGACATTGGTGCGGTCTATCAATGTGACGCTATGACCTCGGGCTTGCAGTGCGGTGGCGGCAAGTAAACCCAGTCCGCCTCCCAAGACAATAATCTCAGACTCGAGACCATCTTTTGCAAAGCTCGAGACGAGTTTGAAGGCATCACGTGGCGGGTTGGAATTCAGATTTTTCCAACGATCATCTAAACTTTTGACCGCGCCTGACTCGAGCGCCCAGTTTAAATGATCATTCATGCGAGGTTGCTAACGGCGGCAATGCGTCGTAAATTCCAGAATGTGCCAGGGATCATTGCCAGTTTTTGAGGGTTGGTCAAATGGGCGCGGTGGTTAAAATTGTCAAAGCCGTTGCGTTCGACTGCGCCCAAAATACCTTCGTAAGCGCCCGCCGCCAATGCCACGGCAAACCGAGCGCCGCCGTGCAATTTGGGAATGCCGTGCCAACCTTCGCGGTACAAATCCCTTGCCAGGGTATCGAGTTCACGAATCAAGTTCACATAACCCCTGGTCACGCGGCGCTCAACCAAATCTGATTCCGAAACGCCGTGCCTCTCGAGCAATTCATAGGGTAAGTAAATACGACCACGGTCTAGGTCTTCGCCAACATCGCGCAAGATGTTCGTGAGTTGCATCGCCATGCCCAGTTTTAAAGCCTGATCGAGCGTGGTCTGACCGCCCTCAAAACCCGAAATCGGCGAGATCATAAAACCGACCATGCCCGCCACGCGGCGGCAATACAGCATCAATTCATCCAGCGTTTCGTAACGGTGCTTCTCGAGATCGGCTTTTAATCCCAAGTACAACTCGAGGAACGGGGCGCGTTTGATCGGGTATTTTGCCGCCGCCCAGGACAGCGCGACAGCCATCGGGTCGTCGTCAGGGTTGCCTTCAATCGCATTGACCACGCGATTATGCCAAACTTCAAGCTCGATTTTGGCGGCATCTGACTCAAGTTCGTCCACGGTGTCATCGCCAACCCGACACGCGCCGTAAACCGCCCAGACCGCGTATTGCTGCTCGCGCGGGAAAAACTTAGAACCCAAATAAAACGTGCTGGCATGGTGTTTGGTTATCGCTTTGCAATGCTCAAGCGCCAACATGGGTGGTCGAGCCGATACATTCGGATTGGTTGGGGTGTTGGGCAGTTGAGTTTGGCTGCGAATCACGGTTTCTCCGAAAACTTGACTGAATCCTAATTGGCTGAACAAGATTGCGACTCCGCGCTGGCTTACACTCAAACAATTTTGATGCTTGCCTACAGTTAACCACATTACGGCAAAACTCAGCAAACTCTTGAAAACCCGAGCCTATCTCGAGCGGGTTTTCCTGGTTCTCGAGATAGTTTTCGTTCAGGAGTTTCAGGAGCAACAGCAACGCGTCCAGTTTTAACAAACAATTCAAATGCCACCGCCCGTCGCACCTCAGCCTTGGGGCGTTCAAACCCCAAACTCGAGAGATACACTCGAATGGCTTCACGGTTTGGGAATCTTACGCCTGAGAATTTAAAAGGCAATTGCACCAAACGCCCAAAACTGGTGTCGGATTCGCACAGGTACATCATAAAAAGCTTGCCACCAGGTTTTAACACCCGAGCAATTTCTGCCAGTGCCGTGTTGGTGTGAAAAAATTCGTTTAGTGTCGCACCCAATGTCGCCCCATCAAAACTCGAGTCTGGATACGGTAAAGCTTCGGCGTTGGCTTGCTCAAACACAATCTCCAGGTCGCCCGCGATTTGTGCGGCACGTTCGAGGAAAGGCTTGGAAATATCAATCGCGGTCACGCTCGCACCCGCCTTTGCCAGCACCCGAGCGTAATTGCCGGTGCTTGTCCCAACATCAAGAAAAGTTTGTTTGGCTTCAACTTTCAACCACTCGAGCAGTAAGGCAAACTCTCGCTCGAGCGAATAATTTTCGCGGGTCAGTAAGCTTATGCTTCTTTCGCGCCAGACATCGTAGAGCGCCGCAGTCATCGGTAAAAAATTGCTCGCTTGGGTCAAGCTGTAATTTGCCTGTTTGGGCATTCGATTCGCAATGTTGGGTTTGCCGCCTAAGTCCGTCACAGGCTCGAGTGTACCGTGGTTTGAATTTGCAAAAACCAGTCCAAGCCGCTGTTTAAACCTGTCTGTTCAATTTCAAGAACCAAGTTTTTCTCATTCCACAAGATTTTGACTTGATCTAAAAACCCGAGATTTACTTGTGCTCGACAACTTAAACCCAATCAGACCCCATTCAGACCCTTTTGGCTATATTCATGCTCGAGGTGGTGTTCTTGCAGGTGTTGAGCGGGTTTTTTGGCTTTCAAATTCAATTTTTACCATCCTCTGATAGGCTGGTTTATCATGGCATTGCGTTTTTCGTGGCTGGG
Organism: Deinococcales bacterium; assembly: GCA_043775825.1. Taxonomy (GTDB): domain Bacteria; phylum Deinococcota; class Deinococci; order Deinococcales; family JAAFIG01; genus JANXTZ01. Next base: position 10,759 of record JAYVRX010000154.1, read on the forward strand.
AGTGCCAAATGTAGAGGTCAAGGGGCGCACGCCAAAGTTGGGCGTGAAACTTCAGTGCCTGCTGGCGTACCTGTCCTTGAATGGTCGGGCAAATCGCCGCGATCTGGCGCGACTGCTTTGGTCGGAAGCCAGCGATCCGCTCAACAGCGTTTCGGCAGCCCGCACCAACCTAGCGCAAACCCTGGGCAAGCATTTCAAAACCGACCTCGAGACGCTGGAAGTTCTCAATTTCGAGTGCGATGTGCTCGAGTTCAGAAAGTTATTGGAAATTGGCGATCTAGAAGCCGCTTGGGATATTTGGGGTGGGTCGTTTCTGTCTGGGGTGCGCTTGCTCGAATGGGATTCTGGTTACGGGCAAGAATTCGAGGAATGGTTGCTCGAGACCCGGGAAACCCTCGAAGCCGAACGTTCCGAACTCGCCTTCAAACTGGCAAGGCTGGCGCTCGAGCAACAGCGTTTCGAGGAAGCCATCCCATTTTTGGAACTCACCCAAGCCGAGCATCTCGAGCCTCGGGAGGACGCCGCCAGAATTTTGATGCTGGTGGCTGGCGCGGTACGGCGCGAGGACGTGGCGGTGGCAACCTTTTCCAAACTCGAGAAACGCCTGTCCGACGAACTTGGCGTGCCGAGTACCCAAAAAACCCGCGACGCGCTCGAGTTGGCACGGTCAGATGCGGGTTTGTGCAGGCAGCAACTCGAGCAGGATTTCAAAGTTCAAAAACCCAATTTGGCATTGTCTATCGGATTGGAGGAAACCGACGTGCCGCTCGTTGGGCGTGAACGTGAACTCGATTTGCTGCTGGCGGAACTTGAACGTTCACGCTTTGGCGAAACGCGGCTGGTTTTGATCTCTGGCGAACCAGGGGTGGGCAAAACCCGAATTGCCCGCGAAATAGCCCGTAACGGCATGACGCTATCGCCAGGGTTTTTGGTTGCCAGTGGTGTCAGCGCCCCGACTGGCATTCCGTTGCAAGCCTTTGATCGCGTCGCCCGAAAACTGATTCGTTCACGCCCAGAAACCCTTCAAACCATGAACAGCGTTTGGCGCGATGCGCTGGCAAGATTCGTTCCAGATATACTCGAGCCAACCAGCCCCAACACCAACCCAGAACTCGAGCGACGGCATTTGTTTGAAGCAATTCGGGTACTGCTGACCAATCCTGACCGCCCGACGTTACTCTTGATTGACGACCTGCAATGGGCGGACGAAGGCACGCTCGAGTTGATCGTGCATTTGATGCGTCACGCCAACTCAAAAGGTTTTTTGTTGCTCGCCACCATGCGCGACACCGAAACCAGCAAAGCCAACCTCAAACCGATTCTCGAGCTGATCGGACGCGAAAACCTCGGACGGCGCGTGAAACTCGAGGGATTGAACGAAAAAAATGTCGAACGGCTAGCCGAAACTTTGGGGCGCAGCATTAACCCTGGCAGTTTGCACCGCACCTCTGGCGGCAACCCGTTTTACCTGCTCGAGCTTCTGCGTGCCTCTGACATAGAGGGCGTCAGCCGAGTTCACGATCTGGTTCGCGCCCGACTCGAGCACTTGCCCGACGAAGCAAAGCAAGTCCTCGAAGCCGCCGCAATTCTGGGCGATGGCAGCAGCATGAATCACTTGCGCAAGGTTTCAGGGCGTTCACTGTATCAGGACGCTGGTCGAAGCCATGCACTTTAGTGCAAGACTTTAGTTGCTACTCAATTCCACAAAGCTGGTAAATTCAGTGTGTGAA
>JAYVRX010000155.1:0-3568 GCA_043775825.1 Deinococcales bacterium
GCGTCAACCACGATGGGCACTGACGAGCATTGACTTCGGCAAGATTTGGCGGTCGGAAGCAAGTGCTGTTTAGTATCTCGAGTATTACTCGAGAAAGCCCCGTGGATGCGGGGCAAGGAGATTGAATGTCTCAACAGATTGAGCGTTTTGGCAATATCAAGGATGTGCTCGAGTTACCGCGTCTGGTCGAACTCCAGATTGGTAGCTTTGACACCTTCTTGCAAAAGGGTGTCAGTGCGGCTAACCGCGAGGATTCGGGTTTGCAAGGTGCGTTCCGTGAGATTTTCCCGATTGATGAGTCCGATAAAGGTCGCACGGGTGGGTTGGTGCTCGATTTCCTCGAGTACGAGATTGGTGTGCCGCCGTATGACACCGAAGAATGCCGCGAGAAGGATTTGACGTATCAAGCGCCGATGTTCGCAAAATTGCAATTGATTCACCGCGACACGGGACTTATTAAAGAAGATAAGGTATTCCTTGGCGATTTGCCACTCATGACCGAAGAGGGTTCGTTTGTCGTGAACGGTGCGGATCGTGTGATCGTTTCGCAGATTCATCGTAGCCCTGGCGTGTACTTCACGCTGTCTTACCGTGGCACAAAAAAAATGTACGCTGCGAGCATCATTCCAATGCCAAAACGTGGTCCTTGGATCGAACTCGAGTTCACGGCTGCCGATGTTTTGGAAATGAAGATCAACAAACGTAAATTCCCAGTCACGATGTTGCTGCGCGTGTTGGGCATGGACGATGACGGAATGCGGAAATTGTTCAAGGGTTACGAGGAAATGCTCGAGCCGACATTCTTGGACGACAAGACTTCAGGCACGAATGCGGATGAAGCATTGCTGCGTTTGTTCACGATTTTGCGTCCTGGCGACCCACCGAAGCGCGACAAGGCGTTCACGTACTTGCACTCGCTGTTGGCGGACCCAAAGCGTTACGATTTGGGCGACGCTGGGCGTTACAAAGTCAATGCCAAGCTTGGCATCGAAAATCCAGAAAAAACGCTTTTGGTGCTCGAGGATGGTGTCTTCAAAGACGCTGGCTTGATCCCAACGATTCGTTACCTGCTGCAACTTCAGAACGAAGAACCAGGTTTTGAAGAGGATGACATTGACCACCTCGGTAACCGTCGGGTTCGTACCGTGGGCGAGTTGTTGGCAGATCAATTCCGTGTCGGTTTGGGTCGTATGGCTCGTGGTGTGCGCGAACGTATGCTCTTGGGCAACCCCGATGCGGCAACGCCTCAAAAATTGGTTAACAACCGTCCTATTGTCGCCGCGATGCGTGAATTCTTCGGACGCAGCCAACTTTCACAGTTTAAGGACCAAATCAACCCGTTGGCAGAGTTGCGTCACAAGCGCCGTATTTCCGCGCTCGGACCTGGTGGTTTGACCCGTGAACGCGCCGGTTTCGACGTGCGTGACGTTCACCGTACCCACTACGGGCGTATCTGCCCGATTGAAACGCCAGAAGGCGCGAACATTGGTTTGATCTCGAGCTTGGCGAGTTACGCAAAAGTGAACCCGCTTGGGTTTATCGAAGCACCGTACCGCAAGGTTATCAAAGGTAAAGTCACTGACACCATCGAGTACATGACCGCACACATCGAAGACCGTCACACCATCGCGCAAGCCAATACCGTTTTGGGTGAGGGCAACCGTTTGGTTGGTCAAGTTGTAGCACGTCGCAAAGGTGAGCCTGAACTTGTTTCGGGTGACGATTGCGATTACATGGACGTGACCCCGAAGCAAATCGTTTCGATTTCAACAAGCCTAATCCCGTTTCTCGAGCATGATGACGCGAACCGTGCGCTGATGGGTTCTAACATGCAGTCTCAAGCCGTGCCGCTCGTGCGTGCCGAACCGCCAATGGTCGGTACTGGTATCGAAGAGCGCATCGTGCTCGATTCTGGTACGAGCATGGTTTCTGAGGTCGAGGGCGAAGTCATTGAGGTAGACGGCGATCACGTGGTGATTCGTCAACCGAACAAGAACGTCAAAGAGTACAAACTGACCCGTTTCTTGCGCTCGAACATGGGCACAAACCACGATCAACGCCCAATCGTAAAGGTTGGCGAGCAGATCAAAGCTGGGCAAGTCATCGCCGATGGTCCCGCGAGCTTGCAAGGTCGTTTGGCGTTGGGTCAGAACATTACGATTGCGATCATGCCATTTGATGGTTACAACTACGAAGACGCGATTTGTATGTCTGAAACGCTGGTGCGTAAAGATTATTATTGCAGCGTTCACATCGAAAAGCACGAAAAAGAAGCTCGAGACACCAAGCTCGGACCTGAGAAGATCACCAGAGATATTCCAGGGCTAAGTGAGGCGGCACTGCGCGACCTTGACGAGGACGGCATTGTCCGTATCGGCGCTGAAGTCAAACAGGGCGATATTCTGGTTGGTCACACCAGCTTTAAGGGCGAAACTGAACCAACTCCAGAAGAGCGCTTGCTGCGTTCGATCTTCGGTGAAAAAGCTCGAGAGGTCAAAGATACCTCGTTGCGCGTTCCTTCGGGTGAGGGTGGTACAGTTATTCGTACCGTGCGTTTCAAGCGCGGTGATGACGGCGTGGACCTCAAACCAGGCGTGCGCGAAATGGTACGAACTTACGTGGCTCAACGCCGCAAACTGCAAGTCGGGGATAAACTCGCCAACCGTCACGGTAACAAAGGCGTTGTGGCAAAAATCTTGCCACCAGAGGACATGCCATACTTGCCAGATGGCACGCCAGTTGATTTGGTTTTCAACCCATTGGGTGTGCCAAGCCGTATGAACTTGGGTCAGATTCTCGAGACTCACCTTGGCGAGGTTGCACGTCGTTTGACCGCCGAAACAGGCATCAAACATCACTTCGTGACCCCAGTGTTCGACAGCGCCACCGAAGAAGACCTAAAAACCCGTCTCGAGGCAACCAGCACCAAAGCCCGAGTTGAGAACAAAGCCCGTGGTTTTGAAACCGACGTGCGCGAACGTGCTGTGATTGAACGCGCTCAGAAAATCGGTGTGATTGGTCACACCAACGATCTCGAGGAAGCGCAATTGCAACTCTCGAAAACTGGTAAAACCGTGCTGTTTGATGGTCGTACTGGTGAAGCCATTGAAGGACCTGTCGTGGTCGGCACGATGTACGTCATGAAGCTTTACCACATGGTCGAAGACAAGATGCACGCCCGTAGCACTGGACCTTACAGCCTGATTACCCAACAACCACTTGGCGGTAAAGCGCAATTTGGTGGTCAACGCTTCGGTGAAATGGAAGTTTGGGCGCTCGAGGCTTACGGCGCGGCACACATCTTGCAAGAGATCCTGACGATCAAATCAGATGACATTGAAGGTCGTGACGATGCCTACCAAGCCATCGTCAAGGGTGATGAAGTCAAAGACGCGAGCATTCCAGAAAGCTTTAAAGTGCTGGTCAAAGAGCTTCACAGCCTTGGCTTGGATGTTCAAGTGCTCGATGAACACGACAAGAACGTGGATATTTTTGAAGGCTTGATGCCAAAACGGTAATTCGCACACCGACACGTGAACAACGGTGCGCGAGGCGCACCCTACCAAAT
>JAYVRX010000156.1:0-46971 GCA_043775825.1 Deinococcales bacterium
GGGTTGGTGAAGAAGTTTTGGGCTAATTCGGCAATCGCGGGAAATGGTTAAGTCGAAAATGCAGGTATCAGTAGCTAGATTTGAAGTTTTCAGCTTGATGAACCTCGAGATTTGGTGTTTCAAATACAATTCTGCTATTTACAGAAACGAGTCTTGAGAAGTATACTTAAATACTAGTCCTCGAGATTACTGCGACCCTCGAGAAACCAGAAATCTGAGGTCTTTCATGCTGAAAATCGAATCGAAATTCACTCCAAAAGGCGATCAACCAACCGCGATTAAACAGCTTGTCGAAGGACTCGAGGATGGGTACAGGTTTCAGACGTTGCTTGGAGCGACTGGCACCGGAAAAAGCGTGGCTTGGGATGAACCTGTCACGGTTCATTTGGGCGCAGATCAATATTTTCGCGGTTCTATCGGGCAACTGATAGATTCTGCACTCGATTTAGAACAACAAACAGATGAGCACCTCGAGTTACCGCCGCCTGGCGCTTGGCGCGTTCTGGCTTGGAACAGCGAGGATGGCACAACCGATTGGCAGCCGATTACGGCACTCAGTCGCCATCGTTCACCAATGAACATGTACAAGCTCGGAACAAGATGTGGACGAACCGTGAGGGTCACGGGCGATCATAGCGTCTGGGTTTTACGGTCTGGGCAACTGCATTTGTTGCCTGGAAATCAAGTGCACCAAGGCGATGCCATGCCAGTTCCTCGCTCCATTCCAGAACCCGAACAGCCGCTCGAGTATATCAACTTGCTTGAAATCTTGAACGAAAAAAGTAACCTGTCCGTCGATGTTCGTGTTGGTCAAGCCCGTGAAGGTTTCGCGCAAACCATTTCGGAGCATTACCCAAACACGTATGCCAAAAATTACGCGATGCAAAACAACTTGCGGGGTCATGGTGTCAACCTTAAAACGGCGACAGCTTTGCTAACGCGTGAAATCATGCCACTCGAGGAACTTCAAATTCGTGGCAAGCGTCATGGTTTGAACGCACGATTAAATTTATCAATTGAACTTGGTTTTGTTTTCGGGCAGTATCTTGCCGAAGGTCATGCGGCTGGAAGGTACTCACTGATTTCAGTTCGTGATCCAGAAGTACAACTCGAACTCGAGAAATCACTCCAAACGCTCGAGATACCCTTCTTTCGTCGTCAAGATGGGGATTTTGTGATTGGCGCTCGAGTCTGGCGTGATGTTCTACACGAGTTAATGGGTGGTTTGGCGGGCAACAAACGCTTGCCGAGAATTTGGTCTGGAATGTCCAATACTGTTTTGGCAAGCCTGCTGCGAGGTTATTTTGAGGGCGATGGCGGTATGGACAAAGGTGCGGTCAGCGCCGTGACTCAAAGTGTGGAACTTGCCAGCGATTTGAACGAAGCGTTGCTACGTTTTGGGATTTGGGCAAGAACCCGCAGTGTGCAAAAACGCAAACCGAGCGGTGAGATGGGAACATATCAGAAAATCACGATTTCCGGACGTGAAAACCTCGAGTTTTATCGTGAACATATCGGATTTGTTTCCAATCGCAAACAAGCTAGATTGAATGCTGCCATTGCCACTTCTGGCAATGGCAATACCAACGTTGACTTGGTTTTTGGGGTTGGAGAGCGATTGTTGCTCGAACGGCAACGACGTGGATTGAGTCAAAAAGAAATTGCGACTCGAACAAATTGCAGACGCGGCATGATCTCGGCAATAGAATTGGGAAAGCGCAATCCGTCCAGAACTTTATTTGCCCGTCTTTGTGTGGCGCTCGAGATTTCGGATCAAGCGTTTTTAGGATTGGCAAATATGCACTGGTCGCCGCTCGAGCACGTGAACACCGTGCCAGCTTTGAGCGATTATGTTTACGATTTTAGTGTTGAAGGTTTTGAAACGTTTTTGACGGGTCGTGGTGGCGTGTTCGTCCATAACACGTATACGGTGGCGAAAATCATCGAAGCCACCCAACGACCAGCGTTAATTATCGCGCCAAATAAAATTTTGACCGCGCAATTGGCTGGCGAATTCCGCGAGTTTTTCCCAAGTGCCGCCGTCGAATTTTTTGTCAGTTATTACGATTACTACCAACCCGAAGCTTACGTGCCTGGCAAAGATTTGTTCATCGAAAAAGATGCTGCCATTAACCAAGAAATCGAACGCTTGCGGCACTCGACCACCCGCAGTTTGTTGACCCGCAACGATGTGATCGTGGTCGCTTCGGTAAGCTGCATTTACGGTCTGGGCAACCCCGAAGAGTACCGTAAACTAAACCTCTTTCTCGAGACTGGTAAACCCATTGGGCGCGATGAAATTCTCGAGCGATTAATTACGATTCAGTACGAACGCAACGATATTGAACTTTTCCCAGGGCGTTTCAGGGCAAAGGGCGATGTGCTCGAGATTTGGCCTTCTTACGACGAGAAACCGATGCGCCTGGAGTTGTGGGGCAACGATCTGGAACGCATTACAATTTTTGATTTTTTAACGGGCGAGGTGCTCGAGGAATTAAAAAGCACGATCATTTACCCTGCCAAGCATTACGTGATGGAGGCGGGCAGCTTGCAACCCGCAATTGAAGGGATTGAGGCGGAATTAAAGGAACGGCTCGAGTATTTTAACGACACGGGCAAGCTTTTAGAAGCGCAACGCATTAAAGAACGCACGCTGTACGACCTCGAGATGCTGAAAGTGCTGGGTTATTGTTCGGGCATCGAGAATTACTCGAGGCACATTGACGGGCGTCCGCCAGGCTCTAGACCGTACACACTGCTCGATTATTTCCCTGATAATTTTATTACTTTTCTGGACGAAAGCCATATTTCGCACAGCCAGATTGGTGGCATGTACAAGGGCGATTACAACCGCAAGAAAACCCTTGCCGATTACGGGTTTAGGCTGCCGAGCTGCATGGACAACCGCCCGTTGCAACATGCGGAATTTTATGATCTGGTTGGGCAGGTGGTTTACGTTTCGGCAACCCCTGGCGAGTACGAACGTGGCGTCTCGAGCGCAATTGTCGATCAGGTGATTCGTCCGACGGGTTTGATTGACCCCAAAGTCGAGGTGCGTCCAACCAAAGGGCAGGTTGAAGACTTGCTGGGTTTGATTCGTACCAGGGCGGAGGTGGACGAACGGGTTTTGATTACCACCCTTACCAAACGCATGAGCGAGGATTTGACCGAATATTTGGTCGGTCACGGCATCAAGGCGCGGTACTTGCACTCGGAGATAGACACGGTGGAGCGCCAAGAAATTATTCGGGATTTGCGGCTTGGGCATTTTGATGCGCTGGTCGGCATCAACCTCTTGCGCGAAGGTCTGGATTTGCCTGAGGTCAGCTTGGTGACGATTCTGGACGCCGATAAACCAGGGTTTTTGCGCTCGGAACGCAGTTTGATTCAAACCATCGGACGGGCGGCGCGAAACTTAAACGGCACAGTCATTCTTTACGGCGATTCGATCACGCCAGCCATGCAGTACGCGATATCAGAAACCAACAGGCGGCGCGAACTGCAAACCGCCTACAACGAAGCCAACGGCATTACACCAATGACCGTCAGCAAAAGCATCCGCAAGGTCATTCGCGGCGAAGAGGAAGCCCCAGAACTCGAGCCAACCAGCGAATTTGCCACGCGCGACGAGATTCTAGCTCGCATCACCGACCTCGAGCTTGACATGTGGCAGGCTTCGGAAGACATGGATTTCGAGAAAGCCGCGACCATGCGCGATGAGATCAGAAAGCTCGAGGCGAAATTGGCGGGTAAAGAAGTGAAAACAGCCTCTATCCCTGGAGGGAAAGGCAAAAGTCGTTCTCGAGGCAGAAGGTAAAGTTGGGCTAAGAAACCAAGCCTCAAATTTCGACCCCGCAAATTTCACCAGAACTGTAGCGGTAAGATTCTCATTTATGCGTGTCACTCACATGAATCAAAGAACTCTCACCTGCTCGGCTTGTACATTCCATCGAAGCGATTTTGTTTTTGATGTTCATCAAGCTTGGGGTTTACAGGAGGTTTTAAATGATTCGTGTGATCCATTTTGCAGCACTCACGCTAGGCTTGCTTGGGTGTAATACTCCTACCAGCAGCCCAGAAATTGTTGATCCCAATGACAGTGTATCAAGACCAGCAAAAGGTACTGGATTAACTGCCGAGTATTTTAACAACATTGACTTTACAGGCTCGAGCGTCAAACGTCTCGAGGCAAGTCTCAATTTTGATTGGGGTTCTGGCGCTCCAATTGCTGGCATCAACCCTGATATCTTCTCGGCAAAGTTTAGTGGCGAACTGAGCGCCCCCACCTCTGGAACGTACACGTTTTATGCAACTGGTTCTGACGGGATTCGCCTGAACTTAAAAGATCAAACCGTGCTCGATGATTACAGCGACCACGAAGTTCGAGAGACGAGCGGTACAATCAGCCTTCAGGCGCGTCAAAAAGTGCCATTAAAACTCGAGTATTACAAGAACACAGGCTTTGGCAGTTTAAAACTCGAGTGGAGTGCTCCCAATCTGGCGCGACAGGTTATTCCAACCGTCAGGTTATTTGCCAGCAATCCAGTGACACCGCCGACACCCACTGGAGAAACGTTTTACATTGCACCAAACGGAAACAACGATAACCCTGGTACTGAAGCCCTTCCTTGGGAAACAATCCATAAAGCTGTGGGAACGTTGACGGCGGGACAGACGGTACTCGTTAAGGACGGCAGGTACTACGGTGGGTTGTACATCCAACGCTCTGGTGAACCTGGCAAACCGATTACCTTCAAGGCTTTTCCTGGAGCCAAACCCATTATTGATGCCAATCAAGCTACCAGCGGCGTGTACATCGAAGGTGCGTCTTATATCAACATTGATGGCTTTGATATCAGAGACACAACGCCTGGGGCGGAGCTTGCCAACGGTGAACGGGGCGAGAGCGGTATTGCAATTGCGGTCAGCACAAAAGGTGCTCAACCAGTGCTGTCACATCATATCGAGATCACAAACAATAAGGTGAATGGCTTTCCTGGCGGCGGCATTGGCAGTGGTTTGGCTGATTACATCCTGATTGAAGGCAATACGATTTCGGAAACGGCGCTGTGGTCAAAATTCGACGGCAGTGCCATTTCGTTGTACCAAAGCGTTGATTTTGATCAGAATCCAGGCTTTCACAACATCATTCGTGGCAATACGGTTTTTAAGAACGAGAACAAAGTTCCTGGTACAGGCATTGGCAATACGGTTATTACCGACGGCAACTGCATCATTATTGACGACGGACGATTGACCCAAAAGTTCTTAGATGACAAAACCAAGTACCCCGCCTACAAAAGTTCGACCTTGATCGAGAACAATATTTGTGCTGGCAATGGCGCTCGAGGGGTCGCAGTCTACTCTTCGGACAATGTGCTGGTGCGTCACAATACTTTTTACAAGAACTTACAAACCGCCGATATTGGCAACGGGCAACGTATCGACGGTGGCGAAATGAATGCCTATTCTGCCAGTAACGTTCGGTTTGTCAATAACATCGTTTACGCACAGGAGGGGTTGCCCGCCAATGGTACTTATGATGCGACCAATATTGTGTTTGAAAACAACTTGTATTTTGGCACGGACAACATTCCCAATAAATCCCCCAGCGACATTATTGGGCTTGATCCAATGTTCGAGAATCCAAGCACAGATTTAAACCTGGCAGACTTCCGTTTAAAATCGGGCAGCCCAGCCATTGATAAGGCGCTGGCGGGTCAATCACCAACCACCGATATTGGGGGGATTGCCCGTCCACAAGGGGCTGCGTCTGATATTGGAGCATGGGAATTGCGCTGAACGCACAAGGCATCAGACATTCAAACTGCTCGAGTGTTACAACGCTCGAGCAGTTTTTTGGTTGCTCTGGAATTTGATGGGATGCAGCCAAAGAGGTTGGTATTTCCTGTTTTTCCCCGCCCGAGCCTGCTAATCTAAGATTGATCTGAAATTCAATCCCGATTGGCACACCATGACCACGACTGTACCCATCCCAAATCTCGAGTTTGGAGCGCTGCAAAAAGCGCTTGAACGTGCTTTGCGTGATCGTCGTATGACTTGGGAAAAGTTTGAGGTCGGGGCACAACTGGCAAAACTCGAGGTCAGCGCTCAACTCGAAGGCTTTTTAGAGGCATTTGTGGCGCTCCATCCACGGCTTCGCAATGGTCTGGAACGTTTTGAAGCCACCCGTGCTTGGGTTTCGCATTTGATTTTGGCATTGCTGCTGGCTTGGCACGCTCAGAACGACACCGAATCTCGAGCCGATTGGGAGGCGCGTCCATTTTCGGTGCGTGAAACCAGCAATTTGGAAAGTGGTTTAACCACAGCCCGAGCCACGAATTTTTGGAGTTGCAGTCTGAATTCGAGGTTGCTGGGTTTGCGTTCGTGTGTGGTTTGGGCACGATTCTTGAGTTGAAAGCGGCGGATATACTGGACTTCAATTTCCGCTTTTACCGCTTCATGTCAGGAGATGTCATGATTTGTATCATGTCGCAGCAAAAAATAGTGTTTCAAACTTTGTTCTCAACTTGGGGCAATCCCCAAAGTGTTCAATCTAGGAGCGCAGTACGATGACGCAAGCCAATCAAACCGAAAGCCCTGAATTGCCACGCATCATTCAAGGCGGCATGGGCGCTGCCGTCTCCAACTGGAAACTGGCTCAAGCCGTCTCGAGCAGCGGACAGCTCGGCGTTATTTCTGGCACGGCTCTGGATACGATCATCGTGCGTCGCTTGCAGGACGGCGATCTCGACGGCAGCACACGGCGGGCGCTCGAGCATTTCCCGTACCAGGATTTGGCAGTGTATGCGCTCGAGACGTATTACAAACCTGGTGGAAGGGCTGAAAACGAACCATACAAGCGCTTACCGTTGCAAGTTGGTCTGGGCGGTAAAAACGCCAAGGTCATGATGGTGGTTGGTGGTTTTGTCGAAGTTTTTCTGGCAAAAGAGGGTCATAACGCGCCTGTGGGCGTGAACTTATTGACCAAAATTCAAACCCACACGCTTGGTACGCTATACGGTGCAATGCTGGCTGGCGTCGATTACGTTTTGATGGGCGCAGGCATTCCCAGAGATATACCTGGTGTGCTGGATAAATTTGCCTTGGGCGAAAGCGCATCCCTCAAATTGGACGTGACGGGCGCAACCGAAACGTTTTCCATGAGTCTCGAGCCTGCGGAATTTGGCACGCCAATGCCACTGAAACGCCCGAAGTTCTTGCCGATCATCGCCTCGAATTTGCTGGCAACCATGCTGAGCCGCAAATCAAACGGTTCGATTGAAGGTTTTATCGTCGAAGGTCCAACCGCTGGCGGTCACAACGCCCCACCGCGCGGTCAAACCAGCTTTGACGAACGCGGTCAACCGATTTACGGCGAACGCGACGTGGTTGATCTGGCGGCACTGAAAACCCTTGGCTTGCCCTTCTGGTTGGCAGGTGGCACTGGAACACCCGATGCCCTTCAACACGCACTCGAGCATGGTGCGGCGGGTGTTCAGGTCGGAACACTTTTTGCGTACAGCCGCGAATCTGGTTTGACCCCAGAGATTAAAGCCACCGCCTTAACGGGCGTGCAAAATGGCAGCATCGGGATTTTCACCGACCCTCTGGCTTCACCGACGGGGTTTCCGTTTAAGGTCGTCGAAATTCCTGGAACGCTCTCCGACGAAAGCGTCTATCAAGCGCGTAAACGCGTGTGTGACCTGGCGTACCTGCGTGAAATGTACCAAACCGATCAGGGTAAACTCGGGTTTCGTTGCGCCTCCGAACCCTTTGAAGCGTTCCTCGCCAAAGGCGGCAAGCTCGAGGACACCAAAGGGCGTAAGTGCCTGTGCAATTCACTTATGTCAGATGTTGGCATGGCGCAAGTGCAACGCAACGGCGATGTCGAACAGGCGCTGGTCACCAGTGGCGATGATCTTCTCAAGCTGGGTCGGTTTATCGAACGTTACTCGAGCGATTACACGGCAAGTCAGGTGATTTCGTACTTGCTGGCACAAGCTTAAAACAGCCAGCAATGAACAAAAACCTTGAGGCTCGAGTTTTTCACAACTCGAGCCTCGTTTCATTATCGCCCTCTGCCCTTCTCGCTTGCTCGAGTTCACAGTTTTCTTTAGACTTTAAGCAGTGACCAAACTTCACCTTCAAAGCTTGCGGTTTAACGATTCCAGATGGCGTGATGATCTTCATCCGTTTCGAGTACCTGCGGTGCAACACGTGAAAAAACATGGTTTGAAATTTCAGACGCCAATCACTTTTTTCGTTGGCGAGAACGGTTCGGGTAAAACCACGATTCTCGAGGCGATGGCGGCACGGTATTCCAGAGTTGGCTCGTATTCACCGTTCAGCAAACGCATCGGCACAGAGTTGTCGTTCGAGGATGTGCCGCTGGCTTGGAATGCAGAATTGTCATACTCGAGCAACGCCAGCACCGAGGGTTTTTTTCTCAGGGCTTCAACGCTGGGTTCATTGATTGTTGATCTTGACCGCGAAGCCAAACCCGCCCCCAGGGCGGGTGAGCGTCCACTGGCACGCCGTTCGCACGGCGAGGGTTTGCTGGGTTTGCTGAACACGCATTTCGAGTCAAAGGGCATGTACTTTCTGGACGAACCCGAAACCGCACTGTCGTTTAACGCCACGCTTGGACTGGTGGGTTTGTTGGCAACTTTAGCCAAGAACGGCTCGCAAGTCATTGCCGCGACGCACTCCCCTATCGTGCTGTCCGTTCCTGGCGCAACGATTCTCGAGTTTGGCGATTTTGGTATCAAGGAGGTTGCCAGGGACGATCTTGACTTGTTGCGCGATTGGCAGAGTTTCTTAGATCGTCCTGAAGTCTGGTTGCGCCACGTGCTCGAGGAATAAAATCATGGCGTTAGACTTTGGGTAAAACAAACGACAGACTGATAAAGTGTCTGTTCAATGAACATGCAAAAAGGGATTGATTGATGCGTTTTGGTTTTATGGTTTTGGTTTTGCTCTTGCTGGCGTTTCAAACCGGTGGCTTTGCCCAAAAAACTTTTCTGGTCGCCATCAAACCACTGACACCATTTGTTATGCAATCGGGTTCAAGTTTTGAAGGCTACAGCATTGACTTGTGGAATACCATTGCCCTCAAAAACGGTTGGCGCAGCCGCTATCTGTATTTCAATACGGTCAAAGAGGTTCTACTTGCCGTCTCGAGCCGTCAAGTGGATGTGGGTATCGCTGGGATCAGCATCACCAGAGACCGCGAAAGAATGGTTGATTTCAGTTTACCGATGTTCAACTCTGGACTTCAGGTGCTTGTGCCAATGCGTCAAACCTTTAACCCCATGACCTCGTTTCGCAATTTTTTCTCGCCGCAACTGGGCTTCGTTGCCCTGATGATTGTTTTGAGCATTGTGCTTGCAGGGCATGTGATGTGGCTTGCCATGCGCCACCGCCTCGATTACCCGAAAGGTTACATTAAAGGGGTCACTGAGGGCATCTGGTGGGCTGCCATGAGTTTTCCTCAAAACGACCTGGGCGAAAAAAACCCCAGTTCGGTGATTGGGCGTCTGGCGGGCATGTTTTGGATGGTGGTCAGCGTGGTGTTGCTAGCGAATTTTACCGCCAGCGTGACTGCCAATTTGACCGTACAGCAAATCCAAGGTGGCATTCGCAGCATCAACGACCTACCTGGAAAACGGGTCTTGACCGTCGCTGGCACAACGTCTGAAGCCTATTTGGCGCAAAATGCAGTGCGCTTTCAAACCACGCCAACCATTGAAGAAGCCATTTCAAAACTCGAGGGTGGAAAAGCAGATGCCATTGTTTACGACGCACCAGTGTTGCAGTATCACGCCAGCCATGCCAGTAACGGCACGTTGACGGTGGTCGGTGATGTTTTCAAACCCGAATATTACGGCATTGCGATTCCGTTGGGCAGTCCAAACCGCAAAGCCATCAACGAAACGCTGACCGAAATGATTGGCATTGGCGAACTGACCCAAATTCAACAACGTTGGTTTGGTGCGAAGTAAACCCAATTTGGCAATCGTGACTCAAGCCCGCAGAACTTAGGCGGCTCGAGAAGCGCAGCGCCAGACTTAGACGATCAATCCCAAGGCTGGGCTTGCTCGAACCAGAATAACCCAGGCTTTTTAACCGTGTGCCGCTCGAGTTTCTAAGGGTAAATTTCGGACAGCGCAGGCATTGAACGCCCTGTTGCCTCCCAGATGCGCTTGGTTAAAGTCGTTGTGATGTACGGGTTTGTTGAGGTTGCGTTTGTTTTCGGGAAATCACCACTTGGGCGTGTTAATACCTCAGATGTGACCAGCGCCAATTCAAACTCATACGGAAACGACCACAGGCGCATGGTTGGTTGCGGTTGATCGTAACCAGCGTCGCCAAAACCAGATAAAAACTTCCCAATTGCAAATTTTTGCTCTGCGCCCTTGCCAGCTTCGCGCCGTGTCAGATACGCCACCGTATCCGAAAACAATTCGTTGCTTAATTCGGTGCTACCAGGCAGGGACAAGTCATTTCCTGGAATCAAACCCGCCGTGCAATTGATCACACGAATTCGACCATTGTCAGCTTTACGAAACGCAGCCACACTGTTAGGGCTTCCTCGAGAGACATCCCAAACAAAACAATCAATAAATTCTGCAAGTAAATCGGTATCGCCACCAAAATTGTCTGTGCCAAACGCGCCATACTCCGCACCATTTTTCAGGCTTCCACACCCGATGTGCCGCACATTTCTAACACTTTTAGGCATGTAAAACGAACCCCATTTCAAACCATCAAAATCTGTTGGACTCGAGCGAATGTGCGGGCTGTCAATTTCGTAACAATTGGCAAACAAGACATCTTTGCACAAATCGTAACTGCCATCGTTGCTGCCATAAAACGAAAAACTTGCGGTGGGTTCGATTGATGGACCAAACGGCATATACGAAGTACAACGCCGCAAAACAGCGTTTCCAGACGGCGCGGAATCCCCACCAGTACCCCCAGAGAACTGATACCGTCCACTGCCAATTGAATGACAATCCTCGAGCACCGAACCCACACCAAATGCGAAAGACCCACCGTATCTCGAGCAAGAAGATTTTTTGACAATAATTCTCGTGATGCGGTTATTTGTTCCTCCGTCGTTCACCACATAATTCGCACTGTCATCGGCACGAGCCGCCTCCCACGTGGTTTCGGCGATAAAACCATCCAGCCAAATATGTGTGCTCGAAGGTGGTAAGTACACAATGGATTGGTAATAACCTGACGGGCGACTGGTTTGTTTTAAACGCACGCCAAAACGATTTTCAGCCCGAATAATCGTGCGTTGCGTGCTCGAGATACCGTTGGGGATTGAATTTACAAATGGGTTGATCCAATTCGCTGCGCCTTCGTAAACACCGTCTTTGACAATAATTTGCCCACCTGCCGCTAAACCCTCGAGTGCTTTGGCAATCGTCAGAAAGGGTTTTGCAACCGTTCCAGGGTTGCCGTCACTTCCAGTGGTCGCAACCCAACGAGCATTGCTTGGGATTCCACCAAGAGCAATGTTGTACAACCCATCCCAATCGGTTGCGCCTGTGTTTGGCGGGGTAATTTCTGGCAGTGAATTGAAGCAGCCCGTTCCAAGCAGCGAAAGTGCCACCGCGCCAGAACCGTGAAGAAATTTGCGTCTCGAGATGGTTGACATGTGCTAAAGACTAGCATTTCGAGATTTCAATACTCTGGAATGTTTTTAATGCCCAACCAATAAAGACCATTCCTCAACTGAAAACCCGAGTCACCGCTTGGCAATAACTCGGGTTCTACAGTAAAACCAAAATCAAATCACGCCGTTCCCAGCGATTCCACATGCTTTTTGTAATTCTCGAGAATTGCTTGCCAACCGTTTTGTTGCAATTCCAAACTGTTTTGATCCTCAGCTTCAAAGGCTTGGGTTATTTTGGTCTGCTGGCTCGAGATTTTCTCGAAAGTCACGCTGACGGTTCGATCACCAATCGTGTAATCAATTTCCTCGAGCACAACGACTTTGCTGTACGTGCCAGCAAAATCAAAGCCCATGCTGCCGTCTTTGGCTTGCATTCTGTACGAGAACGCGCCGCCAACGTGCAAATCGTTGCTGGCAGTTGGGCATTCCCAATCCTCGGAGGCAAAATTCCAGTGGGTGATGTGCTCGGGTTGGGTGAAGGCTTGCCAAGCCAGTTCGATGGGGGCGTTAACGATGCTCGAGACGGTTAAAACGGTAGACATAGTTCTCCTTAGAATTTATTGAACAACATTTATTGAACGGTACAGTTGAACATCCATTGAATGCCGTATTGGTCTGTCAGTGATCCAAAAACCGCGCCCCACATCATTTTCTCGAGCGCCATTCCAACCTTGCCACCGTTTGACAGCGCCGCAAAAAGCCGTTCGGTTTCTTCTAAACTATCAGGCTCGAGGTTGATGTGAACGTTGTTGCCCTGCACCAAACTGAAACCCATTGACTCTGGTGCGTCTGTGCCCATCAGCACATGACCGCCGACAATCGGCAGGGCAACGTTCATGACCAGGTTTTTGTCAGCTTCACTCAGGTCTGGTGCGCCGCTGACGCTCATGCGGGTGATTGGCGTTAAAAATTCTGTACCGAAAACGCTTTTGTAAAATAGGAATGCCTCTTCGGTATTGCGTGAAAAATTAAGATAGGTGCTGGTTCTTGACATGCTGTTAACCTCTTGGGCAATCATACCTTCTCGAGAAACACAAATCCCGATACCCAAATCGGTACTTCAAGGTTTATGGGTTGGCAATTTCACGATTCGCGCCAGGGTTTTATGGCGCTGGAAATGCGAGCACTGGGACGTAAACTTGGTTAAGTTGCGCCAAGGTTAAAATGGCTGACAGCGAAATCAGCACTCTTTAAAAAGGACAAGATCAGCCTCTCGAGCAACAAACTTCTGAGAATTTGGAGATTTCCCAAAAACCGAGAATCAAAACTCGAGTTGCGATTCTGTACAGTTTCAAAACTCTTGACAGCGCTTTCAAAACCTGCCATACTTCGCTCATCGCTTGATCTAAAACACGTTGCAGCCTCGCGTCATGTTGGTTTTAGCACGGTTTGCATTCTCGAGAAGTCACGTCTTTCACGGCTTAAATCTGTTTTAGGGAGTTTGTGTGCCCGAAGTCAAAACCCTCAGTGATGTCGCCACCATCGCCCAAGTTTCGCCGAGCACCGTCTCGAGAATCTTGAACGGTACGGCAGTGGTTGCCAAAGACAAACGCGAACGGGTTTTGAAAGCGATAGAGCAACTCAATTACCGTCCAAATGTGATCGCACAAGGTCTAGCACGTGGGCAATCGATGACCATTGGCGTGGTGACACAAGCCATCTCGAGTCCATTTTACGGCGAGGCGCTGGCGGGGGTTGAAGAGGGCTTGGAGGGCAGTGGTTATCATGCGCTTTTTGCCAGCGGTCACTGGCGTGTCAGCGAAGAACGCGAAGCTCTGAAAATGCTCACCAGCCGCCGTGTAGACGCAATTATTCTGACTGGCTCGAGTATTCCTGATATTGAATTGCAGCAACTGGCACAGACCTTGCCAGTTGTCATCGTGGGGCGAACTGTGGCTGGTTTGGAAGATTACTGCATCAGTGTTGATAACAGGCTCAGTTGTTCTTTGGGGATACAACATCTTATTTCGCTTGGACATCGGCAAATTGCTTATGTTTCAGGCACGGCAACAAGTCAGGGCGATGCTTTTGAAAGGCTCGAGGCATACTGTCAGACGCTTGAAAAGGCTGGGCTAAAATACGATCCAAATTTGGTGGTTGAGGGTGATTATCAAGAGCGCTCTGGCTTGTTTGGTATTGAAACGCTTTTTGCCAGAGGCGCTATTTTTAGTGCCGTCGCTTGTGCCAACGATCAATCGGCTTACGGAGTTCGGCTGGCTTTGCATCGGCGCGGAATTCGTGTACCAGAAGACGTTTCACTGATTGGCTTTGACGATTTGCAATCTTCGGCGTACACCACACCACCACTAACAACAGTGCGTCAACCAATTGTCGAAATGGGACGCCTGGCATCCAGAATGGCACTTTCGATCTTACGTGGAAGACCATTTAATCCAATTCCTGTTCATGCCGAATTGATAATTCGTGAGTCAACCGCTGTATTGCGTGGTGCTCGAGCTTGAAATGCAAAGCGAAAGAGTGTCTTGATTTAGTGATTTTCAATATTTAATCAAAAAAGTCTTGTCAGAAAAGGGAGGGGGAATGAACTTAAAGAAACCGGATTCTTCCTGAAATGAAAGCGCTTTCAGAATCATATCGCATTTCGACACTTTCGCCCTCTCAAACCGCTCGAGTTGTTCGAGTAAGGAGAAGCAAATGAAAAAAGCACTGGCTATTGGCAGTATCGGATTTTTGATCGCCGCCGGAGCGGCAACGCTCAGCTTGGCACAAAACAACAAAATTGAATTGACCGTTGCCGCTTTCCCAAGCTTGGACGATTCGGTCAAGGTTGCACTTGCAGGCTTTGCCAAGAAATTTCCAAACATCGAAGTCAAACTGACCACCTTGCAATACGGCGATCACCACGCCGCCCTGACCACCGCTTTGGCAACCGGTCAAGGTTTGCATGATGTCGAAGCCATCGAAATTGGTTACGTCGGTAAATTTGCCGAATCACAAGGTTTGGAAGACCTGAATGGATCGGCTTACAGCGCCGGTCAATACAAGAAATTGCTCGTGCCTTACACCGTCGCCCAAGCCACCTCGAGCGACGGACGTTTTGTTGCCATGCCGTGCGACATTGGTCCTGGAACAACCTTCTACCGCAAGGATATTTTGGACAAAGCTGGCATCAAACCAAGCGACCTCAGCACTTGGGAAGGCTACGTCGAGGCTGGCAAGAAGTTACACGCCAGCAACAACAAAATCTTCATGATCAATAGCGCAGCAAGTGCTGCAAACCTGATTATCCGCTCGAACTTGGCTTCTGGCGAAGGCATTTACTTTGACAAAGCCAATAAAAACCTGGTCGGACCAGACAGCGCCCGTTTCGTCAAAGCCTTCACGATTGCCAAGAAAATCCGCGAAGCTGGCATTGACGCGAAAATCGGCGAGTGGAGCAACGAATGGTACGAAGGCTTTAAGGGCGGCACTGTCGCCACGCAATTCTCGGGTGCATGGTTGCAAGGTCACTTCCAAAACTGGATGGCTCCTGACACCAAAGGCTTGTGGCGCGTTCAAGACCTTCCAGATGGTGCATTTGCCTCATGGGGCGGTTCGTTCTACTCGATTCCAACCGCTTCAAACCACAAAAAAGAGGCTTGGGAATTCATCAAGTACATGACCCTCAACCGCGAACAACAAATTGCTGTCTTCAAGAGCAACGGTGCATTCCCAGCCCTCAATAGCGCTTGGGGCGACAAGAGCTTTAACGAACCAGTACCGTTCCTTGGTGGTCAAAAAGCCCGTCTGCTCTGGAAAGCCAGCGCAAAACGCATCAAGCCAATCGATGTCAACAAGTACGACTCGGTTGCCGACACCATCATCCAAACCGCACTGGGTAAAGTCCTAGACGAAGGCGCGGACATCAAAGCTGCCCTAACCGAAGCCCGCACCGAACTTGACAAACGCGCCCGCCGTTAAACCCTAATCCTGAGAAGGGTGGAATCCTCCTCACGCCCTTCTCAAATCCTCAGCCTCGAGCAACGACCCTGAACCAAGCCGTTGCTCGAGCAAACAAATCAATTTGAGGTTTTTTGAGCACCGTGCAAAAATCATTCATTCCTCGAGAAACCTAACGTAAAACCAGAGCTATTGAAAACAAGAATTCCTGTTTGATTCAAAAAATACGAAATCTAAATTTCATTCGGATTTTGAACATTTCAAAACATCAATGATTTTGGCTCGAGTTTTAGTTCGCCGTTCAAGACATTCTTATCAGTCAGGCTTATCAGTCAGGAGAACCCCAGTGGCTATTTCGCGCACCAAACGAATCAATACCGTACCCTCAGAATACCGTTACGCCAACTGGCAACGCAAATACGCTCCGTATTTTTTTATTGCCCCGTTCTTTATTTTGTACGTTATTTTTAGTTTTTTTCCGAACATATTTTCGTTTTATCTTTCTTTAACGCGTTGGAATCCGCTTGATGGCTTGGGCGGAATCAAATTTGTGGGTTTAGACAACTACCGTTACCTGATTCAAGACGATACTTTTTTCCAAACATCTTTGGTCAACTCAGCAATCCTAGGTATTCTTGGCGGCATTCCACAACACCTTGTTGCCTTGCCGCTGGCATATTTGTTCAATAACAGTTTAAAACGCATCAAAGGCTTTTTGAGCGCCCTTTACTTTGCGCCTTTTATCACCTCCATTGCGGCAATCAGTGTGGTTTTTGGTTTGCTATTTTCCGAACGCAGCGGTCTGTTTAACTGGGCATTGTTGCAACTGCATCAACTTCCAATCATTGGTGGATTGTTTCCAGGTGAGAATATCAACTGGTTGGGACGCTCATTTTGGATTAAACCATCGGTAGCATTGGTTATTTTTTGGCGTTACACGGGCTGGAACACGATTCTGTACCTGGCAGCCATGCAAGCCATTCCTGGTGAACTGTTTGAAGCTGCCGCGATTGACGGCGCGAACCGTTGGCAGCAATTTCGTTTCATCACTTTGCCACTGGTGCGCCCAATGGCGTTTTATGCAGTCACCCTGACGATCATTGGCAGCATGCAATTGTTCCTCGAGCCTTTTACTTTGGTTGGGCAGGACGGCGGTGCAAACAACGCGGGTCGTACCACCATGATGTACCTGTTTAAGACCGCCTTCACCGACCTTGATTTTGGACTTGCCGCCGCCATTTCATGGGTCTTGTTCGCCATTATCATTGTCATGACGATCATCAACAACCGAATCTTCCGTGGCGGAAAGGCAGACTAATATGGCAATCACTGTCCCAAGTCGCAAACGAATCAAAACCCAACAAACTTTGAGAGAACCAAACAATTACACCGCTTTGATTATCGTTTTAATCGGCGGTCTGTTCATGGTTTTACCGCTCTACATGATGTTTGTTTTTGCTTCGCACCCCAAAGATAATATTTTTAGATTCCCGCCACCGTTGTGGTTTGGCAATTCTTTGGCTCACAACTATCAGGCGTTAATGGATGTGACCCAAGGCAGATTCTGGCGGATTTTTTGGAACAGCACGTACCTGTCGGTGGTGACCACCGCCACCCAATTGTTTTTTTGCTCATTGGCGGGTTACGGCTTTGCGATGTACGAGTTTAAATACAAAGACAGACTGTTTGGTATTTTGCTGGCAACAATGGCAATCCCTGGGGCGCTCAATTTGATCCCCTTGTATCTGGTTCTATCCTTGCTTAGCCAACTCTTTGCGCCGCTCGACACTGCCATTCACAGCGTTCTGCCTTGGTTTCCAAGTCTATTGTGGATTGGTTCACCCAAAGCATTGTGGTTTCCTGGCATGGCAAGTGCCTTTGGTATCTTTCAAATGCGACAATACATTTTGAGTGCCATTCCAAAAGAACTGGTCGAAGCCGCACGGATTGACGGCTGCACCGAATTCCAAACCTACCGAAAAATTATTTTACCCCTGACAAGACCCGCCCTTGGCACACTAGGCTTGGTGACGTTCATTGGTATTTGGAACGAATACATTCTTTCAATTATTATCTTTCGTTCTCAAGAAACCCAAACTTTGCAAACTTTACTGCGTTTGATTGGTGGCGGCGGCACAAACACAAACGTCGATTTTGGCGCAGTCATGATGGGCGTCGCACTGACGGTACTGCCATTGCTGATTCTGTTTATTCTGACCAGCCGTCAAATGATTGCAGGTTTAACCTCGGGTGGCGTAAAAACTTAAACACTCAAGGTTTGATAACCAATATTTCAAGGAGAAACCGTGAAGCAAGCAAGGTGGTTGATACCATTCGCGCTCGGTTTGGCACTTAGCGCCACCCGAGCACAAACCGAAATCACAAGCCTCGAGTTAAATCAAACCCCAAGCCAGCCACTCTCGAGCCTGGCGTTGGCTGGGTACAACTTGGGCAATTACATGAACGTGATTGAATTCCCAAAACAACTTCGGGCGCTCAAGCCGACAATCGTGCGCTTCCCGGCGGGCAACGTTGGCGACGACCAGGATTTGTCCGAATCGAGTTTGCGCACCTTTAAAGCCAACCTTTCAATCTTTGGGCGGCAGCAACCCAAAATTATGATTCAAACACGGGTTTTTGGACGCAATTCAGAAGCCAAAAACCGTCCCGAAGATGCCGCCAATGCCGCAGATGCCGCAATCAAACTTGGTTTGAAAGTTGATTATTGGAACATTGGCAACGAACCCGATTTATACGCCGTGACCAGAGGCAATAAAAGCTGGACTGCCGACAAATACTGCGATACCTTCCGCGCTCAACGAAAAGCCATTTTGGCGGTTCAGCCGAACGCAAAATTTGCTGGACCTTCGACCACCGCCTACCCAGAATTTTTGGAACGCTTTATCGAGCGTTGCGGCGATATTGTTGACGTCCTAACCTGGCACGAATACCCAACCGACGGACGCGCCAGCGACGAACAAGCCATTGCCAGCATCGCCAAAGTCTCGAGCGACACTGAAAAGTATTTAAACCTTTGGAAAGACAAAAGCCGCAACCCACTCGGTTATGCTCGAGCCATAGACTTTGGGCTGACCGAATACGGTCTGTCGTACCGCACCGAAAGTGCCAGACACATTAGCGACCAGTTGGCGGGGCTTTGGGCGGCAGAAACCACGCTGCGCATGGCTGAGGCTGGCGCGAAACTCAACACGTACTTTGCACTGCAAGGCGTTGGACCACACGGCACAATAGACATTTCTGGTGTGCCGCGCCCAAGTTATTATGCGTTCCAGCACTTAAAGCATTTCACTGGTGAAAGCCTGAAGTTAAATTCGGGCAATAAAAACCTTTGGCTTCACGCCGCCAAAAACAAAAACAGTTTGCAAGTCATTGCCATCAACACCGGCACGAATGGCTCGAGCCTAGATTTGAACATTCCAGGTTGGGAAGTGACGGGCGCAAAAGGGTTTAGCGAACAAACCGTTAAAGACGAAGCCCAAGACATTCGCTTTAACACCAGCGCAAATCTCGAGTTACCAGCACGATCATTGGTACGGATTGCCTACAAGCAGATCGTTACAAGTTTGCGTGCCCTTGCCAGCGCCAAAGGCGTCAACATTGGCGTTGCCGTTGGACCGACGTTGTTTGACGACCTCGAACCCGAATACGCCGGAACATTGGCAAAAGAATTCAACATGGTCGTACCAGAAAACGCCATGAAATGGGGCGCAGTACAACCCGCCCCTGACCAATTCGTTTGGGCATTGCCCGATGCCATCGTTAAAATCGCCCAAAAGAACAAGCAAAAAATTCGTGGACACACCCTGGTCTGGCACGAACAACTGCCCAATTGGGTACTGCAAATTAATGACCGTGACACCATGCTTGCCGCCCTGAAAGACCACATTCAAACGACTGTTAAGCATTTCAAAGGTCAAATTGACACTTGGGATGTGATTAACGAAGCCATCAGCGACAGCGGTGGCTTGCGCAACACGCCGTTTTTGAAAACCATTGGCAAGGAATATTTCGAGCTTGCCTTTCGTTGGGCGCACGAAGCCGACCCAGACGCGAAACTTTTTTACAACGATTACAACACCGACGGCATCAACCGAAAATCGGACGAGGTTTATGAACTGGTCAAAGACCTCAAAGCCAAAGGTGTACCAATTACCGGCGTGGGATTCCAAGCCCACATTGATACTGGCTTCAACGTGATCGCTCAACGCGTGCTCGAAAATTACCAGCGTTTCCGCGATCTTAGTTTGGAAGTCCAAATCACCGAATTGGACGTGCAGAGCAGCTCGAGCTACCCAGCCAGTGAGCACCTGACGCGTCAAGCCAAAGTCTACGGCGACATGCTCGAGACTTGCTTGGCAGTCAAATGTTCGGCGTTTATGATGTGGGGATTGACCGACGCGCACTCGTGGCGGGCGGGCAGATCACCACTGATTTTTGATGGCAATTACGCACCAAAACCAGCCTATGACGCCCTCATTCGTGTGCTTGAAGCAGCCAAATAAATTCCATCGGGAGAACAGCAATGACCAGCCTTACCCAACCACAACCAACCACAGTCAAAACACTCGAGCCTTCAGCACTGATTCAAAACCCAATCTTGCGTGGTTTCAACCCAGACCCCAGCATCCTGCGGGTTGACGCAGATTACTACATTGCCACCAGCACCTTTGAATGGTTTCCTGGCGTGCAAATTCATCACTCGAGGGACTTGGTGAACTGGCACGTGTTGACCCAACCGCTGACTCGAGTCTCGCAACTGGACATGCGCGGCAATGGCGATTCGGGCGGAATTTGGGCTCCGTGTTTAAGTTATGACAATGGCATGTTTTACTTGATTTACACCGATGTCAAAGCCTTCAGTATGCATGCCCCATTTAAGGACACGCACAATTATTTGGTGACCGCCAGCAGCATCCAAGGTCCTTGGTCAGAACCTATTTATTTAAACTCGAGCGGCTTTGACCCGAGTTTGTTTCATGACAGCGACGGACGCAAATGGTTTTTAAACATGGTCTGGGATCACCGGCAAGGGAAAAATCCTTTCGGCGGAATTTACTTGCAAGAATACGATGCAGTTGCTCAGAAATTGGTTAGACCCGTCAAAAACATTTTTCTAGGCTCGGCGATTGGCGTGACCGAAGGTCCGCACATTTACAAACGAAACGGCTGGTATTACCTTTTAACCGCCGAGGGCGGCACAACTTTTGAGCACGCCGCGACCCTGGCACGCTCAAAAAACCTTGAAGGACCTTACGAGATTCATCCGCAAAACCCGCTCTTAACAAGCTTTCAGCACCCAAACCTCGAGCTTCAAAAAGCGGGTCATGCCAGCATCGTTCAAACTCAGAACGACGAATGGTACATCGTGCATTTGTGCGGCAGACCGCTCGAGCCTGGAAAAGATGGCGGCTTTTGCAACCTTGGACGCGAAACAGCCATTCAAAAACTCGAGTGGGGACAGGACGATTGGGTACGACTTGCTGGCGGTGGCAACAATCCGCAAAGCCAAGTCGTTGCTCCAAACCTCGAGCCTCATCCTTTTACAATTCCAAATTCTACTGACGATTTCGACGCACCAAACCTCGAGATTGCCTGGCAGAGCCTGCGCGAACCCGTCAACTCGAGTTGGCTTTCTTTGTCCGAGCGTCCAGGGCATTTGCGATTGTTTGGACGCGAATCGCTCAACAGCCTGCACCATCAAAGCCTGGTCGGACGCCGCCTCCAAGCCTTCCACGCCCAAGCCACAACCAACCTCGAGTTCGACCCAGGGCACTTCCAGCAGATGGCAGGCATGGCAGCCTATTACGACAGCACGCACTGGGTTTACCTGCGCGTCTCGAGGGATGAAACTTTAGGTAAGACCCTCAACCTTCTGGTCTGCGATAAAGGCTATTACTCCGAACCCCTAAAACAAGAAATCCCAATCTCGAGCGAAGGCAGCATTTACTTGCGTGTCAACTTCAACCGCGCCACATTTCAATTCTCTTACTCGGGCGACAACCAAACCTGGCACGGCATTGGACCCGCCTTTGACTCGAGCCACCTTTCAGACGATTACTGCAACGGGCTGGCATTCACTGGTACGTTCATTGCCCTGTGCGTTCAAGACCTAGCAGGAACACAACACCACGCGGACTTTGATTTCTTTGAATACCTCGAGAAGTAAGTATCTCACGGCTACATTCTATCATTCTGCCAAAAGCAGCAGAATTCTAGAATTCCGCGTGAGATACGCTTTCCCAAAGAACATAGCTCGCCTTAATTTTGATGATAGAACTATAAAAATTAAGTTGGACGTACTTAATTCAACGTTTTGTACTAACACCCTAAAATCCGTTTGAATCTCGAGTTTGATTTAATCAACATGCCCCACACTCAGGAGTCACCATGAGCATCAGCCTGCCTGCCAAAACCTCGAGCAAATCTGTGCGAAAACGCAGTTCCTCGAGTTGGGTGGGGTACGGCTTTATCGCGCCGTTTTTTATTTTGTTGCTGGCGTTCGGGATTGCGCCACTGGCGTTTTCGTTGTTTGTTAGTTTCTTTGATTACAATCCCGTGGCGGGTTTAAACCATATGAAATTCTCGGGATTGTGGGCATACAATTTTACCTTTCAAGACCCTTACTTTTGGTCGGCATTGGCTCGCACGTTGCGGCAGGCAGTCTTCAGCGCCATTCCACAACACCTGATTGCCATTCCGCTGGCATTTATTTTGCACCTGGCTTTCAAACGCATTCAAGGCGTTCTGGGAACAATTTTTTTTCTGCCCTACATGACCTCGAGCATTGCTGCGGCTTCAGTTTTAAGCACGTTTTTCTTGTTTGCCTGGCAGTTTATTGATGCTGGTTTTGGTTGGCTTTCGCACCTGCCAATTTTGGGCGCGTTGATTCCCAACACCAGTCTTTACCTCGAGGATGCTCGAGTGGCGTTTGTTAGCCTGTGGGGAACGGTGGGTTGGAATGTCTTGTTGTACCTGATGGTCTTGAATTCGATTCCGCGCAGTTTGTACGAGGCGGCACAACTCGATGGCGCGGGTTTCTGGGGTTTGTTCGGACGGGTTGCCCTGCCACTGATGCGCCCAATGATTTTTGTGGCTTTCACCATGAGTTTTTTGCGCGGCATTCAAGGCGCAACCAACGCCTGGTATTCGCAAGCGTTTAATCCGCGCACCACCGATTTACCGACCTATATTTTTCGCACGGGCTTCTGGGACTTTGATATGGGCTTGGCGAGCGAGATGACGATGGTTTATTTTTTCGGCATGGTTGCCATCGTGCTGGTGGTCTACGCCTTAATCGGACGTAATTTCTCGAGTTTGGACACCAGCAGCCATCTCGAGAGTGATCAGTCTGCCATTCGATTTTCCAACACTTCAAAAATTGTCTTGCGTTTTCTGGTGTTGTTTGGTGTGATCCTGTCAATCTTGCCCATTGTGATGATGTTTTTCAACGCCACCAGAAGTTATCCTTCGTTGAGCATCGACTTTCAACTTGGCGATTCGCTAAAATATAACTTACAATTTTTGCTTCAAAAACTGCCACATTTTTGGGGCAATTTCTGGAACAGTTTTTACATCTGTACCCTGGCTGCCGTTGGCGCGATCATCACCGCCAGTTTGGCAGCTTTTGGATTTGCTTTCCTCGAGTTTAAAGGGCGTGATGTCTTGTACGCCATTACCTTGGGCGTGATGCTTTTCCCATCACTGTTAAGCCTGATTCCAACCGTGCTGGTGATCGGTGTGATCGGTTGGATGGATCAAGCTCGAGCCGTTTGGATTCCTGCAACCGTCAGTGCGTTTGGCGTGTTTCTGATTCGCCAGTATTTAACTGCCACCGTACCAAAAAGTTTGCTCGAGGCTGGACGGATTGATGGCGCGAGCGAACTGCGAATTTTTGCTAGTCTGGTCATGCCACTCGCACGTCCAGTGCTAGTGACGCTCGGTTTGCTGACCTTCGTCACGGTCTGGAACAACGCCTCCGCAGCCCTGGCAATCTTAAAAAATACGGACACCCAAATGGTGACGCAAGTCATGAGCAACATCTCCACCTCGAGCAGTGCCTTCACGACTGGCATTGCGATTGCCAGCTTGCCCGCCTTTATTTTATTTTTGTTTTCACTTGGACAGATCAGCCAGGGCATGAATATCTCGAGCAACACAGGCTTGACCTGGTTTGATCCGTTCAAAAAATTCTGGAATACCCGAATCGTCAGCCTGATGGATTCCTCGAGCACCGCCAGTCTTTCGGGTGCAGATGGCATTCGGGCAATCGCCTGTCTGATGGTCGTGGCGCATCACCTGATGCAGCGTTTAAACCGTCCCGAGCAAACCAAATTCGTGCAAGAAGCCCAAGCCTTTATCATGACCGGTTCGGTTGGTGTCAGCGCGTTTTTTGTGCTCTCGGGAATGCTACTGTCCATTCCATTCTGGAAGTCATTTCTCGAGCGCCGCGACTTTCCCAATATGCTCGAGTTCACACGTCGCCGCGCCGTGCGCATCGTTCCAGGATTTTACGCCAGCCTGACCATCAGCGTTTTATGCACTCTGTTTTTTGTTCCTGGTTCGCAAGCCGTGTTCACCCGTTACGTTTCAGCGCTGACTTTTACCTCAGCGCTGCATTACGTGACCCTCTTCCCCGCCGACCTCAACGGACCACTTTGGAGCATCGGCTTTGAAGTGCTCTGTTACGCCGTGATGCCCCTTGCAATGTGGGCAATGTTTCAACTGCTCGCCGCTCGAGCCTCATTCCGTCAAGGTTTGCTGTTCTGGTTTGGCGTGCTTGCACTGACCTTGATTGCCCATCAGTTGATTGTCACTGACTTGATTCCTGACAGCGTCAACCGAGGTTGGGATCACGGTTTGATTGGCGGCGCAAAATACTGGATGCCCAATTACAACGTCGTCGGCATGTTCGGACATTACATTCTTGGCGTGATTGCGGCTGGCATTATCGTTAAGTTCCGTGCCCTCAACATTCGCTCGAGTTGGATTTTTGATGGTATCGCCCTAACCACTTTTATAGTCATGATGGTATTTTTGTGGACACAACGGTACGCCCCAGATTTTGCGTTTAGCCTCGGAAACCAACCGTACTTCTACCCTGTTTTCCCAGCCTTAATTGCCGTTCAACTTTGCACCCTACCATTCTCGAGAATCCTTGGGCGACTGTTCGACAACACTTTTTTTCGTTACACCGCCAAGATTTCGTTCGGTTTGTACATCTGGCATTACCTGATCCTCGAGTTGATTCGTTTAACCTTTAACAGTAATTACCAGTATTTTGGCATCTCAAGCTTGAGCGAGCATTTGCTGATTTCTGGTGTGGCACTGGCGCTGGCGTTTGCGGCGGCTAGTTTGTCTAATAAGTACATTGAAGCGCCATTCTTGAAACCCGTCAAAACCTAACCTCGAGTTGCTGGGTTTACAAAGTTGGAATACGTTGTGATTTCTTTAACACTGCCTGGTAATGCAGACAAGCCAGAAGCTCTGGACGACGCAATATTTTGGATACAAGAAAACGTCCTAAACTGCTACTGGGCTGCATCAACAATCTGCCATTGATGTCCAAAATTTCTTGATTCTCGAGCGTTTGAACCTGACTTTGAAACACGACTTTTAAACCGAACGAAGGAATGGGTATGCCGTACCATTGAATGCGCTGACCTTGAATGGTTAAACCACCCTCTTCTGAAACGTCTAATTTCATTTCAACGGTGATGTTCATGTCAGTAAAAATTTCGCAAAAGGTGGCTTTGCCATTCACCTGCCGAACCGCAAAATCCGAATCGAACACGCGAAAAGTTTGCCCACTGTAAAGCTCACGCAAAAAGTGCATCGAACCATCGGCGCGTCTAAAGGTTCTAAACCTCACCTGCATTGTCGGCAGGTGCGATTCGTACAATCCCTGACCCGTCAGAAGCGTCACAAAACGACTGGCAAGTCTGCTCGGTATAGTCCTTAGCTCGAGGTGCGCCGTGCCATCAAAATTTCCTGGATTGCGATAAACCTGTTCAATCACTGGCGAAAGTTTCTCGAGGTCAGCACCAAGCACTTCACGCAGTAATGGGTAGCCTTCCTCGCTGGCGCGATCACCACGCTCGCGTTGCCGCACACCGCGCTGATAGACTCGAGCCGCACTCCAAGCCAGGACACTGTATTTGAGTAATTCAAAAGCACACTGCCGATAACCAATCGCGTTCGCTTCGGCTTTCTCTGAGGGTTGTAGCAGCGCCCTTGAGGTTTCTCGAGCGAACCGTGCCAGCAACGCCCAACCTGCGGTGAACAGTTTCGCTACACCATCGAGCATGGTTTGAGCGATAGCGGTTTCATAAGCCACCATGCCTTGAATTGCTGCACGATCCATCAAACGTTGCCCGAGCGTCACCTCCAGGTGTTGGCGTAACAATTGCCAGGTGGGATCATCGCCGTGCTTATCCGCTTCGGTATAAAACTGATTGATAAGTCCTTCAGATCGCAGCGTCTCGAGGTCGGCGCAGTGAGCCACCAACCAGAGTTCATCACGGATTTGCCAAGGTTGCCCAACGCTACAAGCTTTTTGATAATCACTCCATAAGGCTGTACGCGGTGCTCGAGCGACTGTGACGGGCATGAGTTGATCTCCGATAGCATCGAAGGTGACAGACAAACCACCGAATCGACCCAGCGTTAAAGCGCAAGCGGTTAACAGATGAATTCGAGAGGTATGACAAGGGAAGGTTTGATAAAACTCGAGAAGTTGCATTGTTCTTTGTCGAGCGTGAAGTTGCCGAGCCGCAAAATCCTCGAGTTCTTGATCGCTTCCAGTCGGCAAATAACGTTTTGCTTCTTGAAGATTGAAACTCGAGTTTCTGACTGCTTTTGAGTTCATGACTATTCCCTTGGTTCTTCACGCATGGGTTTGATGTTTAATGGAATATCTTTTGCCAGCACCGATTTCATTTCGGTGGTAAACCAACCACGGTAGCCAAACAGTTTTCCAACAAGTGGATTGCTGACATTGACCTCGATTCGATACGCTTTTTTTTCATCGTCGTAATATTCGTACACGTCAGCAATTCCATGAAAAATATGCGGTAAACCAAATTTTAAAACGCCCTCAAAAATACGGTCTCGGCTCGAGCGAATCCTTAAGCCGCCTCTGTCATCCACGGTAACATCAATGTCCACCACAAGATGCTGATGCGTGCCTAAGTAATCCACAATTTTGTTGTATTGCTGGCTGTAAATCATGTACGCATCAAAGCGCCTGGTTTGGCTGGTTTGAAAGGTACGAATCCAAGAAACGGTTTCTCTGCCAAAGCTGTCCAGATAAGCATAGTTAGCAATCGTAAACGGCACGTTGACACCATATTCTGGAAATAAAATACGTCTCCAGACGCCCAAATACAAAAACGGCACAACATAAAACGGACCATGCCAAATCGTTTGCATTGTGCCAGTCCCAAAACACGCGATTTGATCTTGGCTCGAGAAACCGAAGCGTTCCTGCATTTTGGGATGAAGGCGCTGAAATTCAACTTCACCGAGGGCTTGTTCGTAGATGGATTTCATGATTTTGTGACCTCTGGTGTTCTACGGCAATGACGTGCCGAGGGCAAATCTTTATGAATTAGTAAAGCGATCACTGCAATCACGATCAGCAAGAGATTGAGCGTAATTGGATTGAACGGTGCGACAAATAAATTGGGCTGGCTGAAAACCACGATCAGCGTCAAAAAGATTAACGCGCCAATGTTGACAAAAAGAGGAATTCGAGAATCCCAAAAGATCAGAAAACACAATCCAAACAGCATTTCACCAACACCAATCATTTGCAAAACTGTTCCTTCAGTGCCCGAAAAAACTCGAGCTTTTTCCAGAATACTTCGCTCGCCCGTGTCAGGAAACAAGAGTTTGGGCACAAGCCCTTGGTAAAACCAGACAAACGCCAAGGTCAGCCGTGAAAGTCCGTAAACCATAAAACGTTCGAGCGACAAACGCGGATCAATGCCCTTCTCGAGCCATAAACGCAGGCGGTCAAAACTCCAGGCGGTTGCCCAACCAATCAGTGGACGGAACACCAGTTTGTCACCAAAACGACCAAGAAATCCAAACCGTGTTCGGTAATCATAACGGGTTAAAAACCGAATGCCGTTGGCTTCAGGGCGATACTGCCAATATCCAGAACCTTCTTTGATCAGCGAAATTGGTGCATCTGACCAAAACTTAAGCGCCGAAGTCCGACTGCCATCTTCGGCATTGCGCGTTCCAACAGTTTCACCTTCACCCGCGATGACCAAACCAAAACCAATTCGTGTTTGATACAAAAAACGCTGTGGCAAATCAGGATTATCTTTGGGTAAGTACGTGATTTCACTAAACCGCAAATCCCATTGCCCATGCAATTGTGGAGTTTGGGTATATTCCCAGAGTTTTTCTATTTCGGTCTGCATCAAGATTTCAACGTAAATGCTCATGGATGATTCTCCTGGCTTGATTGATCTTAACGTATGGGCTTGGTAAAATCTCGAGCAGCATTATTATTTCTGATTTCTACTTGTGGCTCGAGCAGAAAACTCGAGCCACACTTGAAAAATCCAATGTCAAATTTTTACTTCGATGCTTGAGAAATTATCCTGATCTGTGAGGTTCATCTCGCTTTGCACCCGATCATGACGTTTTGCTTTGGAACGCATGTTGGCAAAGTTGAACATGTTAAAAAAGTGCATTCCACCCAACGCCAACAAAACAATTCCGATCTTGGTGCTGATGTATTCCACACTGCTGACGGCATCGGTTGGCGTGTCACCAAACCGCAAGAACAGCGCGACAAAACCAACGTTCACCAAATAAAATCCAACCTGCAACAAATGATTGACCGAATCCGCCATTTGGGCGTTGCCGTGAAAGGCGTCAATCAAGAAAATCTTGCCGTTCTTGTGAAGTGTTTGCGCGACCCAGATGGTCAAACTCAGGCTGATGGCGGCGTAAACGGCGTAAGTCAACAAAACATTCATGGTGTTGCTCCTTTACAAAGAGGGCGAAGGGTTGATTTGTAGATGAACTCGAGTTTCACGGAGTGTTTTTGGGCGGCATTGATCCAGCCTCGCGCTTACGGAAAAGCGCGGTGCATTTAACTTTCAAGCTCGGGGTTTAAGTTTGTTGAGGCTCGAGGTTTTGGTTTGATTTTGCTGGAATCCTCAATGCGATGACTGCAAGAATACTACCGATCAGTGGTGGAAGCATCGTAAAACGAAATTCAGGATACTCAGTGCGCACTACAAGAGCAAAAAAACTCAGAACCATAAACCCGAGAACATTAAAGGCTAGGCTAGTTTTCCAAAAAGCTTGGGTTTTAGAAATCTCGTATTTGCCTTTGCTGATGTTGCGGTATCCGATCAACAGTTGGATTCCGCACCACCAAACACCAGTGATAGGTCCAAGCAAATAAATTATGCCAAGAACCATTCCTACAATTGCAAGCGATAAAACATTGGTATCAAGTACAAACGAGAAAATGTCATAGAACGCATACAAACTGAGCGGTAAAAAAGCCAATGTGGAAATGCTGGCGATCACGAATTGAATGGTGGCGATATTTTTCATGGCACGAACGGAATTCATAACAACCCCCTGGTTTGGACAGCGTTTTCCTAAACTCGAGCTTCACGAATTTGAAGGCTCGAGGTTTTACGACTGGCTGTAAAGCTTTAATCCATCAGATCATAGGTTTTGAGTAACTTCTTGACTTTTCCCAAAACGGGTTTAATCAGTGGTTGCACCAGCGGCGAACCGATCATGCCAAACACATTCAGGATGAGCTCGAGCGTGCTTTTGCCGAGTTTGCTGGTGCGTTCGCCTTGGGTGGTGTCGTGCAAAAAGTACAGCAACATGCCCATGTGAAGCGTCCAAAAAATCAGTGGCGCGAGTTCGCGCAGGTCGGCGGGCATGGCTTCGTTACCCAAAGCTATTTTGAAAATTTGCAAACCTTCATCGCGCAATTCTTTGGTTTTTGCACCAAAAATTGAGAGCGGATGCTCTGATTCGCCAATGTAGCGCATGATGACCCCGAGCAATTTTTGGTCGCCTGCAACAATATCGAGTTTACTTTGAAAGGCTTGCTCGAGCCGCTGTTTGAGGCTGTGCTTACTTTGGTTGTATTCGGTCACCTGGCGCAAGTGCTCAATTTGCACCCAGTTGTAATAGGCGCTGACGATGGCTTCTTTGCTTTCAAAGTGATGGTACGCCGTGCCGACTGCCATGTCACAGGTTGCGGCAATGTCGCGCATGGTGGTGGCATCGAAACCTTTTTCGCGGAATAATTTTAGGGCTTCCTCGAGAATCTTGGCTTTGGTTAGGTCAGCTTTACTGAGGGGAGCGTCCGAGGTCGCTTGATTTTTGAACGCATTCAAATTGAACATGTTCAGATACTAAACTGAACATGTTCAAAAGTCAAGGGGGATAGCAAAAACGTCTATCCAGACAGCAAAAAACCTAACTCGAGTGACGCGGGTCAAAAAACCATTTGTTGAGGCATCTCGAGATTCAGGTCCATCTTCAAGGTTTTACCCATATCTTCGAGCTTGACGCCTATTTTATAAAGCGTTTAAGGGTACAGTTCGCTCATTGTCTTGAGGCGTGCTCTCATATACTTTCAAAAGTCAACTTGCACAATTAAATTAGAGGAGAATTTATGTTGACCAGACTCACATTGCTGCTAGCGTTCATGATTAGCATTGGTTGCAACACGGCACTGAATGCCCGAGAAATCACAACGTCTGACCTAAAACGCGGCGTCAATTTAACAGGTTGGTTTCAGTTTGGCGAATTCCAAGAATCGCGCTTTGGTGAAATTCAACAACTGCACGACGCTGGCGCAAATTTTATTCGTTTGCCCATTCAACCCACACTTTTTTACGCCAGCACCTCGAGTTCCTGGCAACTTTTAAAACGCACTTTACTTGAAGCGCAGCGCGTTGGAATGCGGGTGATTGTGGACTTTCACCCCAGCCTCAACTCGCAACGGGACATGCTGAGCGGCGATACCAAATTTCTGGCTTTGATTGGCAACATGGCAGTGTTTTTAAAAGATTACCCAAGCGCGTTGCTCGAATTACAAAACGAACCGATTAGTCCAGTGGGCGATACCTGCAACCCAGCCTTTGATTGGAACACCATACAACAAGGCTTTTACCAAAAAGCTCGAGCCGCCAACAAAAACATCACCATCATTTTAACTGGTGCGTGCTGGGGTGGGATTGACGGTTTATTGAAAGTGACCCCGATTGCCGATCAAAACGTGATTTACAGTCTGCATTTTTACGACCCAATGTTTTTCACGCATCAGGGCGCAACTTGGACGGGTGGGGATTCACCGTTTTTGAAAAAAATACCGTACCCACCAACACCCGAAAATGTAGCTGCCATCATTCCGAGCGTGATGTATGCAATGCCGACTGCGACCAGAAAGTCGAGTATCCGCAATGCGCTCCTCGAGTACGGGCAGAGCGGTTGGAACAAAGCCAAGATTCTGGCGCGGCTCGAGGTGGCGAAAGCTTGGGCGACCAAAAACAATGCGCGTTTACTACTGGGCGAATTTGGCGTCCTGAAAACCGAAGCCCCGCCGCAAGACCGCGTTCAATTTATGAAAGACGTGCGTGAATCGGCAGAAAGCTTAGGCATGGCAGTTGCCGCTTGGGATTACGGTCCAACGTCTGGTTTTGGTTTTCACCGCGATCTTAAAACCGAGGCGGGCATGTTTGAGGCGATGGGTTTCAAAGCACCAACCAATTCCATTGCCACGCCAGCCAACGTTCTCCCATCCTCGAGTTATCCTGCTAATCCAGTCCTGGGCAGCAAAACCATGATCGCCGATTTTGCGGCGGGCAGCCAAAACGTCTTCGGCGTCCCCACAACCTACTGGGCATACGGTCAACCCACGCAACCGACCTTCACGCCGGCTGTGGGAGGCGCTGCGCCCACCGCAAACGGCAGGATCGAGTTTGATTACAACATTCCGCTGGCGAACGATTACGGCGGGATCACAGCCGTGATTCCGGTTGCGGCGCAGGGCGCAATTGATGCTCGAGGCTTTACGCACTTAAGCCTTGAAGCCTCGGTTGTTGGCGGCGGTCAAATACGGGTCGGGCTTGCCAACAGCAAAATTGACGATGGTGGCGACCACCCTGTGTACACGTTTGACGCCAGCGAAACACCCACCGTTTACAACCTTCCGCTCGAGGTTTTTACACAGGCAAATTGGGGCAAGCCAATCAAGCTGATAGATGTTATTGGGCAACTTGAGAGACTTGAAATCACGGCACTGAATCAGGGTAAGGCTGGTCGAGTGCGAATTGACAACATCGCCTTTGCCAACATGGTTGATGCCTCCGCTATTCCTAGCGTTCCAAGCAACTTGCAGCGCTTATTGTTTGATTTCTCGAGCGCGGGCAACACTGGTAACCAGGGCGATAAATGGTCGGTTGGTTCGTACCAGCAAAACGCCAGCAGCGTCACAACTGTAACCTCGAGTCTGGTCAACAACGCGCTCGAGATGCAATTTAAACTACCGACGCCGAACGATTGGGCGGGCGCTGTCGTGAGTCTGGATTTTGCCCAAACCACAAACCTGCAAAACTTTGACGCCTTACGAATTAACCTCTCGGCAAGTGGCGTGCAAACCGTGCGGCTCGAATTTCCAAGTACGTTGGATACCGGCAACGACAACCCACAATTTATTTTGACCCTCAGTTCAGACCAAAAAACCTACCGCGTGCCAATTTCGGAATTTGCCCAGAACGGTTGGGGGAAACCTGTGGACGTACTCGAGGTGCTCAAAAATGCCAAAGGTATCAGAGTTTTAGTGGACACGGTGGGCAGCGCAGGAACGCTTACCGTGGACAATGTGATCCTCGAGCAGAAACCTTAACAAAGCAAACAAATTAAAATCTCGAGAAGCCAATGTTGGCTTCTCGAGATTTTTGCTATCAATTTAACGACTTTTGGAGTTGCGATAAAAATTCTCGAAACCTCGAACGATGGCATTGACTATGCTGCGTTTGCCCTCAATACTACTCATGAGGCGCAGATTGTCTTTGCTGGTCAAGAAGCCAACTTCGATCAAAATTTGCGGCATTTGGGTTGGACGTGCCACCGCCAAATTCTGGTAATGCACACCGTCATCGCCCATAGTTGGCACAAGTGCCAAAGCCGCAGTTTGTACCGATTGCGCCAATGCCCTTGCCATTGGGTTAAAGAAATACGATCCCCAACCTCGGGAATTCTTCGGGTCAACCCCATCAGGCAGCGCGTTGGCATGAATCGAAGCAAAGAGGCTCGAGTTGGCGGTGTCTGCAATTCGGCTGCGCTCGAACAGGTCCACCTCAACATCGGTGCTGCGCGTCAGGGTCACATTCGCGCCTTTGGCTTTGAGGGCTTCGGCAAGCTGCAAACCGATTGCCAAGGTAATTTGTTTCTCGGGTTGACGCAATGCGCCCGCCCCGCCCGTGTCCTCGCCGCCGTGACCAGGGTCAATCGTGATGTTCTGCCCTTGCAACGGATTTTTGGCATCAATCTTGGGCGCATCACGAATCTCGAGCACGAAGGTATTGCCCTCAAAGTACGCCTTGTAACCCCAAAGTTGGGCTTGCTTGAGATCAATTTTTGCCGTAAAAATATTGTCCTGATCGGTATACCACCTTACATCGGCAACGTTTGGGTCAAAGCTCGCAAAATTCATGTAATCCACGTCACCGAGGGTGTAATAAAGTTTTAACTCGAGCGACTGTTTGGCTTCATCAATCCAATGCGGCACGATATCGCCCGTCAAAAACCGAACTTGGGTCGCACCCTTGACGCGCCTGGTCACAATATCGGTAAAAACATTTTCGGGTTGCGCCGCGCCCTCTGGCATGAGGGTCATGCGGTCTTTTCGCACATAGACGATCTGCCCAGAATTGAGTTTGCAACGGTAGGTGTTGTACTCCTCACCGATCACCGAAAACTTTGCACCCTTGCGCGGATACAGCACATACGCACGACCCACGCCGTTGCGGGCATTGTTCGTGCCGCTCGAGATACCGCCCGCACTGGGTTCGCCCGTAAAAACCCCAACTCGGGGTTGCCCAAATTTGACCGTGATTTTGCCCTCGCCAACGGCGGTCACGGTAGTTGCGTCTTTGCCCGTAAGTGAGATTGTGACGGGTGCAGCCTCGAAACCATCGCCAGGTTGCAGCACATAAGAACCCTCGTACTGACCTTTTAACGCCTGCTGTTCGGCTGGGATTTTAAAACCCAAGAAAAATTCGCTGCTGCGCTCAAGCATTTTAAACGGTCCTTTGTCACCAATTTTAAAACTGGCAGTCCCCGCTGGCGCACCCTGAAATGAGACTTGAATGATGTCATTATTGAGGGTATAATACGCCGCATTCGCCCAAGGTGTGACCGAATCGGCAATGATTTTGGTCGGTGTTTCCAAAAGTGGCACGGCAGGACTCGAGACAATCGTGTACTCGAGTTTGCCGGTTTCGCCCGCCAGTGTTGTCTGCATGGACAACGTGTTCTTACCAACTTGCAACGGATACCATTCGATAAACAGACCATCCGTACCAACATCAATACTCACGCCGTTGATCTTTAAATCTGCGCCCGCCGTGACTGAACCCTCGAGCAGCACATGGTCAAAACCAACTTCGTAATTGTTGGGTGGGTACGCCACGAAAATGTCAGGGGCGGCGAATGCCAAGCTCGAGAGAACTTTGATGATCGAAATGATGAGTACAGTTCGTTTCATAGGTTGCCTCCGTAATGATCTGACCTCGAGTTTAGCACCTGTGCATCTAGGATGTACCAGGCGAAGTCTTTGTGTTCTGAAATGTAATGCGAGTCTCGAGAAACCTCGACATAAAAGACCTGCACTTTGGAGAGTGCAGGTTGTTGTGATGGCTCGAGGTTCAGATTTTAGAACGAAGTGCTGCCGTTGTACTTTGCATTCCAAACATCGCAACCTGTGGCGGTCAACTCAAGCAGATTGTTCTTGCCACCGTTCAAGTTCGAGCTGTCCTCGAGTCGAAATCACCAACCCAAAAGCCGCAGCCTACTTGTCCAAGTAAGCCCTGCGCTCGAGTTACCGCGTTTTTGTTTTGGAGATTGCGTAAATCAAGGTTGGGAAGTTGTCACCATCAATACCGTCAACGCGTTGTTCAAAACCCATGCCGATGCGCCCGGCAACTTTGACCGATGCTAAATTCTCTGGGTCAATCAAGCAAATTAAACGCGACAAATTCAATCGCCCAAAAGCGTACTGAACTATCGCCAAAGCCGCTTCAGTAGCAAAGCCTTGCCCCCAAAATTTCTTGCCCAGCAAAAACGCCACTTCAACCTCTTGGCTTTCCTCGATTGTCCAAGGCAACAAACCGCAACGCCCCATAAACTCGCCGGTCACTTTATTTACGGTTGCCCAAAGTCCCAACTCTGGAAACCTCGGATGCCCATTCAAAAACCACTCGAGTTCTTCTTTGGTTTGATCAAAGCTCAAAACGCCATCAGGAAAATACCGCCGAATTTCTTCGTCACGGTACAACTCGAACAAAGCATCCAAATCTTCGGGCAGCAACCTTCTGAGCACCAAGCGTTCAGTCTCGAGAATCATATTTAACTCCCCAAAGTTTCACTCGAGGTCGTGCGGCATGTCTGGAAAATTCGAGAGCGGAAAAGTGTCCACGTTTGCACTACGTTGCTGTGCCAGCACGCCACCATCGACCACCAAACACTGCCCCGTGATGTACGCCGCATCGTCGGACGCCAAGAAGGTTGCCGCACCCACCATATCCTCTGCCGTACCGTAGCGACGCAGCGGTACAACTTTTTCGCGTTCTGCCAGATCTTCACCATGCAAGCCGTAAGTGTTGATTAACCCAGGCACAAGACAATTCACCCGCACACCGTAAAACCCAAGGTCAAGCGCCAGTGACCGCGTGAACGCCTCAATGCCACCCTTTGACGCGTCATACGCCGTAAACCCACGGTGCGCCCTTGTTCCACCGCCGCTCGAGACATTCAAAATCACGCCCTTGCGCCGCCGCACCATGATGCCCGCCGCACGAAACGCGCATAAGTACGCACTTTTCAGGTTGATGCGCAAATACTTGTCCCACCATTCCTCGTCAGCGTTTAAAAAATGCCGTTGATCGCTGGTTAAACCCGCGTTGTTGACCACGACGTCCACGTAACCAAGCTGCTTTTCGGTGGCGTCAAACATCGATTCAACGTCAGTCTTGCTCGAGGCATCCCCAACAAAACCCAGTGCTATGCCACCAGCCGCTTTGATTTCGTTGACCACCAGATCAACCAATTCGGGTTTGATATCGTTGACCACAACCTTGCCACCCTCGAGCGCGTAACGGTTCGCAATCGAGCGCCCGATGCCGTTGCCCGCGCCAGTGATGAGAATGACTTTGTTTTTAAAACGTTGTTCCATTGTTGATGCTCCTTTAGAGGCTATAAGCTCCAAGCTTTAAACCAAAAACGCTGTTTCTGCGATTATTTAATTGGGCTTTAAATCAGTTTACTCGAGTTTTAAAGGGTTAAAAACCACTGCTCTGGACTCGAGCCACCAACCAGTTTAAACCGCAATTTCTGCCCTGGTCGGAGTTGCGCCACCAATCCCAAATCTCGAGGGTCAACCACGGCAGGTTTGGCGTACCCGCCAATCCGTCCTCGGTCATTTAAGAGTAAAATCGGGTCGCCGTCGATGGTGATTTGCACGCCACCCATCGGTGTGGCTTCGCTGGTCAGTTCGCCCCCTGGCACTTTGACACCCTCGAGCCTGACGCCCATGCGGTCTGGACTGCTAACCGTAAATTCGGCGCTGCATAGGGCTGTCAGCGCTTCGGGTGTGGCTTGCGGTCCCGCTTGAAGGCGCACCGTTACGGTTTCTGGCAAACCCGAGAAAGCCATGCTGTAACCCGCCCG
This sequence comes from Deinococcales bacterium, assembly GCA_043775825.1. Lineage (GTDB taxonomy): Bacteria > Deinococcota > Deinococci > Deinococcales > JAAFIG01 > JANXTZ01. The sequence goes on from JAYVRX010000156.1 coordinate 36,557, forward strand.
ATTTTTGCTCAAAGGTCGCATCATGCCCAGCGTCTCCCCTGCCTGCAATGCACGTCCGATTCTTCCGACCAAATCGGTGCTTTTGGAATCCATAAAACTCGAGCTTTCAAAACCTCCTGGAACTGCCAGATACCCGCGCACACCAGTTGCTGTGGGCACAAACTCGAGTTGGTCGCCTGTTTTGACGGTAAAACTTTCAAACACGGGGGCAGGTTGAGCATTCAGCATTGGACGCATTCCAAAACCCGCGAAACCAATCACCGCATCTTGCAACACCCGAAACGTTGCACCTTTCAGCGTCATCTCGAGCACTGCTGCGTTGGCTGTATTGCCCACCAAGGCGTTTGCAGCTTTGGCGCTGCGTTCATCCATCGCGCCAGACCTTGCCATGCCGTAATGACCTGCCAGGGCGCGACCATCGTCAACAATCAAATCGAGCAAACCAGGTTTTTCAACTTTTAGAACTGGAAACTGTGGAGTGGCTGGCAGCACCTCGAGCACACTCGCCTCGGGCGGGGTTTCACCCTGGCTGGGAACGAACCTTACGTTGTCACCAGGCTCGAGCAAAAACGGTTTTGCACGGTGCGGATCGTAAACCGCTGTTAACGCCGAACCCAGAATGTGCCAGCCGCCAGGGGTCGAAAGCGGATAGATTCCAGTTTGCCCCACCGCAATTGCCACGCTGTGCGCTGGAACTTTTTTGCGCGGTGTTTTACGACGCGGCAAGTGAAGCGCGGGGTCAAGTTTTCCCAAAAACGGATACCCAGGCGTGAAACCCACCGTGTAAGTCTGATACGTGACGCTCGAGTGTTTACTGACCACTTGCGCCACCGTCAAACCCGTTTCTGCCGCCACAAATTCCAAATCTTCGCCGTCATAACGCACGGGAATCACAACCTCACGCCCGCTTGAAGCTTTCGCCTCGAGATTGAACGCATTTTTCTTAACCCAAGTTTTCACAGTGTCTCGAGCCAGCAAATTCGCGTCAAATTCGACGTACAAGTTGATGTACCCAGGGTATAAATCCGTGATGCCCTCGAGCAAATTGGAACGCAGTCTTTCTGCCAGCGCGTGCATTCTGGCATTCGCCGTCAAATCGAGGCTGCTCGAGAATGGAACGTAAAAACCAGTCAATTGCCGCATCTTCAAAGTCCTGCATGTGAAACGGTAATGCCCTCAGCCTCGAGCGCCGCACGAACCGCTTTGGCGATTTCTGGCGCGTGCGGGTTGTCGCCGTGAATGCACAAGGTTTGCGGCGCAAGCTCAAACCAACCACCATCAATCGCCTCGACACGGTGCTCCTTGACCATTTGCACGGCACGTCTCGCCGCCTCTTTCGGATCGTGAATGCTCGAGCCAGCTAAAGAGCGCGGGGCGAGCCGACCATCTTTCAGGTACGCCCGTTCTGGAAAAGCCTCGATCAGCATCTTTACATTCAGTTTTTGCGCTTCAGACTCGAGAAACGTTCCAGGCAAAACCATTAACGGCAAATTCGGGTCAAAATCTCGGGTTGCTCGAGCCAGCGCCTCGGCTGTGGGTGCATGAACCCAAGCCCTGGTCGAAAGCGCTCCGTGGGCTTTGACGTGACTGAGTTTGATCCCTGCAAGTTTGGCAAAACCCGCCAACGCCGCCACCTGATAGACCGTATCCGCATAAACCTGCTCTGGCGTCGCCTCGAGAATCCTGCGCCCGAAACCTACCAAATCCTGATACCCAGGATGCGCCCCCACCGCCACGTTCTTTTGTTTGGCAAGCTCGAGCGTGGCTTGCATGGTTAACGGATCACCCGCATGAAACCCGCACGCGACATTAACCGTGCTGATGAAATCGAACAACTCCAGGTCACGTCCCATGCGAAAAGCGCCAAACGATTCGCCAGCATCGGCGTTCAGATCAATGTTCATGACCTATACTAACCCCATGATTCTAGAAGTTGCCATGCTGAACATCAAACCGAACCTCGAGACTGAATTTGAAGCCGCATTCCGTCAAGCCTCCAAAATTATCTCGAGCATGAACGGATTCATTGAAGTTGAACTGCAAAAATGTCTTGAGCAACCAGACAAATACGTGCTGCTGGTAAAATGGGAAACACTCGAGGATCACACGGTGGGGTTTCGCGGGTCAAACGAATATCAAGAATGGCGGGCGTTATTGCATCATTTTTACGACCCGTTTCCGATTGTTGAACATTTTGAAGAAGTTATGCTTTAAAGCTTCCCATCCCAATCAATCCAAAACGTTGCACCAATTGGCAGTTTCTACTAGACTTCTTTTATGCAACGAACAAGATTCATTGTTGAACAGCATCCTGACGGCTTTATCGCCTATCCACTCGGCGTTCAAGGCATTGTTATTGGACAAGGCGACACTCGAGAATCTGCACTTGAAGATGCACGTTCCGCTTTGGAATTTCACATTGAAACTTTTGGCGCTGATGTACTCGAGATTCAAAACGATGTGCTTGCCGCATTCGTTGAAGAAGCGGACGTAGCACTTGCCTGACAAGTTCCCTGTTGATGTGCCGCAACGTCGGGTGTTGCGAGCGCTCGAGATTCTTGGCTTTATTGTAGTGCGAATTGGAAATCATATCGCCATGCAGCGCACAAACCCTGATGACACTATCACGCCGCTCACTTTACCAAATCACGCAACCATCAAAGGCAGTACCTTACGAATGATTTGTACGCAAAGTGGAATTTCCCGAGAAGCTTTTTTAAGTGCTTACGAAGAAACCTAGCTGATGCTCAAATAGCAAAAACTCAAGGATCACACGACAGGGTTCAAAAGCTCGAACAAATACCAAGGATGGCGGGTATTGTTGCATCACTTTTACGACCCATTTCCGAAGGTGGAGCGCAAGCAATGAAGGAATTAGGTGTAATTTAGTTGAAATGACTTCAATTGAAATAGAGCAAACTGTCAAAGACGAATTCCGCAATATACAAAGTTTCCGATATCGCAATGTAAACGATGTAGCGACATGTTTGGTTAAACCGTACAAGGAATTGTGTGTGTCACGGTATCAAGATTCAGAATGGGTTTTTGAAGTCTGGGTCATTTTTGAAGAACAACCCACGAAAAAAGTGGGCTACGTGATTGCTTTTGAAGAAGAGGAAATATCAGAACACCCTTATATTCTAGCGATTTGGAATCGAGAGAAAACAAGCCTGGACTATATTCATCATCAGTCAAATTTTTTGGAAACATTTGAAGGAATGTAATCTCGAGCCTGTGACCATTCCCTCTTGATTCTCGAGCAACTTAGGTTAGAATGATCCCGATGCGGCGAACTGCCCCGAAGGTCGGGTCGCCGAGTATCGCTGTGCGTGAGAAACCTCTGTCCCAGATGGCTTCTACCCGCAGTGGAACTCGTGCGCCCCTAGTCACCGAAAACTTAGCCCCGCTCGAGCCTGGTTTACACGCCGGACTCTCTCAGGTGGCACGACTTGCCCTATTCGCGGCGGATGCTGGAGGGGTGCTGATCAGTACGCCCGAACGGTTGAAGTTGTACACGGATGCGCCACTTTTTGGCGCTCAAGTGAGTTTGAATCCCAAAATTGCCGAGTGGACAGATTTGCACAAGCACGTGCTGCTTGATATTGAAACCGCACTCGAGGATTTCCCAAGTACGCCCGATGCCTTCAGGCTCGAGCTAGCGCCTGGAATGCGTTTTTCGCGGGATGAATTCTTGGATAAGCTCGAGAATTTGGGTTACGAGCGCGAAGAAAACCTTGACAGCAAAGATTTAGAGAAGACTGAAGGTTTCTTTAAAGTTCTAGGTGACACGCTCGAGATTCGGCTGAATTTGAACGGTAAGTCTCAAGTTGTTCGCGCCGAATTTTTTGGTGATGACCTCGAGTTTGTGCGTGTGGACGGAGAGAAAGTCAAATCGTTTGGGCTGGGTCCACTGGGCGATTTTATTCCCGAAGTTGCCTGGGACAGCACGAGGCTCGAGCGTTTAAAAGGTCGAATTTACCTCGATTCGCCCGAGTTTTTTGAAGGTTATCTCAGCCCGAAAAAATACCAGCGTCTCTGGGAGCATTTGAAAACCCGAGACGTGATCGCCTTTGGTCGCACACCACTCAATCTTCCCGAACGCCCTTCCGACCTCGAGACGCTACCGTTTTACCGCGCTCGGCTTCGCATGTTCCGCGACGATGCCGCCGCTTGGCTCGAGGCTGGATACCGCGTGGTCGCGCTCTTAAAACATGAACGCACAGGCGCGTACCTCGAGCAGCACGTTTTGGGTGATATTCCACGCGGTTGGGAATGGCGTGCAGAAGCCGAAAAAGGTCGGATAAGTTTTGTTAAAGGCGGCAGCGAGGGTGGTTTTATTGACCACATTGCCAAAGTTGCTGTTGTCACCGAAGAATTGCTCTACGGTTTTCAAGGTGGCAGTGTTTTACGCTCGAGAAAACTTCGTGGTCCACCCGTTAACGATGCCACTGCGTTACAAGTTGGCGATTACTTAATTCACCCAGAACACGGCATCGGGCAGTTTATGGGACTCGAGGCACGACAAATTCTTGGCGTAACCAGGGATTACTTACAGATTAAATACGCTTCCGATGCCAGAATCTTTTTGCCCGTTGAACAATTACCCCTTTTGCGCCGTCATCCTGGAACTACTGACGACCCGCCGCGTTTGAGTACATTGGGCAAGAACGAATGGCAGAAAGCTCGAGAGAAAGCCCGTCAGAATGCCGAAGAACTCGCACAGAAGTTACTGGTGCAGTACGCGGCACGTCAAGCCACTCCAGGCACAAGTTACGCGGATATTAAAAACGAATGGGATGATGATTTCGAGAAGAATTTCCCGTTTGAATTCACCAAAGACCAAGCGCAAGCCATTAAATCCACCTACAAAGACCTCGAGAAAAGCTTGCCGATGGACAGACTGGTTTCGGGCGATGTGGGATTCGGTAAAACCGAAGTTGCCGTTCGCGCCGCGCACCGCATCGTGTCTCACGGGCGACAAGTCGCCGTGCTCGTCCCGACAACCCTTCTGGCAGATCAGCACCTCGAGACACTCAGAAAGCGCTTTGAAGGCACACCTGTAATCGTGGCGGGACTCTCGAGGTTCACAACCCCTAAAGACGTGGATGCGGTTTACAAAGGTTTGAAACGCGGCACGGTGGACATTGTGGTTGGCACGCACCGAATTTTAAGTCCAGAACTCGAGTTTAAAAATTTGGGCTTGCTGATTATTGACGAAGAACACCGTTTTGGCGTGATGCAAAAAGAAAAACTGAAGGCTTTAAAAGGTGGCGAACTAAGTTTGGGCGCGAGTAAAGAAATTGTGATCGAAACTGACAAATCACCTCGAGCCAGAAAGAAAGAAACCGCGCTTGGTGCTGGTGTTGCCAGTGCAGCCTCGAGCGTCGCCATGAGTTTAGAAGCCGTCATGGGCAACATAATTGGCGACAAACCCAAAAGCAATGCCGAAATTGACCTCAACCCAGAAAACGCGATAGACGTGCTGTCACTTTCTGCCACACCGATACCGCGCACCTTGTACATGAGCATGGTCGGTTTGCGCGACATGAGCCACATCGCCACGCCACCCGCAGGGCGCAAACCGATTCAAACCATGCTCTCGCCGTTTGACCCAGCCACCGTGCGCGAAGCGATCTTGCTCGAGATGGAACGCGGCGGCAAAACGTTTTACATTCATGACCGCGTTGCCAGCATTGCCAACCGTGCGCGGTACATTCAAACCCTTGTGCCAGAAGCCCGCATTGGCGTGGCGCACGGACAGATGGCAGATGACGACATTGAAGAAGTCATGATGGGTTTTGAAATGGGCGCTTACGACGTTTTAATCGCCACCACAATTGTCGAATCGGGGCTGGATATTCCCGAAGCAAACACCATCTTAATCGAACGATCTGACCGACTGGGACTGGCGCAACTTTATCAACTGCGCGGACGTGTCGGACGACGGGCGCTCGAGGCATACGCCTACTTGTTCTACCCTCCTAGAATCTCTGAAACCGCCGAACGCCGACTGTGGGCAATCGCAGACCTCGCAGACCTCGGCAGCGGACATTTGCTTGCCGAAAAAGACATGGAAATTCGAGGCATCGGCAACATTCTGGGCGCGGAACAACACGGGCATATTCAAATGGTCTCGCTCGAGGTGTACACAGAACTGCTCGCAGAAGCTATCGGTAAACTGAAAGGTGATTACAAAGTCCCAGCGCCACGCATGGCAATCGATTTAAAAGTAGACGCGAGGCTCGAGCCGAGTTACATACCCGAAGAAATGGAACGCATCGAATACTACGGGCGTTTAAGTGAAAGCACCACCCTGGGCGAAGTCTCGAGGGTCGAACGCGAACTGAAATCCAAACACGGCAGCGCCCCGCGAGAAGTCCAAAATTTTTTCGATCTGGCACGGTTGCGGGTGGTCGCCAACAGCAAAGGTGTGATGAGTATAAGCGAGAGCATGACGCAAATCAGCATCAACTTTGCGCCGAATTCGACACTCGATTACGACGCGAAAGCGCTTAGAAACTCGAGCGTTAAACTGGAAGTGACCAAATACCCGCCAGGGGTGAAACTCGAGAAACGCGGGTTGAAACCAGATGAGTATGCGAAGGTGATACTCGAGATACTGTATGCGTTTGCGTGATAGGCTTTAAATCACCGAGAGGTTTTTATTGCGTTATTTTTGAAGCCATATTTCGAGAGCAGCCCACTCTTCGGGCGTAACCTTAAAATTCGTCCCTCGAGGTTGTCGGAATAAACTTAAGTTCCACAATTCTGGATCCCATTGAAGATACAGTTTTAATAATGGTCTATCGAGTAACACTTGGTCATACCGAACAAGCACTCGAGGTAGAGGTCTTAAGCCGTCAACTGGATTAGCCCAATAGCCAACGCCTTTGACAGAATCAGCTTGGAATACAGGTTCACAAATAACTGTACCAACAGCATAAATTCCTGGCGTTTTACCACAAATCCAAACCAATACACGATCATTATTTTTGATTTTGTGAAGATGTTGTCTGCAATTCCAGAATTCTTCAGCTTCAATCCGCAGCGATTGACGGATATTGTACTTGTTTGGATTCGCTTGAAAAATCCAGGCTGCTGGTTGGTTCATGAGTTACCTTTTCACTTAAAATAATATCAGGTTTAAAAACTTCATGTCCATCTCGAGAAATGAAATTTGGATAAGGTGGTTCTACACTACGTCCGTAAAAATTAGGAATCTCAATGTGTGTAACATCTCGACCTACCCACGGCATCTGTGAATCTAGTTCTCCTGGATTAGATTTTTCTAGTTTGATGAAAGTTGAACGTAGTGTAGGGTCATCATCTAGTTTATATCCATGAAGATTTTCGATCTTACTAACAATTTGCCAACCGTATTTAGAAAGAAAAATTTTTGTCATTCTATAAGCAGCGAGTGTCCAAGACCTTTGTTGGCTTTTGGGGATAATTGCATAGCCAATTCCATTACCATTCAGCAACTCAAAACCTCTAGTTATAAAAAGACGAACACTAGCGCCGTTATTGCTAGCTCCGTAAGGTGGATTTGTGTAAAATCCGTCATATTTACTTACTAAATCTTCTGGTAATTTATCAAAAACATTATATAAACGAGTTTCAAGAATTTCCGCGAAACCGTATTTGGCAGCTAAAAGTTGAGCAACTACAAGCAAGCGTTCATCAAAATCCAAAAGCAATATTTTCTTAGGCAATTCGAGAATTCCACTATATGCCAGCAAACCCAGCATCAAACTTGTACCATCATGATCTCCAATGAAGGCAATGGATTTCCCTGCAAGTTGAGGTGCAACTCGTTTTGCCTGTTCTAATAAATCTTGACTTTCCATTGGAATTTGATCGTAAGTACGAAGTGATTTAGGGCGTGCATGTCCAAGAATATGAATCGCTTTAATTTCGTTGGTAGTCATGCGTATCTTCTCTCCTCTTCATTATTCAATTGCTTCTTATATTCCGTCCAAAAGTTAAGAAGCTTGATTCGCATTTCCACCAACTCAACACTTGCACCGTAACGCTTTGCTAGTTCAATAGCGGATTCTTTTTTGTATATTGCCATTGCTAACACCTTTGAAGGCACTAAAATAGCCGCCGCAGTCCAGTAAGCTTCTTCTTCCTCAGATTTGTCAAGATAAAGTCGTCCATCAGATCCCAAAACATTTGGCACATGTTTGTAATATTTGTGAGCTACTTCCTCCAAAACTGTTACATTCATTCGTTCACGAGTCTGATTTGGATTAAGCAAGATCGCATATTTGCCATCTTGCATTATCATTCCAGTCCCAGACCATGTTTTTGCATCAAACTTGATCTCTTTTGAAACCCCCTCAATTTCATCTAAAAACTTAATAATCGTTCCTGATCTTTTCACAATTTCAAATGGATCAAATGCCGTAACAGAATCGATTCCAAGTTGTTGCCGAATTAACAGCGCGTTTTCTTCTATGGATCGCATGTTTAAATTACTTTTAGGCGTTTCGATAAAGTCACTTGACATTTTTATCACTCCTTTTAATTACTCATGTTGCCTTCTGAGGATCGTGTTCTGAAGTTTCATTTGATATTGCTTGGTACGCCAGTCGAAAAATTTCTGCCAACTGCACCGCATTTTCGGGTTTTAATTTTCGATCTGCCCGTAAGTACACCGCCACTTGATCTGGTAAACTCAGTGGTGGCATTTCTGGTGTTTCAGACGGTAATACTCGAGCATTAACGGCTTTGGTTTGGGTAAACGCTGGTTGTCCTAGCGTGTCATCCTCGAGTCGGTATTGCACACCCATTGTTTGCAGTATTTGTTCGGCGCGGTCTACGGTAATGCCGTGGTATTCGTTGCGTTCATCGCGTGAAATTTGTTGCTCAGAAACGTTCAAGCGCCCTGCGAGTTCTTTTTGGCTTAAACCTTGCGAAATCCGAACGCCAATCAACCATTGTCCAATGTCACTGAGCGAGTAGAGCGTTGGCAGTTCGCCTCGGCGCAGACGGTCATAAATTTCTATTTCTTCCTCGAGTTGGGCTTGAAAGGACAGTAAAGGTTGCAGTACCCGTTCAGTTTGGTCGGTGCTGAAACCTTGAGCCTCGAGATGCTGACGTTGTGAGCGAATCTGGGTTTTGTTCTGCTCGAGTCTTTCGAGCGTTTTGCGGTATTCGCTTTCGGTGCGGATCATGCTTGACCTCCTCCTGTGTCTTTGAGAATTTTGATAATGCCTTTTGGTGCGTGTGTATTCCGTTGTTGACGGAATGCGGATGGAAATGTCAATTGGTGTCCAAGGGAATCTTGGATGCCTGAAGGCTGTCCAACGTGTGGATAAAGTTCGGTTCGGTAGCGATGCCACATTGGAAGTTGCTTTTTGGGATCACCCCGATACGCACGTCTCGAGCTTGGGTCCCAAGTCCAGATTTTGTGTGGGTCGAGTGCGTTCAGTTGTCGTTGTAAATCGCCAGTGGCAAGCTGATGCAGGTCGCACTCAAAATAGCCGTCAATGTCGTTTGGGTGTGATTTTTCTTCGACAAACGAGCCGTCAAGAAAGATCTCTGTAATGCCTACTTGCCACAGTTGGTTGACCATGATTTCACATTGGTTGACGAGTGATAAACGCCAAGCTGCATCCCAGTTTGGGGTTGCAAACCCAACAAGCATGGATTCTCGTAACTCGAGGAACGTTAGCGGGTAGTCGCCTGGTGGCAGTATGCCTTGGTCAGTGAATGGAGGTAGTTTTGCCATAAACATAAGTTAACATAAATGTAGATAAATGTCAATCTACGCAAAAGTAGATTTTCTTGACCACTTCAGGCAGTTCCTCGAGCACCAAATCATTGCGAAAACGCAACACCTGCAACCCTCGAGACTCCAAGGTTTCGGTTCGCACAGCATCGTAAGCTTGGGCTTCAATGGTGTCATGCACTTCACCGTCGAATTCGATCACCAGTTTGGCACTGGCGCAGTAAAAGTCCAAAATGTACCGACCAAATGCTTTCTGCCGCAAAAATCGTACTCCCTCGAGATTCTTGCCTCGTAAAACCCGCCACAGTATTTCTTCGGCTGGTGTTGGATTCTGCCGATTCGCCTTTTGAAGCTCGAGAATATACGGTGGCGATTTCACAATAAAATCATAGCCTCAAATCTATTTCTGCTTCTTGACCCTGAACATGCTCCTGGCGGGCAGTGTCGCCACACAACAAAGCAACAAAATTCCCTTCTCTCCTGGGAGAGAAGCGCCCAAGCCCGTTAGGTGCTGTTTTAAGAGCAAGAAGGGTCGGGGATGAGAGGCGAAAAGCCCATGCCGCTCGAGTTTCAAACATAAAAACCGCCCCGAGATTCACACCCTTTGCACGCTCGAGCCGTAACCCTCGAGAATTTCATCTACTGTCAAGAGCATCATTTTTTCAGTTCGGGCTGTGGC
>JAYVRX010000157.1:0-46645 GCA_043775825.1 Deinococcales bacterium
CGCTCGAGTTGGATGAAATGGGCGTCAGAACGCGGGTGACGGTGGTGCCAAACGGCATCGATTTGGAGCGCTTGACCACCCCGCAAGCCGACCCCTTCCCAGCTTTGGGCATTGGTGATGGCACGGCGCGTTTATTGACCGTCTCGAGGTTGGGCAAAGAAAAAAGTGTTGATTTGCTGCTCGAGCGGTTTAAATTGATTCACTTTTCAAATCCCAACTCGCGGCTGGTGATTGTCGGTGACGGACCCGAACGCAAAAACCTCGAGCGTTTGAGTCTGGAGTTGGGCTTGAAAGATAGCGTCATTTTTAGGGGTTACATTAACGCGTCGGGCGTCGGCGCGTACTACCAACACGCCGATGTCTTCGTGTTTGCCAGCACCAGCGAAACCCAGGGCTTGGTGGCGCTCGAGGCGGCGGCTTGCGGTTGTCCGGTGGTGGCTCGAGCCGAAATGGGCATTATTTCTTGTGTTTTAGACAATGAAACCGGATTTTTGGTGCATCCTAGTGACAAAGACGCTTTTGCGGAAAAAACCTTATTGTTACTGAAAGACCCCGAACTTCGGGCAAGATTCTCGAGCCGTGCCGCGACTTGGGCAGCCCAGGAGGGTTCGCACCGAACCATGACCAACCGCATTCTTGAGGTTTACAAGCGAGCGATTTACGGGTTTGAAGGTTACGACGATCTGGGCTTGCCGCCAGAATTTACCAACCTCGAGGGCGTACCAAATGCCGTTGATGAACAGCTCGAGAGGTTTAAATGAAACGCATGTTGATGTTTATGCTCATGTTCATTTCGAGCTTTGGTGTTGCCAGAGCCGAAGAAATTAAATTCAGTGTCGGCGCAAGTTTGACGGGTTCGGGGAAATTTATCGGTTCGGGCGTGACCGAAACAGGTTTGCCTGGTGACATCGGCTTTGCAGTACAGCTTGAAGCCTGGAATGTGATCGCCGATCAGGTCGGGCTTCGCGCCAGGGTCGGCTCGAGCTGGATCGAGGCGGGCGTGCAATGGCATCTGGATCTGTCACCTCAGGTCAACATTGTTTTCGGGCTTGGCGCAGGTTATTTCTGGGATGACACTTGGGCATTGTTTGGCAACGTCGGACTTGAGTATCACCCCGCTTGGCTGCAAAACACCTTCCTCGAGCCAATCACCTTCTTTTTCGAGTACGGCTTGAGTTACTCCGCGAACCTGAATACCAGATTGCGCTCGAGTTTGGCGCTCGGCATCCTCTTGTTTTTGTGACTTTGTGGGTACAATCTAATGATGCAAGCCATTTTAGAGCACCTGAAAGCCAGCACCTCGAGCATCCTGGGCGACGTTGAAACCTTGGTACGCCTCGAGTCACCATCATTTGACGCGACCAGAATCAACTTGGTTCAAGATAAACTTCAGACTTGGCTCGAGCCTTTTGGTGAAATTACCCGCACGAAGCACGAACTGGGCGACATTTTGCACTGTCGAATTCCTGGACGCTCGAGCAGTGCCAACCCTAATGCCTCGCTACGCTCGAGCAGGCGAATTATTTTGCTAGCCCATGCCGATACCGTTTACAGCGTTGGCGCTTGGAAATCTGGCTTGTGGCGGGTTGAGGGCGATCAAGCCTTCGGACCTGGCGGCTACGACATGAAAGCAGGCATTGTCCAAGCAATCTGGGCAATCCGCACTCTCAAAACCCTCAACCTCGAGCCGTCTTGCACCATCGATTTTTTAATCACTCCAGACGAAGAAATCGCATCGAGCGCGGGTCGTCCGCACATTGAGGCGCTGGCAACGGGTGCGAGTGCCGTGCTGGTGCTCGAGCCGCCACATCTGAACGGCGATTTGAAAGTGGCTCGCAAAGGCGTTGGCATGTACACCATTCACGTTTTTGGCAAAGCCGCGCATCAGGGTACAGAACCCGAAAACGGGCGCAATGCGATTGTCAGCGCCGCACACTTTATTAGCGAGGTCATCAAGTTGCAAAACCTCACACTGGGTACGACGCTAGGACCAAACGTAATTCACGGCGGCAGCGTGACCAACGTGGTTGCCGATGAAGTCAAGCTCGAGGTGGACATTCGGGTTTGGACGATTGCCGAAGCCGAACGAATCGAGCGCGAAATACGTTTAATTCAGCCACTCGAGGGAACGCGTTTTGAAATAACCGATGGTCTAAACCGCCCACCGATGGAACCCACGCCCGGTTCGATGGCGATTCTCGAGAAAGCCCAAAAGATTGCAAACGAAATTGGTTTTAATCCTGGCGCGGCGAGGGTTGGCGGCGGCAGCGACGGTAATTTTACGGCAACCATTGCCCCGACGCTAGACGGTTTTGGTGCATATGGCAAAAACGCGCATCAAAAAGATTTAGAATTCATTACGATTTCTGAGCTTGCCCCGCGCACTGCGCTGTTGGCTGGTTTGCTGCTCGAGCTTTAAGTATCAAAAAAGCCCGAGACTTTGGAGTGTACGGAATTCACTCGAGTCTCGGGCTTTTTAGTGGTTTATTTTGAAAGATTCAGCTCAATCAAACCTTAATAAGTCAAGGTTTTTTGCATAAAGCGTTCAAGATTCAAGCGACCCGTTCCCAGAACACCAGGAGTTAAGCTTGAATTTTTGGCGTCAACATTATCTGCCGTATTGACCACATCAGTGCCAAGATTTTTCGTTGCAGCACCATAATCCCGTTGACCGAGTGCCAATGCCAAACCACCACTGACCATTGGTGTCGCCATTGATGTACCACTCCAAGCTGCCAGTTGATTGCTTGGGGCGGGTCCATAAACCAGTTCGCCAACTGCCACCATCTCGAGGTTTGAACCATAAGTCGAGAAGACCGATTTGACGTCGGTCACACCCACACTGCCCACACCAATCCGCATACCTGCTGTACTGGTCAGACCTTCGGCAGCACTGGCTGGAAAGTTAACATTGGTATCACCAGTGTTTCCTGATGCGGCAATCACAAAAACACCTTTGCTGGTTGCGCTCGAGATTGTTTGGTCAAGAGATTTAAGGTAACCAGCGCCCAGTGAAAGATTAATGATTTTTGCGCCGTGGGCAACCGCCCAATCTATCGCTACGGCAACGTTGCTGACATCGCCGTAACCACTTGAATCCAAAACCCGCAAGGGCATGATCTTTGCATTCTCGGCGACTTGCAAGGCAATACCCGCCACGCTTGTACCGTGACCGTAAGCCTCGTTTGTGCCTTCCGAAACCTCTTGCGGTACTGAATCGCCATCAATCCAATCGAACATGTCACTGGCGGCAACCAAGCGATTTTGAAAGGCTGGGTGTTGCAAGTCGATACCGGTATCGATAATGGCTATTTTGATTCCTGATCCAATATTGGTTGCGATGGCTCGAGCCTGTGGTAGACGAATCTTATCCCAAATGGCTTGGTTTTCGGTAGGGGTTAGTGAAGAACCCGCGCCGCTACCCCAGGTAGACCAACCAGAACCCCAGGTAGACCAGCCAGAACTCCAAGTGGCAGTTCCCAGCGCGGCAGCCGTCTTGGCTGTTTCGGGTGGTCGAATCGAATTCTTATTGGTTTCTAGCGCAATAATTTTTGTTGAGGCTTTCAGGGCACTGGCTGCGCTGGCACTGAGTCCAAGGGTGGCAAAGTTTGACTCTGGATGCCATGTCACAACCTTAGCGCCGTACAACTTTTCAACACTCGAGCGGCTCTCGCTTAAAGTGATGGTAACCGTCAGAATCTTGTCATAACGTGTTGGGGCAACTCGAGTTGTATCAATGAGCGCCGAATCCTGATTTGAAATTGTTGCCGTGCCGCATGAACTGAGCATCGATCCAAAAATCAAGATTGCAACCAGATTACAGACTGCCGCTTTATCAAAAGTCAATCTACTGGATTGATTTGTATTTTGGTCGGTTCGAACTTGTTTCATGATTTGCTCCTCGAAATTTGCCAGACTTCACCTATGTTGAGGATGTTAAAACGTTGTGTATGACGGAATTCTTACATCTGAACTTCGCAAAAATGTATATCATCTTTATTAAATTAAAGAAATATGAGTGCGGCACATTTGACATCAATGCGAAAAAAGTAAAAACAAAACTCGAGTTTTAAAACTCCTCACTATCCCTTAAGGAAATTCGCTGCATTTGATCGCAACATTTGAAATCGCCATTTTCCAACAAGCCAAAAATGTTAACCTAGCAACATGCTTGCCACCGACCTCTCGAGCCTTTTTCGCAACTCTCGAGACACCACCGTCATGCTCGACGGGAATGTAAACCCTGCCGAATTGGCGCGTCATGCCGTGGGGCTTGCCAATGCCAAAGGCGGCACGATGGTCGTTGGTGTGACCCGAGACGGGGCGCTTGAAGGTGCGCCCGATTTGCACCCATTGCAACTGACACACGCCCTGTACGAATTAACCAGTGGCAAATTGACGGTCAATTGCACCTCGGCGACGCTCGAGGGTAAATCATTGCTGGTGGTCAACGTACCAAGGTCGCGCATGGTGCTGGCAACCCCGCAAGGCGAGGTGCTGCACTGGAACGGCGCGAGTTTAGAGCCTTTGGGCGCAAATGCCAGCGACCCGATGCCCGACCCCGATTTCACGGCAACTGTGCCCCCCATGAGCAGCCTGTCCGACATTGACCCGCTCGAGGTGCACCGCCTGCGCGGCGTGCTCGAGTCACGGCGCGGTGCGGGTTTGGCAGAATTGCCAGATTTAGATTTGTTGCAGGCGCTCGGGCTGCTCGAGGGTGAACAACCCAACATTGCGGGAATTTTGCTGGCGGGAACACCACGGGCTTTAAAACGTTATGTTCCGCAAACCGAACTCGATTATTACAACCACGCCACCAACGACCTCGAGTTTGAATTCCGCGAAACGCTGTTAAAACCCTTACCAGCCTTGCTCGAGCGACTGCGGGAACTGATTCAAGCCAGAAATCAGTACAAGACTTTAAACGTTGGCTTGTTTCAAATTGAGGTCTGGGATTACGACGAAGTGGTTTACCGCGAAGCGATTTTGAATGCGTTGGTGCACCGCGATTACACCAGCCGCGACACGATACAGATTCACCATCATCCGAACAAACTCGAGATTGCCAACCCCGGATCGTTCGCGGGCGGCGTCAACGCCCAAAACATTTTGCGTCACGCCCCAAAACGCCGCAACCCCGTGCTTGCCGATGCGCTGGCGCGAATGGGCTTTATCGAACGGGCGGGTATCGGCGTTGACCGAATGTACCGTTTATTGCTGCGCCACGGCAAAGAAATCCCCGAGTACACCTCGTACCCCGACAGCGTGGTTTTGCGGCTTCACAACCCAGAATTCGACGAGCCATTCACGCGGTTTATCGCCCGTAAGCAAGAGGAAATGGGCACATTAAATTTAGACGCCCTGATCGTGCTGGCATACTTAAAACGCGAACTCGAGGGAGATAAAGTCAGTCTTTCCAAAGCCCTACAACTGCCCGAAGATCAGGTGGCTCGAGCCTTAAAACCGCTCGAAACCAGCGATCTGGTCGTTCGTCACGGTGAGGCTTGGGTGCTGTCCAACGCCGCACTGGGTGCGATTGGCAAAGCCATTCCCTTGCAGGGACGAAACCGTCTCGAGCCTGCCAAAGCGGAGGTCAAATTCAGTTTCGGTGACGCTCGAGCGCTGGTCAAACAACGCGTGATCGAACTGGTCGAGAATTTGGGTAGCGTCGCCAACCGCGACGTTCGCGCTTTGCTCGGCATTAACCTTTCCCAAGCCAGCCATTTGCTGCGCGTCATGACCAAAGACGGTTTGCTCGAACGCACCGGCGACACGCCCAGAGCCATGCGCTACGTGCTCGGCTCAAGATGAAACACGCGGCAATCCTGGCTGGTGGACAACTCGAGATCACAGAAAATGTGCTAAAACGTGCTCGAGAAACCAACCTGGTGATTGCCGCCGACGGTGGCGCACGACACGCAAAAGCCTTAAACCTCGAGCTTGACCTGTGGGTTGGAGACTTTGACTCGAGCGAAGGTCTGGCATTTCCTGGAGTGCCACGCCTCGAGTTTAACCCCGACAAGGACAGCACCGATTTTGAACTGGCAATTCAAGCCGCCAAAGACGCGGGCGCAACCCAAGCCACGGTTTTTGGCGCGTTCGGAGGTCGCTTTGACCACACCCTGGCAATCGCCTTAAGCGCAACCAAAAACACGCTCGAAGGCTTTGAGATAAAACTCGAGAGTGGCTTTGAAACAGGCTGGATGCTGAAACCAAATTTCCACCTTGAGCTTCCACTGCGGCACAATCAAACCTTCAGCCTGCTGGCGCTCTCCTCTACCGTCACAGGCTTAAACATTAAGGGCGCGAAATGGAATCTCGAGAATGCGACGCTCGAGTTTGGCACTGGTTTTGGGATTTCAAACTTGGCGCTTGGAGCGGTGCAGTTGAAGCTCAAAACTGGGTTTGCTCTGGTGATCGTGCAAAATGATCTTGGGTAGGGTGCGCCGTGCGCACCGTTGTACACGTGATCCTGGTGCGCGAGTCTACAATTCAAGAATTGGTTTTTGAAAAATTTCAATCAGATTGGCAAAACTTTAAAATCAAAAATTCGTTCTGCCATCCAAATTCCAGCAATTGCGGCAACGGCAAGTGACCCAATGGCAAGCGTAAAACGGTTGTAAAAACTCGAGTTTCGCAAACTGAAGGCGAGCGGTAGAAATACCATCACAATGCTGAGCTGCCCAAGTTCGACACCGACGTTAAACCCGACCAAGGACCTCAGCAGGGTCGCCCGGGTGAGTTCGAGGTCGGTGAGGACGCTGGCAAATCCGAAGCCGTGAATTAAACCAAAACCGAAGGCGACCAGCCAACGGCGGCGCTCTTTGACAACAGGGAAAACATTGTTCAGTGCGGCAAGCACCACGGAGGCTGCAATCGTGCTTTCAACCAATCTCGAGGGCAAACTGACCACCTCGAGCGCCGCCAGTGACAGGGTGATTGAGTGGGCTAGGGTAAAGGCGGTGACAATTTTCAGGACGCTAGCGAGTGCGTTTTTGAAGTTTCCAACGGGCATCCAACGTCCGTTTTCACGGCGCAAAACGCTAGGCAATAGAAGCGCAAGCAAAAACAGAATGTGGTCAATGCCGCCCCAAATGTGCAGCACGCCCTCGCGTACAAACTCGAGAAACTGCGAAACAGCGTTTTGCTCTCGGGGTTGAAAACTGAGGTTGTGGTTTTCGGGGCTGAAGATGGCGGTTTGTGTGCCGTTCGCCGTCTCGAGATTCAGTAACCCTCGATGTTGTGAGTCAACATCAAAAAATAGGTTGTAGTTAAGGTTTAAGCTGTTTGGATTGCTCGAGCAATTGCTGGTAAATGGCAGCACGACATAAGCGCCGTCGGTGTGATTGTCCACCAAGTAACCGTTAGCGTTCAGTTTGCAGCTTTGGTTTTCGCTGCGAAGCTCGAGTTTGGAGAGCAGGTAACTTTCCACCGCGACACGGTGAATCTTCAATTCTCCCCAGGTGATCGCGCCGTCGTCGTTGTCGTCAAGTCCTATCGCATAATCCAAATCGCGCAAAGCGACATCCCAGCGTCCAGTCACACTCGGGTTTTTCAGGTTGAGATTGAGGTATGAATCGCTGGCTTTATGTGCCAAGGATATGCTCGAGAATAGTAAAATTGACAAGAAGAACATCAAACTGCGTTTCATTTCAAACCTGCTTTCACTTGGGCAACAAGTTTGGCAATTCGGACATCCTCGAGTTTGGTCGTGCTAAACCACTCGAGCACAGGTTTTGCGGCTTCAAATTGACGGCTGGCAATGGCAGCCTCGAGCAAGATTTTGGCGTCGAGTGGTTCGTGCTGTACCAACCAATTGGCTTTGGCGAGCTTTAGGGCTTCGCTAGAATTTTTGAGCACACGCAGAGTAAAAATGGCTTCCTCGCGGCGGTGAACGGTATCGCCTCGAGCGTGGCTGGCGGCAATTCTGGACGCCATTTGATCGCGGTATTGCGAATAGGTTTTTGAGCGCAGTGTTTTCTCAACCAGCACCCGACGCAGCAGCAACGCATCGGCTTTGGTATTTTGCACAAAAGGCAAAGCTCGAGCCGCCTGGTTTTTCTCGAGCAAATAATCCACATAGGCGGCTTTCAAGTACGTGTCGCTCGAGTCTTTTTGCAACGCGGCTTGAAAACGCGCATCGGCATCGGGGCGTTGCAACCGTGCCGCCGTCTCGACCAATGTGCCAGTTGCCCAAGATTTTTCAGATTCGCTGGCTTGCGGGTTGTCACGCAGCACTTGACTGAGCGTCTGAAAGGCTTTGGTGGCTTGACCGTTTAAGCTTGCGGCGTTGGCGACGCAGGTCACGGCGACCAGTTCAGTCGAGGTTTGAAACAGTGGCAAGCACGAGCGTTTGGCTTCGGTCAAATTGCCCAGCACGGTTTGCACCACGCTGCGCGTGACCCAAATTTGTGGGTCTTGCGGGTCAAGTTTTGCAGCCAAATCGAGGTCGAGCAAAGCACCTTTAAAATCGTGCGCATTTTGTTTGAGGGTGGCTCGCAAGATCAACACCGATTCTGGTAAAGTCTCGAGCTTCCACCACGGCGCGAGCACCGCCTGAGCGCGTCCGTTGTAACGCGGGTCGGCATCGCTTCTGGCGCGTTCAATATATTTTCGCGCCACCACCACGGCAAGAGAGAGGTTATTCGGGTTTTGTTGCAACTTCGCCCGCAAATCGCGCAATTCTTGAGCGGCAACATCGTTGACGTTGACCCGCAGGCGCTCGAGAATCTGGTCATCAGATTTTGGTATAAACGGTGTTGCCAGCGCACTCGAGCTTAGAAAAATCGCAATTGCGAAAAGCCATGTTTTTGCGTTCATAAAAACTCCTTTTGAATAAAATAAATTCTTGTTTTATGGACTCGAGGACGCACCACAATGCGCCCTCGAGTAAAATGTTTAGATCGAACCGGGAATTGGGTTTTTCAAATATGGGAAGCTGGCGTCAAACATGTTGTCGTTGACGTTTGCGCCGTCGGTAAACGGCAACTGACCGCTCGGGGCAACATCGGCGGGCAGAAGTTTACCCATGACCACACGCAGCGCAATATCCACCACGTCATCACCAGGACGACGACCATTGGGGAAACCGGCGGTGTCGCCGCCAATCACGCCAAGGTTGTTTTGCTCGTCAAGCGGTTTGGCATCAATCTTGGTGTTCAAACGCAGCATCTCGGCAACGCTGCCGTTCTTGTTTAAACCATCAACACCCGTCAGGAATGCCGCCACCAAATCAGCCCTTGGAAACAAGGTCGGAGCTTTGACGCCCGCCGCACCGAACAGCAGCTCGAGCACGGCTGGAAGGGTCGGGTGCGTGACATAGGTGGCAAATTGACCGTCGTCTTTGGGTTCACTGGCATTGAACTTGTCTTTGTCTTTAATGCCGATCACGACCTCGTTGACCAGCGGGTTTGAGAGCCTCGAGACTTGCACGTACTCGCCGCTCGAGCTGGCTGGTTTGGCATAGGTTGGGTCGCTGGTCAGGTTGCGAATTTTGGGCAGGCTGGCAGTCGTCCAAGAGCCTACAATCCCCGAATCGCCTGCGGTTAAGCACGATTTTGCCACCTCGAGTTCGATAGCGGTCACGTTCTTATCGGCAAGATCGTCTTGTCCACCGGTGATCGAACCGAGCGGGTTTTTAATGTTCACCAGGTCAAAAGTTTCGCCCAAATTGACCACGAACGGGTCTTTGCGCTGCCCAACGAACAACCGACCTGGGACTTCGCAACCTGGGATTTTAATGTCGTACAAATAGGCTTTGGCGTACTCGGCATAATCTGGAATCGATTTTTTGCCAATGTTATCGGCTGGCTTGAGAAATTCTTTGGCTCCAGTTTGCAGATTGCTGACCGCCTCGAGCTTGCCTGAACGCCTGTCGCCACGAATGACATTGACCGTGTAAGACTCTTGAACGTTCAGTGCGCCAAGGTTTCCGGCGCTGATCGCACCAACATTGGTAAACGGTACTGACACCATCTTCTGGTTTTCACCTGTGCCAATTGGCAACTGAATGTCTTTGAGCGTGGTTTTAAACTTAAACTGAAAGGTCAGATCTTCTTTGGCGTCTGCATTGTTGTCCAAATGAATTTCGTAAATGGCGTCAGGGTCGAGGTTGAAAAAGTTCGGACCGCCGTACCCATCTTGCAGAGGCAAATAATCGGCGATCATGGTCACGTACTTTTCGCGTCCGCGTTGGTAGGAATTAAACACGTAATAATCCGTGCCATCCACTTTTGGGGTACGGGAAACAAACGGCGCTTCGCGGTGACTCGAGGCGAGCGCTGGCAAAGTACCCGAGAGGGCAATCGCCAGCAGGCATAAAATCTTGTTCATGTTTATCCTTCCTTCAATCTTGTGCAGCTCACAAGTCCAGAATTTCGAGCAAACTCCTTCGAGCAATGGTCTGTAGCGTCGTTTCTCAGTTCACCTCGCTTTGAGAGAAGGCTTGAAAACGAAATCTGTATGGCAAACTCGAGTGACCCGAGTTCGATGACATGGTTCATTTGGTTGTACGCAAAGCACTAAAGTTTTAGATGTTGGCGCATTGGGTTAGACTCGGTTCATGAATTTAAGTGCCTTACCCGTCACATTAAATGATGTTCAGAATGCTGCCCAACGCATCGCTGGCACGGCAGTTCGCACACCCTTGCTGCGTTTACCGATATCAGGCGAAATTTACGCCAAGCCCGAGAACCTTCAACGCACGGGTTCGTTCAAATTTCGTGGCGCTTACAATGCCCTCGCCAGCCTGCCCGAGCAGATTCGTGCTCGAGGTGTGGTCGCCGACTCGAGCGGCAATCACGCGCAGGGGGTGGCGGCAGCCGCGCATTTGTTCGGTGTGCCTGCCGTGATTGTCATTCCAGAAAACGCACCCGAAATTAAAGTGGAACGCACCAAAGCCTGGGGCGCTGAAATTGTTCGCTGCCCAAATTCGAGCAATGAGCGCCTCAAAATGGCGCTCGAGATTCGTGATTCCAGAAATCTGAGTTATGTGCCGCCCTTTGATTTTGAAGCCATCATTGCCGGTCAAGGCACGACTGGACTCGAGATTGCCCAAGATTTACCCGATGTGGACAATGTTTTGGTTTGCGTCGGCGGTGGTGGTTTGCTTTCCGGAATTGCCGTTGCCATCAAATCTTTAATGCCCAACGCTCGAGTTATCGGGGTCGAACCCGAACTTGCCGCCGACGCAAGGGAAAGTTTCCAAGCTGGCAAAATCATCGAATGGGACTCGAGTTTAACGACCCGCACAATTTGCGATGGCGTGCGAACCCAAAGCATTGGCGAACGAAATTACGCGATCATCTCGAGTTTGGTCGATGACATCCTAACCGTTTCTGAAGACGCCGTGCGCAATGCCACACGCTGGTACGCACTCGAGGCGAAACTGGCGGTTGAACCCACAGGCGCGTTGACCCTGGCGGCAATTCAAAGCGGTGTTGTTAAACTCGAGGGGAGGACTGTGTGCATTGTTTCGGGTGGAAATTTTGACCCAAAACTCTACGCCAGTATCATTTCAGGTTGAACTACTGTATTACTAAAAATCGTTTGATTTCGGCAGCACTCGAGGATTCCGAGCTTTGTTAATCACCAATCCGAACAAACTGAGAATAATCACGGCAATCAAAAACAAGCCTGGGTAATCCACCATTGCCGTCCACGCCCCAGGCTCGAGTTTGAAGAACGCAAACAGGGCAAAACTCCAACCGAGGGCAGCGACCAACACAAGTGGTTGAATTTTGGGCAAATTCACTTTGGGTAGTTTTTCGGGATCAATGTTGGTCAGTCCAAAACCCATGAACAAAACGCTGACGCCGACCATGCGCCCGATGCTCTCGAGTCCGGCGATGCCAAAACGATTCAGGGTACTTGTGCCCGCCAGCATCAAACCTGCCACGGCAATCAACAGCGTTCCCCAAGCCCTGGTTCTATTGGCACGCCAAAGCTGCACGCTCGAGAACAGTGCACCGCCAACCAACCAGAGCGTGCCGTAAACATTAAATGGTATCGTCCAGGCGCGTGGACTCGCCCAGCCTGCCCGTTGAATATCGGCAAACGCCGTGCCTTTGGGCGTAAATGGTAGCTCGAGGTTTGAAAGTTGTAACGGCGCGTTTAAAACCACCACAAACGCGACCAGGCTGGCAATGATTAACATCTCAAGTGAACGTTGCACCCAGGGGCGTTTGTCCAGCAAATGCAGCGTTCCCTGTCCAAGCCATGCCACGCCCATCATTGCGCCCGTGAAATACCAGGCGCGGTATCCGCCGTCATTCCAAGTGCCTTGCGCTCGAGCGACGACTTCCAGGGTGACTCCGAGGGCAAAAAAGGCAATGCCGATAGTCCAAAGCAACTGGTACTGCTTGCCTCTGTTGCGGTACTGATTCCAGGTCAACAGCGCGAACAGCCACGAAACCGCAGCCGCGAGCGCTCCAAATAGTGCGTCTGATCCCACACTTTCATTGTGCCAGAATGACTGCGTTTTGGCTCGGATAGAAGTCCCTGATGCAAGAACAGTTTAAGATTGTAACTTTACACTTAAATCAAATTGCAGTCAGGAATACCGTCCAGCAAAGCATTAACTCGAGCACAATGTAAGCCACGACGATGTACTAAACATCAAAAAAGCCTTACACTTTCGCTATGGAATTACCGTTGTTCCCGATAGGCGAAGTGGTCTTGCTCCCTGGCATGGGATTGCCAATTTATGTCTTTGAACCGCGTTACCGCGAGTTGTTGGGGCGAGTCCGTCAAACCGGTGAAGCCATAGGCATTCCTTGCGTGCTGCCCGAAAACCTTGTCCCAGGAGGCGATCTTGACGCCAGGCTCGCCCGTGTTGGCACGCTGGCACACTTAACCCAAGTCAATTACAACCCCGACGGAACCGCCGAAATCTTGGTGGTTGGTGGCGAGCGTTATTCGATTCTCGAGGTTGACCATGCTTCACAGCCGTTTTCGGTTGCCAAAGTCGAAATGATGCCGCTTGAGCCTAGCGATCCAAAATGGGTTAAAGCCGTGGCGCAAGGTGTGGTCGAAAGATTCATTGAAAAGGTCAAACCGCGATTAGGCAATGTGCGGCTCGAGATTCCCGAAGATTTGCTGCTGCAAGCCTCGTTTGTTGCCGCCAACCTTGGACTGCCCGAAAACGAGCGTTACAAAATTCAGCGCGTACTCGAGGCGAACAGTCTACTCGAGCGTTTTGAAGTGATTTCAGAATTGCTTGGCGTGTCGCAAAAACAATTAAATTAAGTACATCCCACACAACACTCACCTAGGCTTGTACACTGCGCTAAGTACATCCAACTTAAGTTTGATAGTTCTATCATCAAACTTAAGGCGAGCTATGTTCGTTGGGAAAGCGTATCTCACGCGGAATTCTTGAATTCTGCTGTTTTTGGCAGAATGATGGAATGGAGCCGTGAGATACTTAGATGCAAGTGCCTGGTTCGCCCCCAAGTTTTTTGACAGATTCCAAATCGGCTTTTGCGCAACTCCTCGAGCTTTTGCGGCTGGGATTGCTTGCGGTGGTCTTTCCAGTGCTTATTTTTGGGCTGTTGGCAGTCACCAAATTGATTCCAATGCCCAACTTTTTTGGCGTTCAAGTTTACCGTTACGACGTGATTTTGCTGGCATGTTTGCTGATTCAGTTCGTTATGTGGCGCACCAACCTCGAGACGCTGGATGAACTCAAAGTCATTGGCGTGTTTCATATTCTAGGTTTGCTGCTCGAGATTTTTAAAACCCAAATGGGTTCTTGGGCGTACCCTGAAGTGGCGTACCTCAAGATCTCGAACGTGCCGCTGTACAGCGGTTTTATGTACGCCAGTGTCGCCAGTTTTATGATTCAGTGCTGGCGTTTGATGCACTTAAGGCTCGAGCATTGGCATTCCAGGGTTGTGCCTTGGGTTCTGGCGCTCGGCATTTACATCAATTTTTTCTCGCATCACGTGTTGCCTGATGCGCGTTGGGTTTTGATGGGTTTGGTGGTCTTTGTTTTTTGGCGCACCAAAGTTCATTTAGAATTGCGCGGCGTGCAATATCAAATGCCGCTGGTCTTGGCATTCGCCTTGCTGGGTTGGCTGATTTGGGTCGCCGAGAACATCGCCACCTATTTCAATGCTTGGCAATACCCATCCCAAAAAGGTGGATGGCACATGGTGGACTCGAGCAAACTGAGTTCCTGGTGTTTGCTGATTATCGTTAGTTTTATTGTGGTGGCGGCATTAAAAGACTCCAATGCACGTTGGAGGGCTACCGCTCGAGACTCTTAAGGCTGTTTGCTCATCTCGAGCAATGCCAGCACCGTGCGCCAATTTCGGCTCGAGGCGGCGGTTTTCAGTTTGCGTTCAACAAAATTGTTGGAAAGTTTGGAGGCGTGCGAACCGTTTGGGTAATGCACGAAAATCTCGAGTTTGCCAAAAACGTGCTCGGCTGTTTCACTTTCAGGAAGCTCGAGTTTTGCTGATGCAGGAGTGTTCTTGAGAAAAATCACATAGGGCTGAATCGCATTACTGATCGTCTGATTTGGGTATGGGTTGTCCTCAACGATACGTTGCAAATCGGCAACCACCCGAATCAAGGTGGGCACAACATACCCAAATCCTTCAAGAATTGCGGCTTCGATGCGTGTTTCCAAGCTCGAGGTGTCAGTATCCTTACTGTTAAAGACCACATTGCCAGATTGTAAGTACGTGCTGACCTTTTCAAATCCCATATTCTCAAACATGGTTTTCAGCACGGGCATTTTCATCTTAAAATGATTTCCCAAGTTGATTCCGCGCAGCAGGGCAATAAAAGTTTGCATGTCAGGTCATCTTAAAACGCGGCTGCCCAATCTACCGTATGCTGAACAAATGCCGTTTTGGAACACGATTGCCAGTTTTAGCTTTGGCTTACCACTGTTTTTGCTGATGTTGGTGCTCAGCTTGGTGTTTCTGGTTGCAACCCATGGTTTTTTATTCACCAAACTTACTCAGATCATTCAACTCAGCCTTAACCAAACCCGAGGTACACCCTCAGGCTCGAGCCTTCAAATCTCGAGTTTTCAAGCTGCACTGCTGTCCTTGTGCGGCACGGTTGGCGCGGGCGGCTTGCTCGGGGTGATTTCTGCACTGCAACTGGGAGGTGCTGGCGCAATTTTGTGGATGTGGATTTTTGGCTTGGTCATTTTGGTTTTCAAACATTTTGAAACCACACTGGCAGTCCACTGGCGACGCGTCTACAACGATGGCAGCGTTTTTGGCGGTCCAATGTTGTACCTGGCAAGGGGGCTGGTGGATTCTAACGCTCGAGTGGCTGGGGTCATCGGCGGCATGTTTGCGCTGCTGTCGTTGCTGGTGGCTTTGACGTATGGCAACATTATTCCAGTCTCGAATGCAGCAATTTTCTTGAATCTAACGCAACATGTTCCAAAGTCACTGGTTAGTTTGGTTTTGGCTATCGCCTTGATGGTCGTGGTTGCTGGCGGGGTCGCCCGAGCGGCAAGGGTGGCACAGATCATGTTTCCAGTTTTGATTGGTTTGCTGGTTTTGTTATGCCTGATCGTACTGGTTCAGCATCTTGGTAACATTCCAGAAGCTTTTTCCAGCGTGTTCTCGAGCGCGTTTGGTATCCACAGCGTCACAGGTGGCGCGGCTGGTATAGCGATTCAAAAAATTCTGGCTCAGGGCATGGCTCGAGCCGTTTTAAGCACCGGTGCGGGCATGGGAAGCTCGAGCATCGCGCAGGCTCAAGCCCAAACCGAACACGCGGCACGGCAGGGCTTGTGGGGCATTTTGGAGGGCTTGATTGGTTTGGGTGTCTCAGGGTTTTTCGCGCTGGTGGTTTTGAGTGTTCCAAATGCACTCAACTCGAGAAATCAAAATCCATTTGTGGTGCTGGTCAACGTTTTCTCGAGCAATGGTTTGCTTTCAACGGTCATGGTGCTCGGTATTTCCCTGGCAATGGCGTTGCTCGCGTTTTGCGCCTTAATTGCCTGGGAATTTTACGCCGAAGAATCACTCGGCTATTTGATCGGCGATGGTTTCCGTTGGGCGTTAAAACTGGTTTTTTGCGGATTGGTGTTCTTGACTCCGCTCGTTGATTTCTCGAGTCTGATAGTTCTACCGCCCATTTTGATTGGCTTGATGGTGCTGGTCAACGTTTTGGGTTTATTGTTGCTCTCACCGCAAGTTGTCAGCCTGACAAGAGGTTTTTTTGCCGATGAAGCTTATCAACCGCCCGATTTGAACAATGCTATTGCACCCGACATTTTTGAAGAATTCGATTTCGACCTTCCGTAGACAAAAGTCGCTTTCCAAAATTCTCAATTCGCGTAAACTAAAACCCCATGACCACAGATGCGCTCCCAGGAAATTGGCAAGATTTTAATGAGGCAAAAGAAGCCATTGGATTCATGCCATTAAAAGAACTAGCGGCGATGTTTGGTCTTCCCGCCCCGAGCCTGATGTCGTACTCTGGGCATAGCTTAATCGGCGCTTTTGTTTTGTATTTTTTGGGTTTTCGACTGCCCAGCCTGCAACTTCTCGCCTTCGCTGTGGGCATTTACGGTTTGATTGCCCTGGTCACCAACCGCACCAAAGCCGCCGCCTACCGCGAGGAATGCTACAAAACTTGGGTTCGCAGGCGGGCTGACATCATGCTCGACGAACTCGAGAATCAGGACGATTGATCTGCAAACACTGTAAACTCGAGGCATGATTGTTGACGGGCATCTGGATTTGGCTTACGGCGTCTTGGGTTACGGACGCGACCTCGAAAACCTGACGGCTTTAGAGGTTCGTGCACTCGAGCGACAAAAAATAGAGGCGGGTTTGATTACGCCCATCCAAGCCGAACGTGGGCTTTGCATGTGCACACTTTCCGAACTCGAGCGCGGCAAGACTGCCATCGTTTTTGGCACGTTGTTCGCCTCGCCTGCCGTCTCCTGGACGCACCCTGGGGAGCGGCATCCTGGCGGCTACGACACGCCCGAAGAAGCCAACAGCCAAGGTCTAGCGCAACTGGCAGTCTATGAGGGTTGGGAGAAATCTGGGCGCATCCGAATCATCAAATCCAAAACCGATCTAGCCCATCATCTCGAGCTTTGGCAATCTGACGGCGTGACTGGTTTGGTGGTTTTGATGGAGGGCGCAGACCCAATCATGACGCCCGACGACCTCGGCAATTGGTACTCTCGCGGCGTGCGAATTGTTGGCACGTCCTGGGGAGCGACACGTTACGCTGGCGGCACTGGAACGCCAACAGGACTGACCGATATTGGACGCGAATTGATTGCCGCCATGCACAGCCAGGGCATGATTCTGGACGCCTCGCATCAAAGCCACGAGGCATTCTGGGATTCGATGGAGGTTGGCGTTCACCGTGTGATTGCCAGCCACAGCAATTCGTACAGCATTAATCCAACCAGTAACCGCCACATCAGCGACGAGATGATTCAAGCCATCGGCGAACGAGATGGACGCATCGGCATCGTCTTGTTCAACCGTTTTTTAGAACAACACTGGTCTCGAGAAAACCCAGATTATCCGGTCACACTGGGCGGTCAAGTGCAAAACCATTTGCAGCACATGGCAAGTTTGATCGGTTGGGATAAAGTTGGCATTGGCTCTGACATTGACGGCGGTCTAGGGCGTGATGAAACCCCAGCCGGACTCGAGTTTCATGGTGACATTGTTAAAATTGGCAATGTAGTACCAGCTCACGCTCGAGATGGGGTTTTGGGTGGCAATTGGATTTCGTTCTTGCGTGAGGCACTACCTTAAAGCTCGAGTTTAGGTTGGGCGCTGTGTGACCAAAACCAACCCGAACAAACACAATGCCAGTCCAACCCAGTTCAGGGTGCTGAGTTTTTCTTTGAAGAACAACACCCCAATCGGTGCGAGCGCCAGTAACGCTGTGGCTTGCACCGTGATCGCCAACAAACTGGCTTTCCAACCCACCCTAAACGCGAATACATAACCAACTTCAATGCCAACGACTGCCAACGCCAGCAGCCAGATCGTCCAGTTTGTGCCTGTAAACGCGCTCGAGATTGCAGTTAGTTCGGGTTTGCCACTCGAGAACAGGGCAAATGCAAAACACAC
Organism: Deinococcales bacterium; assembly: GCA_043775825.1. Classification (GTDB taxonomy): domain Bacteria; phylum Deinococcota; class Deinococci; order Deinococcales; family JAAFIG01; genus JANXTZ01. The sequence goes on from JAYVRX010000157.1 coordinate 18,081, forward strand.
CAAGCCCGCCATCAAATACACGATGGTCAGCATGGCAAACGGGTTGAGGTTTGAGGGCAAGAATTTTTGGGCGATGTTGTAAGTCACAACACTGACCACAATCAGGGCAAACCCAGCCCAGTACAAATTCATGCGTTCTCCTCGGGTTTGACTTCCTCGAGTGCTTTTCCTTGAATCAAATCCTCGACCTCTTTGACGCTGACGCGGCTCGAGCCGAGGCTGGGAAGGTACAATTCTTCGTACAAGCTTTTGATAATAATTAAAAACGGCACAGCCAGGAAAGCACCGACGAAACCAAACAGCCCTGAGAAAATCAGCACTCCCGCCAGCAACGATGCGGGGTGAAGGCTGACCCTTGAGGAGAGCACAATCGGGCTAATAAAATTAAATACGATTTGTTGCACGCCAAAGACCACGATTCCAACCCACAAGGCGTTAATTGGATTGGGCGACAGGCTCGAGAGCACGGGTGGAATCAGACCGAACAAGCTTCCAATGACTGGAATCACTTGGGTCACGCCCGCAATGACCGCAAATAAGAAAATATTTTGGGTTTGAATTCCGAACCATGACAGCACCGTTAAACCAATGAATACCAGCACCGTCATGGCAAGCGACAGTATTAACGTAGCGAGCAACCATCCACCAAGTTGTGCGCCAATCCTGACCATTGCCCTCGAGACATCATCGCGGTAATGGGCGGGAACGCCAGCCAGTGCGCCGCGAATCAGGGGCAATGGGTCGATCAAAACAGTGAATCCCATAATCAGCAACAACGCGCCAAGAAGCAGATTATTCAATAAACCTGTGGTTGCGCCCAACGCCCCCAGCAGCGTTCCAGGCAAGCTCGAGAGTGCGCCCGTCAGTTGTTTGGAAAGGTCGCTCGAGTTTAAACCCTCAGTCACATTCTTAAAGAGCGGCGAATTGGCAGTCAATCCTGCCAGCCATTCTTGAACTTTTTGCACACCACTCGGCAAGCTCGAAACCAAGCTCGAGATTTGAGTAATTAAAGCTGGCACAAGCGACCAGACGAGCAAAAAAGCCCCTCCGAGCACCACAAACAAGATGATCGCCGCCCCCAAAGCTCGAGGCATTCTGAGTCTGGTGTTCGCCCAGATCACGAGCGGGTTGAGTCCTGCCGCGATAATCATGGCGAGTGAAATCAGCAACAATGGTTGTGCCAGACTGGCAATCGCACCCCACAAAATGAAGATCCCAACCGCAAATAAAATTCCTGGAATCAAATTAATCAGGTAAACGCCGCGTTTTTCCATAGCAACATCCTAACTCGAGAATTTCTCACAACCTTTCATCCCAAACTCGAGTTATAGGTTAAACTCATTAAACATGGGTATTTTGACGATTCTTTGTGGTGTGTTGATGCTGGCGCTCGGACTTGGCAGCATTATCGGCAGACGCGCCTTGCTTCCCGAACTCAAACCGAGCGAAGTGGCGCTCGTGACCGTGCCTTTTGGCGTTGTGATCTTGGTGATCGGTTTAATCATTCAAACTGCAAAATAAGTCTCGAGCCATTAAATTCAATCAATACGCCATAACGCGCACAGACTTAGACCAAGGCTCGGGTTAAAATTTGAGCGTGAATGCTGTGATTCCAACCTCGAGCATGTCAAAGTCAAATCTGACCCTCGAGTTACTCAAACTTGCCCTGCCAATCGTGGCGGTCAACCTGGCTTACGCGCTTCTTGGCACGACTGACACCTTATTTATGGGTCGGCTTGGCTCGAGCGCCGTGGCTGGCGTTGGACTGGGGGCATTGACCTATTACGCCCTCTTCTTGCTGATTCGCAGCACGGTTGGGGCGGTGACCGTCTTCGTCTCGAGGTCTTATGGCGCTGGCGACCTTGCCGCCTGCGGTGCGTGGCTGAGTCGTTTTTTATGGTTGGGTTTGGGATTGTCACTCCTCACCCCAGTCTTTTACTTTATTTTCCCACCCATCCTCAACTTTTTTCATCCTCAACCCGATGCCTTAAAAGCCGCAATAACTTTTGCGCAAATTCGGGCGCTCGAGATTCCATTTGCCCTGATTTCTGCCGTACTGCTCGGCTTTAGGCTTGGTGTCGGTGACTCGAGAACCCCAATGTATGTCACCTGGTTTACCGTCATTCTGAACATCCTTTTCAGTTATACGCTGGTCTTTGGCAATTTTGGTTTTCCTGCCCTTGGCATTCAGGGCGCAGCGCTCGGCACGGTGATTTCTGTAGCAATTCAAACCGTTATCGCCGCAATTATTGTGCTGAATGCCAAAGACCGCGCCAAGTACAACATTCACTTCGAGCGCCCAAACCTCGAGACACTCAGGAATATGTTAAAAATCGGTTTACCGATAGGCATTACCGAATTTGTCGAGGTTGGCGCGTTTGCCGCGTTTACCGCCGTGATCGGTAGAGTTGGAACAATAGAACTTGCAGCCAGTCAAATCAGCAACCAAATTGCCAGCCTCGGGTTTATGCCCGGTTTTGCGCTCGGCATTGGCACAGGGTCGCTCGTTGGGCGTTACCTGGGTGCAAAAGAGCCAAAGCTTGCGGCAGCCGTCGGTTATCTTGGGGTGCAACTCGGCATGATCTGGATGGGCTTGGTCGGCATACTTTTTTTCACCATCCCGCATGTGCTGGTCAGCGGTTTTAACCCTGAACCAAAAGTGCTCGAGCTTTCCACTCAACTGATGAAATTGATGGCACTGTATCAAGTCTTTGACGCATCAGGCATTATTTTTAGGGGCGCACTTTCAGGTGCGGGCGACACGCGTTTTCCAATGATTGTGACCCTGATTGGATCATGGGTGGTGATGGTTGGCAGTGCGATTATACTGACCCAAACCTTTCACCTTGGGCTGCTTGGTGCGTGGGGCGGAGCGTTTATTTACGTTTGCTCGATGGGTTTTATGTTCTGGATGCGTTGGAGGGCAGGGCATTGGCAGCACATGAACCTCGAGCACGCGCATTAATTTAATTTCAAAAGAAAATCTCTCGAGTCGTGCCAAAACGCAAAAGGACAATCCTGATGTATGCCGTAACTTACTCTGACACTCGTGCAAACCTCGCTGAAATATTGGAGCGTGTGTGCGACAGTCACGAACCTTTAATTGTTACCCGCAAAGGCAAACAATCCGTAGTCTTGATGTCGCTCGAGGAATATCAAATACTCACGGAAGTATTGCCACGTTTGGACGAATTGGAAAATGGTACGGTGCAGCGCGTATCTGGTGATGAATGGTTCAATAGCAGGAGAGCCTAAAAAATCTTTTTCTCGAGTTTTCGGAATCCACACTTTCTCGAGCCTCCTGCAATCAATGTGACGTTTCACCCAACACAAACCTTTCAACTCGCTTAAGTTGTACGTGATGAGTGTCATAACTGAACAAGCCATAACCAACGCCCTTCGCACCGTGAACGATCCAGAACTGCACAAAGACCTTGTGAGTTTGGGCATGATCGAAAAAATTCATATTGACGGCAACATCGTGAACGTTAAGGTCGAATTGACCACTCCTGCCTGTCCGCTCAAGGGCAAAATCGAGGGTGACGTTGTGGCGGCGGTACTAAAAGTTCCTGGCGTGACGCACGTCAACGTCAGTTTTGGGGCGCAAGTTCGTCCGCCGATGCAAAACCCATTGCCTGGCGTCAAGCACATCATTGCGGTTGGTTCGGGCAAGGGCGGCGTGGGCAAAAGTACGGTTGCCGCAAACCTGGCGCTTTCGCTGGCGATGGACGGCGCTAAAGTTGGTCTGCTCGATTCGGACGTGTACGGTCCGAGCATTGGGCAGATGATGGGCGCAACTGGTGATCGCATGTTCGCCAACGACGACAAGAAAATGCTGCCGCTCGAGAAGCACGGGCTTAAATTTATTTCGATGGCGAATCTGGTCGCACCCGGACAAGCCACAGTTTGGCGTGGTCCAATGTTGCACAGTTTTGTTCAGCAAACCTTAAAAGACGCGGCGTGGGGCGAACTCGATTATTTGATTATTGACCTGCCGCCGGGCACGGGCGATGTGCAACTGAGTTTGTCACAAACGGTCAGCATGACGGGCGCGGTGATTGTCAGCACACCGCAGGACGTGGCGTTAATTGACGCGACGCGTGCGATGGACATGTTCAGAAAAGCCAACGTTCCAATTTTGGGCATGATCGAAAACATGAGTTATTTTGTCGCGCCAGACACGGGCAAACGTTACGACATTTTCGGGCACGGTGGCGCTAAACGCGAGGCGGAACGTAACAACATTCCGTTTTTGGGCGAAGTGCCAATTGGTATGCAAGTCCGTGAGGACGGCGACCTTGGAACGCCAGTGGTTTTGGCACACCCAGAAACCGTTGAAGCCCAGGCGCTGGTCAGCATTGCTCGAGTTCTGGCGGGGCGCATCAGTGTTTCAACCCTTGAGTTGCTGCCAATGGTCTGAAATAAACATGCAACTTTTCTCGTTTGTCTCACAATTTAGAACTTGATGTTCTCGTACACTTTCAAGGATTCCAATGATGATTTCAGTCTCGAACGACTCCACCAAGAGCCGAGTTTTGTACTTGCTGCGCGGTAGCGGGCACGGCACGGCGCAAGCAGTTGCCAGCACGCTCGAGATCAGTGCGCCTGCCGCCAGGCGGCACTTAATGGATTTGGAAGCCGATGGACTGATCGAGTCTCAGGTCGAGCGTCCTGGTGGTCGTGGTCGTCCTCAGCATGTGTTTAAACTGTCATCTCGCGGCGAGGAGCATTTCCCAAAACGCTACGCGCAACTTTGCGATGACATTCTCGAGCACGTGCAAAGTTTGTACGGTTCAGGCGCGGTGCTCGAGGTGCTTGACGCCAGAAATGCGAAATTACTCGAGGTTTGGCGTGATCGGGTGCAGGGGGAAAGTTTAAAAACCAAACTCGAGGCGTTGGTCTGTATTTTGAACGAGATTGGCTATGAAGCCAGCCTCGAGCACGGTGATGATGGGATATTTTACCTGCTTGAAGGCAACTGCCCGAGTTTGGATGTGGCACGAAAATACCCGCAATTGTGCCAATCAGAATCTAATTTGTACAGCCAGATTTTAGCAGCCAGTGTCACTCGAGAGCAGCAAATTTCGACGGGCGCGAGTGCTTGCCGCTACCGGATTGAAGATTATTCGTAACGACGTGAATATCCTGGGTTGGTAATCTCCAGTTTCGCTTTTGTCACTTCTTCAAGGTGTGCGAAAACATTCATTGGAACATCTCCCAAGCGAATACGGCTCGAGAGTTCAGTGTTCAACGCTAGCGTCATGGCTTTTAAACCCGAAAACGAATCTGGGCTTGGTAGATCCTGCCCGAGCAAACTTTTCAAACTCGAGAATTCGGCTTGCAGATGGCTTTCTTCAAGATTGACCTCGCGTGAAATCATGCCCAGTGCGTTCATGGCAACCAAAACACGAAATTTAAGGCGTGCGTCCGAAACTGTGGGTAAGACCTCTTGCTCGAGAAATTCTTTGAGGGCATCGCTTAATTCGCCAGCATTGGGTCGGTCTTGCATAATGAAGTCTACTCGAAATTCCTCACCCAGAATCTCGCAGCCTCTCATGGCTTAAGGCTAGGCTCGAGTTCATGCTTGCTCGTCGTCTGGGATGGTATTTGCTCCGCGAATTCCTGCCACTTTTTTTGGTGGGTGTGGCAATCATGCTGCTGCTATTAACCCTGAATTTATTTGCCGTTTACTTAGCGATTTTTTTGAACAACCGCGCCAGCTTGGGTTTGATCTTGCAGTTGCTGCTCGATCAATTGCCACAATTCCTGAGCTTACTGCTCGCACCCAGTTTGGCATTCTGCATTCTGGTCGGTTTGGGACGGGTCGCTCGAGATTCTGAACTCAAAGCGATTTTTGCCTCTGGAGTTCGCCCTATTGTTTTGCTTACACCAATCTTGGGCATTGGTCTTTTGGTTACGGCACTCAGTTGGGTCAACGAGAACATTTGGCGACCAAGTGCCGACGCGCATTTTCTAAAAACCTATTATGCAATCGTTCATTCCGAACCGCCACGAATTCAGGCTTTAAAAAGTTATGCCAACGATCACGGCGAGTTGTTCCACGCAGGTTCGCTTGCACCTCGAGAGTTAAATCCAAACATGGCAGATTTGAATGGCGTCATGGTGGTCACTCCATCTGGAATTTACACCGCCACCAAAGGCTTGTGGGACTCCAGCGCCAAAACCTGGGAGTTGTACAACGTTTTTTACAAACCAAATACCATGAGTGACAGCTTCCAGGAGATTCCTGAAACCAGGCGCGTCTTTGCCTTCACGCCACCCATTGAACCAGATTTGCGCCCCAGCGATCAGGTTTCAACCTCCGAATTGACGGCTCGAGCTTCAAATGATTCAAGAAGCCTCTCGAGCGTTGAGATTTACGATGCCAATTTTAAATTACAACGGCGCTTTGCTGATCCACTCGCGGCACTGATGATGGCATTGGTCGGTGGGGCTTTGGGGCTAACAATTTCCAACCGCGCTTGGGGGTTTGCTGCCACGATTGCTTTGATGGCAGCCTACTGGAGTTTATGGCAGATTGGTTTTAACCTGGCTGCCACCCAAGCCATTCCAGCCGTTTTTGCGGCGTGGTTGGCAAATACAGTCTTTGCTGTGGGTGCGGCTTTTGGTCTTAGAAAATTGCTCTAAAACTCGAGTTAGAATATAAAAATGCCCGAGATTCACGATTACTTATCCAAAGCCTTCCTCGAGCGGCAGGGCGTAATGCTAGAGCAGGTTCTGAAGAGTTTGCACCAAGCCAAATCAGAATTTACCGAAAAACTCGAGCGGGCGAATCTCTACGAACCCGTGGTGGAAGGCAAATGGACGCCAGCCAAAATTGCGGATCATTTGAACACGGCAAACGCTTTCTTTGCGGTTTGCCTCGAGCGTGCCATTCATGACAAAAAACCGCTTGTAATGCCAAAAGGTCATGTGACCGACGACGGACGGGCGATCAATCCTGGGCAAGAACCTCGAACCAACTTAAGCCGAGAAGATTTGCAACGCAATCATGAGATCGCTTTTGAAGCCTTTGATCGCTTTGCCAAAAAACTCGAGACACCAGAGTTACAGATGAAAATTTGCGTGACGCAATCGTTTTTTGGTGAGCTTTCGACGCTCGAGGTCTTGCGGCTGTGCGCTTGGCACACGAAGCATCATGCGGCTCAACTTCTGACTGAAAGCACTTAAACTCGAATTTCAAAATCACTTTATTCAAACGCACATTCATCGCTCAATTAAGGGCGTTACACTGACGGCTGTGAAGAACCGATTTTTGATTTTTGGCGCTGTTGCCCTGGCATTGTGTGGTGTAACCGCAGCCGTGACCCTCGCGGCAAATCCTCGAGATGAAGCTTTAAACACGCCTTCTGGCAAGGCATTCCTCGAGACGTACCAGGCGCTGCGTGAACGATACTTGCGCACCACCAACCCAGATAAACTCATGCAGGGCGCTTTGACGGGCATGTTGTACGCTCTGGATGATGAATTCACATATTACCTGCCGCCCACCGAAACCAGCACCAACAACGAGAACTTAAGCGGTGGTTTTTTTGGGATTGGTTTAGGTTTGACGCCTGCCACCAAAGATGGTTTGGGTGTACAGGTTGAAACCGTGTTCAACGGTCAACCCGCCGCCAAGGCAGGTATGCAGGCAGGTGATTTAATTATTGCGGTCAACGGCGAAGATGTCACAAAATTACCGCTCGATCAAGCGGTTCGTAAAATTCGTGGACCAAAAGGCAGCACCGTCAAAGTCACAATTGCTCGAGGGGTCACGCGCCTAAATTTGAGTATGATTCGGGAAAAAATTGTGGTCGTCAACGTCAATGCCGCCGTTTTGCCTGGAAACATTGGTTATGTTTCAATTTCGGATTTCTTAAATCAGAAAGTCACTGAACAACTGCAAACCGCCATTGCCAGCCTCAAAGCCAAAGGCGTCAAAGGCTTGATTTTAGACTTGCGCAACAACCCAGGTGGTCTGGTCAGCATGGCTGAAGGCGTGGCAGACACTTTCCTTGCCAAAGGTGATATTTTTGTGACCCGTGACAACACCAAAAAAGTCAGCGTCGAATTCCAAGCCAGGTCACAAAATAACGATTACCTTGGACCGTTGGTGGTTTTGGTCAACGGCTCGAGCGCCAGTGCCAGTGAGATTGTCTCGAGCAGCCTGCAAGAAAACGGGCGAGCCAAAATTGTGGGCGAAAAAACCTACGGTAAGGGTGTGGCGAACGCACCGATAGCACTTTCAAACGGTGGGCAAGTCAATGTCAGTTTTGAGGAATGGTTAACACCAAAACGCAACAGCATCAACAAACGCGGTGTCACACCAGATTATGTTGTTTCGGACACCCGTTACCCAAAACTTTTGACCTTGCAGGGCATCAACGCCGCGCCTGGCACAAACATCGAAGTTAAGGTCAACGGTAAAACCTTAAAACTCAAAGCCGATAAGACCGGACAGTTTACTTACCAAGACACACCAACTCGAGTTAAAACCACAGGGCAGCAAGGCGAAGCCATTGTCAGCGTGGCAAATGATGCCCAAATTCGTAAAGCATTATCGATTTTGGGCGTAGTTGCAACCAAGTAAATTCAATCTTGCTCGAGAATTCGGTGAAATCCAGGATTCTCGAGCAGTGCTTCATCTTTTGCCTCGCTTCGCTCGAGCAGTGTTTAATCTTTTGCCTCGCTTCGCTCGAGCAGTGTTATTGTGAGGCGTAATGGAATTCTTAAACCAACTCAAATCATCACTCAACCAACCTGTCCTCAGCGAACTCGAGACTTCGGACGCGGCATTGGTCTGCACTGAAACCGAAATCTTATACCTAAACGCGGCTGGCTTGCAACGCGCCAGCCTTGTTGACATTGCCAAAGTCAACCGTGAAGGCGAAGAATTGGTGATCTCGAGCGTGGTTGGCGAATTGATTCGAGGTTCGCTCAATACCGAAAAAGAATTATTGGCAAGCTTTTTCACGGTGGTTCAAAGCGCGGGTCAACGCGCCCACACCAAAGCGGCAGCCGCACGAGTCCAGAGCATTCCCGAAAAGCCCGCACCGATCCTAGCGCCACTCGAGGTTGCACCGCCTAAAACAGTGCAAGTGGATTCATTTCATCAAGATGTGCGCCAAGCCGTACCGTTTAGCAAAATGACGCCCGTCACAGCCAACGAAGCGCCTCGAGCATCAACTGAAAACGCAGGATTTTGGATGCGCTTTTTGGCAGCCATCATCGACGGGATTCTGGTTTCGATCATCACCAGCATCATCTCGAGCATTTTTGGTTTGAACAACGCGATGGTACGCCTCAATGAAATCTCGAGGTCGGTGGCTGCGGGTGGCAGCATCCAAGCCATTCAAAATGAAGCCGCGTCGTTGGTTGCACCGATTTTACTGTCACTGATTTTTAGTTTGTTGGTCAATTGGTTGTACTTTGCACTTCTCGAGAGCAATAAACAACAAGCCACCCTGGGCAAGATGGCGCTGGGTTTAAAAGTCACGAACATGTTGGAGCAACCGATTGGTTTTGGACAGGCGACCTGGCGTTACTTTGCCAAGCAAATTCCTGGTTTGGTGTCGTTGGTTGTCCTCATTTTTGGCATGATTCCAATCATTCCTACTATTTCCGACCCTACCAGCACAGCGGCTCGAGCGGCGGCTGGAACATTTTTGCTGGTATTTTTTTTGTCGTTGTTGATCGCGGTTGTACCGTTTGTGATGGCAGGTTTTAGCGCCAAAAAGCAAGCACTGCATGACATTCTGGCAAAAACTTTGGTGGTCAAACCAAAATAGAAACCCGAGTCTTGATTGACCCAAACCTCGAGAAAACCGTGTGATTCAGGTTATGCTTTTCACATGATCTCAATCAAAAAAATCTTTGCCTTTGTGTTGGCAGTGGCTTTCACCTCCTGCGCCGCGTTTGAATCTGGGGGTTCGTTCAATCCCAAACTTGTTGGTGCAAACAGCAGCATCGTAGCCAAGGCAGGTTCAGATACCATTTTACGAATTGTCGCAGGTGACATTTCACGACTTGGATTGCGTCCAGCCGAATTGTTCAGACAACGCGCCAATCAGATTTCATTGTCGGGCAGCTCGAGCACATTCGCTTCGCTTGATATTGCCAACATCAGCAATTTGTTCTTGCCACCCGGTTGGAATTTGGGCATTGGCAGTGACGGCGTTCAAGTGATTGCCAACTCGAGCAGCGTGACTGCGTTTGATGACACGATCACCACAGTCTCCCGAGTGACGCTGGGTGAATACAGCATCAATGCCGCATTGAAAGTTCCAGATGGCACAGCCCCAGGAAATTATACGGTACAAGCTCGAGTGAGCATTCGCGGAGCGCAGGCTGTGATGTTGCAATGGGTGGTTAACGTGATCCCGAAATAATATTATTGATCTTGCAAGGCTTTCCAGAGTGCGTTCACTCCAGCACCTCGAGTGATGTTCGCACCACAATCCAAAAGCGCGTCCTCGAGCAAACCCGCGAACGACAGCGCGTCGTAGCGGTCAAAGTGCCCCATGAAGCTGATGCGCACAATTTTGTCTTTGATGGCGTCTTGTCCGGTCATGGCTCGAGCGTTGCGGGACAGTAAGGCTTTGAACAAGTCTCGTCCTGTCACGGGTTCTGGTGGCACAAGGGTTACGCAGGCAGGAGTGGGCGTATCTGAAAAACTTGAGCAACCCAAAGCTTTTGCAGCCTCGAGAAGCGCATCGTTTAAGCGTTTTTTGTTGTGCCAATACTGCTCTAAGCCAATACTCAAGATTTCATTTGCCATCGGTTCAAGGCTGGCATTTAAACCCACAATCAAGTTGATGGCTGGCGTGTAGGCGGTCTCACCCGTTTTTTGGGCTTTAAGTTCTTTGTTTAAATCCCAGTAATAGACATTGGGTTTTGAATTCTCGAGTAGCGCAATGGCTTTGGGTGAAAGGTAAACAAAACCCAGTCCTGGCGGTCCACCAACCGCTTTTTGCGAACCACTAATCACCGCATCAAGTTGCCACTCGAGCGGGCGCAATTCCGCAATGCCAAGGCTGGTGATGGCATCAACGATCATCAGAATGTCTGGGTTGATGGCTTTGGCGGCACGTGAAATTGCGGCAATATCGTTCAGTGTTCCTGTGCTGGTTTCGGAATGGGTCACCAAAACGGCTCGAGCGTCTGGATTGGCTTGCAATAAGGTGGTAATGGCTGTTGGATCGACAGCCCTCCCCCACTCAAAACGCTGCTCAAAAACCGTGTACCCCAAGGCTCGAGCCATGTCCGCCCAACGCTCACCAAACTTGCCACTCGAGACGCTGACCACGCCCGAGCCTGCTGCTACGAGTGACACCAAGGCTGCCTCGAACGCGCCAGTGCCCGAAGCGGTGATGATTAGAGGTTCAAAACCAGACTCGAGCGGCAAGCCCGCAATGACGCGCAGGGCTTCTCGAGCCTTATTGACCACGACTTTGGCTTCTGGGCTGCGGTGGTGCAGTTGGGGTTGCGCCATTGCCAGTCCAACCTCAGTTGAGGTTTCGACGGGTCCTGGTGCGATCAGGCGTTTGCGAAACATTGGGGATGCCTCCAAAAACAAAAACGAATCGGGTGCGCCGTGCGCACCATCTCTGAGGTACTCAGGAAAACTCGACGGCGAAAGCAGTTTCAATAAACTCGAGCGCCCTGATTTTTTCGAGCACCTCGTTGTTGGGTTTGGCGTCTAAACTGAGCGCGAACAGGGCTTTGCCGCCCGGTTCGTCGCGTCCAAGCTGCATTCCGGCGATATTAACGCCCGCTTCGCCCATCATGCTGCCAATCTTACCGACCACCCCTGGCTGATCGATGTTGGTGCAAATTAAAACCCAGCCTTCGGGCGCTAGCTCAAGGCGGTAGTTGCGAATGCGGGTCAAACGCGGTTGTTTACCAAAACAAGTGCCTGCCACGCTACGAACACGTTTGCCGTCAGAGATGCTGGCTTTGATTTCGTTGGCATAATCTTCAGATTCTTCAGTGGTTTTTAAAGTCAAGGCAATACCGCGCTCTTTGGCAAGCGCCCTGGCGTTAATCAAGTTTGGAATTTCTTCTAAAATGCCGCGCAAGTACCCGACCAAAACACTCGAGAAAATCGGCTCGAGGTCGCCTGGGAAACGCCCCGAGAATTCAACCTCGAGTTCTTGAGCCGCACCAATCTCAAGTTGCGCCAGCATGTGACCCATGCGTTCGCAAAGTTTCATGTACGGTCCAATTTTTTCTAAGGTATCCGCATCCATTTTGGGCGCATTGATTGCGCCGCGCGACACATCGCCATTTAAAGCGGCACAGACGCGTTCGAGAATTTCCGAACCAACGCGGTCTTGGGCTTCCAAAGTATTCGCACCCAAATGCGCGGTAATCACCACATCATCGCGTCCAAGGAGCGGATGGTCAGTCTTTGGTGGCTCTTCGACAAAGACATCGATCCCAGCCGCAAACAAGTGCTTGTCCTCGAGTGCGGCGGCAATGGCGTACTCGTTGATGATGCCACCTCGAGCGGCATTCACAACAATCGCGCCGCTCGGCAACATGGCGAGTTCCCGAGCGCCGATCATGTCTTTGGTTTCTTCGGTTAACGGCGTGTGCACCGTCAGGGCGTTGACTTGCGGCAGCAGTTCCTCGAGCGTGTTGGCGCGTTTCACGCCGAGCAATTCAAAGCGGCGGCTCGAGATGTACGGATCGTAGCCGATGACATTCATTTTCAGACCCATCGCGCGGTTGGCGACAATTGTGCCGATGCGTCCCAGACCGACGATGCCCAAAGTTTTTTCTTTGATTTCGCGTCCCAAATATTTGCGATCCCAAACGCCTTGCCGCGTCAGTTTGTCCGAACGCGTCACACCTCGAGAGGCTGCCATTAAAAGGGTTATCGCCAATTCTGCTGCGGACACCGTATTGGCTTCTGGCGCATTTAAAACGATAATGCCGCGCCGTGATGCCGCCTCGAGGTCAATATTGTCAACGCCAACGCCACCACGACCAATCACGCGCAAGTTTGTCCCAGCCTCGAGAAGCTCGAGGTCAACTTTGGTTCTGGAGCGTGTGATTAAAGAATCAAATTCGTGAAGCCGCACCAAAATTTGTTCTCTGGGCATGTTGGGAATGTATTCAATCTGAAAACCCTCACGGATCAAGTTTTCGGGTTTGAACTGCATTTCATCACAGATCAGAATTCGCCAATTTGAAGGATTACGTTCAGCCACGGCTAAAATTAACCCTTAGATTGAGCCTTTAACAAGGCATCGCTCTAGGCAAGTCAAACATGAGAAGAGGTTAAAGGGCAGCAATTGTGCAATGTGATGCAAAAAGTCAAATCAATTTTAAAACATGATAATTTAAATTTAGGTCGGTTAAACCAATCACAGTAGAAAGTAACAATCGTGACGCAAAATTCCAAAATCAAACTCGAGGCAAACAAACCCGCCAAGATTCGTATGGCATTTGGTCCTCAGGCTGAATTGATCCTCGAGCGACTCGATGACGATGTGGTGCAGGTAACCTTGGTGGCACGGACCAGTTTTGGTTGGGAAATGCTTGGGCGGCAAATGCTCAGTTTAGAGCAATTGCAAGACTTAGCAGTTGATAATCAGATACAGGTTCAAGCCGAAGTTCCCAAATCACCGACAAGTTTGAACAAAAAACGATAAAAACATAAAAAGCTCGGGCTTTAAAACCCGAGCTTTTTATTTACTTCATGATGCCCAGTGCGGCACTGGGTTTAAAATTCGGGAAGACATCGAGCGAATTTTTTAAGCCAAATCGTTTTTGCATGACCTCGAGCAGCACCGTGCGGTAATCGGTGGTGACTGCCAAATCGGCACGGTCAAAGAGTTGATCTGGTGCTAGCCCCGGGAATTTGCCGTAAACCTTGCCACCCGCCACGCTGCCGCCCAAGACCAGCATGGCGCTGCCGTGACCGTGATCTGTGCCCTGACTGGCGTTCTCGTCTAACCTACGTCCAAATTCGGACATCACAACCACCGTGGTGCTGCCGCGCAAGCCGTCCAGGTCAGTAAAGAACGCCGCCAAACCTCGAGCCAGTTCTGAAAGCAAATTGCCAAAATAACCTTGGGCTTTCTCGCCCTGGTATTGATGCGTGTCCCAACCGCCCAAATCCACGGTGGCAGCCCGAACGCCAAGTCCTGCCTTCATGACTCGAGCCAGGGTTTGCAGGCTCTTGGAAAAATCGCTGTCGTTGGGGTATTTGGCGTCACCGGCGGGTTTATACTCGCCAGAATTGATTTTGGTAATCGTATCCACCGCCCGAAGCGTGGTCAAACCTGTCTGGTGCAACCATTGGTCGCCGTCCCACATACGGGTCAGTGCAGCCGTTAAAAACTTGCGGTATTCGGCATCATCGGCAAGTTGAAAACCTTCAAAACTTGGGAATCCCACAGCTTTCAGGTTGCCGCGCACGCTGGTCGGAAGTCCATCGTTGAGCGATAAACTTTCAGAGAGTAAATCTGCGACAGCATTCGATTTTGTCCCAGTCAAAAAACGGGTCACCCAACCGCTTGGAGTGGTGCTGATATCGGGCGTGCCAAGCTCGAGGTACTCTTGGGCGTCAAAATGCGAACGGGTGTTGCTTGGCATTCCGGTGGCAGGAATTATTGCCATATGCCCCGCCTGATAGAGTTCAAACAGAGGCTCGAGCGAGGGATGCAAACCAAGTTGGGCGTTTAAAACCAGGGCTTTGTTATCGCCCTTGACGGGTACTTTTAAGGTTGGACGGGCGGCTTCGTAATAGCCTCGGTCTTTGCCCTCAAGTGGCGGCAAGACCGAGAGCGCATCCCAACCACCACGCAAGAACACGGTCACCAGCGTTTGCGAACCAGTTCCTTCGGCTAAGGCAACATTTGAGAGTTTAGAACCGGTCATGGCGGCAATGGCTGCCGAGCAGCCCATCATAAATTCGCGGCGGTTGATGTGTTGCATTCTTCTCCTTTTATTTCCACATAAAGTCTGGACTCATCAAAATAAAACCAACGCTGCTCTGAACCCGCCATTTTAGGGCTTCATCGTCCGTGATTGGCGCGGTCACATCACCATTGTCCGCCAAAAATTTAATCAAATCATCCCGAATCTCGAGCGGATGTGGTTTGCGTCCCAGCAATCGCTCCAGCCAAAAATCGGCAATTTCGATTGGTTTGCGGCGGTTGCTATTGGTTTTCATGACATCGGACTTGTATTTTTCGTCCCAGTCGTGCGCAATGCCGTTCATAAACTGCCAACTGCGCAGCAATCCAGAACTTGACGCCCAAGCCTCACGGTAATCTGGATAACCATCTGGCGGGCGGTGATCGAACAAAGCCTGTCCCAAGTAATACGTCGTCCAGAGCATGTCTTCGTTCATTTTAATGTCCGTCTCGAGCACCCTTAAACCGCTGATAAAACGCTCTAAGGGACGTTTGATTTTCTCAGACCACGTGCCAGCAAATTCTTTTGAAAGTACGATACTGCGAATCACGTGCTTGATCTGATCTGGCGATTTTTGATGCTCGAGGAAGACTTTGGCTGCGGCGTCAATCACGTTTTGTGGGGGTTTGTCCGAAATCAAGCGCCTGACCAATTTACGGGCAATATAACGCGCCGTTCCAGGGTGGGCTGCCAGCGCATCGAGCACGTCCTGACCGTCTTTGGTGCTTGGTTGATCGGGCGGCAAATAACGCCCGATCACGGTTTTCTGAAAACGGTCATGCCAAGGTTGAAAGAAAACAAAATTTCCAGTGTTGCTAAAACCAGGTTCGTCGGTGTTGTCATCAATGCGCCAGCCCGTAAAACAACGCGTCGCCTCGTAAACATCATCGTCCACATAGGCTTCGGGTTGCCCCCCAGCATAACCTGGCACATCGCGTTGACGTCCAACACCACGGTAATTCTCCGCGCCCATCGTATGAAGCTCGAACAACTCCCTGGCATAATTTTCGTTTGGACCACTACGGTTGCTCGAGGCATTGTCCAGGTAACGGAGCATCGCGGGGTGTTTGGCAACCGCTTCGAGCATCACACGAAAATTACCAAACACATTGGCGCGAATTACATCGCGGTCATAGCTCATAAAAGTTGGACGAATTGAATCGTCGCGTTCTGGGTGAACGTTAAAATGGTTGTGCCAGAAATCAACCATCACCTCGAGCAATTGGCGTTTGCTGAACACCATACGCGTGATCGTGCCAAGCCGAGCCTCGAGTGTTGGAATACCCATTTTTTGGTATTTCTTATCGTCTTTGTCGTCCAAGTTTTTGTAATAATCTGCCCATGCCAGCTCGAGCGGTTTATTCAGTGACTCGAGGTTGGCAAGTTTGGCATCGCAGTCTTGATCTTGGATTTTTTCTGGGTTGAATTGAACCTCGAGCCAGGAGCGCAGTTTTTCGGCGTTGTTCCCTGGTAATTTGCGAAAAGCTTCCAAATCCTTAGGACGCCAACCGAGCGCAAGGCGGTTAAACACCACAACCTCAAGAGCAGGAGTCGCAGGCTTCCCAGTTTTTTTCGTGCTCAATATGGGTTTGTTGGGTTTGGCGTCGCTCGAGAAACCCCGCAGGTTCGCGTTCGCTTCCCTCGCACCCGCAACCACCGCCGCCGTAACCGCCAATGCCCCGCCAACGCGTAAAAATTTACGCCTCGAGTTCACGGGGTTTGCGACAGGTTCGGGACTTACAGCGTCTAAAACATCTTTCTGACCTGACTCGAGATCACCCATACGCAACTCCTTTAAACCTGAATTTTCAAAAGTGTAGTTCATAAACTCGAGTGAGCCGTGAAAGGCAGGTGATAGCGCACTCATGACAAACGTGAGACGTCAGGGTTTACCCAAGGTCAAGACTGGTAGGATGCGTCGTGTGCAACTTGTAGATGAGTGGCGTGGTGCGCACGGCGCTACCCTACAGTTTGCGCCCTGCTCAAGAATCAACAATTTACTCGAGTTGGCTGACCTCACGGCGCGGATCGCCTGACTTATACGCCAGCAACAACGCCTCGAGTGCCCGTCCACGATGCGAGATTTTGCGTTTTTCTTCAACAGTTAATTCCGCAAAGGTTTTACCCAATTCTGGAACTAAAAACAATGGATCATAACCAAAACCCGCTTCACCACGTGGTCCCTCGAGAATCTCACCCTCAATTTCACCTCGGTAGCTCTCGACAAAACCGTCAGGGTGTGCAATTGCAATTACACTAACAAACTTGGCTTTTCGTGGTTTTGGCACGTTTCTGATGTGTTCGAGCAAGTGTAAATTTCGCTCGAGATCGGTCTTAAAGTTGCCAAACCTGGCACTGTAAATCCCTGGCGCACCGTTTAAAGCCTCAACCTCCAGTCCAGAGTCATCTGCAAGAGCCACCATTTTGGTGGCGAGCGAAATGCTGGCGGCTTTAATCATGGCATTTTCTTCGTAGCTTGCACCATCTTCGGGCGGCATGGTGACGTTAAATTGGTCTAAGCCAAGCAATTCCCAAGCCAAAGAACCAAGACCCTCTTTAAACTCGAGAAGTTTACCTGTACTGCTGGTAGCGAGAATCACACGCATAGAATGCGGTGAGTCTACCGTGTGATGGCTCAAACCAACAAATCTCATTTAAAGATTAGGACTCGAGTCCAGCCGCTTTGAAAGCTTCGGCGACCACGATTTTTGCTTCACTGACGACGCGCCCGAGATGCTCTGGTCCCAAAAAACTTTCGGCATAAACTTTATACAATTCTTCAGTGCCGCTCGGACGCGCCGTAAACCAGGCATTTTGGGTACAAACTTTTAAACCGCCAATCGGTTCATTGTTGCCTGGCGCTCGGGTTAATTTGGCGGTGATCGGCTCGCCAGCCAACTCGGTTGCCGTGACCAAATCGGGCGTCATGCTCGAGAGCACTTTCTTTTGTTCCCGAGTTGCGGGCGCGTCCTCGCGGGTGTAAGCACTTGCGCCAAATTCTTGCTCGAGGGCTGCGTAGTGCAAATCTGGGGTTTTGCCTGTAACCGCCGTGATTTCGGCTGCCAGTAAGCCCAGAATAATACCGTCCTTGTCGGTGCTCCAAGCCGTACCATCAAAACGCTCGAAACTCGCACCCGCGCTCTCCTCGCCACCAAAGCCGATTGTGCCGTCCGCTAAACCAGGCACAAAATACTTAAAGCCAACCGGGACTTCGAGCAAATTCCGCCCAAGTCTTGCCACCACACGGTCAATCAGGCTGCTCGAAACTAGGGTTTTGCCCACGCCCATGCTGGCGTTCCAAGATGGGCGATTTTGAAACAGATAATTGATGCAGACCGCCAGGTAATGATTGGGATTCATGAGTCCCGTCGGCGTGACAATCCCGTGACGATCAGCGTCGGGGTCGTTGCCAATAGCCACATCAAAATGATCCTTGAGCTTAATCAGGCTCGCCATCGCGTCTGGACTCGAGCAATCCATGCGAATCTTGCCATCTTTGTCCACGGTCATAAATCCAAAGGTCGCATCGATACGGTCATTGACAATCTCGAGTTTGATGTTTAAAACATCCCGAATCAATTCCCAAACTTTTAAACTCGAGCCTCCGAGCGGATCAATACCGATTCGCACGCTCGAGTTTTTGATTGCATCCAGATTGACGACATGATGTAAGTCATTCACATAAGCCGAATCAAAATCGAACTTGATCGCTTGATTCCAAGCGCTGGAAAACGGCACACTTTTGACACCCGTTAGGTTCGCCCGCAACAACCCGTTGGCTCGAGCCTGAATCGCGTTCGTGGCATTCGTGTCCGCCGGTCCACCGTGGGGCGGGTTGTACTTAAAACCACCATCTTGCGGCGGGTTGTGGCTGGGCGTGATCACAATGCCGTCCGCCTTGATGCTCGAGTTTTTGTTCGCTCCAAGAATCGCGTGCGAAATCAGCGGCGTTGGGGTGTACCCACGGTTTTGATCGACGCAGACTTGCACACCGTTCGCCACCAAGACCTCGAGTGCCGTGACCCAGGCGGGTTCGGACAGGGCGTGGGTGTCCATGCCCATGAACAATTTTCCGGTAATGCCCTCTTTGGCACGGTACTCGGCAACCGCCTGCGAGATCGCGGCGATATGATCCTCGTTGAACGACCCCTTCAAACTCGAACCGCGATGCCCCGACGTGCCAAACGCCACGGTTTGCGCGATATCATCCAAATTGGGTTTTAGCGCGTAATACCCAGTGACGAGCCTCGAGATGTTGATGAGCATCGAATGCGGCGCTGGTAAACCAGCCAAAGGTGAGCGTGACATAACAACAGCCTATTACAAACGATACCGCCAGCGCACCAGAACAAAGTCCAAAGCTCGAGCGAATCCGTTCAGGCTCTGTTCAGCTACAAGTTCCAAGATGAACCCGAGACAAGCCCTGGAACAAAAGGGATAAATGTTGCATCAGAGTAAAGAAAAAAGATGTACCCTGAACTCAAGAATAAACCACCACGTACTTAAGAAATCTAGCTCCTCGAGGCAGCCTCGAGACGGAGGTCAATCATGAACTTAGGCGCACCAGAAATTATCGGACTGCTTGTCGTGGCACTTATTTTGTTCGGCGCAAACCGCCTGCCAGAAATCGGCAAGGGTTTGGGCAAAGGCATCCGCGAATTCAAGAAAGCCAGCAAAGAACTGACCGGCGAACTCGAGAGTTCATTTAAAGACGAACCGGTGACGACTCCTAGTAAGCAAAAAACCGAAGCTTAAATTTAAATCATGGACAGCAACTCGGACGCAGGTTTTAAAGAAGCACCACTTTTAGCGCACCTCGAAGAACTTCGGCTGCGCCTAATTTACGCTGTCGTTTTCTGGGCGATTGGTTCTGGTGTGGCTTGGACGTACCACAATCAATTGTTTAATTTGCTGCGCAAACCCCTTGATGCTTTTATTGCCAGTGGCGGTAAAGTCACGATTACCGCATTGCGATTGACCGACCAGTTGACAACAGCTTTGCAAATATCTTTATTTGGTGGCATTATCCTGGCTTTGCCATTTATTGTTTATCAGGTTTGGGCTTTTGTCGCCCCAGGCTTGACCAAATCAGAACGACGCTGGGGCGCACCGTTTATCCTGGGTGTCGGATTTTCGTTTGGCTTGGGCGCTGCCTTTGCCTACTTCGTGATTCTGCCCTATGCCACCAGTTTCTTGCTGGGCGGCTTTCTGCCAGATGTCACCAACAATTTAACGATTGCCGAATACGTCAACGATATTCTAATGTACCTCGGTATTTTTGGTTTGCTGTTCGAGCTGCCCATCACCATGTTCTTGCTCTCCAAGATTGGCTTACTGAATCCAAAACTGCTCTCGAGCATGAGGCGTTACGCAATTTTTGCAATTTTTGCTGCCAGCGCCATTTTGACCCCAACCACAGACTTGGTGAACATGCTGATGATGGCAGGACCACTGATTGTTCTGTACGAAATCGGCATTGTGCTTTCAGGCATTGCGGTACGTCAAAACGCTCGAGCACGAAAAGTTTTGCAAGCCAACCGAGTCGAAGACGATTTCCAAGACGAAGAATAAATTTGACTTGGGAACATTTCCCCCGTTAGACTTCTACATACATGCAAGCGACCTCGTACTTTTTTAATTAACACGACCCTCGAGCAAATCGGGTGTCGTGTTTTACTTCGGCGAAAGCCGAA
This sequence comes from Deinococcales bacterium, assembly GCA_043775825.1. Taxonomy (GTDB): domain Bacteria; phylum Deinococcota; class Deinococci; order Deinococcales; family JAAFIG01; genus JANXTZ01. The sequence continues at coordinate 38,705 of JAYVRX010000157.1, forward strand.
GTTTTTATTTGAGTGTCAGGTCAGAAAGAGGAACGTTATGCCAGACGTAAAAATTCAGGAATACCGCGATTCAATCGATCTCATCAACCTCGAGATTCTGCAACTGCTGTCCAAACGCGCCAGCGTGGTCAGCGACATTGGCAAACGCCAAACCGAACTGGGGCAAAAACATTACGACCCCAAACGCGAATCCCAGATGCTCGAGAAACTTGAAGCCGCCAACCCAGGACCGTTTGTAGGCGCTACCATCAAACAACTGTTCAAAGAAATTTTTAAAGCCAGCCTGGATTTGGAAGAAAAACAAGATAAACCCAAACTGAAATACTCGAGGAAAGCCAAAGCCGAAAACACGACGGTGGTGGTTTCCAGGGGTGATGTGCGCGTGGAATTTGGTGGCACAGAAAAAGTTTTGATCTCTGGTCCTTGCAGCATCGAATCCTGGGAGCAAATGGAAAGCACCGCCGCGTTTGTGGCATCCAGGGGGGTGAAATTGCTGCGTGGCGGCGCGTACAAACCCCGCACCAGTCCTTACGGCTTTCAAGGCTTAGGCGAGGAAGGGTTGCAATACGGCGCAAAAGCTGCCGCCCTGCACGGACAGGTGTTTATTGCCGAAGTCATGGACACCAGGGATGTCGAACTCGCCGCGCATTACGCCGACATGCTGCAAGTTGGCACGCGCAACGCCCAAAACTTTGCGCTTTTAAAAGAAGTCGGCAAAGCTGGCAAACCGGTGCTCTTAAAACGCGGCATGAGCAGCACGATGGAAGAATGGTTACTGACCGCCGAGTACATCCTATCGAGCGGCAATGACCAGATTGTGCTCTGCGAACGTGGAATCAGGACATTCGAGAAATGGACGCGCAACACCCTGGATTTAAGCGCGGTTGCGGTGGCAAAACTCGAGACTCATTTGCCCGTGATTGTGGACGTAACCCATGCCGCAGGACGCCGCGACATTTTGATTCCGCTTGCCAAAGCCGCTTTGGCTGTGGGTGCTGATGGTGTGCATGTTGAAGTTCACCCGAACCCCGCCACGGCGCTTTCTGACAACGAACAACAACTCGATTTCGCTGGTTTCGATCAATTCATGCTCGAGGTTAAACCGATGCTGGGCTGGAAATAAACCACGTTTTTAAAACCTCGAGCGACGTAAACTAAACTCGTGCTGAAAAACATTTTCGATGCCATCATGAAAGTCACCGACTTGCGCCCGAAGTACACGGGCGCGAGGTGCTTGGTCGAACGTCAAGTGGTTGGCGGTTGCGACCTGTGCATGCAAGCCTGCCCTCACGATGCCGTGCGAATCACTGACCGCGTTGAAATTATCGAAGCCGATTGCACCGGTTGCGGTTTGTGCGTGCAAGTCTGCCCAACCGGAGCGCTCGAGTACGAGTTGCCAGTGATGCTGAACAGCTTGAAAAACCAAGGCACGACCCACAGTTTAGCAATGGGCAATGACCGCGTGAACACCAGCCTCAAATGCTCCAAAGTCCCAGGCGATTCACCCACCACCCTCTGCCTGGCTCGAGTCAGCCCCAGCATGATTCTGGCGTCCAGTGCCTGGGGGCAAAAACTGACTTTGATTCGCAACGATTGCAGCACGTGCAGCCTCGGCGGGAACACCGTGCCGCAAGCTGTTGAGAACGTACTCGAGATTGCCAGGGCGTACCGTGAAAACATTGGTGCAGTGGTTGCCGAAGTCGTACAATACGGCGTAAACGAAGCCCCAGAACTCGAGGCTGCAAAACCAGCACCCGTTCAACCCACCGTCAACGTCTCGAGGCGCGATGCGTTTAACGTGTTCGGCTCGAGCTTAAAACGCACCACCGCCGATTTGATACCCGAAAATCCGTTCCCTGGCATCAACACCAAACTCGAGGCTGCGCCCGTGCCAGATGAGTGGACTTGGCGCAAAAAGGCTTTACGCCCAAAACCCGAAAGCGAAATGCTGCAATATTGGCCCGCGCCAATCGTCAACGACGACTGCATCTTCTGCCCAGTCTGCCAGAACGTCTGCCCGACCAATGCCGTCACCCGAACCCGAGAGACGGACGGGACATTTCAGATCATGCTCGAGACGGCGGCTTGCACGGGCTGTAACGCCTGCGTTGTCTCGTGTCCTCCCGCCGCCATGACATTAGAGCGCCAAGTGAAATTTGAATTGCTCGAGCAAACCGTGATGCTGCACGAGGGAAGCGGGGAGTAACCCTCGAGTTGATTATCCCAGCCTAAAATTTGCTAAACTACTGCCATGTTTCATATTCCTAAAAACCCAGTCGTATTGACTTCCTGGATGGTCGGCAATCTATCATTCGCTTTTTTCGTGTTCTGGACTGCCACCAGCTTCTTTCCAGGCAGGGAATGGACGCCTGGCGCAATGCTGGTCGAATTCGGCGTGACCGCGCTGAGTATCGTGATCGGTTTGTACCTGATGCACATCAACAACGATTAAACCCGTTAGAACATTAGCTCGAGTCTTTCAGGCTCGGGTTTTTTGTTGCTTCTCCCCTATTCAGGCATCTGGGGACGCACGGGTTCGCGTGTTAATCTGCGCGTATTCTCAGGGGAATCCTTGACGGGATTTCACGGTTCTCGCAACACTTATTTTGGAGGTTTTAAAATGCGTTACTTAACGGCAGGCGAATCTCACGGTCCGCAACTGACCACGATTTTAGAGGGTTTACCAGCCCAAATTCCGCTTCTCGAGGCTGATGTCAACGCTTGGTTGGCAAGGCGGCAATTGGGTTACGGGCGTGGACGCAGAATGCAAATCGAGAAGGACACCGTAGAATTTTTGTCCGGCATTCGGGCTGGACGCACCACAGGTGCTCCCATCACCCTTAAAATCGAGAATTCAGATCATAAAAATTGGACTGAGATCATGGATGTCAACCCAGGACACGAACCCCGCAAGAAGGCGTTGACCGCCGCTAGACCAGGACATGCCGATTTGGTGGGCGGCATGAAATACCGGCACAAAGACCTGCGCGACGTGCTCGAGCGAGCCAGCGCCAGGGAAACCGCGTCTCGCGTGGCAGTCGGCGCAATCTGTCTCAAGTTGCTCGAGGTGTTGGGTGTACAAGGCGCGAATTTTGTGGATCGGCTCGGCGGGATTTCCTCGAGCGTGCCGTTTGGTTGGGATGCGCTCGAGGTGATCGAAAACTCGCCAGTGCGCTGCCTTGACAAAAACGCCGAAGCGCAAATGATTGCCAAAATAGACCAAGCCAAAGAAAACGGTGACACCCTCGGCGGCGTGCTCGAGATTCGATTTAAAGGTTTAGTACCAGGTTTGGGATCGTACTCGCACTGGGACCGAAAACTCGACGGACGCATCGGGCAGGCGATCATGGCGACCCAAGCCGTCAAAGGCGTCGAAATAGGACACGGTTTTGACAACGCCGACCAACCAGGCTCGAGCGTTCACGATGCCATTTACTACCGCGACTCGAGCGCAGCAAAAGGCGCGTATGACCGTAACACCAACGGCGCGGGAGGACTCGAGGCGGGCATGACCAACGGCGAGGAGTTGATCGTGCGCGTGGCGCTCAAACCGATAGCCACCCTGATGAAACCCCTACCCACCGTGGATGTGGTCACGCATGAAGCCGCCGACGCCGCCCGAGAACGTTCTGACACCACGGCTGTCCCTGCGGCTGGCGTGATCTTTCAATGCGTGATCGCCATTGTGCTGGCGGAGGCATACCTCGAGAAATTTGGTTGCGATACCCTGCCCGAAATGCTCGAGCGGCTCGAGGAGTACAAGAAGTTTATTGCCAGGTATTGATTGAGGCTCGAGATGAATTATTCGTGGTGATAATCTGATCGAAGGTGAATGCTCGAGATTCGTTACTGGCAGTAAAAGTATCTGATTAAAGTCGTTAAACTGCAAGCCGTGGCATAGCTATAAGTTGGGCAGATTTAACAGGAAAGGTGCAACCGTGATCCTTCCCAAAGTCCGCGACCCCCGTTTCATTACCATCCGTCGCGGGGGGACGCTCACGGACTCCGACCATCGGCTCTTGGCTTTGTGGGCAGCCGAGTGTGCAGAACATGTTCTGCCGCTATTTGAGTCGGTACAGCCTTTAGACCCGCGTCCGCGCCAAGCGATTGAGCACATCCGAGCATGGACTCGAGGTGAAATCGGGATGATGGAGTCCCGCGCAGCGGGTGGTCGTGCCATGTCTGCGGCAAGACCATTAAATGGAGCCGCTCGGCAGGCTGCTTATTCTGCGGGACAGGCGGGAGTGGTGGCACATGTTGCTGCTCACGATCTGGGTGCAGCAGCCTATGCGATCAAGGCGGTGCGTGCAGCGGACGGTGAAAGCGCTGGTCGGCTCGAGTGCCATTGGCAGCGCGAACAGCTCCCAGATGCAATTCGCAAACTCGTCCTGGAAGATCAGCAGTTGCGAAATAATATCTGCTGGTCGGTGTTCGACTTCTGACGGACATGACGGCTTGTCTGCACTGCCCAACAAATGCTTTGACCCGGTCTCGCAAGCGCGATTCGCTGTCGCTAAACTATCTCGAGAAACTTGGGTACATAAGCGTCTGAAATACTTGAGAGACTTGCAGAAGGGAGTTCACATTATGGAAGCAGCATTTATTGACGAGTTCATCAAAACGCTCCAAGATCGTTTTGCAAAAAACATGCGCCGTCAAGCCAAAATCGACTGGAAATCGGTGCAGGTAAAATTAGAAGCCAATCCTAAAAAACTCAAGGCGCTGGTCAATTGCTTTCGACGAGCTGCCGCAATTTCTGGCAAACCGTCCAAACTTGAAGTGCGATCCTGCCAAATCAAGATCGGCATTTTGCCAACCAGATCATGACGTGGCTATCAACGTTGCCATTTCAAGCCCAACCTTAACCATTTCCTCGAGCGTCATCAATCGTCCTACTTGCCAGGCTGCGCTAAAACCCACTTCGTCCAGTTGACTTTGGGCGAGTGCCACAAACCGTTCCTGGCGATCCTGCCAAGAGTCGATTCGGGGTGCGTTGATCTCCTCGCGCAGCCGTTCAGCCACGCCCCATAAGAGCGCCGCACGCCGAGCATCGTGTTGCTTTACGGCAAGGCAAGCGAAGTTCTCGAACGAAAAAGTCATTCCCCAGCGGTCAATCTGTGACCAGCGATACTCCAGAGCCAGACGGGACAGTCGCTGTGTCTCGGGAAGGTCGCCCAGGTCGAGCATGACCACGCTTAGGTTGTCCTGTGCTCCGCAGAGCAGCATTCGGTGTTGCAAGTCTTCGGCTACCGCAATGGCTTCCTCGAGCAGCGCTTTCGCCGTTTCGAGGTCGCCGCGCAGCCAAGCCATGTAGCCCAAGTTGCTCAGGTTAAGCGAAAATTGGGGGGTCTTCTGCCGCCCCAATTTTCGCAGGAGTGACAGACTTTCTTGGCTTAACGTCCAAGCCTCGTCCACATCGCCCAGCCCCTCGGCTAAGGAAGCCAGCGTCGTCAGGGTCGCGGCGATCAACTCATCGTAGCCCAGCTTGCGGGCGAGATCGAGTCCCGCCTCGGCGTACTTTTTTCCGTTAGCAATGTCGCTTTGTGAATTGGCTTCGTTCGCCAGAAGGATGTAGACCCGAATCGAAACCTCGTCCAGCCCCAAGGATTTGGAAATCTCGAGGGCTTCCTGTCCGTAGCGTACCGCCAAGGCGCGTTCGCTCTGCCTCGAGACGATCATCCCGGCGGTGAGCAGCGCCCTGGCTCGCTCCTCAGTGAATGCGGCTGCACTGGGGTGTGTGAGTACGGTGGTGATCCAATGCCGCCCCTCAGCGATGTAACCCTGGGTTTCCCAGAAGTACTGAAGCGCGACACCCAGCCGCAGACCGATCAGGGCATGGTCAGCCTCCTGCGACCAGGTTAGCGCGGTCAGCAGGTTGTCGTGCTCTTCCTGGCAACACCGCAGTTGGGCTTGGTTTCCAACCTTTTGGTTGGTTTCGAGAAGATTCAGAAAGTAATGTCCGTGCTTGGTCCTGATGTACTCTTTTTCCGGCAACTCGGACAGTTTCTGGCTGGCAAACTGGTACAATAGCGGGTGAAAGTCGTAGCGCCCCTCGGTGCTCTGTCGCAGCAGCGATTTGTCCACCAGCGAAGTTAACAGGGGGATGGTGGCGTCGGTCACTTGCCCTGCCGCCTCTCGAGTGAAACCATCCAGAAACACCGTCAGCCGAGCTAGGGTGGTCTGCTCTTTGGGCTTCAGGAGCTTCCAGGAATGCTCGAAAACCGCTCGCAGGCTCTGATGCCTTTCGGCGATGTTGCGCGAGGGTGTTTCCAACTCGTCCATGACCTGGCTGATCTCGTGGGCAAGCTCACTGATGGTGAGCGAACGCAACCAGACCGCCGCCAATTCGATACCGAGCGGCGATCCCCCGACAAATTTGCAGATGCTCAACACGTGGGGCAGCGTCTCGGCGGTGGGCTGGAACTCGAGCCGCGCCCGCCTGGCTCGCTGTACAAAGAGCCGAATCGCATCGTTATACTCGGCACTGACCTGTTCCAGCTTGCCGTCTTTGGGTAGTGTCAGACCCTCGAGTCCGAGCACAAATTCTTCCTCGAGGTTGAGCCGTTCCCGCGAGGTGACAATGATGCTCAAGTGGGGGCAAGCCTCGAGTAGTTCCGACACCAGCAGCGCCCCGTCCACCAGGTGCTCGAAATTGTCCAGCACCAGCAGCAGGCGTTTGTTGCCGATCTCGGCTTTGATAACCATCAATGGCTCATCTTTGACCTTGATCCCCAGCGTTTGAGCCAATGTCTGCGGGATCTGCTCTGGTCCGCTGAGGGCTTCCAGGGCGACAAAGTACACGCCATCGGTAAAGTTGTTCTCGCGCAGTTGACCTCCAGCCAGTTGTAACGCAAGGCGGGTCTTGCCGATGCCGCCAGGTCCCAAGAGGGTGATCAGCCGAACCTCGTTTTGACCCATCATCTGCCCCAGCTTGATCAACTCGGGGTCGCGCCCGACAAACGAGGTCTTGGCACGCGGCAAGTTGTTGGAAACGACTCGAGCCTCAGTGCTCCCCGCAGTGCTTCCCTCAAGGCTCGGCGTGAAGTACCGTCGCCGGGCTTCGTCTGGGCTGAGGCTTAAAACGATGCCGTAGTCTGCCGCCTGCCGCTTGACCTCCGTGCTGAAGCTACTGTGTGTGGCAATCAAGAGCGGGTAGAGGCGCTCGAGGTCTTCGGGGGACTGGTCGTGCCGCTCGAGTTCGTAAGCCCGTTCAGCCCAGCCAAGCGCGAGGTCAAAAGCTCCTCGGGCAGCTTCGATTTCGGCGGCGCGGATAAACGCGCCGCGTACCCTGGCGCTCAGGAATGCCCTGGTGCTACCAACCCACTCCTCGAGTTCAACACCCCAGTCGGGCAAGGAGAACTCAGCCAGAAACCCCCCCTGGTGTAGCTCGGCAACCCGTTCGGTGTCCTGGTTGGCAAGGGCGGTCTGGAGGGACGCGATGTCGCTCTCGATTTGTGTGCCCACGGTGCGCTCGTCACCCGAGAGCAAATCCGAATTTAAGTCCTTCAGAAGCTTGCTGACCACCCGCAAGCTGTTGGCAGGGTTGGTGGCATCTGGCCAGAACAACTCGTACAGATGCCGTTTCTCTTTTGCCCCCTCGACGGTCAGGTAGGCGAGCAGCAAGAGCGGCTTGGGGCGGCTGAATTCGCCCGGCTCGAGACTTAATCCGCCCAGAGACTTCAAGCGCATAGACAAGTCTAACCCCTAGTAGCACAACTCGAAAATGCTGTTTGGGTACAGAAGTGATTCTGCGTTTTGCACAGTGTTCTTGAGAAACCATCGCTCGAGTTTCGGAATGCACAGAGGGCTGATTCCCGCCCTGGAATCCCGCGTGATCGTGCCGCTCGAGCCGCGATCACGCCTTGATAATGCCCCCCCTTCTAAACTTGCTCCAGTTCGAGCCAAAGCGCCCGACCAACCATCAAGGAGAAGCCATGAACC
>JAYVRX010000158.1:0-45485 GCA_043775825.1 Deinococcales bacterium
GAACACCTTAACACCCGTTTTGATTCAAGCCAGTTTTGACGTTGGGCAAGCCATTCTGACCGCCGCCGGTTTGTCGTTTATTGGTTTTGGGGCGCAACCTCCCACGCCCGAGTGGGGCGCGATGGTTAGTGAAACCCGTAATTTTATTTCTGAAGCACCGTGGGCAAGCTCTGCACCCGCGATTGCAATTTTGCTGGCGGTTCTGGCGTTTAACCTGGTTGGTGACGGCTTGCGTGACGCGCTCGACCCGCGCAATACACACTGAACATCTCGAGCTTCGAGATGCAGCGCTGTTTTGCTCACAATATTTATTCCAAAGACTCGAGATTACCTTTTCTCGAGTCAATACTTTAATGTCTGCATCCTCATCTCGCACCTCGAGAAAATCTCTTTTGTGCGTCTCCAAGGGGTAAATTAACCATCTATTGGGTTCAAGACATGCTAGTTTGAAGCATTCGGACGCGGTTTTGCAAGTAAATCGGGAGAATGGCTTGCAGTGGGTAAATTGCTTTCGGCGCGAATCGAGCAGACGTGAATGCACAACCCATTCAAGAATTAAAAGACATTTCTAAAAATTTACCCAGCGCCCTCAGCAACAGGTTAAATGCCGTGACCAGACAACTCGAGGGCGAGCGCGGGGCGTTCAATGCCCTCCGTAGCATCGGTAATAAGCTCTCTGGCGTGCGAGATGTCTTTGATGCCACAGCGCTACTCGAGGCGGTCTTAAAAGAGGCTGTGATGCTCATGCAAGGTGATCGAGCCGCGCTCGCCTTGGTCGAAAGAACGGGCTTAAAGGTGGTCGCCAGCCGCTCGAGAGAAAATGATGCCGATGTTACCGTTTCGCACACCTTCCTCGAACGGGTCGTCAAAACCGGTCAAGCGCTGGTGTCAACCAACGTTCAAGAAGACCCAAATATGGATTCCAGCGCCAGCATTATGGCACTCGAGATTCGCAGCGTTCTGGCTGTGCCCTTGCGCTCGAGAGATGAAGTGATTGGTGTCTTGTACGTGGATACGCTGTTTAATCAACGTATGTTTTCTGATGTCGATGCCGTAGTTCTGGCGACGTTCGCCACCCAAGCCAGCGTTGCCGTAATTCTGGCTCGCAGCGTCCAACAAGACCACGAACGCAACGTAGCGTTCATCAAAACCATGCTGACCACCCTGGACGCTCGAGACCCGTACACCGCAGGGCATTCCAACCGCGTTGGCGATTACACCCTCAAACTGTCCAAGGTGTTGGGTTGGAAAGCCGCCGATCAAGAACGGGCGTTGTTCACAGGTTGGGTGCATGACATCGGAAAAATTGGCATCCGCGACGAGTTCTTGTTTAAAAAAGAACCCTTAAGTGTCGGCGAACGCGAGATCATCGAAGAGCATTCAGTCATTGGTGAACGCATTCTGACCACCATGATGCCCGAAAATCAAGTCATTTTAAGCGCCGTCAGACACCATCACGAACGCTGGGACGGACGCGGTTATCCCGACAAACTCGAGCGGGACAGCATTCCCATGCTGGCGCGAATGATTTCCCTTGCCGACACTTTCGACGCCATGACCACCGCCCGCCCGTACAGCACGCCAAAAACTTGGGAACGCGGTTTTGAAATTTTGCGACTCGAGGCTGGGAAGCAATTCGCGCCCGATTTGGTCGAACCCTTCATTCAAGCCTTAAACGATGAAAATGTAGGCTCGAGCGTCGGCGGTCAGGTTATGCTTTCGCCGTTGGCACAAACCCAGAATCTCGAGGTTGTTTAAGTTCAATTCAAGAATATTTGGGTAGGGTGCGCCGTGCGCACCGTCTGGAACGTAAAATCGGTGCGCTAGGCGCACCCTACAAGCTTTAAGCCTCGAGTTTTTGTCTGACCAGTTCTTGCACCATTTGCGGGTTGCCCGTGCCTTTGGTTTGTTGCATAACTTGCCCGACGAAGAATCCAAGCAAGCCCGTGCGTCCAGATTTGTATGCCGCAACTTTATCAGGGTTTGCGATCATAACTGCATCCACAATCACCTCGAGCGCTCCAGAATCCGATACTTGTTTCAAGCCTTCAGTCGCAATCATCTCGAGTGGGTCAATGCCTGTTTCAATGGTTTTCTCGAGCACTGTTTTGGCGATACGGTTTGAAATCGTGCCGTCCGAAATCAGTTTGACCAGTTCGCCAAGTTGAGCAGGGGAGACTCGAGCGGTTTCGGTTTCTCGTAAGTGTGTGCCGAGTTCGTTGACCACCCAATTTGAAAGCGTCGAAGCATTCAATCCAGACTCGAGTGCCATATCCAAGAAACTCGAGAGTTTGGGTTCACGGGCAAGAATTCGAGCTTCTGAGTCGCCAATCTCGAGTTTTAAGTATTGATCGAGTTTTGCGGTTTGTTCGGGTGTGAGTTCGATATTGTTTGAAATCACAACCTTTGTTGAATTGGCGTTGAATGTTACGTCAGGTGCAGGAACTGGTACATCGTTTTTTGAAATAGGTGTTGCTGGATGTACACTTAGATTCATTGTTGGACTAGAAACTTGAATGGTCACATCTCGAGATTCTTTCATCGAAATAATCCTGTTGAACACCAATTTCCCCGCACTCGAGTCCACAGGGTCACGCCAGAAATACCCGAGACGCTCGAATTGATACCGAGTCTCGAGCGGGTCATTCATGATGCTTGGTTCGACAAAACCGTGCACAATCTCGAGGCTGTTGGGATTCAAGAAATGCAGGAAATCCACTTCTTCGCCGTCGTCATCTTCCTCGAGTTCTTTGGCATCAGCTTCGGGATGAGGACTTTTGAACAATCGGTCATACAGCCGAATTTCGGCTGGCACGGCGTTGCTGCCAACCCAATGAATCACGGCTTTAGCTTTCTCGGAATCTGCCAGCAAAGTACAGTGAAGCTCGAGAATATTTTCCGCATCGTCTTTGATGATTTGGTTGCATTCGATCACGCCAACGCCACGCAAGAACACGCGCCCGTTCGGACTCAAGCGCTTAAAACCCGCCACAGGTTCGAGCATAAAATCTTCGCGGTCAATAAAAATTTCTCGTGTCAGTTTGACCGCTCGAGTTGCAATTTCTGGTGTCACCCGAGTTCCGTCTGGCAGCGGCACGAGTCCATCGGTTGAAAGCTTAATCACATCGTTTGGAAAGTACGGAATTTTGATTTCTAAATCAACTTCGACGTTTGAAAGCACAATTTTTAACGGACGCAAAACGCCCATCACCCGAGGCGCTTTTGTGTTCAAATCATCCCGAATCGCATTCTCGAGAATCGCTAAATCCACGGTGCGGTTGGTGCGGTTGATACTGATTTGCGAGACGAACTTTTGAATCGCGGCGGGTGTCACACCGCGCCTGCGCTGCGCTGCAATGGTCGGCATTCGCGGGTCGTCCCAACCGTGTACATGATTGCCTTCGACTAGCTTTTTTAATTTGCGTTTGCTGACCACGGTGTACTCGAGACTTCTGCGCCCGAATTCGTACTGAACCGGTGGGGCGGTAACCCATAAATTATCCATCAACCACCTGTAAACGGCGTTGTTATCAATAAACTCGAGCGAGCAAAGGCTGTGCGTCACGCCGTCCAACGCGTCAGTAATGGCTTGGGCAAAATCGTAGCTGGGGTAAATGCACCAGTCGTCGCCCGTGCGGTAATGCACGGCGTGAACGATGCGGTACAGCACTGGGTCACGCAGTTTAAAGTTTGGGTTTGCCAAATCAATTTTGGCGCGGAGCACATGAGTTCCAGTTTCAAAATCACCACGCCGCATTTTTTCAAACATCTCGAGGTTTTCTTGCACAGTTCGGTCACGATACGGGCTGGGTTTTCCTGGCTCGAAAGCTGTGCCGCGAAGCCGAGCCATTTCTTCGGCGGTCACGCTGTCCACATACGCCAAACCGTGTTCGATCAAACGCACTGCGTAGGCATAAAGTTCTGGGAAGTAGCTCGAGGCATACGATATTTCGAGTCCCCAATCCAAGCCAAGCCAAGCGAGGTCTGTGGAGATTGACTCGACGAATTCGGGTTTGTCGGTGTGCGGGTTGGTGTCGTCAAACCGTAGCACAAAACGCCCAGCGTAATCCTGGCTGATGCCGTAATTTAAAAGGCTAGCAAAGGCGTGTCCAAGGTGCGCAAAACCGTTTGGGTTTGGCGGAAAGCGCGTTACCACACCGTTGTAACGTTGTTGCTCGAGGTCGCGGTCAATGATTTCCGTAATGAAATTATGTCCAATACGGCGAGAATTCGAGGTTGTAGTTGGTAGGTTGATTTCCGTGCTCATCGAACTCGAGCATACCGTAAGAAGTCAGATGCTTCTAGCGTTTGTCTCAAACTGTGATTTCACAACCACACTCGAGCCTCAAAGTCATGGGTGAAAGGTATTTCTTTGGTTGCGCTAGGTCTGCACGAAAATGCCAAACTTCATTCGTTGCAGGATCAAGCACAAGTACCTCCAGAACACCTGCTCCCAGATAAAAAGGTGGGTTTAACTCGAGGTCTTTGGCTTCATAACCTTTAGAAATCACTTCAATCACAGCTTTTGGTAGCAATGTGATGGGTGTATTTTCTTCATCTGGTTCACGACAAAACACGCTGATGTCAGGACGTTTTAACGAACCATCTTCAAAACGCACAAAAACATCGGCATAATGTACACACTCGCAAGTCTCGAGCGTGGCTTTGATACTGGAACGAATTCGATCCACGACTTTTTGGTGTGATTTCATTGGGCTGAGTTCCCAAGTGGTTAACCCACCAGTCACCTCGAGCCGAATACCAAGTTCGTCTGCTTCAAGCAGCATCTCGAGGTTGGGTTGTGAGATGAGGTTTTGTGAAATCATGATTTAAGGTACTCTAAATTGCCACGAGATTGATGAAATTTAAGCTCAATTTAAGCGTCTAAAACAATGAATTGGTCATTCCCAATTTGTGTTTAAAAACCTAATCTTCTCGAGAAAATGCACATTCTGTCCGCCCTCGTGGTTGTTGTACGGATACACCCGCATTTCTTTTGTGCCCTGCCATTGGTTATACGCCGCGTAGACCGTGCTGGGTGGGCAGATCGTGTCCATCAAACCAACGCTGAACAGGGCTTTACTTTTGGCTCGAGCGGCAAAATTCACGCCATCAAAATAAGAGAGGGTGTCGAATACAGTCTCGAGGTGTGAGCGGTGTGATTTGAGATAGTTGCTGATTTCAACGTAAGGGTGGGTGTCAATAAGTTCAGTGGCACGACGATACGCGCACAAGAACGGGACTTCGGGCATACAAATGCTAACACTTGGCTCGAGCGCGGCGGCGGCAATTGAAATACCACCACCTTGTGAAGCACCCGTAACCGCGATTCTCGAGCCATCCACGGCAGGGTGTGCTTTGGCGGCTTCAATCGCACGAACCGCGTCGGTGAAAACGCGACGGTAATAGTACGAACTTGGTTTGAGGATGCCCCTGGTCATAAAACCAGGATATTGCGGGTTGCCAGGTTCGGTTTCAATGTCGGGTGTGTGCCCTTCGCGCCAGGTCGTTCCCTGTCCTCTGGTGTCCATAATCAAAAACGCAAATCCTGCGCTCGAGAATCCCAGGTGGTCAATGGGCAGCCCGCGTCCGCCGCCGTAGCCAATGTATTCGACCACGCATGGCAGTTTGCCGTCGCGGTGTTTGGGCAGCACCAGCCAAGCTTTGATCGGTTGACCCGCAAAACCGTTAAATGTCACATCAAAAATTTCTAAGGTTTTGATTTCTGGGGCGACGGCTTCAAAGGTTGCGTTTAACGGGAAAGCTCGAGCCTCGTTCAGCGTAGAATCCCAGAAGGCATCAAAATCGCTTGGTTCGATACGGGTGGGTTTGAACGTCTCGAGTTGCTCGAGCGGAAGGTCAAAAAATGGCATGGGTTCAGTTTAAACGATTTTAAAATTCTGTCATCTCGAGCCTGAAATTTGTCCTGAAGTTGGCGTGTTAATTTGAGGCGTGAAAAGCGCACCGCCAGTCGGGGAGAACAGCGAAAAAGGCGAAAAAGTCCAGGCGATGTTTGACAGCATCGCGGGGCGTTACGACTTCCTAAACCGAGTGCTGTCAATGGGTGTGGACAGGGGTTGGCGCACGACAGCCACCCAGGAAGTCCTCGCCAACAACCCCAAAGATGTGCTCGACGTTGCCACGGGTACTGGCGACTTTGCATTGACGATCAAAAAAATTAGCCCTGAAACTCGAGTCATCGGCAGTGATTTTGCCGCCAACATGCTCGAGATAGCCCGTGAGAAAGCCACCAAGCAACACCTCGAGATCAAATTTGAACAGGGCGATGCACTAAGCCTGCCGTATTCAGATGCCAGTTTTGACGCGATTTCGTGTTCGTTTGGCTTTAGAAATTTTGCTGATTTCAATCGCGGTTTAGAAGAATTCCACCGGGTTTTGCGTCCTGGTGGACGTTGCGTGATTCTCGAGTTTCCACCGCCGCCAGAAAACTTGTTGGGGCAAGTTTACGGTTTGTACTTTAGGCACGTGCTGCCATTCATTGGCGGCATTATTTCAGGGCGTCCAGAAGCCTACCGTTACCTACCCGAAAGCGTGATTGCCTTCCCAAAACCAGAACTGCTCGCCAAATTGATGCTCGAGGTTGGCTTTGAAGCACGGTTTCAAGTGCTCACGGCGGGTTTGGCGGCGATTCATGTGGGCGTTAAGAAAGTTTAAAAAATACCGTCCTGCAAAATGCAAGACGGTATTCCTCGAATAAGATCGGTTTTAGACTTGGATTTTAACGTCTTCCCGCATTGTTGAACGATTCAATACCCGATGTGATAAACGACGGCGCGTAACCAAAACCAGATTCGTCGTAATAGCTGGCAATGCCGTTTGGACTTAAGCTCGACCACATGTCCCCCAGTTCCTGTGTGACGCCCAAAGCGCTTGTGGTGGTCGAATAGCCTGGCATACGCATAAAACCAATTTGAACAATGTTCGACCAGTTGGCTTGAGCATTCGCGGTTAGGTTTGAAAGGTTGTTTTGAACGCTGTTGCGACGGTAATCGGTAGCGCCTTGATAAAATGATGATCCAGCGCCATCGTAAATTTCACCCATATCAATCACATTCAGGTTGGCAGAACCGTCGCTGACGGCATTGACCATTCCAGCATAGGCAGCGCCAAGGCTGTACAAGGTATTTTCCGATTGACGGTATGCAGATGGTGATGTCCCGTCACCTGCCGCAGCCGTGTGATACCAGCCGTAAGTCATGCCAGGGAAGTTATCAGAGACAATTCGCGCTTGCTCGGCGTAGCGATCTGCCCAAGCGCTCAAACCTGTCGGGTCGGTGGCTTTGGTTGCCCAACCGTAATTCCACATGTCTGACTGGGTGATCGAACTGCCATCTGGATTGTTGTAAGGCTCTTGATCGTGAAATAAACCGACCCAGCCAGCCTCTTTTAAGCAACGTGCCAGCAAACCCATTTGAGCGTTGACTTGTGCCCAAGCTTGGGTATCGGTGGGTGGTGCTGGGTAATTGGTTAAAATCAAAGCCGCTTTCTTCTTTTTGATGCCGTCGGCTTTGTGGGCTTGCACCAAGCAGTCGTCGTAATTCAGGGTATAGCCTGGACGAAATATTTGCCAGGAAATGTTTTGTAGCACCAAGGCAACGCCATCAAACGGTGCGGAGTTTGCCCAAGCAATGTTGGTGTCGTTCAGATTGCTGGTGTCTGAGCTACCGCTGGGTGCGTGTAAGTACCAGATGGTCTTGCCGTCTGGTGCAACTGGTGTAATAGGTGTTGGATCAACAGGGGTTGGATTAACAGGGGTTGGATCAACAGGGGTTGGGGTGATAAGTTCACCACTGCATTGCACTCGAGCATTGACCCAATCGGCATGATCAAATGCATTGCCGTCGCCGCCATCACTCACCTTCAATTGCAAAGTTTGAGCACCGTTCAGATCAACTTGGACATCGCTGGCAGGGTCACCACGTTTAACCAAACCAGAATCAAACTTTTGGTTGCCATCGACCAAGACTTGAAAACTGACTGTGCCACCGCCCAGCGCTTGAAGGTTGTATTTTGTGCCGTCGTCTGCCCCGATCAAAGCGTTAAAACTCGAGCATTGTCCACCCAAAGGAAATTCGAGTTTGCTGCCCGCATGAACCCCCAGACCTTTTTCATAGACGATGCCAGCGATTTGAAGTTTGGCTTTGTCGGCGTATGTTTCTGGTGCGATATCGCCATTGTCACGGTCAACTTGAGGCTCGCCCCAACCGTTAGTGACGCCAGTGACGAGGGCAAATTGGTCGCTGACAAAGCCAGTTCTTAGCGTTGTTTGTGGGATCGGTGGTGCTGGCAGCGGTTCTGGTGTTGACCTGCCGCATTCAACTCGGGCATTCGCCCAATCGGCGTGATCGTACCAGTTGCTGCTGTCACCTTCAGCATCGTTCTTGTTTTGATCAACAACCAACGTTAAGCTGGTCATTCCAGCCACGTCAACATCAATATCCTGCGTGGCAGTGTTACGATCCATAGCGCCCGAATCAAAGAGTTTTGCGTTGTCCCCATAAACCCGAAAAATCACGTTACCATGCTGGTCTTGGTCGCGTACCTCATCGTCTAAACCAATGCTGGCTTTAAACCTCGAGCATGTTCCTGCTAGGTCAAAAGTGATGCTGCTGTCCGCATGGACACCCAAGCCCTCCTCGTATTGCACGCCCGAGAGTGAAATTTCTTGCCCATCCCCAGCGGCATCTTCGCCGTTGGCACGCTTTAGTTCAACTGGTCCCCAGTTGTTCGTGGCACTTTCCCATTTTTGACCGCTCAGAAAACCAGTGCTCAAACTCGAGTCGCCACTGGCATTGAAGGTTGACTGCCAAACGCTCATGCCTTTTTGATACGGGGATGAGGTTTGATTTGGCTTCGGTGCCGAATTACAAGCCATCAAGGCGAGCGTGAGCGTCAAAGCGCTTAAGGCATTGCGACTGAGGTTTGATTTGACTTGCAAAGCATAAAAAATTTTCATAAAACCCCTAAACAACTAAAACTAGAGATCATTTTCCAAACCCCGAGTCCCAATGGCTCGAGGTTGGTTTGTCAATTTGAATCCGCCGTGGATTGGGACTTACTTTAGGTGTCCCGTTGTCAACTTGAGTAGCAAACCACACTTTTAAAAATTGGAGTTTTATGCCGTGTTCTGAAGTATTGCGCTATCGAAAAATTGAACCTCGAGCGCCAAACCAAAATACTCAGCCCGTTTTCTGGCTTTCTCGAGCAATTTGAGCGCGATTTTTGTGTTTCCATCCCAGTTTTCGAGTACCGCCCGAGCACGCCAGACTGAAATCTCGAGCCGTTCATTTTTTTGAACAACATTCTCGAGCCGTTGCACGGTCTGGCGTGCCAAGTCGGTTTCACCAGTGCGCAAGAGTGCTTCAACCTCGAGCCAGTGCCTGAGGCGAGGTGCGTGCAAACCGCGTTCGTTATTGGTTTCAAAACGAATTTTCACGGCGTTTCTGGCGTGCTGGGCTGCACTTGTCCAATTGCCTTCGAGGGCGAATGCGCTGCACAAATGACTCTCGAGAAATTCTAGGAACATACGACCCCAGACCTGCATTTCCGAGGTGTTTTGCGCCCCAACGATTTGAATGGTGATTGATAGCGCCTCAAGCGCTTGACTGAAATTCTGGGCGGCAATGCAAGCCATGCCAAAAGCCAAACCATATTCTGCGCTGTACCTTAGGCTGGCTTTGTGCCGCAGGGCATATGCGGCTTGGGTCAATTCGAGCGCTTGTCTAAGGTTGCCAGACTCGAGCAATCCGTAACTGTAATAACAGGCTGCCATTGCCGTCCAAACTGGGTTGGCATCAATTTCTTGTTTGATGCGGTAAGACGCGAGTAAATTAGAAAGTGCTGCCTCGAGATGACCCGCGTTGAGTTGGCATAATCCCAAATTCTCGCGCACAAAAGCATGGTTGTCGCTGCGTTGATTCCAAGCGTCAGTGCCAAGCTCGAGCCAAAGCACAGTGGCTTGTTCCCAACTTCCGACGGACTGATACGCGTCTGCCAGGGTCAGCAAGGCGCTTTTGGCGTGGATTTGACCCATTTCTCTGGCTTTGGGTAGCATGTTTTCTAAGAGCACAATGCTTTTTTGCAAATGTCCTGGTTCGATCCGAATGTTGCCAAGGCGATTGAGTTCAATCTGGAACAAACCGTTTTGGTCGCCGATGCGTTCAAAAATAACTCTGGATTGCTCGAGCAGTTCGAGCGCCAATTCAAGGTTTTGTGATGAAATAAAATTACTCTCGAAAATCAGACTGTGCGCCTCGAGCCACGGGTTTTGCAACTGCCGCGCCAGTTCACGTGCCTCTAAAGGGTAAGGTTTGACGCGATCATGTTCGTTCAAGGTGGCATACCGATTCGAGAGTTTGCTGTATATCAAACCAATTTCATCGCGCTCGAGTTGCAGGCTGATGTCAGTGTTGTCTGGTCGCCCGATCAGCACTGCCCTGGCATTTTCGTAGTGTTCCACAGATTCGCGCCAAGCATAGACGTTGGTGGCTTGATCGCCCGCCTCCATGCTTGCCCTGAACGCCTCGAGCCACAAATGTGCCCCGTGGGCATGTCGCGCCAGCACCGAGGCATTTGCCCGTGAACCTTGGAGGCTCTGGAAGGCACGGCGATGGTACACCCGCCTTCTCGCCTCACCCGCCCCGTCAAACGCCACCTCACGGACTTTGTCGTGCGAAAAAACGTAATTGGTACTTGCTTCAAGCACCAACTTTGATCGCAGCAGTTCATCGAGCGCCTTTAACGCTTGGTCTTCCTCGAGTTGTGTGATTTGCCTGAGCAAACTGAATTCAAAATCTTGCCCAAGCACCGCGCCCGCCTCTAAAAGTTCTCGAGCTTGGTCTGAAAGGCGCGTAAAACGGGCTTGAAGCACCGAACGGATTCCTGGGGCGGTTTGGCTAGGAATGGCAGCTTGCACCCGCCAAGTGCCCGCCTGCGGCATAATCAGACCACGTTCTGCCAAGGATTTCAGGGTTTCAGAGATAAACAGTGGTTGACCACCCGTTTCTTGGTACAACCAACTCGAGAATTCTGGATTTGCCCGCCCGTGTTTTCGATCAGGCGTGCCGTGTCTTCGGCGGATAAACCCTCGAGCATCAAGGTCACGGCTTGATGCTCGTGTGAAAGGCTTGTCAGCCAAGCTTGAAGGTTGGTGTTGCCCAAAGCCTCAGCCCGAACCGTAAACACCAACAGCACTGGGCTTTGTTCCTCGAGCCAGCGCCTTGCACTGTAGGCGATCAACTCGAGCGAGGCTTGGTCTGCCCATTGCAAATCGTCAATGAACATGACCACTGGTGCTCGGCTTGCCAAACCCAAGCCGAAGCGTGCCACCGCCTCGAATAAGCGCGTGCGTGCCACCGTTTCATCTTGGCTTGGCATGGGCAAATCTGGATAGCGCTCGAGCAATTCTGGTAGCAATTTTGAGAGTTCCGCCAACCAGATTGGACGCAATACATTCGTTAAATCGGCTGCATTTCGCAGGTACTTTCGCAAAGCATCCGTGATGGCTTGGTACGCCAAACCGCCACCCGTTTCAAACGCCCGACCCCGCAAGACCGTTGCGCCCTGAGAATTTGCCCAAGTCAAAAATTCGCTCGCCAGGCGCGTTTTACCGATGCCAGGTTCGCCAGAAACCGTGACAAATCTGGGTTCGCCGATGGCTGTCCCGTGGTACGCCTCGACCATTTTTACAAATTCGTTCACGCGCCCAACCATCCGACCTTCGAGCAACATGCTAGGCAAGGACGGAACACGTGGCGCTCGAGTTGTGGGTGGCGCATTCTCGAGTCGAATTCGTTGTGCCAAAGCCAGGGTTTCTGGTGAAGGCTCGAGGTTGAGATCGGTACGCAAAGTGTTTTGCAAAACCTCGAACGATTTCAGTGCGCCAACCCGATCACCGCTTGTGTGTTGCAATCCGATCAGTAGGCGGTATCCAGCCTCGTTGAGCGGGTCAAGCGCCACCAGTTTAAAAGCCGTTCCTATCGCGCTCGAGAATTGTCCAGCGTTTGACTGCAATTGCGCCAAGCGCTCCAGCACGGTTTGAATATGCCTTTTAAAGAGTTCGCGTTTCTCCAACAACCAGGCATCAAATTCGCTGTCATCAGCCAAATTTAGACCCGTTAAAAAATCGCCTTGGTAAAGGTTTGCTGCCCACTCGAGCTTGCTGATTTGAGTTTTCAATGCAATATCACCAGGCTCGAGCGCCAGCTTTGCAGCTTTCTCGAGTTCAAGCACATCCACCATCACGCCCGACCCAAGGTTTAAGCCAATGGCTTGACGTTCGATTCTTAAATGCTGCTCGCCGCCCAACGCCTCGCGCAAATACGAAAGCGTGTTGCGCAAACTGTTGCGTCCCGCCTCTGGAGTGGCGTCTACCCACAACAAACCCGCCAAACGATCCCGCGATTGCATCCCGCCCTCAACCGCCAAAAATGCCAGCAGCGCCAGGACTTTGCGGGTGCGAAAACGTAACTCAATTTCGCGCCGCACCAGGCCAGAACCAAGCAAGAGAATCTCGAGCTGCATCATTTAACGATTCCTCTATCGGTATTTTATCGCTGTGTTTGTACTTTATGAACAGGTTCGCAAGTCCATTATAAACCCCGTCGCTCACGTTTTAAGAGAAAAGAGGAATTTATGTTCGACCTTCAACTGACCCTCGCCCTGCAACAAAGCCGCCGTATCATCACACAATTGTTTGAAGAAAAAAATCCGCACTCCAAAACACTCAGAACCGCAGGAGAACCAAAACTCGAGCCATTGCGGTTTAAAGTTTTCTGGCAATTCCCAAAGATCAAACGCGCCAAAGTTCAAACTCGAGCCACAATCCGTTAAGCCAGATTCTCGAGTGTCTCCAAAAATCCCTTGTAGTTTGGCGTGTTTTCTGATAGTGTTCTCCAGTCGCACGGATTAACTCCTTCATTGGAGGCAGCCCCGCACCTTAAACGGTACGGGGTTGTATTTTTTGATTGCGTAGGCTTCAGACTAAAACTCGAGCTTGAAATCAGGTGTTTCAAATTACCTTTGAGACTTGATTTTAGAGCACGAACAAGAATCACTCAAGACAGATTCATTGAATCTCTGACGCCAAAAATTCAAGTTTTGAGAAACAAGATTCTCAATTCTTTAGTCGCTCGAGGTTGCCGTGAGCCGTCTGTGATAATTGATCTGTCCTAAATGCCAGTTTAGATGCCCGTACAAGTGCAGCAAAAAATAATTGGTGCTCATTGGGTAGCCCAGGACTTCTTTGGGGAAAACCTGCTCGAGTTTGACGTTTTCCAAACTTCCCAGCACCGTTTCGATCATGCTCATTGTCGCTTTGACCATCGCAATCAATTCGGCTCGAGGCACGTTTTTAAGGTTAAACTCCGCGTCGCGGTCACGTTTGAAATCTGTGCCGCCCAAGTCAACGCCAATAAATTGGTTGAGGTTGCCAACGATGTGCAGCGCCAAGTTACCCGCAGGGTTTTTAATCTCGGGCGCGACCTGCCAAACACTTGATTCGGTTGGGTATGCCTCGAGTTCAACCACCAGTTTTGCCAGGTCGCGTTGATAAAGTTTATTCAGGTCTTGGGTCATGATCTCAGTCTAGCGGTTTTATTCCTCGAGCGGCAAAACCCTTAAACTGCCCTGTGACCATGCTGGCGGCAGAGGACGCCAAAAAGACAACCGCGCCGAGCATGTCGTCCACCGTGGCAATCCTGCCCATCGGAATCCGAAACTCGAGATCGGCTTTGATTTCGGGTTGAGCGAAAGTCTGTTCGGTCATTGGGGTGCGCACAAAAGTTGGTGCAATGGCGTTGACGGTAATACCGTGTTTTGCCCATTCAAACGCCAGAACCCTGGTTTGGTTGAGATGGTTTTGGGTTGCCGTAAATCCCTAAAAACTTCAAGGCGAACCCTCGAGATAGCCAGTTCAAACCTTGTACAAAACTTAAACTAGAACTGGCTGAAAATTACAAAATCAGTAAGATTTAGCAGTGTCCGCTGGTGAATGCCCAAGCGCTCAAGTTTTGCAAAACTTTGTCTATGACACAAATAAATGACACGAATCTAATTTGACTTGACATTTGTTCAAGTTAAACCTAACATATTTCAAAGTTTATACAAGCCCTCTGCAAATCGTGTCCAAAATTAAGATTACCAAAAGGTCTGACCATGAGCACAAGCCTGCAAATCAACACTTCAAATACCGCGCCATCCCAAGACACGCCGCTGTTTACAGCCAGCGAGGTCGAGCATCGGACCGCAGTGCCTGCCACAACCTTAAGGCAGTGGGAACGGCGTTATGGTTTGCCAAACCCCAAACGCACGCCAAGCGGTTACCGACTTTACAGCCAAAATGACATCGCTTGCATCGAATTTTTTAAAAACCGTATTTCAGACGGAATTCCAGCTTCCAGGGCGGCGCAATTGTACGCGCTCGAGCAGTCCTTGCCGGCAGGCAACAACCAAGTTCACCAAAACATTCAGTACCCCCGAGCCACCAACCCCAACGACCTGATCAACCGTTTGATTGACGCAACCTTGCACGGTGACTCTGCCAAAGGTGACGCGATTTTGGCGCAAGCCCACAGCACCTTGCCAGTTGAAGATGTGCTGCTCGAGTTGATTCAACCGACCCTGGTCGAAATTGGTGAACGTTGGCACAGGGGCGAAATCACAATTGCCCACGAACATCAAGCCACCGCCTACCTGCGCGGAAAATTGCACGGCTTGCTCGAGATGGCAGGTTCGCCACGCAGCGGTCCAACGGTGGTGGTGGCGTGTGCACCAGGCGAGTGGCACGAAATTGGGGCGCTGACCATCTCGATTTTCTTACGTCGCGCCGGAATTCGCACGCATTTTCTGGGCGCGAACACGCCCATTGCTGACCTGGCACGTTTTGCCCGTGAGATCAAAGCCAGCGCGGTGCTGGTTTCGGCTGGCACAAGCGAAGTGATCGAAAACATGCGCCATCAAGCCCATTTATTGCGCGAGGTGGTTGGCATCGTCATTTACGGCGGCAACGGTTTTAACAGCAATCCAAACTTGGCAACCGAACTCGGCGGCGAATATTACGGCAGCAATGCCAAAATTGCCCTCGAGAGGCTGATCTTGAGGGTTACATCATGACCCAATTTCGTGCGCCAGTGGAATCAGCCCTCATTCCAGTCTCGGAATCTGCTTTTGAAACCCCGAGCAAAACCAAACGCCGCGCCTGCGATGCTCACGCCGATGTCACAATCATTGGGGCAGGTTTCGCTGGTTTAACCGCAGGGGCATTGCTCGCCAAAGACGGCTTTAAAGTTCAGGTGCTCGAGCGTGACGTTCACCCTGGAGGCTGCGCCGCCAGCTTTACCCGCACAACGCCACACGGCGATTTTCGCTTTGCGGTGGGCGCAACGGTTGCCGCAGGTTTAGAGCCTGGTGGAATCTTATACGGTATTTACACCAAACTTGGGCTTCACGCCCCAGGAAAAGCCTTGGAACGCATCATGCGGGTGCATTTAAACGCACAACCCGTTGAAGTTTCCAGCAACCGCAACGCCTGGAAAACCGAATTGATGCGTGCATTCCCAAGCCAAGAGGCTGCCAAGTTGCGCTTTTGGCAAGACCTGCAAAGCCTTGCCGACACCATGCACCACGTTGCCAAACGCTTTCCTTCAATGCCATTCAAATCTGCCTATGACGTTCTGGACACGGCTCGAGGTATCCATGTCGGCGTGCCAAAAGTCTTGCTGTCTTTAAACAAAACCGTTGCCCAACTGCTCGATCAGCACGGCATTCAAGACCCAGCGCACAAGGCATTTATTGACGGTCAGTTGCTCGACTCGATGCAGGTGGTTTCAAACGGTTGCGCCCTGCCCAACGGCGCGTATGCCCTCGAGGTCTACCGTTTTGGAGCGCAGTACGTGCCTGGCGGACTCTCGAGCATTGCCCAAGACTTGGCTAAAAGCATCCTTGACAATGGCGGCACGGTACATTACGCCACCCGAGCACGCGAAATTCTGACCGAAAAAAACCGTGTGGTTGGCGTGCAAACCCACGCTCGAGCCTTCAAATCAGACGTTGTGATCTCGAGCGCACCTGTGCCAGACACTCTGGCATTGCTGGGAAATGCCAAACCTTTAAGACTCGAGCAAGATTTTGCAGACAAAGCCGAAATTTGGGGCGCATTCACGCTCTACATTGGCATCCAAGAGCACGCGCTACCCAAAGACTTTGGTTGCTTCGAGCAAATCACCGATTTTAATGATGCTGGCATCCTCGAGAACTTTTTGGTCAGCACCAGCCCCAATTGGGACGCCAGCCGCGCACCGCAAGGTTTTCGTGCCATTACCATCAGCACCCACGTTCGAGCCACAGATTGGTTTAATTTAAGTGATACCGATTACAAAGCCAAAAAATCCGCTTTCGGAGAACGCATTTTGCGGCGGCTCGGGGAACTTTTTCCAGGCTTTCGTGCCGGCATCGTTCACCTCGAGATGGGCACGCCACGGACTTTTCAGGGCTTTACGCTGCACAGTTTTGGACGTGTTGGCGGCATTCCGCAGACCATCTCGAGCGCCAACTTAAATGCGATTCATCACGATTCTGGCATCGCAGGCTTGTACTTGGCGGGCGAAACCATTTTTCCAGGACAGGGCACACTGGGCGTTGCCGTCAGTGGATTTAACGCCTACCGCAGCAGTAAACGCCAGCTTATCAAAACCAAGGCGACGGTTAAACGGGCGTCGGAAAGGGAAGTTCAAGTTGATCTTTAAACCGCTAAGCAAAAAACCGTATCCAAATTTCTTGACCCGCGCTTCAACGCCACAGGAGGCATTTATGACACTCGTTGCCAATAACCGTCCGCATCAGATTCGATACCGCCGTGGTCAAACCGTTTACTTTGAAGGCGACCCAGCTTTAAGTTTGTTTAAAGTTGAAACGGGCTTGGTGAGGATTGCCAAACTGACTCCCAAAGGTCGGGTTTTGACCGTGCGTCACGTCCTGCCTGGCGATTACTTCGGTGAGGAAGCCTTCAATGGAATGCTGCGCGACCATCAGGTCGAAGCGTTAACCGACGCGACCTTATCCAGCCTTGACCCGAACGGTATCAACGTCGAAAACCTGCAATCGGTCACGCGCAGCCTGTCCGATCAACTGCAACGCGTTATGGCTTACGAATACCATTTGCAGATTGGCGACCTTCGTCAACGCGTGGCACGGTATTTGATGCAGCTTTCCGCTACTCCACTGGGCGGCATTGACGAACAGGGTCATCCTTTTGTGCGTGCGACCCACGAACTGATCGCAGAAGGCACCTCGAGCACCCGTGAAAGCGTCAGCAAAATCATCACCGAATTGCGCGGCGAGAATTTGGTGCAAAGCGGTTACAGGCGCATCACGCTGTTGAACGTGGCAATCCTCGAGGAACTCTCAGAAGCCACCGATCTAGACGACAAAGATTAATTCAAAGCGGGCAATCAACAAAATGCTTTACAGTGTCTCGAGGCAAGAATAAGCTCGAGACATTCTTTTGGGGGTCATCATGAAAGTGCTGGTAACAGGTTCAACTGGTTATGTCGGACATTACGTGGTTAAGGCGCTACTCGAGGCTGGGCATTCGGTGGTCAGTGTTTCTAGGGATGCCGCAAAATCCAAAACCGCCTCGGGCGCTAAACTCGAGATTTTCAAAAACGTCGAATACCGTCAAGCCGACATTGGCAATATCAGGGCGGATGTGGGCGGCGGCAACGGTTTGAAAGAAGCCATGAACGGTGTCGATGCGGTGCTGCATTTGGTGGGCATCATTGCCGAAAAGGGTTTGCAAACCTTTGCCCGCGTTCATGTTGATGGCACGCGCAATGTCCTCGAGGCTGCCAAAGCCGCAGGCGTCAAACGCTATTTGCACATGAGCGCCCTGGGTGCAAGTAGCAATGCCGTCAGTGGTTACTCGAGCAGCAAATTTCAAGCCGAAGAACTGGTTCGCGCGTCTAACCTGGATTGGACGATTTTTAGACCCAGTTTGGTCTTTGGTGTGGGCGATGATTTCTTCGGGCATGTTCTGAAAAATCTGGTGTCTCAAGCGCCCATCGTGCCGCAAATTGGTGACGGCATGTTTTTGTTTAGACCAATTTGGGTTGGCGATGTGGCGCAGTGCTTTGTACAAGCCCTTGCAAAGCCCGAGACCAGCGCTAAAATTTTTGATTTGGTCGGACCAAAAGAGTTCACCTTCAAAGAACTTTCAGCTTTAATGCAAACCGTGCTGGGCATCAAAAAACCAGTCGTTGCCGTGCCATTGCCGATCATGGACATTATGGTTCCGCTCATGAACATTGTTCCAGCCATTGCCCCAATTACAAAAGACCAGTACGCCATGATGAAAGCGGGCAACACAGGCAACCCAGATATCATGAATCAAAATTTTAAACTCGAGCACCGCAAACTCGAGACGGAATTGCCAGTCATTCTTGGCAAGTAACCAAACATGGTTTTCATTTCAAGTGCTCAGTTTTGACCCGCTCGAGATGCCTTGCGGTTTATGATGGGTTACGTGGAATTGTTCATCATTGGTTTTGCCTTTCTTTTTGGTTCACTCATCGGTTCGTTTTCTAACGTGCTGATCTACCGCATTCCACGCAAAGAGAGTGTTGCTTTCCCGCCCAGCCATTGCCCCAATTGCGACCACCGACTTGGGGTGCTCGATTTGTTCCCGATTTTTTCGTGGTTGTACCTGCGCGGAAAATGCCGTTACTGCGCAAATCCAATCACCAGCCGTTACCCGATCATCGAATTGATTTCTGGCATTGGTTACGCCCTGATCGCCTGGAAGGTTTTTGGCAATTACAATCTCGGCTTGCAATACGGTTTTGACCGCAATTACATTCTCGAGGCGCTGGGCATGATGTTCTTGTACACCTGCCTGCTGGTCGGTTCGGCAATTGACCTCGAGACCAAGCAACTGCCCGACGAATTCACGCTGTTGCCGTTGCTGGTCGGTTTGGCGCTCTCGGTTTGGATTGGTGGCGTCCCAGGGTTTTATAGGGCGCTCGAGGGTGCAATGTTCGGTGCTGGGATTCTGGCGTTTGTTGCAGGTTTTTTTGCTTGGGTGTTGCGTCGTTTTAAAGAACCGAAATTCCCATCGTTTCCAGTTGGCTATTTAAATATTCACCTGGCGTTTCTGGTCGGCGCTTGGCTTGGACCAATTTATGGTGTTGGTGCAGGTATGTTACTGACCATTGTTAACCTTATCTTCAAACGCGTGATTCCGATGCCAGACTTTTTAACCCTTGGCGGCGGCATCATCAGCATTTTTATCTCGAGTAGCGTCTTACAGAATCACAGCCTGACCACCAGCGCATACGGCGCATTGCAAGCCGCAGGCGGCATGGCACTGCTGGCAGGCTTGTACTGGTGGTTCACACCCGAAAACGAGGACGATGAAAGTGAAGACGGCGATCCCGTCGCTTTTGGTTTTGGTGATGTCAAACTTTGGGGCGCTGTGGGCGCGGTGTTGTTCTGGCAGGGCGCAATTTTTGGATTTTTCATTGGCGTTTTTGCGGGCGCAATTTTTGGTGTGATTCAAAAAGCCCGCACTGGCGATTCGCAACTCCCATTTGGACCTGGTTTGGCGCTTGGCGCACTGGTCGCGTATTTCACAAACTCGAGTCCATTTTTAAGCTACCTGCAAAGCGTTGGGATTTTAGGCAAATAAGTTTATTGAACCTGCTCGAGTTTTGACAATTATCAATACCCCCTGCTTTGTTCGCAGGGGGCAAGAATTAGGAAAAATCAGAGGTCAACGCACTCGAGCGCTTGGTGTTATCAACTGCTCGTTTAACTCGAAAGCTTCCACCGCAGCAGCTCGAGCACCTGGCAGGGCGTAAGGATCAGCAGCCGCAAGGTTGACCTGATAACCCAAATCGCCAATCGAGGCAATTGTGACGCGGCTTAGAGGATTAAAGCCAGTGTTGATAAAGCCAGTCATCAATTCGTTGGCGAAAATGCTTTCGCGCCAGTGACCGTCTCTTGTTCCCGCGCCACCAGTGTTTTCGACTGGAACACTGCCAATCCGACCCAAGGCACGCCATTCGGCGCGAGCACCAGAACCAACAAATCGTGGGTTGCTCGTGCCAGCGCCGCGCAGTAAGCCTTTGCTTTGCCAGAGCGTACCCACACCAATTGTATGCCCAAGTTCGTGTACTGCAATGGCATTCAGTTGGCTTTCAAATTGGGTAAGGTCAGAGGAATCAAAAATGAGTACACTGGCAATCGTCAAACCACCAGTTGTCCGAACAAAGCAAGGACCTGATTGGGCAAGCGTGCCGCCTGGACCATCAAGATTTTGCGCACCAGTAAAGACCAGCACGTCATCAATCGTGCCTGTAAAGGCTGGGTTGTTGCCGCAAGAATTGGCTGGGATTGTTCCGGTGACATCGGGCAGGTCGCCCGTAACCACTCCTTGCCAACGGCTTCTGGCGGATTCCATGGCATTGGTGACCGATTGTGGCGTACCTGGAGTAAAATTGAAAGCGATGTTGTAACCAGGCGCACCACGTACCTGAGCATTTTCAGGCGCAGCAATAAGACTTTCGATCACAGGTAGATCTTCGATGGTGCTCGGCAAGGCTTGTTCATCATCGAGTACGGTTTGTTGTTGGTTACAGGCAGCGAAGAGGGCGGTCACGAGAAGTGCGCAAGCAATCTTTACGGACGTGGGCATGTACTCTCCTAAAGGGGCATCACTCGAGAGATCAAGAGTGAAGAGAAAGGCAGCTTTCTTCTGAAAGCCAACACGACTCAGAACTTGCCGCGCATTGCCACAATCCAAAGACCCTAAAAACGCCTCTCATACCTGCACTCGAGATTTGGGGTTTCAAGGGTATCGGACAATCTGAGCAACGCTGAAAAGCCTAAACAAATGCTAAACTATAATTTATGAAAGTTATGTGTATTTAGAAATAAAAATCATTATTCTCAAGCGAAAGAGTTTTATGCCAAATAAGGATTTGAACAGGGTTTTGGTGAACGTATCAATTGCAATTGATGCGCCAGCTATGAATTCTCAAACTACTTTTTCCCCCGCCACAAAAACATTCTTGACGCATTCTTCTCTTGCCAGGGTAAACAATGCCCCCAGGCTTGCAACCATTGACGGCGAACCTTGCAAAGTGCGCTCGAGGGTGCTGCCCTTGGGTGCTTTTAAGACAACAAAATCGGCTTGTTTGCCAACTGCAAAATCCCCAATTTGATCCTCGAGATGCAGGGCTTTTGCTCCTGCTTTGGTTGCCAAATAAAGCAAATGCGCGGGTGAAAGCTTGATGCCGTCTTTTTGCAACATCTGCATTTGGTACGCCTCGAGTCCCTCTTTTAACAGCGAGAACCCCGTGCCACCGCCCACGTCAGAACCAAGCGCCAGATGCACCCCAGCCTCGAGGTGCGAGCGCATGGGGAACAAACCACTGCCAATAAAAGCATTGCTCGAGGCACAATGCGCCACGCTCGAGCCAGCTTTTGCCATGCGCTCCAGTTCGGACGCTGTTGGGTGAACGCTGTGGGCGAAGACGCTGCGTTCATTCACTAGATTGTGTCGTTCATAACTCTCGAGATAATCGGGCGCGTTGGCAAGTCGTTTGACGGTTTCAATCTCGAGCGGATTTTCGTTGATGTGCGAATGAAACAAAATTCCTGGTTGCGCCGACAATAACGCGCTGCACACCTCGAGCATCTTGTCCGAGCAGGACAAACTAAAACGTGGCATGACGGCGTAACGCAAGCGACCTTTATTGTGCCAGCGCATCATCAATTCTGCACCGCTCGAGAATGCCTGTTGCGGGCTTTGGTGCAGTTTAGGGCGCAATTCGCGGTCTGAAAACACCATGCCGCTGGTAATCCGCAAGCTTGATTCGTCGGCGGCTTGAAAAAATTCGTGCATGGCGTTTTTAAAATGACTGCCAAACACCAGGGCGGTTGTTGTACCATTTCTCACCAGATGTGTTAAAAAATCTTTTGCCACATCACGCGCATAATTCGAGTCCGCCAGTTTTTCTTCCTCGGGCAGCGTGCGCGTTTCGAGCCATTCGAGCAATTGCACGCCCATCGTGCCAATCACATTGACTTGCGGAAAATGCACGTGACAATCGACCAGCCCAGGCACAATAAAACTTCCAGTGCAATCGACCACTTTGGCTTTTGGGTATCTTGCCTGGACACTCGAGAAATGACCAAGCTCGAGAATCTTGTCCTTTTCAACCAGCAGACCACCGTCAGCAAACGTCTCGAGCGCGTCTGAATGCGTAAACGGGTTGTGCGGCGTATGCGCGAGGCTGGCTCGGTAGAGTTTCATGGGTTTAATCTACCTCGCATCCATTTTTGAGACTCGAGTGGGTTGTTGGATTCAATGCGGTTTGCATTGTAGGTTATTGATGTTGATGCAATAAATGCTTGCGCCAACAGGTTTTTAAAACCAATCGTTACCCAGTTTAAAAACGTCTCGAGCGGGTCAAAACCGTGCCAAAGTTCAGTTTTAAACCGATACGGGTTTGATTGTGACTCGAGTGCAGTAATGCTTAAACCGAGCGCCCTGTGACCGCCAAGACGGAAGCCAGTAGCTGCATTTCGGAATAGGGTTTTAGTAAAAACCGCATGTTGGAAACCGTGTTGTTACGGTTGAAAAACCCACCCTGGCGCGGTTCTTCTTTGACAATGGCAATGATCGGCGTCAGGTTCTTGCCTTTAACGCCGCGCAATTGTTTGGCGGCTTCAAGGGCATTTGCCCAGTCAAGTAAAATCGTGTTCGGACGGCGCTCCTCGAGCAGTTCCTTGGCTTTCTCGAGGGTGTCGGCGTGCATCACGCGGTAACGTTCGCGGGTCAGGGTCATGGTGTTTAAACGCCGCGTGGTGTGGCTTTCGGTCACGATCAAAACCCAAGGGTCTTCGGGGCGCACATCGGCACGGCGTAACATATTTCGCTCGAGCAGCAGGAACAAACGGCGGTAGGTTTCGCCCTCTGGAATGTCAAGTTCGGCGGCGATACTGGCGGCGGAACGTTGACCATCGACCAGGTGCAGCAACTCCCACTCGCCAACGGAAAGTGTTGGCGGCGGATTTGCAGTTTCAAGCGCCACCTCAAAAACGTCGTATGGTTTTACCTGCCCGCGCCGCCATTCGTCGAGCCTGCGGGTCGCCTCCAAGAGCAGCGCCATCGGATCAAAAATATGCTGGGTTGGGACTTGCGAGGCGTCAGGACCGCGTTCTTTAAAATCAAACCTCGAGCGTTGATTGTCATTCCAGATCAAAACTTCGGTGGTGGCATCCAAACATTGAGCCTCGAGCGCCCGTTTCAGGTCTTCCTCGTTGATGTTGCCCGAGCGCACCGCCATCATGCCGAGCGGCGTGTGCGGGTTTTCTTTGTGCTGACGGGCGATCAAGTTCTGAATTTCCTCTGGGTTCATCAGTTCAAAACGCACCAGGTACTCGCCAAGATTCGCGCCGTCTTCGACCCGAGCGTACAAAACCTTGCCCATTTCAAAATGAATTCTGGCTTCGCGTTCGTCGAGTTTCACGGTCAACACGCCAGACTTTTGTCCATTTGAGATCAGACCAAGCAAATCGGCAATTGGGTAATCTTTTAAGCGACCTTGAATCATTACCAACCACGATACCAGCCATCTCGAGGTTCGGGCGTTCCTTTCCAACACTGATGGATTGAATCACTTCAATGCAAAGGTTTTTTTTGAGACCACCAAGCCTCTTTCTGGAAAGCGTCTGTCGTAAATTAATCTCGAGACAATATTGATTTTGGTGCTGTAATCGGCTCGTCCATAACTCAACTCGAGCACACCACCGCGCATCTCGAGTGTTGTTTGAATATCGTCAAAACCGCCGCGCCCCGTAAATTTGAGAAGTTCGATGTTGGTTGCACAATCACTGACCATGACCGATTGCCGCTTGATGGCTTTTAAATTGCGATCAAATTTAAACCACAACACTTGCGTCACGCTGCCCGCACCACAATAGCCTTGAATATTGCAGCCACTGTTGAGGTTGATTTGTAACGTCAAGTACCAAAATCCTGCCTTTAAAACCTGATCGAGCACCCGAGGGAAAAGCACGACTTTTTCGGGCGGTGTTTTAGAATCTGTGGCGTCAAAAATAGCGCTGTAGCAACCGTTCAGATCAGCTTTTAAGTCCAGTGTTCTCGAGTGACGTCCGATTTGAAAACGCAATTGCGCATCTTGCAAACCAGTAATTTGAATTGGGTCTTTTTTGCTTTGCATTGCTGGTTGACTTTGCTGTGCGAAGACCAGACCAGACAACGCCAGACCGCATAACGCCAGACCAGACAACACCAGACAACAAGCAAGCAAAGCTCGAGTTTTAGAAGTCATGTCCGCATGATAAACACCAACATGAGATTCTTGCTCGAGACACTTTGGAAGCTCGAGTTGCTTTACTGTAAGGGTTTTAACTTGAAGACAAAAACATAACGTTGCTGCGCCTCGAGCTTCATGTATTCAACACCAACCACCAAATGCTCCCCCGCACTCTGCCAGAGTCCTGGTTGAGAGCGCTCAAGCACCAAGACTGGGCGTTTGACTTCTAGACACTCGAGCAGCCCCGCATTGCCTTTGATCGGGGTTTGATCGCCCGATTTGCCTTCACCCTCGTAATACAAAAAACCAGATTCGCGGCGGTTGTTGTAAACACTCAAACCAAAATCGAGCAAGAGGCTGGCATGGGTGGTATCAATTCTGATGCCGCGCCTCGAGCCGTGAATCTCTAGGACTTCCTGCCAGGTCATACGGCAATATAACTTAAGGCAATCCTTAAGCCTTCACGAGCCATGATGATCGCACCGCCAGGCATGTGATGCACCAAAATTTGCTCTAAAGTTCGCCCACCACCACCAGGCAGCAGCACATAAACCTTACCGAGGTTATCCGTGCGAATGGTCAGGGCGCGTTGCATCACGCGAATGGTGATCGGTTCGCCACGGTACAAGACCAGCAACGCCTCGTCTGGTTTTTTGATGTCCAGCCCTTCGATGGGTTCATGGTCAGGCATTTTTAAAAGCTCTCGGAAGGCTTTGGTCACTACGTTCGCGCTGTTCGTGCCGCCAGGTTCAGCCAACGATTCGGCACTGGCAAAAAACGCTCGCTCGAGCACCGCCTCTGGGCTGCGTTTAAACATGTCTTGCAAACGGGTCGCACCTTTTCGGGCAAAATCGAGAAGCCGATCTTCGGGAGCATTAAGCCAATTGGCGGCAACTTCAGGACTGACTTGCTCGAGGTCAACCCGACGGTCTTTGATCCAACTGGTGGCTGCCCTGGCAAGTCGCAAATTTAAGAATTGTTCGCTAGGATCGAGCATGACTGCCACGGTGCGGGCGAGTTTCAGCGCCTCCCAGAGCGTACTTGCGCCACCGCGATCACGAATTTTAATCAGGGCGTAAATCGCGCCGAGCGCCTGTTTGGTGTAAACCCGAATCTCTTGTCCCTCGAGCGGAATGCTCATGTCGGTTTGCAACGGGTATTCAGCGCCGCCGACCTCAATCGCCCAACCTTCGGGCTGGGTATGCCAATGCACTTCAATGCCTGCCAAGCTCGTGCCGCCAGTTCGTTGCAAACGCACCGCAATCTCGGTAGCGCTTGGATTGACCGTCTCGAGCCTTAAATCTTCGTTTTGTGCATTCAACGCTTTTTGAACTGGGTTGCGGTCCTTGGCGCGTCCACCCAAGCGTTCTGGGACTTGATCAATTAAATAACCAAAAATGGTTTCGACAGATTCTTGCAAGGCGCGGCGATCCGATTCGTAACGACCAAGCAAAGTTTTTTCTTGACTTAGGGCATGCTCGAGTTGTTTTTGTAGGCGCTCGAGCATATTGCGTTTGGCTTCTGGGTTCAGGTTTTCACGGCGCACCTCTTCGAGGGCGTTTTGAATTTCACGGGGGCTTGGACTGACCACCGGCGGCGGCTCGCCTGCCGTGCTGTCATTTGCCACTGCCACCGCAAAACGGCGCAAATACCCAAGCGTTTCGCTGCCAGGCATGGTTAATTTGGGGTAGAGTTGCGTAAAGCTAGCGATGTGGTTTGCAAGACCCTCTAAAAGTTCATTGACAACATCGTTGTTGCCCAGACTGATCAGCGGATCGTCGCTGGTTGGCACAGCCGAAATCACCTTAAATTTGGCAAGATTCAAATCTTGACTGAAACCAGGCAATTCTGAATACTGCTCGAGGTTATGCAGCGTTGCATAAATCAGGCGCAAGCTCGGGCGGTTTGGCTCGAGACGGAAGCGCTTATTCTGAGATTGCACCTCTTCACGGAAATCCACACACCAAGCCGCGTGGCTCAGTGCCCGAAAAACAAAAGTTTCGCCGTCGGTCAACTCGAGGTTCGCCATTGCCGTCTGCTTGTCGGTTACGACTGGTAAAATCGCCACCGCCGATGAATCCAGATCAAGGTTTAAACCCACATTGACATCAAGTTTTTCGCCGGTCACAGTTTGGGTCAGCGTTTTAGGTGCGGCACTTTTTTCGCGCAGTTTACGATCTGTTTCGCGGTAGCGCCTGAGTTGTTGCCCTGTCAAAGGCAGTTTTGCAATGCTGTCCCTTAAGGTTTTGACCGATTGTTTCCCGCCGAGCGGTTCGCGCCCAGCGATCAGGTCTGCGACTTTGTACTCATAAAGTTCAACCATTGCTTGTTTAAAATCTTCCGACACGACATCATTATACTGGCTCTGGATATCACACAAGGTCAATTCTGAGCATCAGAAAAGATAGGAATTTTCGGGACAACAAAACTCGAGATTTAAGGTTTGGCAAAAAACGCGTTGATTTCAGTGCTCAAAGCTCGACCTTCGTTGACAAAAACCTCCTTTTGTCCAGGGGCAAGCACGTACTTGCCAGCTTTTGAAGCCCCATGAAAGACCGCAACAAAATACTTCCCAGCAAAGGGCGCTTTGATGCTGGTACTTTGCCGTATCCAGTAGCCATGACCGCCATGAACCTCGAGCTTTGCTGCCGATGGCGGCACAACCAGCGCCCCCATATTTGACGGCACAGGTACTGCTTCCATGCCTGACGGCATAGGCTCGAGTTTTGACGCATTTAAGCCCTGCCCAATAATGGCAAAACTTGGTGCGAAATCTTCTAAACCACTGATTTGTGGCACGGTCATTGAGACATACAAAGTTTGCCCAGCTTTCAATTCAAAGCTGTACCATTCGACACTTTTGCTTGGAAGTTTGGCGTAAAGCGCCCAGGAAATGCTGGCATCAGGGACTTTGTAGGCAGTGTCTACCGACAAATGAACGCCTTCGGACACCATTCTTGGCGAATGCGCCAATGACCAACTCGAAAGCAAGACAAATGCCAGCATTGGTTTAAGGATTCTCATGTCTCAGGCTAGACCATTTTGAGCTGACAAATTGTTATGCAAACTGAAAAGCGGTCTGTCTGGTCAATTCAAATTGAAAAATCTGCTCATGAATTTATGACAGACTGAATTTCAATGAAGCCGTTTAAACTGGTCTTTTTGCTGCTGTGCCTGTTTGGTACTGGAATTTCTTTCGCCCAGACACAACAACCCCTTACGCCTGCACCAACGGTCACGGGCGCTATCGGCTGGCCTCCAAAAATTGTGGTCGGACAAACCTGGTACGTCAGCATCGAAAAACTGGGCGATTGGTTGGTCACCTTAGAGGGCAAAGATAGCGACGGCGACCCAATCGGTAAAGCCAAAAATTTAAAAAACTCGAGTGTCCAAAACGTATTTTTTTACTACGACAAACAAAAAGATTTTGCCAATTTACTGCTGACCGACGGTAAAATCTCGCAATTGTGCCAATTCGGTTCTTACGGCGTAACCGAGTACATCATGACGGGTGCAACCTTCGTTAAAGACTCGAGCAGCGCTTTTAAGCCGTACTCGGGTTTTTGCACTGCGGCACTCGACGACGGCACGGGACGCGCCAAACCAGATTTAAACCCTCAAGCATCAACCGATCCAACCCCCAAAGTAAATGCGCTTTGGCCTCCCAACCTCGAGGTGGGGCAGACCTGGCAAGTCAGCATTCCGACGGTGGGCGACTGGACATTAAAGTTAAACGGCAAAGACAAAGACGGCGACCCTTTTGGCAAAGCCACAGCCGCAAACTCGAGTTTAGATGCTTATTTTTACTGGGTGGCAGACAGCCGCAATGCTGTCCTGCAAATGACCGACGGCGTCAGTATTTGGGGTTGTGTGTTTGGTGAGGGAGGCTTGAACGGACAGACGTTGACAGGCGAGGCAGTCTATCAAAAAGACAAAAATGCCCAGACGGTGTTGCTGGGTCAAACCTGTACCGCCGAATTAGCCAGTGGTCCAAGCATCATCAAAACCGTCACTGGCACAACACCGCCAGCCTCGGGCAACATCAAGCTTGCCTGGCCACCCAATATTGAGGTGGGTCAAGCCTGGAAAGTGCAGATTGGAGCGCAAATTTACGACATTAACTTGATCAAACTTCTGGCAAATGTGCCCAGCGGCACAGCCAAAAATGGCAAAGCAACCTTGGACGCTTTTTTCTTTTACTCGAGCAAGGAAAACCGTGCGATTCTCGAATTGAGCGGTGCGTATTCGCAAATTGTCTGTAATTTTGAAATCAAAGGTATTGCGGGCGCGAGCATGACTGGAGCGGGTTCGTTTCGTGTAGACAAGAACAAAGCCTACACGCCGTTAAAAGACAGATGCGTGGCGACTTTAATCAGCGTCAAATCTGCCAAATCCAGCCTGAAACCTCAAACCATGCTCGAGACTTACGGTTTGAACTGGGCTTTTTAAAATCCAGTCTCGAGTTTGACTTCTAGCGCATCTTGAGTGTCCTGCACCGATTGATTCGTGAAATCCTCGAGCAGCGTTGTAAACTCGGCAATTACAGTTTGATCGCCAATATGCCGCAATGCCCGCTCGAGTTTGGCTTGACGCTCGAGCTTGACTTTTTGGATCACGGCTCGACCCCGTTCGGTCAGGCGCACAAAAGTTTGACGCGCATCGCCGGCGCTGCGGCTGCGCTGCGCCAAACCATGTTCGACCAACCGATCCACGGCTTTACTTGCGGCAGGATAAGAGATTCTTAAACCCTGACTGATCGCGCCAATCAACAAACCCGTGCCGTCAATCGGTTCACTCGAGAGCAGTTTTAAGGTGCGAAGTTGTGCCGCCGTGACTTCCTCGAAATCGCCCAGCACATCCTCGAGCACCCGCCGTGAATACACAACCTCGAGCGTCGCCGCCAGTTGCGACAACACCCGATCAAGACGATCTAAGGTGGCAGGTTTAAGGGAATTCATGTCAATTCAAGCGGTCAGATGATCGAGCCATTTTGGTAAGAACGCGGCAACCACGTTGGCGGCACGTTCGGCGGCAGCCTCGAGAAAGTCCGAAAAACTCATCGGGGCATCGTCGCCAGCGCCGTCCGAAATCACCCGAATCAAAACCATTGGAATCTTGTTTTCACTGGCAACCTGCAACGCCGCAGCGCCCTCCATTTCCACCGCATCGGCTTGAAAGGTGGTCTGAATCCAAGCGCTCTTGGCGGGGTCAGCCAAGAACGCATCGCCCGAAGCCACACGCCCAAGAATACTCGGATAACCAAGCTCGAGAGACGCCTGCAATGCCAGTTCTGAACCGTTTGGCTCGAGCGGTAAAAAGCGCTGCCCGTTATTCAGTGTTCCGACCTCGCCGCCGTTGATCGGCGTGATGTCCACATCCCACTGCACCGCGTCTTTGGCAACGATCACATCCAACCTCGAGACACTGCCCAAACCTCCAGCCACGCCGACAAAAACAATGGCGTCAGGTTGATGATTCATAATGGCGCGTTGCGTGTTCATGGCAGCCGCAACCTTGCCCACGCCCGTTCCAACAATTACCATTCCAGGCAGCTTTCTCTCGAGCGGTGCGACCTCAGAACCCATTGCTGCCAGCAAAATGATTTTCTTCATTGGCTCGAGACCCCATCAGGAATCCGCACGGTTTCTTGGACAATTAAACCTTGCGCCAGAACTTTCTTAGCCCAGTCCTTGGCATTTTGCAAGTTGTGATCGCGGTAATTGCCGCACTCGAGTGCGGACACCCCAGGGATGGTTTGGTCAAAATCGCGCACGAACGCCAGTGTTTTCATTAGCGCCACCCGCACCGTTTCGGGGTTTTGCTCGCCGTCCATGACCATGTAAAACCCAGTGCGGCAACCCATTGGCGAAATGTCAATAATGCCAGTCAAATGATCGCGCAAATTTCCTGCCAGCAGATGCTCGAGCGTGTGCATCGTGCCCGTGCCCAAAATTTTTTGATTGGGTTGTGCCAGGCGTAAGTCAAACTTGGTGATCGTATCGCCGCTCGGCGTCAGGTGTTTTCCTGCCACGCGCACGTAAGGGGCGCGGACTTTGGTGTGATCGAGATTGAATGATTCTACTTTTGCCATGATTTGATTATAGTCTTTGTGAAGCCACAGGTTTTGAGTGATTAAACTTAAAGGTTCAAAGCGGCTCTGCGAACTCTTGTCGCTCGAACCACAAAAACCCCGCCCTGAATCAAAAGGGCGGGTAAGAAAGCTTCGGCTACCAGAGAGATCGACAGGGAGGAGTCCGCATCCACTCGAGCCAAAGCAAAGTGTGGGTTTAGGCGTTCTTGCGGGAGAGCTTGAAAAAGCGTAGGAGTTTGAATTTGAAGACTCGAGCGATTGGATTTTGTGCGGCACGGACTTCGCGTGCGACTTGGGCTTGGCTTTGCATGTTGTGAATGCGTTCTTTGGCAAAATAAAGTTCAGCGGACATGGTGTTCTCCTTGATAATTGAGCGAAGGTTTTGGGTTTGGTCGTCTGTTTTGGGCGCTCGAGTGTCCGTTTTTTGAACCCGAGGGCGCGTTAAAAGGTTTTCAACACGACCTCCTTTCTTGGGTTTAGTTTAGGTTTTGTTTAACTTTTGCGCATTTGCCGATTCGCTTAGGCTGCTCTGAATCAAATGGCTTATTGCCGTTCTCGAATTGCCTCTTTTGCTTTGTCGCGCTTCACAATAAATGGAACTTTTGCATCACGCTATTTGGAACTTTTGCTGTTCTCATATTCCGCTATTTGGAACTTTTGAAACCCATCGAATGGCAGAATTTAGAGAATCTCGAGTTCTGACCTTCGAGGCAAGTTAGGAAATAGCGTAATAATCAAAACTTGAAAACCGATGCAAATCGGTCTTCAAGTTTTAGGCATCCTCACCTTGCTCAAGCATCAATTGTTGCAACGCTTCAAAAAGCATTGCTCGAGCGTCTGGTGCGATGGCGGCGGCGATTTCTCGAGCGTTGTTTGAATCGCTTTTGATGGTGATGTTCAAGTTTAAATCGATTGAACGCTTGCCAGTATTTGAGCCTCGAGTATTGCTTTGTTCAGTGCGTGACAGGGTTCTGGTGGCTTCACGAGGCTCTATGGTGCGAGTTGTTTGTGCGTCGAAATTCTCAAAGATGGGGCGCAGTGTCAGCGTGGTTTCGAGCGGTGGTATTTCTGGGATATTAAAGGTGAGGTTTGTGGCGATGGAATCAAATTCTGGGGTTTGTGTTGTCATGATTGAGGCAAGATCAAATGCAGGTGATTTTGTCATGTTGATGGCTTGCGTAAGTGCTGGTGGAACAAAATCAGGGACTCGAGGGGTAGCAAGTTCAAGCTGTGATGCTCGAGGCGTAAGGTTTAGAATTTGTGTGAGTGGTGGCGGTATGACTTCGGGTATTTTGGGAGCTTGAATCTCGAATTGTGGTACTCGAGGCAGAAGGTTGACAGCCTGGATGAGTGGTGGCGGTGAAATCTGCGGTTCTCGAAGAGCAGTAAAGCCAACTGCTGCCCGAGGTGTGAGGTTTACAACTTGGGTTAAATCTGGTGGTATGAAATTGGATAGGAGTGGGGCTTGAATCTCGAGCTGCGGTGGGGTTATGGCAAGTTGATTTATGGCGTTGGTCACGTCTGGAACGCCTGAGAGAATGCCAATTGCCAAACCAGCAGGTAACATAAAACCAAACTTGGCAAAGAGCCGTGATGGACTGTGCTGGTCGGTTGCACCCGTAAAAGCGTTTGCTATTTGCCCTGCGACATCAACGACTGCGCTGACGGCTCGTGCTGCTGCGCTGGCGATACCGTTGGCAATACCAAGAACGATGTTTGCACCCAATTTAAACCAGTCTTGTGATGTAACCCAGTTCCAGGCTGCCGTAAGCGAGTCTTTGACTTGCCACCAGTTAATTCCCAATAGGCGAAGAGGCGCACTGACAATCTTCACAATGCCTTGCCAAATGCGGTCTACACCTGCTCGAGCTTTATCCATATCGCCTGTCAGCAAGCCAACAATTAGGTTTACAATGCCTGAAACAACATCTAAAACACCACTGAAAAGTTGCGCCACGGTTTGAACAATGAGCGTAAATCCAACCACGATCAGGGTCAGGATGAAACCAATAGCAAAACCCGTCCAGTACATGATAGTGTCAAAGAATCCAGTGATACCACCCAAAGAATTTTGCAGACTTGGATTGAGTAACCCTAGACTCTCGAGAACACCATTAAACGATTGCGTTAAGTCAGCCCACGCAGCCCCAAGTGGTGCGAGGATGCTCATCACGTTGTCTTTGAATTCGGAAACATTGTTCCAAGCCCAGATGAAGGCAGCACCCAGGGCGGTAATCGCCGCAATAATAAGGAAGATTGGGTTGGTCAGCAGACTGAGCGCGAACACTCGAGCGCCAGCCGCCGCTTGCAGGAATCCAATTCGTAAACCTGAAAGCATCAATCCAAGTCGTGCGAATCCGCTCAGTCGCACGCCCTCGAGCGCCATTATCTCGAGGTTCAACCCTGCGGCGGCTGCACCTGTGGCGATTAAACTGGATACGGTCAGGGTTGCTCGAGCGGCTAAGGTGGCGAACATGCTTTGAAGGACGCCAATGCCAATGCTGGCTTGGGATGAGGCAAAACCCACCATGCCAAGCGCAAAAATCAGGATGCCGAGGACGAGGGTTAAACCACCAATTCCCACTGTTATATATGCAAGGGCTTGCGACAAACCAGGGAAGGCATTGATGGTCATATTCACCCAACCCAGAAACTCGGTGATCTTGGTTACGGCGTCACCAACAGGCTTGATAAAGTAATCCCCAATGTTGATGCCCAGTTTGGTAATCATGTTTTTCAAGAGTTCGATTTTGTTTTCGGTGGTCGCACTGCGAGATGCGAACTCCATCTGTGTGCTGCCTGCATAACTGGCGCTCGAGGACACCATGCCCAGCGCTTGATCGTACAAATTCAGATTGTTGCCCATGCGTGCGATGTCGTCGGCATACTCGAGTCCAAACAAGTTCGTCAGTGCCACGAGTGGCGTATCTGTGCGATTTACCGCCACCAGCAGGTCTCTGATTGCACCTGTGGCATCGGTTTGGATGGCGTGCTGCATGGTTTTGGCACTGAAGCCCAGCGCCTCGAGTTGATTCTGGAATGCCTTGCCGCCCGTGGTGGCTGCACCGAGTTTGGACAGCATGGCATTCAAACCAGTGCTGACCACTTCGGGTGCTGCACCCGCCGAAAGCATTGCACTCGCCAAGGCGGCAACTTGCTGCCCTGAAAAGCTCGATTGTGCTGCCAAACCACTAACTCGATTTGTGACGTTCAGGATGTCGGCGGCTGACGATGCCATGCCGTTGGACAGGTCATTCATTGCGTCGGTCAAGAGCATCACTTCGCCTTGATTGAGTTTGTAATTGTTGCGAAGCACTGCCAAGCCTTGCCCTGAAGCCTCGTTGCCAATGTCAAACGCGACTGCCACCTCTGCGGCATCTGCGGTGAACTGGGTCAGTTCATTGACCGCAATACCAGCCTGACCAGCCGCCGCCGCGATTTCGGTCAGTTCACCTGCATCGCGTGGGATGATGTCGGTCAGGTCAAGTAAGTCATTCTTGAGCGCCTTCAAGCCGGGCACACTCAAATCATCGCCAACCACTTTTTTTACGTCTGCAAACGCACTTTCAAACCCCATTGCGGCTTTCGTAGCGAGCGCGAACGGGGCAATTATCGCCGTACCAACCGCCGCAATGCCCATACCCGCCTGCATCTGCTCGAGGGCATGATCGGCACGACCCACCTGCGCCTCGAATTGTTGCAATTTCTCGAGCGGACGGTTGATTGGTCCTGACATTTGGTCAGCGAGGTTTATCAGCACCTCGAGCGCGTAAAGGTCATTCATTTAGTTTGGGAAGGCTTTCGAGTAACCCAATTGATGCGCAATCACTGCCGCGCTGGTGCGTTGGTTTTTGCCGTTTGCACCTTTGATTTGCATGTGAGGTTGTTCCCAGGGCAGCAACTCAAGTCCGTATTTTGAGGGCGGCAAAATTTTATGCAGTTGCTCGAGCAGGTCATATCGTGCAACACCATTCCGAAGCACCACAACATCGCAAGCACGGCGGTACAAATGCACACTGTCAAGCGTGTTGGTGATGATTTGACCTTTGCGCGTGCGACCCGATGCGTGCAACCACATTTGTCTGGCGAGCGTTCGCACGGTATCCGTGACCAGCAACGTGTAACCCAGCTTTTTAGCGGCAGCAATGTAAGCAATCACTGCCACCCTGGTTTTCGGCTCGAGTTCGTTCAAATCCCTACACCCGATGGTTGGGTTTGTGCGCCAGGCTTGCGATGCGTGGTTCATGGTTGCACCTCTGGGTCAAGCTCGAGTACATCAGGCGGTGGCGCGATTTCACCGTAAGCCCATTCGATGGAAGCTTGAATCTCGAGGCTGATTTCCTCCTCGAGCATTAACAGATAACCGCCAGTCGTCTGAATGACAGCCGTCCAAGCCCCTTCAACGGGAATGATTTGAACGCGCTCTGTACCTCGAGTTAAGGTCGTGATTGGATACTCGAGGTGTCCATCAAAAATAATCTTTGGGTCTGCATGGGTTTCTTGATACCACTTCATAAATGCCCCCTTCTTGACCACAAAATGCACCTTTGGGCATGGTCGCTTAAAAACAAAAATCCCACCTCGAGAGGAGGTGGGACGTGACCCGATTTTAGCAGTTTAGAAGCTCGAGAAACGGGGTTTTGTAGATCATTCAATCGAAAGATCAGCCCAAAGCGCGAGCGCTTCAGCGCGGGTGATGGCTGTTCCAGTTGCACCACTTGCGAATATACACACCAATTGGACACTGATGGACGCTGAGCCTCCTACGTTTGTCGCTATTTGTAGGTTTGGTGATTCTTCTGCCTCGTTCCCTGTGCTGAAGAAATTTGTGCCTGATGGTGAGCCGTTCAAAATCTGAAATTGTGAGGTTGGAACTCCACCGATGTATGCCGCGTGTCCATAGCGCACATTCTTGAGTTTTAAGATTTTACCAATTGGCAAGGTGACAACAATTGAACCCAGTGGAATACCCTGTCCCCCTACAATCCCTCCAGTAAAATTAGGCGTGGGGTACTCTCCGGATACACTCCATTGAAATCGCCTCAATGGGTTATTGACTCCCTGCGCTTCGAGAACTGCGAGTCGCGCCTCATCAGCAATTTTCGCAGTCTCGAGCGTGTCAACCCGTCCGTCAATGTCACCACCATTCTCGAGACGGTTGTTCAGTGTTGTTACGTCGGCACTCGAGGCTTTGGTTGCAACTGCATTCTCGAGGGCTTTGGCGTTGTCAAGATGTTGCTTGTGTGCGGCTGCGTTTTCCGCACTTTTTCCAGCTTCACCCAGGCTGGGTACGACCATTGAGAAGTCTAGTGCTGGGCTTGCGTCGGCGTTAATGGTTTGTGGCATATTTCTCTCCTTTATATATTCGAGGTTTCAGTCCAGGTGCTTCCGTCATCCCAGTTGAAACTGTCCCAGATCATGCCTGTGGCTGGTATCAACTCGAGATTGCGTAGTTTGGCGTGCGCGGGTTTTGCGGCGTTAATCAAGGCTTTGAGGTATTGCAGGGGTAAGGTTGGGGCGCTAAAATCCCAGTTAAAGCTGTCCCAGTTAAAGCTGTCCCAGAGCGGTGTGGTTGACGTTATCGGACGAATGACAATGCTAAATTCTGCCCAGATGCTCGGGTTGGTACGAAAATGCTCTCGAATGGTTGACTTCCACCCCGCCTGCTCAAGCGCGAGTTTTATCCCTGGAAGCGTGCCAGCTTTCTCCCAAAAGGAGAAGGCATTGATGACTCGGGTGCGGTACACCTCGAGCGGCTCGAATGAAAAGCGATTGATGCCGCGTTCACTGCCAATTCTGGCAAGGGCAGATTCACTGGCAGTACCCGCAAAACGTTCTTTCATCGCGTCAATCAGGCGCTCGAGCAGTACGTCTTTGCCAGTTCCAATCTCGGCATTCCAGGTGGTCGCTCGAGGGTTTTGAAGTGGTGGTTCTGCGAGGGTGACGCTTTGGTAGGTGCGGTAAGGTCCAA
This sequence comes from Deinococcales bacterium, assembly GCA_043775825.1. Lineage (GTDB taxonomy): Bacteria > Deinococcota > Deinococci > Deinococcales > JAAFIG01 > JANXTZ01. The sequence goes on from JAYVRX010000158.1 coordinate 36,422, forward strand.
GTGGCTCGGCTTCGATGGCTGCACCAATTGATGCCGACAAATACATTGCACCGCGATGATATTGGACTGCTACTCGAGAGCTTCCAATCGCAGTGACGCTCGTAGTTGTGTTCGCTGGTAGCGTCTGGTAAGCCAGACCAAAAGAAACATCAAATGACCCACCCACCCCCAAAGCCAGCATTTGCTCATTCCCAAGTATGCCAGAACCTTGCGTCACCAGAATCGAACCTGGCTGATAGTCATTTTGCCAGCGCAAAAGACTCAGGAACTGCACGTATTCGCTTGTGGGTACGGGTGCATTGTTAGGTAATGCGACTTGCTGGTCGCCAATTGGCGCGAGTAGAAAGTCTTGAAAAACGGGGTGAATTTCAGTCCAATTGTTCTCGAAGAACATCAACATGCAAGAGATTTTGTTAACATTCGCGCTTGTGTTAATCGGGTAAAACTGAACTTGTCCTGAGATCACTGGCACAATTTGGTTCACTCGAGCGTAAAAAATGCTGAGTTGCACTTGACTCGATACGACATTCGAGAGTCTCGTCCAGCCAGAGTCTCGAGGGTTTGGGTCAGGCGCATCGTTTTCGGCAACCATAATCACCACAGCAATGTCATTTGGACTGACTGGTGACCAGTTCAAGATAATGCTGTCTGAGTTGTTGATAGCCTGTTGTTCAGGATAATCCCGAAGTTGAAACACTTAAACCTCCAACCAGGTCAAGCTCGAGAGCAGCTTCACAACTTGATTGGTGGTTAACACCAGGTCGCTCGAGGGTGAACTGACCACGGTGTTAATCATGCCTGGGGCTTGCATCAATGCTTCAATTACGGCGGCGCGGTAGAGTGTGCCTTCAATGGGCGTGGCTCGCTCGAGGGCAAGGAGGTTCTTGATAACTTGGGCTTCGGCAAGCGCTCGAGATGCGGCGCGAACGGTTTGCGTGGCGGTGATGGTTTGGGTAACTTCGGTGGCGCTTAGGGTCAGCAGGTCGGCGGTCACGGGGCGGCGATTTTGCAGCACGGCATCCACGGCTGCCAGCACACCCACGCCCAGCCCTCCATCGCCGTAAATCACCACGTCAATAGTGCCTTGACCCCGTTGGTGCTCGTCACGTACCAAGACTTTCGTCACGCTCGAGCTTGCCTGTCGCGCCCAGAACTCGAGGGCGGCTCGTGGTCCTGCATCACTCCTGGATGCCCAGCGCCCTTTGCAGCGTTGGCGCAATCGTTCGTCGCGTTCCACGTCCGCTCCAGCCGTCACCAGCCAGGTGGGAGGGGTTGAGCCGACGATGGCGGGGTTTGAAACGGTCACGCCTGGAATTGGGGTCACAAGGGCGGTGATCGCGCCCGTTGCCACGTTCCAGTCTGCACCAGCACTTTCGGCTCGAGCGGTCACGATGGCACTGCCCGAAAGCGGGATTGTGCCAGCCTCGAGAATCAAGAATCGTTTGCCCTCGCTCGAGGTTGCCCAGAGTTCGGCAGCCCCAAAATTGTGTGGTCCAGTCGCGCCCGTGTCCTGAAGTTTGACTTTTCCCACGGTGTTTACGGCATCTTCTCGAGCCAGGGCGTAATCGCTGATTGATTTCAAGTCGAGCCAAATGCCGGCACTGGTGTCAAGATAAGCATTTTGAACGATCACGGGAATGAGCGCGTCCAGGTCGGCAAGGGCGGCACTGTCCATCTCGAGCAGCGTGCGGTAAATGCCACCGCTCTCCCAGTCGGTAATGTCACCAATCGCGGCGGCATTCAGTGTGGCAGCCGTCCGCAAGCGCTCGAGTAAATCCTCGAGCCACTGCAATGGCGTTCGTGGCACGAGCAGATCGTTAATTGTCGCCATAGAAACCCCCCACAGTCACGTCTGGAAGCTCGAGGATGAATTCAAAAGCTTGATTGTCATCGGCTTGCCCTTGAATTCGGAATTTGAGGATGTCGTTCTCGAGTTCACTGGTGACGAGCACGCTGTCCACACGCTCGTCTTTCAGACATTCGGTTTCGATGAAACTCTCGACTTCAAAACGAAGCGCATCGTCAAAAGCGGCTTGAACGTACTGACGAAGGTCGAACCCGTAATCAGGATCGTAAAACAGTGCGCCGCGTGGAGTCTCGAGCCTGCGCCGTAAGGCATCAATCAGGTTAGCAGTGCCTCGGGTGTAGCCGCGCAAATCTCGAGAAATATCAACGCCGAAACTCATCCGATTTCTACCTTGCTCGAGCCTGATGTAATTGTTCCAGTCAGGGTAATTGGGGCAAGGTTTGGTAAACCGCCTGGTATCAGCACTATCCCAGCAGGAATCGTAACCTCAACAGTGTCACCATCTCTAGCCGCCCTCTGTCCACCACCAGCTATTTTTAACTTCTCGAGCGTCCCAGCCCCGAATTGTTCGGCGAACGGATAACGCGGATCGCCACCCTCGAATGCCACCAGAACCCGCGTTCCTCGAGCGACTTTGACCTCAAATTCTGGCGCGGTGACTCGCAGCGAGATTTTCTCAAATTTCGGCAGGCGTTTATCGTCGGGTTCGACATCCACGACATTCCCATCTCGAGAAATCAAGACGGTGGCGGGGTAACGGGCGAGGAAATCCAGCCCGTTCGGACGTGCCAGTTTTTTGAGCATCTGGACTGTGTTCATGGTGCGCCCTTGGTGTAAATTCGAGTTCGTAAATCAATCTCAGAGATAAGGTGACTCACAGCATTAGGGTTGAACACAAGCCCATTCCGTCCGATGCGTTCGGTAGGCTCGAGGTCGGGTGTGAATTCCAGATCGTAACCACCTGGAATGGTTGGGTTTGCAGCATTGATAAGGTCAACTTCCCTGACCGTGCCAAGCTTCGGCTCGAGCGCGGTGAACTTACCGTCCCTCGAGAAACGCCACTCGAAACCCGTCAGCAAACGCAAATGGTCAATGATGCTGGCGGCAGTCTCGGCGAAGCGAGTAACCATCTCAAAAACCTTATCCACTTCAAGCGTTCCAACGTCCTCGCCGACCTCGCGCAGCAAATCGCTCAAGATCAAACTCAAAGGTGCTTTCACGTACTGACGGCTTTGAACCACCGTTCCAAGCTTCCCTTTACCAGCCTCGACAAATACGTGAAACACGCCTTTGCGTTCAATGCTGTGCCGCACAGTGCCGTGAAAGGAAACATCCTCGAGTTTCACAGTCACCGCCTGACCCTCGGTAACTTCCTCAAGCAGTTTGACTTTGGCAACCCAACGCCCAACTCGAGGCAAAACCAGTTCACCAATGGCTGGAATATCGTTCACTGAAAGTATTGACATAAGCCCCCTAAAAAATAAAAAAACCACCTCGAGAGACGAGGTGGGCGTGACGTAATTTTAGCAGTTTTAACGGGCGAACAACTGACCAAATTTGAAAAGAATCACGAGCGGATACCCGAAAAAGACCAGCACAGCATCCAACAAAAGCCCTTGATGACAAAGTGTTCTCTTATGCCACCAACCGAGCGCGACAATCCCGCCAGCCAGGTAAATCACAAGTATCAAGATATACTTCGATTCCATAAAACTCCAATCTCAATGATTACTTCCCTCGAGCAATTGCAGTGACCCAACCCACACTCAGATAATCAATGGCGAACACATCGGCTGCCACCGTACCCGAATTTGTTCCAACGACGGCAACGCCAAGTTCGCGCCCTGACGCCGTAGGAATGTTCGTGGTGTTCGAGACCGTGCCTTGCAGCGTTCCAGCATCGTTCCAAATGCTGCACGTCACACTCGAGGTGCTATCAACTTTCACCCGCATGTGATACCAAGTGCTGACGGAGAGTGTCGCAATCGTGGCGCTGGTCGTGACCACGCTGTTACTTGAGGTTTTGCAAGTTGGCGTGTTCACCCCAACCGCAAAATCAATGTACGCCCCGTCCACTGGTGCAGTGCTGGTGATCGAATCTTGAAATCCAAACCGTAAACTGTTACCAGTCGCGGCGGCTGGCAGCCAGATCACCGTATCGAATTGCTCACCACCGCCCAAGCGAATCAGGTTCAGTGTGCTCGAGTATTGATAACCACTGTTCGCCGTGGTGCTCGAGCGTGCCAGAACCACGCCTGGGTGCGTTGATGATAGCGTTGCGGCGGCTGGTGTGGTCGTGTTCGTGCCTGCTGCTATTGCCGCGCCTAAAAACTCGGACATGTTACCAGTGCTGGTACTCAAAAACTCTGCATTCATGAACGGTTTTTGTCGTCTTGCATCAAAAGAATCTGCCATGTCCACCGATGCCGAGATGCTGGCTGGACTCGAGCCTGATGTTGCAAAACCAACGGGAATAGAGCCTGTGGTGTTTGCGGGAGTGGTTTTATTAAAATTTGCATCAACGACAGCCAAGCCGTTCACATTGATGCTGTCCCCACCACCAGCGCCAGGCGGTACAGACCACGTGCCATTATCAAACAGCACGGTTGTTCCTGCCGTCGTGGTCGGGGCTGGCACAAGTCCTTTGAGTGAGCCTGTAAACGTATTTAATAAACTGGTCGCCTGTGTGCTGGTTAGCGTTTCGACATTCCCTGTACCAGCCGTCGCCCGACCTTTGAATGTACCATTGGCAATTTGCACCAAATCGGCATCAGCAATAATGTTGGTGGCGATGTTTGTGACGTTACTGCCGACACTCGAGGTTATATCTCCAGTCAGTGCTGGGAGTTGCGCTGCCAGCAAAATCGAGTTGTCGAACATAATTTTTTGCCAACTCGAGTATTGATCCACAGTCGAAAATCCAGTGATTTTTCGCATGAAAATATCGGGAGTTGAATCAGTTTGAGCACTGATTTGAAACGTTCCAGCGTCCGAACCTGAACCGCTCTGGCGTCGCGCTTCAAAAACCATACCAACCGCAGACGGGGCATTTGTCGTGCCAGTGGTGTACGCAAAATTTCGCGCTCCAATGCCACGGTCTGCATTCATGTCCACCACCGTACTTGCGGGGAAATGCGACAGGGCATTGGCAAGAGGGACACTGGTTATAAAACTGGGTCCGACAGCACCGTTGCTTTGCAGTATTTGCCCAGCCGTTCCAACGCTCGAGAACAGGTAACTCGAGCCGTTGCCGTAAGCCACCGCTCCAGCCGTTGGTGTGGCACTCGAGTTAGTACCGCCCTGCGCGATTGATGCCGTGCCAGTGGTCTCAGATAGTGCCACGCTACCAGGTTGCCATTTAGTGCCAGACCACTTGAGGGCTTGATTTGTGGTTGCGCCGCCCTGCTCGAGCGTGGCGAGTCGCACTCGAGAACTCTGCGAGAACACCAAACTCGAGAGTGCTAGGGCGATGACAAAGAAAATCCCGTATTTTCGCATTTAGAAAACCTCCACGGTTTGGTACTCGATCAAATACACGTTGCTGACAATCAAATCTGCTGCATCGCCTGTGTATCCAGTTGGTTTCCAGGTGATGGTTTTGTTCCCAGTCCCAGACCAGCCAACAGGGAACGAATTACCGATTTGAAACGAGAACAGGGGAATGCCGTCATAAAGCACTGCCATTTTTGGATCACGCACAACTCGAGTTGCCGCACCAAGCACGGTGTTTGCTGCGACTGTGGCGGGAGTAATGGTTTCCAGAATGGTCAACGGAATCAGGCGTTCCCACGCCGTTCCTGACCAGCGCACCAATCCAGAGCCGCCATTTAAATCAGTGCATTCTGCCATAGCGCCCGAGTCGGTGGCGGTCAGGATAGCTGGCAATTGTGCGATGGTTGTACGGGCTGGGACTCGAGGAAAACGGTCTCGAGTCGCCATGATTAACCACCGACTTTTTGAATGACCACACGAATCGCGTTGACTGCTGGTGCTGGGGTTAGGTTCGTGCGGTGCGTGTTGGCACTGATTTTGGTTTCACGCACTTCAATAATTTCACCTGTCGCCACGTCGTAATACTTGGCTTCAATTTCACCATTCAAGTTGTGTGCGTGGTCGTACTGGGTGGCTGTGCCGTCACCAAAAAGGACGGTGAATCCTCGAGATGCAAAAACGGACGTTTTCAACTTTAATGGTGTCACCATTGTCGTATCACTTACGCCAGCATCCGTCAGGGCTTGCGTGGCAACGGCAGCAATACCGCTTGTTGCTTCTGTCGCTTGGACTGCGCCAGTGCCAAACGATGCCCAAATGATGTTGTTTGTACCAATAATGCCGTTAACTTGAGTTTGTCGAAATCCCTTGCCTGCATCTGTACCTTCGTCAACCATCGTGACAGCACTCTCGATTTCATCGAAGGTATTCGCATCCAGTGAGCGTGTGGCAGCCACGGCAGCACCGTTCCAGATGTAGATACCAGGTTCGGTCAGCACGGTTTGATTGCGTGGTAGAAAGCGGTCACCAATTGCCATTGTTACAGTGTCAATGACTGCACCAGGAGCGGCAAGGTTCACGTTCGCTTGTGCGGCAACGCGAACGTTGTCTTTAAAATCTAGTCCTTCAATTGCAGCCTGCAATTGCTCGTGAATGACTGGTTGACCAGCCGCAACGGACGCGGGAAGGTTGATGATACGGTTGATGGATTGAAAATCGTTGTCTGTCCAAATTCGTTTGTTTGGCATAAAGCCTCCTTAGATGAGCCGCGCAATGCCTGCAATTGGCGGGTTGAACTCGAGAATGGTTTGGTTGACGGATTGGTGTATTACGTTTGGATCAACTTCAGTACCTCCTGTGTCCATCACACCGATCAGGGCGGGTTGAACGCCTCGGTTGTGGTTGATAATCCATATGGCGGCGGGTGTGGTTTGAACGTGAACAAAGTCGTCTGGCGGGAATACACTGGGTTTGCCGATAAGGTCTGCCCATGTGCCACCGCTTCCTCCACCTCCACTGGGTAGCGCCGCAATCTGAAGCTCGAGGTATTGCGGTTCATCCCCGTACACCTCCAAGATCAAGTCCTGTGTGTGAATTTCGAGTAACTCGAGCATCAGGCGTTCCTTTTGGTGAGTTTGATTTTGGTGCGGTAGAACGTGCGTTCACTTAAATTCGGAGCGATCAGGATCAGGGCAAGCGTGGCGAGTTTCCAGGTGCTCGAGGTGGTGGTTGGGATGTCCACAGCGAGGTTGCCTGTGGTGGTCATGATGCCTGGTGCGCTGGTGATGAGCGCAGGTGGTTGGTCATTGGCGGGTCGCGTCCAGAGTTCGGCTCGAGCGCCGTATCCAGTCCAGTCGAGGGTATCTCGAGCGCGGTTGGTGAGTTTGCCTCGGAAGGTGATGACATCACCCGCCGCGAACTCGAGGTCTTGTCCTTGCAGGATCACAGTTCACCTTCACGCAGTGCGTACCGTCCTGCAAGCGTGGCGAGGGTCATCGCACTCTCGAGAATGGCGCTCAGTTGCGAGGTGGGCAGGCTGGCGAATTCTTGAATCAGCGCGTCACGTAAACCCTCGGGCGTGTCGTTTTGCTGTACCAGTTCGGTGATTCTCGAGATTATATTTTGCACGGTTTCTCGACTGGCATCCTGGGCATTGCCAATCAGTCCGAGCGTGTAGGCTTGTCCTTCGATGACACCTTTCGGGCTGGCATCCTCGAGCGAGGCTTGACGGGTGAAGGCTTCTAGGGCGCTTTGGGTTGGTGCTGCGCGTTTTAACGTCAATTCTTTGCCTTGCAGGGCTGGCACTCCGAACGTTTCCCTTACCCAGCTTTCGGGTATCTCGAGTCCGAGCGCTTGAAGTTTGGTCAGCACATCGGCTTTTTGCACCAGGTCTTCGGGTTCTTCGAGTTGCGGTGTGATTCGTGGCGCAAGCCTCAGCTTGTCCGTGCCGAAATTAAACGCCACGAACGCTTGTGCCAGGTCACGCCGCAGTGTTGCGGCAAGGCTTTTTGCGTCAGCATCTCGAATATCCAGCCGAACACGTTGTTGCACCATCCCCAGCGCTTGACTGCCATTCTGTCCGGCGCTCGAGGTGAGCGATCCGCCAATCGTGGCTTTGGAAATCTCACGGTCACACAAATCAATTAACTTGTCGAATACGTCAGAGCCGCCTTGTTTGGCAACTTCGATAATCTCGATTTCGGTGTCTCTCGAGATCACGCCTGCCGCGTCACTGCCCAAACTTCGCACGGCTTGCTCGAGCGCAGCGCGTTCGGGTTCGCCTGTACTGGGGTCAAATTTACCAATGCGGAACGGTACGCCGAACAATTCGGCAAACACCAGCCAGTCTTTCACGCCGTAGTGTTTGAATAAGTACCACCATGCCCGCGTGCGTCCCAATCCCGCCCTGGTTTGCGTTCCCGCTTTCGCCCTGGCGCGGTGTTCTATCGCCCCACCGAACGGTAAGAATTCGCCTGTCGGGTTGGCATCTGTGCGGTACTTAAAGCGCTTGGTGGTGTGCTCGAATTGCAATCTCGAGGTTTGAAGTTGCTCGAGTTGCGCGGGCAACCACATGCCATCAGTGCGCTCCCAAGCCATGCCGACGATGCTCACGCCCTGCGCGATGCCATCAGCCAAGTCAAGGATTAAATCGGTTTGGTTGCTCGAGTCCCACCATGCTGCGAATGCCTCAGCAATGCGTCCAGCTTCGGGTGTGCTGTCGGCTGGTGTCACCCGCCACTCGAGTCCCGAAAGCGCCAAGTACCTGATCTGAAGTTGCGACATCAGATGCCCGTCGCGTTCCTCCATTTCCGCAATCAACTCAGCTTGCATCTCAAGATACCCTTCATCTGCCTCACGCAATATTCGCACGAGTTTTTGCGGCGTTAAACCTCGAGTGGGGTACTGAAAGTTAGGATTTTGATTCACTGCCACCGCACCACCTGCTCGAGCGACCTCGGGCGGTAGTTTGGAAATGGGTTGACCGTACTGATCGACTATTGGCATGGGTTCTCCAAATAAAAAAACCGCCTCGAGAGTGAGGCGGGTGATGAGGTAATTTTAGCAGTTTTAAAAGTTCAAATCAGATGCTCGAGGAGAAAAACACTCTGATTTTTACGTCACGGTATTTGGAACTTTTGTCCAGTGACCTCACGGTTTCGCGTAAGGACTTGATTTTTCTGGGTTTTGTTCAAACCGAATGCCGTTATCGTTTGGGTATTCTTTTCGGTGGTCGAACCTGTTGGCGAACACTTTTTCTGGAATGCC
>JAYVRX010000159.1:0-11879 GCA_043775825.1 Deinococcales bacterium
TCATTGTGCAGCTAGACATTACCAGTCCAGCCGATGCCGAAAATGCCGTCCAGGCAGCCGTTGAACGGTTTGGGAAAATTGATGTGCTTGTGAATAATGCGGCGAACTTCCATGCCGGATTCTTTGAGGAAGTCTTTCCTGAACAAATGGAAGCACAGATTGCTACAAATTTATATGGTTCAATGAATGTGACCAAGGCAGTCTTGCCGATCATGCGAAAACAACATTCAGGTCACATCATCACTATTTCTTCAACCGCTGGTCTCGTAGGTGGTCAATTTACCAGTGCCTATACTGCATCCAAGTTTGCAGTTGAAGGTTGGATGAACTCTTTGCAGCCAGAAATTAAACCGTTTGGTATCACAACAACAACTGTAAATCCAGGCTTTTTCCGTACCGAGCTTCTTACCAACGAGTCCACAACATATGCACCTGGAACGATTGATGACTATGCTGAAAAACGCAAAGCCACTCAAGAATCTTACGGGAATTACAGTGGTCACCAAGTTGGTGACCCCGCAAAGCTTGCTCGGGCATTGATGACTATTGCGAATGAAGAACACCCACCACTGCGCTTTATCGCAGGCAAAGATGCTCTTATCGCAGCAGAACAGGTCGCTAAGATACTACTCGAACAAGTCAACGCATACCGAGAACTGTCAAGTTCTTTGGATCACGACAATGCTTCATAAATCCGAGGATGGTGCTATGAAGAATGAAAGGAGCGCCTTCAAACTCACGGCAACTCAGATGCTCGAGAATCAATTTTCGATGGTCAAATCTGGCATTGGTTGAAACGCGATAACGCTCGAGATCCACGTTGTGAATGTCAAGTTACTGGCTGAGAGTTTGAATCACAATACTGGGGACTTGCGTGGGTTCTTCCATCTAGGTACTAAGGAAACGCATGGTGCAAAGTTGTATTGCCCAAGCTTGGTGGGATTTGTTTGACAGCTAGCGATAAGTTTGAGGTCTTGGGCGTTGAGGGTGCATACTTGATGAGTCGTGAGGCGTCAGGATTACTTTGGTATTGCCCATAATCTTTGTAGGGGGCTGTGTTTTCAGGTTGTTTAAAACTTATGTTTGGGTCTTGTTCTGCATTGGTGTTTGACATCTTATTGGTTATTAGGATACGAAATACTCACCTGAAAAGTAACTCTTGTCACTAACACGAGTTTGAAAAGTTACTCTATCCGAAGGCTCACAAGGCGCACCCTGTCAGCAGTTGTAAGGTAAGAAAATCTCGAGGGTGATTGAAATTCACCCTCGAGATTTTACGTTTTTGTTATTTGCGAGTGGCGCTCAAGTTTTCGCCATTTTACCAGGTGTGCGGCGGCTTTCCTGCCAATTTTTGTAAAACACCGCCATTGGCGCGACAATGTAAATGCTCGAGTACGTTCCGACCAAAATACCGATGATCAAAACCAGCGAAAAGTCACGCAACACAGGACCGCCCAAGAAAAGCAAGGCGACCAGTGGCAGCATGGTGGCAACCGAGGTCATGATAGTTCGGGATAGAGTTTGGTTGATGCTGGTGTTGACAATATCGGCGTATTTCGCGCCGCGCATCAATTTTAGGTTTTCGCGGATACGGTCAGACACAATGATGCTGTCGTTCAAACTGTAACCAATCAAAGTCAGTACGGCAGCGACGCTGGTAATGGTGAACTCGCGTCCCAAAAGTGCATACAAGCCCATCACAATAAACACGTCGTGAATTACGGCGACCACCGAACCGACGCCTAAAATCACATCGAAACGGAATGCCACATAAAGCAGGGTCAGCAGCAAAGAAACCAGCACCGCTTGAATGGTTTTGACGCGCAATTCACTACCGACTGAAGCACTGACAATTTCAGTTTGATACACTTTACCGCCCGGCAGTTTCTCGAGAACGGCAATAAACGCTTTTTTTGCGCTGGGGTCAAGTTCGCCAACCCGGACTGTAAAATCTTTACCGTCCGTGCCGGGGGTTTGGCTTTCAACAATACTGGCACCGCTCGAGGTGATTTCTTTGCCAGATTTGTCTTTGATTTTTAAGTCGTTCAAGTCAGTGCGTACCATTTCACTGGTGACGGTGGCGTTGGTTTTTAAGCTAAAGCTAGTACCAGACGTGAAATCAACACCAAACACAAAGCCTTTGGTCAAGATAATAACCAGACCCACAACGGCAAGCGCGGCGCTGGCGGTGGTGATAAATTTTGACAAACCCATGAAGTCAAGCTTAGGCGTGGCAAACCAGTCACGCGCACGGAATTTAAAGCGTGACTCGAGAATGTCGAGAAACCATTTTGAGAATACAAGGTTAGAGAACGTCGAACCGATCACACCCACCGCCAGCGTTACGGCGAAGCCTTTAACCGGTCCAGTCGCGTAATTGTAAAGTGCCAAAGCGGAAAGCAAGTGGCTGGCGTTAACGTCAAAAATCGTGGTGAAGCTATGCCCAAAACCCGCGTTGGTGGCACTTTTTAGGTTTTTACCAGCCCGCATTTCTTCTTTGATACGCTCAAAGGAAATCACGTTGCCGTCAACGGCAGCACCAATCGTGAGCACCAAACCTGCAATACCAGGCAAGGTCAGCACGCCGCCAAGCCCTGAGAGCATTCCAAAAATAAGCAACGCCGAAAAGACCAAACCGAGCGCGGCAACCAGCCCAAAGAACAAACCGTAATAAAGGAACAACATCACGACCACAGCGCCAACGCCAACAAGTGACGCTAAAATGCCTTGGCGGATCGCGTCTTGTCCTAATGTGGGTCCAATCGCCCTGGTGTCAATGATTTCGAGTTCGGTTTTTAACGAACCTGAACGCATCACAAGCGCTAAGTCATTGGCTGACTCGAGCGTAAAATTTCCTGTAATGACACCGTTCCCTGAAATCCGAGCGTTGATTCGCGGCGCACTTTGGACTTTACCGTCAAGCACAATGGCAAATCGGCGACCTGGGTTGTCGCCAGTGAGTTTTTCAAACGCGACTGAACCCGCAGATGTCATCTCGAACTGAACTTCGGGCGCACCAAGTTGCGAATAAGCCGTTTGCGCCTTGGCAACAGCCTCGCCGGTCAGCGTGGCAGATTCCATGTCAGCATCAGTCAACTCGGCTTCTAATTTAGTAGCGGCTTCTGGCTTAACCAACCTAAACTCGAGTTTCGCGGTTTTACCAACCAAGGCAATCGCGCGGTCTTGGTCGGCTTGTGACAAACCAGGAAGTTCGACCACGATGCGGTTGTTGCCGTTAATTTGCACTTGCGGTTCGGCAACGCCAGTTTGGTTCACACGGTTTTCGATTACACTGCGGCTTTGGTTGAGGTCTTCGGTGGCTGGAATTACGCCGTTTTTAACTTGCAACACGACGCGCAGACCACCTTGCAAATCCAAACCTAAATTGACTGGTTTTGGTGGGTCGGCTCTAAACTCGGCAACTGCGCCAGTCAATTTGCTGGGCAAAATCTTGGCGATTGAAGCCCAAGTGGTTTTGCTGATCGGATTTTTTGGATCGCTGCTGACCACGGTGTAGCGCGTACCGTCTGGATTGATTTTGATCGAATCAGGGTTGGGCAATGCACCAGTGTCCAACAGTGCTTTTTTCAAATCGGCAACGGCTACGGGGCTTTTGGGCACAACTGACAAGTATTCGGTACGTGGAGCAAATGGTTTCCATAATACAAGAATCGAAAGCAAAACACTGGCGAACAAAAAGATACCTGTCCAGAAGTGATTGTTGGCACTGGTGGGTTGTGGTGCTTTTTGATTCCTGTTGCGGGCTTGACGTGCCAAAGTCTGTGCGCTCTGGCTTTTTTTGGCGGGACCTGTCATTGATTTCTCCTAAATTGAATTGAGTGTTGTGAGTACAGTTTCGTAAATCTCGAGCACAACAATCATGCTCAAGCCGATCAGCCTGACGTAATGCTAACCGCCGTCCAATTGCAGTCGAGCATGAAGAAAAAACCAATCTCTGGCATTTTCGGTAAAGCTTTGATTCTTAGGTTTAGAGTGCCCTAAAGAAACCCGCACGCTTTGTGCCGTTTGCCAAAACTCGAGAAACGCAAATCCTGGCGTTGGTGGGGTGCTCGGATGGCTTTGCGAAACCTGATGCGGTTCAGGTTGAAGTGGTCCAACCAAAGCCGATTCGGTTTTGGTCAGCCTGGGTGCGGCTAAAACACTGACCCACGGCAAAACCGTGAGGATCAACGCCAGCACTCGAGCGATGGACTTCTTCATGCGCCAAGCAGTGTACCAGTTAAAACCGTTGTCGCCAAATTCATTTTGACTTTTCTTCAGGGCAACCGCAAAGTCCGAAATATCGCGCATTTTTGCAATGGCATTCGTATTCTCTAAGAGCGTGTTTACGAAGTTAATTAAAAGAAGATATGGCGAGGGGATTATTGTGGTTTTGGCTATAAGCCGTAAGCTATAAGCTTTAAGGAACAGCGTTCTTTGGCTTATAGCTTGTAGCTCTGCCCGAGAAACCTTCATAAACAGGCTTTAAGGCACAGCAAGCAGCTCCCCTACGAAAAACAATGTGATGTAGGGGTGAACCTTCTTGACCATAAGATGCACCTTACGGGCATGGTCGCTTGTGTTCACCCTTGCGGCGGGAAGACATCAAATCACGGTTTGTTCATTGAATTATGACTTTGCGGTTGCCCTGGACTTTTCTTGAGGATTTATGAACTCGAGACTTCAATCATTAAAGTCTTTAGACTTGCTCAGTTTGGACTGCGACGGTTGCTACAAAATGAGTTTAGTTTTGTAATCTGCGCTTCAAGTTTTTTAGTATTCGGATGAGGCATCGCTAAATTTGTATGTTTATCATACGATTCATTTGTACGAAACATTGCTTTTTAAATGTGTAGTGACGTTCAGTTGCTCGAGGTGGCAAAACTTAATCTCTTGTCGGAGGAACTATATGAAAAAAGTTTTGGCTTTTGTCGGCGCTGTTATGCTCTCGAGCGTTCTGGCACAATCGAGCAACCCAGGTACGATTGTCGATGTTGCGGCAGGGAACAAAGATTTCAGCACTTTGGTCGCCGCCGTGCAAGCCGCAGGTTTGGTCGAAACCCTCTCGAGCGCGGGTCCTTTTACGGTGTTTGCGCCAACCAACGCGGCATTTGAAAAACTGCCAGCCGGTACAGTCGAAACACTGTTAAAACCAGAAAACAAAGAAACCCTGACTAGCATTTTGACCTATCACGTCATTGCGGGTAAGGCGCTCAAAGCCGATAAGGTCGTCAAGCGCACATCGATCAAAACCGCCCAAGGTGGCATTTTGCGAATTGTCGTCAAAGATGGCAAAGTCATGGTGAACAACGCCCAAGTTGTCGCCACCGACATCGTGGCTTCTAACGGTGTGATCCATGTGATCGACGCTGTGATGTTGCCAAAAGCGAAGTAAATTTTCAAAGCCAAAAGCTGCAACCTCGAATTGTGGGGTTGCAGCTTTAACTTTTGTTCTCGGGTTTGGTTTCTCGAGCTGCGCGTTTAAATGGTGCGCCAAACCAATTGCGCCAGTCAAAGCGGCTGCGCGGTTTTGATGTTGTATCTGGAATGCTTTCGACAGTTCGATCACCAGGTTTGGAAGTCAAACGACCATAGGTTTCAGGATCGCTCAACAAAATCAATTCGTCATTTTCCTCGAGCACGCTGATGCCTTTGGGAATCCGAATATGACCGTCGCGTAAAATGGCAACCAACAAGGCTTCAGGTTGCCATTCGAGGTCACGAACAGCCTGCCCAACCCAAGGTTGGGGCACTGGGATCTTGTACAAGCGCTCGTCATCGTCATCTGAAACACTCAAACTCGAGCTTGAGAGCAAATCCAGAAGATCTGGCAAAATTGGCGTGACATTGGCAGGACTCTCAACGACGTTCGGTATACTCGAAACTGTCAGTTGGGTGCTGTTCAGACCGGTTGCGGCGCGTAGGTATTCGTTAATGTGCACCGGACTCGAGCTGCGGCTTTCGGCTTGATGTTTTAGAACGCTTTCTCGTCCCGTGAGCGCATAACCTGCTAGCGTGGTCAGTAACAATGGCGCGAGCAAACCGTAACCGCTCCACTCGGTGACCAGTAAGGTTGCTGCCAGCGGTGCGTTCATTGTACCCGCCAAAAATGCCGCCATGCCTGTCAACATAAACGCGGCAGGATCAACCGTGATTCCTGGCAGCAACTTTGAGAGTCCAAGCGAGTACATGTTGGCGAGCAGTCCGCCAATCACCAAACTTGGAATGACCAGACCACCACTGCCCCCAGCACTCGCCACGACCAGCACCAAAAGTGCCCTTAGGATCAATTGAACAGTCGTGTCTTCAAAGGTCATAAAACCGTTTAACCCCAGTTGCGTCCAACCCAAACCATCACCCAAAAGATTGCTGTTAAAGTATGCCAGCCCGCCAAAAATCAAAGCCGCGATCAACAACCTCGTCCAAACTGGCAATTTGGTTCGATCCCAAGCCGCACGCAGCCCAATCAATGCCGCGACGAAACCTGCTGCCGCCAGTGCCTCGAGCAGTCCGAGCACAAAAAATGCTGGGAATGACGAAAAGGGTTGACCACCCACTGCATTGGTTTCAAACAACGGGTCAAAACCTCGAGCCACCCCAAAAATCGTGAACGCCACAACACTGGCGAGCACGGCTGGGGTCAATGCCTCAATCTCGAATTCAAAGCGGCGATACAAAATTTCGACAGCCAGCACCGCAGAAGCCAAGGGCGCACGCAAAACCAAGCCTAAAACCGCCGCCAAGCTGGAAATAAAAATTAAACGACGGTCAGCGTCCGTTACCCGCCCCAGCTTTGAGAACCCTAAAGACAGCAATGAAGCCAAACTCGAGAACGCCCCTTCACGACCCAGCGGTGCACCACTGGCGCTTGCCAGAAAACCAGAAACCGTCTCGAGCAATAATTTTTGCCATGAGCCTCGCGCCTCGCGGTTGTGATAAATATCCAGGGCGTTGTCCAAACCGTCGGGTTCGATCAGATTTTGCTGGGGGTTGCGCCGCGCAAATGCCACCAGCACCAAACCGATCACGATCACCAGTGGCAGCAACCATGCCCGGTCACCCGCAAAAGATTGCAACACGCCACCCTCGGAGGGCAGTCCAGGCGGACGAAAACCGGTCACGCCACTCAGGAGCACACTCTGGGCAAGCTCGAGCAACCAGGCGAAAAGAATGCCGACCAAACCGACACAGACACCAACCGACAGGCTGTACAGAACAATTTTGCCCGTCTCGAGGCGATTTCCTAAAATGTTAATGGCACGGCGCGGTCTTTGCACATTTATAGCGTACCAGACAAGTGCTAAATCCAGCACAAGTCAAAGATCAAACTCGAGTTTTAAAAGTTGATGCGATGGTCTATCTGAAGGTTAAACCCGTCCCGATGCTGACCATAAACACTGCACTCGAATTGTTAAAGTAAACGCTCGGCACGAGTTCAATAAAAAAACGTCCGCCTAACGTCGGGATTGAGCTTTGATAACCAATGATGCCGCGAATCTCGGGCAGGAAAGCGCTTGTGTTCGCTTTGGCGAACGGTACGGCGAACAATCCGCCGCCAACCCCAAAATACGCGCCAGAACCGTACTGATTTGAGGGCAAGACAAAATACGCGTCAAGTGACAGACGAAACCAGACGATTAAGGTGGTGACACTGGCACGAATGCCGACATCGATCCCGCCAGCGTCAAATTCCACACCGAATTCTGCACCCAAAAGCGGGTACAAGACCGAAAACTCTGTTCCAGCCGAAGGAATGAGTGCCTCAAATCGAATTCCAAAATACTCACCTGCGGCAAAAGTGCTTGAACCCAAACTGAAACCAAAAAGAGCAATCATTAAAATCAAATACTTTTTCACGTTAAACCTCGAGCAGCATTCTACGAACCAATCGCGTTTTTGTCGTTCAGGCTTTCTTGAGCTTACCTTCACGCGGCATAAAAAAGCGCCACCACATGGGTGACGCTCGAGACTTGATTTAAAACTTAACTTGCGTTTGCCAGGCGTAAACCATCACGGGTGGTGTCCACACCAATCGACATCAGGCGTTGCTCGAGGTTCTCGTAACCACGGTTGAGAAATTCGACGCCCTGAATCCTAGTTTCGCCATCTGAGGCGGCGGCGGCAACCACCAAAGCCGCGCCAGCCCGAATGTCGGCGGCTTTGACTGGAGCGCCGTACAAACGGCTGCCCTCGATCAAAATGCTCGAGTCGAGCACTTCGGTTTTTGCACCCAGTCGGTTCAATTCGGCGCTGTAACCAAAACGGGTTGGGTAAATACGGTCAGTGATGCGGCTCGTGCCGGGCACAGTTGCCAGAAACGCGCTCATCATCGGTTGAACATCGGTTGGGAAACCAGGGAATTCTGCAACCGACAAATGCAACGGATTAAACTTATTGCTGCTGGCATCGATCCGAATCGTGGTGTTGTCCATCTCGAGGATGCCGACGCCAGCTTCGACCAATTTCGCCGATACCGAACGCAAGTGCGTGAGGTTGGCATTGGTCAGGGTCAAAACTCCTCGTGAGGCGGCGGCGACCAACATAAAAGTTGCAGCTTCGAGACGGTCTGGAATGATGTTGTACTCGCCACCGTGTAGTTTTTCGACGCCTTCGATCTCGAGAGTGTGCGTGCCAACGCCGTGAATTTTTGCGCCCATCGTGTTCAAGAAGTTGCACAGATCAATCACATCGGGGTCAATTGAAGCATTCTCGAGGCGCACGATGCCCGTGCCGAGGGTGGCAGCGGAAATGGCGTTTTGCGTGCCCCCAACAGTTAAGAGATCAAAAACGAAACGCCCCGTTAGTGGACGGTCACGCACGGCAATAAAGTCGCCGTTGTTTTCGACCACCGTCGCACCCATTGCCCGCAGCGCTTTAACGTGTTGATCGACGGGGCGCACCCCAAACGAACATCCGCCAGGCATACTGATTCTGGCTTCGCCGGCTCTGGCAAGCAGCGGTCCTAAAACATTAAAGCTGGCACGCATTTTGGAAACCAAGCTGTAAGGCGCTTCGATGCTGGTGATTTCTGGGGTATGAATTCGCAGGCTGTGTTGCGAAAGCCATTCAAAACTTGCCCCAAGGGATTTGACAATCTCGAGGATGCACTCCATGTCTGATAAACGCGGTACACCATTTAAGACAATGGGTTCACTGACAAGAAGTGACGCGGCAATAATTGGTAATGCTGCATTTTTTGATGGGTTGACTGGCAAGATACCGCTTACAGGATTGCCGCCGCGAATGATGAGTGGCGCGTTGGACATGGTTTTAGACTCAAAAAGGGGTGGCATGTTGGTTCTTTCTGCTCGAGAATCCTTCCCGAAATTCGAGCGATTGAGGGTTGATCCGATGATTTCCTTACTTGCGATGTTGATCGCCATGTTATGAGTATAATACACATTCAGCTCAAAATGTGAAGATTCCTACAAGAGAGTATCATTATCCAAAAGCGACTTTGAATATAAAACTCTACTGATAACCATGCTAGACTGCCCGCAATGCCACACATGGAGGTCAATCAAATGCCCAAAAAAGAAAAAAAGCGCCTCCAGGTCGTGATTTCAGACGAACAAGACGCCCTATTAACCAAAGCCGCCTATGAACTTTCCAGTCCCGAACGACTGGTTTCCAAGTCTGAAGTGGTACGGCTCGCCATCGAAAAAATCAGCAAAGAACTCGCCGACGGAACTTCACTCGAGCCACTTCTGGCAAGTTTAATTGCCGAAGAAGAGCTTGAAGCTTAAGCAAAAGAACTTTTCATCAATAAAACGTAAACTCGAGACCTATGCGATTGTTTGTCAACCTGGCATTGATCTTTGCACTCTCGAGTTGCAGTTACACTTTTTTGCCGCTCACCCCCGCCCCGTTGTCGCTCGAGCCTCGTTTGGTGCTTGGAAGAGCCGAACTGACGCGCTCAGGCAGCGATATTTTATTGCGCCTCGAGTTTCAAAAAATACCAACCGAGGGTTACTTAAGCGTCAAACTTGAGCGCAACGATGACCCAGTGACCGAAGATTCCAAATTGATTTCAGTCAATACCCAAAGCCTTGAATGGAAACTAACGGATGCGGTGTTAGGACGTTACCGCGCCTACTTGTTCTGGCAGGGCGACGTGGTTCGGGCGCTGGACTTTGTGCTCGAGAAATAAAACCAAGGCGTGCAAGTTAAACTGGGGGTTATGAAATCAATCGACCCTCGAGATTGGAAGAGCATCCAACCTTACTTTCAAGCCTTAGCACTCCAAGACCTGAACGGTTCAAACGTTGAAGCCTGGTTGCAAACCTGGTCTGACCTCGAAGCACAAATTTACGAGGCTCAATCAAGGGCGTACCGCGCCAAAATGGAAGACACGACCAACCAGGCGGCAGAATCCGATTATCTCCATTTGCTCGAGAATATTTTGCCACCAGTCAGCATTGCCGCCAATAAATTAACGCGAAAACTGCTGGCATTTCACGAATATCAACCCACGGCACAAACCCAAGAATTGTTCAAACGGTTGACCGCCGAAGCCAGAATTTTTAGAGAACAAAACGTGCCATTGCAAACCGAACTTGGTAAACTCGCGGTTGAATACGACAAGATCATCGGTTCGCTCGAGATCGAGTTTGAAGGCGAAAAAATCACGTTCTATACCGCAGGAGCAAAACTCGAGTTACCAGACCGAACATTGCGCGAACACGTGTATCGGGACATGGTCGCACAATGGGAATTGGTTCAACATCAACTCGATCAAATCTTTATGAAAATGCTGATCCTGCGTCGTCAAATCGCTCACAATGCTGGTTTTCAAAATTACCTTGAATACGTTTGGCTCGAGAAAAACCGTTTTGATTACAGCCCAAAAGACGCCCAAAACCTACATCAAATTATTTTGGAAACAGTCGTGCCGCTGGTCAACATGACACGAACGGAACGACGGACAAAATTAAATCTTGAAACAATTCGACCTTGGGATGTTTATGTTGAATACGATGGCAAACCAGCCCTGCAACCATTTTTGAACGTCACCGAATTGGAAACCAAAATCTCGAGCATATTTCACGCGCTCGATCCCGAACTGGGCGCACAATTTGATACCTTACGCGAACACGACCTTGACCTGGGATCTCGAGCGGGCAAAGGACCAGGCGGGTACTGTGATTTCTTTCCTGCTACGGGCAAAGCCTATATTTTTATGAACGCGGTTGGACTCCAAGACGATGTTCAAACCATGCTACACGAAGGTGGACATGCTTTTCATGCGCTCGAATCGTTCAAACACCAAAATCTGCACTGGAATTATCACGGACCAATGGAATTTTGTGAAGTTGCCAGCATGGGCATGGAATTGCTTGCCAACCCCTACCTCGAGCTTGAACATGGTGGATTTTACACTTCAGAGAATGCCCAACGTGCCAGAGCCAATCATTTGCGCAACTCGGCAATTCAATTTCTACCTTACATGGCAGTGGTAGACGCCTTTCAACATTGGTTGTACACAGCGTCAGACCAAATCAGCATCAGTCAAATTCATGACAAATGGGCTGAACTGCACCAAAAATTTGTACCATCAATTGATTGTGAAGGCATAGAAAATGCGCTCTCAATGCGTTGGCAATTGCAAAGCCATATTTTTACCGCCCCGTTTTATTACATCGAATACGGCATTGCGCAATTGGGTGCGTTGCAACTCTGGCAGAACTCGCTCGAGAAACCACGGGAAACAGTGAAACAATACCGTCAAGCCCTCGGTTTGGGCTACACCAAAGGCTTGGCAGATTTGTTTGATGCCGCAGGAATCAAATTGCCTTTTGACGCGCAAGTGGTGAAAGGACTGATGAACTTCGTCTCCAAACACCTCGAGCTTGAACAAGCCTAAAAACCCCGAGTTAAGT
>JAYVRX010000160.1:0-11798 GCA_043775825.1 Deinococcales bacterium
CTTTCGGTAGGTATTGCGGGCAAACCCGCCCATGCTAAAAACACCAGCGACCTATTACGCGCTGCCGACGAAGCCCTCTACCGTGCCAAACGCGAAGGACGCGGGCGGGTTGCCATTTACGTTGAAGATAAAATGACTTTAAAAAGTAATTATTATCCAAAAGCCCAACTCGAGCGACTGGCAAAATTATCGAATGCCACAGGACGTACCGAAGCTAGTTTATTACGTGAAGGACTCGAGGAACTGCTGGCAAAATACAAAGACGAACTGTAGACATGCGCCTCTTACCCAGCCTTGTGTGTATTCTCGAGCGATTGTGTACGGTGGCGGGGGTTCGCAAAGTCCGAGTCCATGACCTACGGCACACTTACGCATCCCTGGCAAGACGTGCGGGTGTGTCGCTCGAGATGGTCAGTGAAAAGTTAGGACATGCTCGAGCATCATTCACAGGTGACGTTTACGTGCATACGTTTGACGACCAACACGACGCGGCAGCTTTGAACCTTTCAGAATTGCTGGCAAGTCGTCCTCGAGCAATGGCATAAAAAGAGGACGTTCCGCATCTGTTCCGCATTTCTGTGATTCTCGAGCAGCGAAACAAAAACCTTAAAAGGAAAAACCCCGCGTATGGCGGGGTTTTATTTTGGTGGAGCTGAGCGGGTTCGAACCGCTGACCTTCTGAATGCCATTCAGACGCGCTCCCAACTGCGCCACAGCCCCGAAACTTGGGATGCTCGAGCAAGCCCTAAGCCGAGAAAGGATAGCACAAGGTTTTGACAAGTGCAAGAACGCCGCTCGGGTTTTCACAAAAAATCCTCTCGTGACATTCACGAGAGGATTCTGGGGAGGAGGGTATTTCAGATTTGAAGCTTATCGTCGTGGTCCAAAGCCACCTCCGCGCCCGCCGAAGTGCAAACCAAAATTCGTGTCGGCTTCGGCGTTCTTATAGATTTGGTCGCTCTGGGCTTGGGTTAGGCTGCCAGTTTTGACGGCGGCTGCCAGTTGGGTTTTCAAGTTTGCCAAAACCGCGTTTTTGATCGTCTCGAGGCTGACCTTTTGGGCGGTGGCAATCTCGGTCAGGGTTTTGCCGCTGCGAAGTTCGGTGTCGAGTTGTGTGATGCTGAGGTTAAGGGTTTTGGCGGCAGTCTCGAGCAGCGCAATTTGACTGATGCCTGCGCCCATTTTGCCGCCCATCATGCCAGGGGCACCGTCACGCCCGCCCATGCCGCCCATGCCAGCAGCGCCGTTGCGTCCGCCCATGCCCATACCGCCATCACGTCCACCGCGTCCTAAAACACCAAATTCACCACTGGCAACTCGAGCTTTCATTTGCGTGGCTTGGGCTAGGGTGATGCTCTGGTTTTTCAGTGCCTCGTCGACGGTGGCGTTGCCCGCCGTTTTGATCGCAGCCTCGAGCTTGGTTTGCTCAATGCCCAATGCCGCAGCGAGTTTTTGCACAAAGACTTTTGAATAATTAAAAGCTTGCGCGGCAGCGCTTGGCGTGCCTGTGGTTTGTGCCATGACCAGGTTGTAAGTCAATGGTGTTGCGATCAGGGCGAGTGATGCCAGTCCGATTTTCAAGTTCTTGTTCATACTTTTCTCCTTTTGGAACGCAGTCTTGCGCTCTTAGGTACAAATTAGCTCGAGTTGGTAACTGCTGGGTTACACGGCTTGTTACCAGTTTGTAACCAAAAATCTTGGGTTGCGCAGAAATCGAAAACCCTGTTTTGGACGTCCTATAAGCTCGAGGATGTGATTGAAATCAAAAAACTGGAATGGTTTTAAAGCCATTCCAGTGCAGTGTTACTCGAGTTTTGAAATTTAGCCCAGGTTCAGTCCAATATCGAAGGTTGCGGCATAACCCGTACCGTCTTTTTTAGTGTCTAAAAGCAGTTGGCTGCCACCGTTGCGGTAAATGCCATCGGCGGCATTGCGGGTGTTTCGTGCGTCCCTGGAGTTATAAGGCGCGGTCTTAAACACCGTGTCGGTGAAGGTGTCATCAAAAAAAAGTTGCGAGGTAAATTCTTTTTGGTTGCTGCCCGTGCCGTGCCGAATTTTAAAATGAATGTGCACAGTTCTGCCAGGATACCAACCAGGATAAATCGTTAAGAACGAGGCGACCCCTTTGGCATCGCTGGTTTGATAGCCGCGCAAGAACTTTTGCCCCACCGCGCCCTGCACATCGCTGTACGTGCCGCCGGCGTCGCACTGCCAAATGTCGACCATCGCGTCTTTTAAGGCTGCACAACCTTTGCTGCCAAGGCTCGAGATTTGAAAGGTCAAACGCAGCGCCGCGCCTGGACGAACGGTTTTGGTGGCGGGGTCGCTGCGAATATCCTTGCGGTTCAGTTTTTCGTCTACAAAGTACGGACCTTCGGTCATGGCTGGACGCACGATGCAGGAGGGCAGTGCGCCGTTCGGGCTAGCGGTCTGTGCGTTCGTGCCTGCCAGTTTGCCCGCCGCCAGCAACGTTCCCGCGCCGCCAAACAATCGCAGGGCGGTGCGCCTCGAGATCAGTGATCCCACCATTTCGTCGTCGTTGTCTTCAACAATCTCAAATTTCTTCATAAAAGCCTCCTTGCTCGAGGGGTGCTCGAGAACTAAAAAAAGGTTAAAGATTTTTGGTAACGGGTCGGTAACAGCCAACTTGTAACTTGCGTGTTACCAATTTACATTAAGCTAGGCTCTATGCGTGTTTTGCTTGTCGAAGATGAACCTGCCATCGCCATGCCCTTGCAACGGGCTTTAAAAGCCCAGGGACTCGAGGTGCGTTTTGCTGGTGATGTCGAATCTGCCCGTGAATTGATGCTCGAGCTGGAATCGGATTTGATGATTTTGGATGTTCGGTTGCACGAGTACGAGGACGGCGGTTTTATGCTGGCGCAGGAGGCTCGAGCGGCAGGTTTTAAGGGCAGTATTTTGTTTTTGACCGCCAGGGACACACTGTCTGACAGGGTGCAAGGTTTGGATGGTGGCGGCGACGATTATGTCGTCAAACCCTTCGAGTTGCTCGAGGTCATGGCTCGGGTGCGGGCGTTGTTGCGCCGCCCCACCGAAACCCGTTCGACCCAATTGACGTTTGGTTCGCTCGAGATCGATTTAACGCGTCAAGAGGTGCGTCTGGCTGGGGTCAGGCTCGATTTGAGCGCCCGAGAGTTTTCGCTGCTCGAGCGTCTGGCGTTGTCGCCGTCCAGAATTTTTTCTGCCGAGGAACTGCTCGATGCCGTCTGGGGCGAAGCTGCCTCGTCGGTCAGCGTGGTCAAAGTCACGGTGTACCGCCTGCGCGAAAAATTAGCGGCAGATGTGGTGCGCAGTTTCAAGAACGGTTATCAGATGGGTGAGGTTTCATGAGTTTAAGGCTTCGTTTAGCCGTGTTCATCGGCGTTTTGATTGCCCTGGCGGTTTTGGCGCAGGGTGTCGTGGGCTATCAGCGTTTTGAACGCCTCGGGCTGACCGAGGTCGATCAGGCATTGTTAAACTATTTTGATGACATCGCCCACCGCCCAATGATGAGACCAAAAGGCGGACGCTTTGGGGATCGTTCCGATAGTAATCAGTCATCGCCTCCGCCCATGATGTTTCGCAACCTCGAGACGCGCAACAGGTTGCTGAGGGTGCGTTTATTGCGGAATGATATTGCTATTGCCACGGTTGGCGATGCGTTTCCAGACCAGATTCAGATTCCAAAAAATAGCATTGCCACCATTGGTCAGTGGCGTGCCGCCAGCCGCGATTTGGGCGAATCGCTGCGGGTTGAGGCGGTCATCAATTTAGAAGACCAACAGCGCGGCGTGCGAAATTACTTGCAGTCACTGTTTTTAACTGTGCCACTCTTTTCTTTGCTGGGCGCGTTTGCCGCTTGGTTGTTCAGTGCCGCCGCCCTCAAACCGCTCGAGAATTTAATTGGTACGACCCAGCACGTTGCCGATTCTGGCGACCTGACCCAGCGCGTACCGCAGCGTCAAGGATCTGGCGAACTCGAGCGTTTAACCAGAACCTTTAATCAGATGCTCGAGCGGCTGCAAGGTTTTAGGGAACGCGAAATTGGCTTTACCCGCATCGCCGCGCATGAGTTGCGCACGCCCTTGACCGCCATGCGGGCGCAACTGGACGCGCAACGCGAGGGTTGGGCGAGTGCCGATGAGGCGCTCGATACCGCCAGAGATCAGGTTGAACGCATGACCAAACTCGGTCAGGCATTGTTGGTACTTGCCCGTGAGGGACGCGCAGAACTCAATTCAATCGATCTGGCAAACGTAGCACAAACCATTGCCAAAGCTCGAGGTGCGACTTACATCGGTTTGGATTCACTGTCGGTTCAGGGGAATCAAATCTTATTAGAACGGGCGCTCGAAAATTTACTCGAGAATGCGATCAAACACGCGCCAAACACTGAAATTACAGTTAAACTCGAGACGGACGCCAATAAGGTCTTGCTCAGCGTGACCGACATGGGCGCTGGAATCAAAGCTGCCGCTTTGGAGCGAGCCTCTGAGGCGTTTTACCGCGCCCCTGGCACAAAAGCCTACGGCAGCGGTTTGGGTTTGGCGGTGGTCGAGAACATCATGAAAGCCCACGGTGGTCGTTTATTGCTCGAAAATGTCGAACCACACGGTTTAAAAGTTACGCTCGAGCTACTTGGTTCATAACCCTCGAAAAAAAAACCTTGATCGCGTAGAATTAGCTTCATGAATCCAAAACGTCTTGTGCTTCGTCACATGGGTCAAACCTTGTTGTTGGGCAGTCCTGTTAATCCCTCCGATTTGGAAACGCTCGAGAATTTTTTGCTGTTTAACTTTGGACCAAGCCACCTGTACGTCTCCAAGGTTGGTTTTGTCAGTGCCAACACCGAACATCAGGTCATGAATGAACGCAGCATTGTGATTGCCCCAGGCGAAAGCAAAGTTGTGCTCGGGTCTGACGCCTATCAAGAATGGCTGACAGAATTAAGCGACATCACCTTACAAAATTTTAGGGACAACATCATTCCCAAAGAGGGCAGCATGATGAAACTTGCCATTGAAGGTTACTCGAGCCTTGGGACGGAGCGTTTTGAGGTTGATGTTCGACTTCATCGTTTGGGTAAAAAAGTGGCTTTTAAACTTTAACGGGCGCGATTCAATTTATCCAAAATCGAATTCCAATTTCAGTACCAACTGATCCTTGCCGCGAAATGGGACTGCGGACAAAAACGCTGGCTTTGTGCGCGGTGGCGATGGCTTGCACGATGCTCAAGCCCAAGCCGACCCCTTTTAGACCACGGTCAAAGGCGCTGGGCGCACGGTAAAAACGCTCGAACAAACGGCTTTGAACCTCGCTTGGAATGGCTGCGCCTGGGTTAAAAACGCCAAACTCGAGCGACTTTTGATCGTTGGTTACGAACAATTCGAGCACTTTCGCATCGCCGTATTTCACCGCGTTCGAGACCAAATTCCAGAGTGCCTGCTCGAGCCTCTCGGCATCGACAGACAGTGTTTGCGCCCGACTAAGATTCCCGAGGTTGACCAAAATGCGGTGCTCTGGCGCGAAATCCCGCACGCGTTCGGCAAAATGCTCAGTCCAAGTTGCAAGTTGTAGGTTTTGCAGTTGTAAAGACTCGCCAGCGTCAAGCCGTGTGATGGTTAAAAGGTCGGCAATCAGTCGGTTGATGCGCTCCCCCTCGCGGCGGCTGGCAGCCAACAAACGCGCTCGGGTGTCGGCGTTGTCGGGCGCTCGAGCCAGCAATTCCAGATAACCTTGCAATGCCGTGACCGGCGTGCGAAGTTCGTGTGAGGCATCGGCGGCAAATTGTCTCGTGCGCGACTCCTCGAGTTTTAATTGCGAAAAACCAGCCTCGAGCCTGGCGAGCATGGCATTGATGCTGAGTGCCACTTGTTGCACTTCATCGCCAGTTTTTGGTACGTCAAGGCGTTCGGACAGCGAATCGGATTTAAGTTGCGATGCTCGAGCCGAAATGCGCTCCAGTGGTCTTAAACCTTGATTGACCAGTACCAAACCGACGGCGGTTGCCAGAAGCAATAACAATGCCGCTCCAATCAAATACGTTCCGCGCAAACTGGTCAATAAGTCCGAAACCGTTTCTCTGGCGGCAATGGCGCTGATCACACTCAGCACCACCTGGGTATCGAGTGAATAGCTCGAGTTGCAAAATTCTTGAATCAACTCTGGACGCACTTGATCGAGCAAACCTGGTAAGGGCGTAATCAGGTTGTCGCGGGGTGTACACCAACTTGGCGGTTGTAAAATCCTGAACTCACCAAAACCAGATTGCACAATTTGAAATTCTTTGAACAACTGCAGAATTCTAGGCTTGAGCGATGGATTCAAATCCACTTCGGCATAATTTTGCACCCGCCAGTAGAGCACTACACCCATTGGAATCAGCACCAACAGGTTAACAACCAGCAAGCCGAGCAGCAGCTTATTTCGTAGCGACCAGTGATTCATGGAAAACCAGTTATTCAGAGCGTACCTTCAACAAATACCCCGCACTTCGCACCGTATGAACAATTGGTGGGTCGCCCAAAGCGCGGCGCAAATAACCCACGTAAACCTCGACCACGTTTTCATCGCCCAAAAACTCTTTCCCCCAGACGCCATCCAAGAGTACCTCTTTGGATAGCGTGCGTTCAGGATAACGCAATAAAAACTCGAGCAGATCAAAGGTTCTGGGGCGCAACTCGAGCAAAACCCCACCTCTACGCGCTTCCCGAGATTTTAAATCCATGCTGATATTAGAATACGTCAGGACTTCCTCGAGGTCGGGGCGTGTGCGGCGCAAGACGGCGCGAAGTCTAGCAACCAATTCTGGGAAAGCGAACGGTTTCACCAGGTAATCGTCTGCTCCCAAAGTCAGACCGCGCACCCGATCCTCGAGCGCATCTTTGGCGGTCAGCATCAAAACGGGTAATCTCGAGCGCAGCCGCATGTTCTCGAGCACATGAAAACCGTCCGAACCTGGCAGCATCACGTCCAGAATCACAATGTCTGGCGGATTGGTTTCAAAAAGACGCAACGCCTCAGACGCCACACCTGCGCTCGAGACTTCAAAACCTTCAAATTCCAAACCCAACTCGAGGTATTCACGAATGCCTGGGTCGTCTTCGACAATCAAAATGCGTGGGCTGGCTGCCATGATGAAAAGTCTATGATTGCTGATTGAGCGCTTCCTGAGTTTGCGACTCCCAACCTGCAAAACCCAATTTCGCATAGACTGTAACCAATGCGTGCGCCGCCACCTCAAACACCGCCAATCACCAGCGGCAAAGTGCTTTTAAAGCCTTTGCTCGAGATGACATCGCGCGACTGGCAGTTGTTTTACCGTTATTTCAGGGACAAAGAAATTGCGCTCTTAAACGGCTCGAGTCCAATGTACATGCCGTTGTGGTTGTTCAAACGCGTGGTCATGGGCGAAGAACGCAGCGGCGAACGCCAAGGGTTTGGAATTTACACGCTGCAAAATCAATTTATTGGCAGCGTCGAACTCTACGACCTCGAGCCAGTCAAAACGCCGTACCGAGGCGAACTTGGGATACTAATTGGTGAGAAAACCATGTGGGGTATGGGTTACGGCACGGATGCCATGAAAGGGATTCTCGAAATTGCATTTATTAAGCTCAAACTCGAGCGACTGCGCCTCAAAACCCTCGAGCACAATGCCCGAGCGCGAAAAGCTTTTGAAAAAGTGGGTTTTGTTTTTGATCGGGTCAGCGTCGAAACACGGCATTACAACTTCGCGCATTACAGCCTCGAGCGTTCGCATTGGCTCGAGCA
The DNA here is from genome assembly GCA_043775825.1 of Deinococcales bacterium. GTDB lineage: Bacteria > Deinococcota > Deinococci > Deinococcales > JAAFIG01 > JANXTZ01. Next base: position 7,774 of record JAYVRX010000160.1, read on the forward strand.
AAACTTAAGGGTTTGAGTCGGAGTGGTAAGCGTTCAAGCTAGAATCGTGTCAAGATTCAACCATGACCGACAATAAAGTTGCAGTACCAACCACAGATGCTCCCTACGTCGCAGTGATAACAGGCGCAGCCCAAGGCATTGGCAAACGCACCGCCGAAGTTCTGGCGTCTAAAGGTTTCAATCTTGTGCTGAACGACTTGCGACAACCAGATCAGACACTCGAGAATCTGGGTGATGCGCAAAGTCTGGTGGTGCTGGGTGACATCTCGAGCGAAACTGTGGTGCAAACCATGCTCGAGCAAACCCTAGCCAAATTTGGTCGTGCCGATGTGCTGGTGAACAACGCGGGCATCAGTTTTATCAAACCTGCCGAAGAGATCACGCTGCTCGAGTGGCAACAAGTCATCAACGTCAATTTGACCGCGCCTTTCTTGCTCTGCCGCGAGTTTGGCAAACACATGCTGGCTCGAGGTTCGGGCAGCATTGTCAACATTGCCTCGGTGGCGGGTTTGCTGGGCGTCAGTGACCGCAGCGCCTACAATGCCAGCAAACACGGTCTGATCGGTCTGACCAAAACCCTGGCAGCCGAGTGGGGCGGACGTGGCGTGCGGGTGAACGCCGTTTGCCCTGGTTGGGTCTTAACCGAAATGGATCACAAAGACACTGGGGTTGGCACGTACAGCCATGCCGACATCGAAGGTCGAGTGCCGATGGGACGTTACGCCAGCCCCGACGACATTGCGCAAGCCGTGGCATTTCTGGCGGACAGCACGCAATCGGGCTTTATCAACGGTCATAACCTGTCCGTCGATGGCGGTTGGGCGAGCGATGGAAGCTGGGAAAGCTTGCGCCTTAAAAAACGTTGAACCATTGGCGGTTTGTTCCCCAGACTGCAAGCCAAAAACGCGCTGCGGCGTTAGGCTGAAAACCTATGGAATACAGACGACTTGGCAGCAGTGGCATGAAAATATCAGTTATCTCACTTGGCGGTTGGACGACCTTTGGTGGCAGCATCGAAGACACCAAACTTGCCGAACGCATCATCGACATTGCCCATGATGGCGGTGTTAACTTTTTTGATCAAGCCGATGTTTACTCCAACGGTGAATCTGAAAAAATGATGGGCGCGATCCTGAAAAATTTTGACCGCGATAACCTGGTGATCTCGAGCAAATGTTACTGGCCCTTTTCTAATGATGTGAACGGACGCGGACTCTCGAGAAAGCACATCATGCAGAGCATTGAAGGCAGCCTCAAACGCCTGCAAATAGATTACCTGGATATTTACTTTTGCCACCGTTACGACCTCGAGACACCCTTGGAGGAAACCGTCAACGCCATGACCGATTTGGTGCGTCAAGGCAAGATTCTGTACTGGGGCACGAGCGAATGGTCGGGCGCACAAATTGCCGAAGCGGTAGGCATCGCCAAAGCCAACGGCTTGGTCGCGCCCGTGACCGAACAACCGCATTACAGCCTGGCGCACCGCACCAGGGTCGAAACCGAAATTCTGCCCGCCACCGAAAAACACGGCATTGGACTGGTCTGTTGGTCGCCGTTGGGCATGGGTGTGCTGACCGGAAAGTTTGACGCTGGCGAAGTCGAAGGCGCTAGACTCTCGAGCACCAACATTGGACGCGATTTGCGCACCCCAGAAATCATTGAAAAAGTCCGTCAACTTAAACCCATTGCCGACGAACTGGGTATTTCACGCACGACCCTGGCGCTGGCGTGGGTACTGCGTCAAACAGGCGTCTCGAGCGCGATTGTTGGTGCGACCAGCGAAGCCCAGATCACCGAAAATCTGAAAGGCTCAGGCGTGAAACTCGAGGCTGAAGTGCTTGAGAAAATTGATGGGATTTTTGGCTTGAAATAAGCCTGTAATTTCCCCAAGTTGAATTTGAGGCTCAAATGAAAATATCCCCTCGAGCCTCGTTTGCTATCTGCTCACATATCAGGATCGCGCCGACGGTGCAACAAACCTTCACGCACAAACGTCTCGACCAAACCTTCAAGCCCCGCAATGTCTTTCTCGAGCGTCTGCGCCACCTCGAGCGGGGTTTTACCGCGTCCCAACTGCCCTAAAACCTCGAGCGCGGGTTTGCCGTAAGCGGCTCTGGCGCGGTTGTAATGGTCGGTAATTGGGTTGACGGCATCGCGTCCGCGCAGCGTAAAACCGTAACGTTCGGTTGCCCACGCGCCAATGACCCTGGGCAGTGTTAAATGTGTTGGTCGAAGTGGTGCTGGAAATGCGCCGGTCTCGCGGTAATTGGCTTTGAGATGCGCCAAAACACTGCCGTCGTGGTACAGCGCCACGCGTCCGTCACCCAAGCCGCGAATGCCAGAAAAATTATCGCCAGGTTGCACGCGCCAGACCCGATCAGACAAACCGCAAACCGTATGAACCAAATCTCGCTCGAGCGCACAAACCTCGAGCACTGCACCCGACGCGAAACGTTGCGCCAGTTCGATCAGTGCGCCGTCAGCCCAGAGGGTATGATTGTCGTTAATGGCGCTGGCGCAGACCAGATTGCCTTCAAAAAAAAGTGCCATCGCACAAACGCTGTCATCAGGCTCGAGCGCCAAAACGTAACCATCAAAATCAAACCCCGCAAGGTGTGCCGCCAGTTTGGTCAGTTCGACAAAACTGGCGTGCAAACCCTGCATCAACACCCGACCTTGCGGGGTAACCCGAGCCAGCAACAAAGCCGAATCGGCTCGGGCTGACTCGAGCGTGCTTGCCACTTGTTTTGCTTTGGTTTCAGCCATTCTGAAATGAGCTTATCAGGTTCGAGCATGACTGTGCAGTTAAAAAGCTCGAGATTCATATTCCAGTCTTTTCACCAACCAATAAAGCTCTCTTCTCTCCGTCGGAAAGAAGGGCTGGGGATCAGAGGCAGAAAGCACTTGCCGCTCGAGTTATTCGTCTTCTTCAAGCACCACAAGCACGGGAAACGCTGGCACAAGATTAGATTGCTCGAGTTTCACACTCGCGTCAAAAAATTGCATATTCCCTTGAAGGTCGCAAGTCCAAACTTCCAACGACCCGCGTTGAAAGTACGCAGTTCGCTTCTCGAGAATTTCTTTTGCACTGTTACTCGGGCTGATGATTTCCACGCAAATCTCGGGGGCGTATTCGTATGGGGTGCTGTAACCAAATTGACGCATGAATTCTTTTGATGCCCAAACAACATCAGGGACTTTCACGCCAATGTTTGTGTTAATTGAGCATTCTGGAAAGGTTCGTCCTCGAGCGTGAAGTCTAAGCAAATGCAGTATCTCGCCCTGATAAATGGCATGAAGGTTTGTTGCAGGACTCATTTCGATATTGCCCCGTTCGTTTAATTCGATTTTATAAGGCAAGTCTTGCAGACTTTTGTCGTTTAGAACTTCATTCCAAGTCATACGCGTCACCTCGAGCATCAGTATACAAAACTCGCAAATTTCGCAGTTTCAATCCCCGCTCGCCACCATAAAATCGGTCATGTTCGCTCGTGGCATCTCGAGGGCATCGGGTTTAATCACTGTGCCTGGGGTTTGCGCCAGGGTGACAATGTTTTGGGAAAACTCGTCTTTCCAACCGATTTCCTCGAGCGCTTTGCGCCACGAGCTGTAACTCTCAAAGTCTTTTACAAGGTACGCGGCGCGTCCAATTTCTGGTCCACCCCTGGCAATGACATTTTCGACCCATGCCCATTTTGCGGATACATTGCGAAGCTCGAGGTCGCGGCGTAATTCTTTTTGAATGCGTTTGAAGCGTTTTTCGATCACGTCCACACCCGCGAATGGGTCGGCATGGTGCGGCGTGTGACGTTTTGGCACGAATGGCGATATACCCATTGCGACTTTGGTGATTTTAGAAAGGCTTCTCGAGAATTCGATCAGTTCGGTAATGTCGTCGTCGTTTTCGGGTGGCAGTCCGATCATCATGTAGACTTTTAAGCCGCTAAAGCCGAGGTCTTTGGTAATGTGCGCGGTTTTGGTCAGGTCGGCTTCAGAAATCCCTTTTTTCATCCAGTCGCGCA
>JAYVRX010000161.1:0-11723 GCA_043775825.1 Deinococcales bacterium
TGTCCGAGCAGAATATTGGATCAATCAAAATGATTTTCAACAAGCCTTTCAAGTGGCAGAACAAGGTTTAAAACAAGCTCGAGCCAGTGGCAATCACCATTGCCTTTGTCAATTAGAAGGTGATTTAGGCACAGTATATTTCCTGAAAGGGCAATCGGACAAGGCATTAGCACATCTGAAAGTTGCCTCTGACCATGCCCAAAAGTTGGTATCACAAACCCAACGAGATACCCAAGGTTTAATAACTGCGCGTCTGTTACTGACCATAGCAAACGCGAACTTAGCACTTGCGCTTGAACAAGTAGGCGATTACCAACAAGCCGAACAATACCACCGTCAAACGCTCAGTCATTTAAAAGCAACAGCCGAACAACAAAACATTATTTCAGCATTATCAAACTTTGCAATCAACCTTTCAGATCAAGGACGGTTTCGAGAGGCTCGAGAAATTCTTGAACAAGCCCTCCAATTGCTCGAGCTTCGAGAAGATGATGGTGGCTTAGATAGTGTAGCCTTGCTGATTACATCAGTTGATATTTACTTACTGATTGATGAGTACATGCTGGCATTGCCAATAGCGTTGCAATCGCTAACACATGCCAAAAAATTACAAGACCCAAGATTGCCACTGAGCTACGGGCGATTAGCGCAAGTTTGGCAAAAGCTTGGACAAACCCAAAAAGCTCGAGATTGCTTTCATCAAGCCTTGCAAGGTCTGAATCAAGAAAGTGTTCTTGCGACCACAGCCGTTCGGCAGTATGCCGTTTTTCTACACGACCTTGGCGAAGACACAACCGCTTTACACCCTCAACTCGAGACAGCCTTAAACAATGGTTCTCTGATTCGAGTGATACAAGTTCAACTGCTTTTCGCATTGATTAAAAACCCTACAGAGCGGAAATTTTACGCCCAGAAAGTGCTAAACACTGCCAAAACCCGAGGTATGAACGGTATTGTCATTGCAGCACACACTCGTCTTGCCGCCGCTTTACTTGATCTCGAGCAACCCAAAAAAGCTTTGATCGAATCACGAAAAGCCATGCAGTTACTCGAGCAATTTGACAGCGAAATCGGACGCGGGGAAGTGCTCTGGACGCATTACCGCGCATTGACCGCCGCAAGTCAAACCAAAGCCGCCAACGAGCATCTTAACAAGACTTGGGCATGGCTCGAAGGTGTGACAAAACAGATTGCACCCGAATATCAACCAGGATTTTTAAAGAATGATCCTGTAAACTGCGCCATTTTAGCGGCTGCAAAAACCGCGAAGCTCGAAATTGGTTTTTAAAACCCGAGCTTTTACGCTCCTGAAACTGCCCAGATTAGCTCGAGAATCTGGTGACGCTCCAGTGACGCTTGTGTTTGTACCCTTATAACAAGGGAGAACAAACCAATGAATACCAGAAAACACAAACTTAACTCGAGCATCGCAATCTTGGAAGGAAGCGTATGAAATTACGGTTTTGGACGGTACTGGTTTTATGTTGTTTGTTTGGATTAACGCCAGCTTTCGCATCTCGAGCGTTTTTCAACAGTGGTTTTTACTCGGTTGGTACGATTCATTTCGCTCTTCTGCCCGTAACTTACCCACTCGAGCTTGTCTTAAATGGCACTGGAACAGGCAGCGTTTTAAGCAGTCCTGCTGGAATTAATTGTCCAAAAAAGGCTTGCTTGGCAAACTTTACTGAGAATACAATCGTAACACTGACCGCAACACCTGACGCTGGCTCGAGTTTTATCAGTTGGAATGGTTTAGCCGGTTGTAAAGACAACATTTTGACTTGTGACGTAACCATGAATGCTGCCCAGTCGAGCAAAATAACTTTTGATACAACACCAATTCCAACTTTTGCTTTGAATATTGGTAAAATAGGCACAGGCACAGGTATAGTCTCGAGCAACCCTGCTGGCATTGATTGTGGTGCAATTTGCAGCAATAATTTCAATCAAAATACGGTTGTGACCCTCACAGCCACTCCATCATCAAGGACGAGCTTTGATGGTTGGCGCGGCGCATGTACTGGCACTGGAACTTGCACGGTCACAATGGATGCCGTTAAAAATGTAACTGCAATATTTACATTTGTTACGTTCACTTTAAACATTGCCAAATCTGGAACGGGCGCGGGTACAGTCTCGAGTCTCTCGTCTGGCATTAATTGCGGTTTGCTTTGCAGCTACAACGGATTTTTCGGTGGTGCGCTTATTGATTTAACAGCAACACCAAGTCCTGGCTCGAGTTTTACTGGTTGGAGCGGTGCGTGTACTGGTACTGGAACATGTACGGTTACGATGGATGCTGATAGATCTGTCACAGCCAATTTTGATGTGCCGCCAGCGACTCAACCGCTCAGTCTGGTCTTAAATGGCACTGGAACAGGCAGCGTTTTAAGCAATCCTGCTGGGATTGATTGCCCAAAAGGGAATTGCTCGGCAAACTTTCTCGACAAAACATTTGTAACACTAACAGCAACACCAAGCGCTGGCTCGAGTTTTGTTAGTTGGAATGGTTTAGCGGGTTGTGACGACAATTTTTTATCTTGTATTGTAACAATGGATGTTGCTCAGTCGGGCAAAATAACCTTTGACACAGCACTAATTCCAACTTTTGCCTTAAACATAACCAAAGTTGGTGCGGGTACAATCTCGAGCAACCCTGCTGGCATTGACTGCGGTGTAACTTGCAGCAATAGTTTCAACCAAAATACAGTTGTGACGTTAACAGCCACACCAGCTTCAGGCTCGAGCTTCACGGGTTGGACGGGTGCTTGTACTGGTACTGGAACTTGCGCTGTCACAATGAATGCTGTTAAAAATGTGACTGCTACTTTCACTTTAGACGTGTTTGCACTAAACATTACCAATGCTGGAACGGGTGCGGGTACAGTCGTGAGTCCCTCGTCTCTCATTGGTTGCAGTACGATTTGCAGCTACACATTTTTCTCAAGTTGGATTGTTGATTTAACAGCAATACCAAATACTGGCTCGAGTTTCACGGGTTGGAGTGGTGCATGTACTGGCACAGGAACTTGTACGGTCACGATGGATGCTGTAAAAAATGTGACCGCAACATTTACACCAATAACGTTTGCTTTAACAGTTACAAAAAATGGTACAGGAACTGGCGCAGTCTCGAGCAACCCTGTTGGCATTGATTGCGGAATAACCTGTACTACTAATTTCAATGATGGCTCGAGCGTAACCTTAACCGCAACACCCGCAAATGGCAGCGTCTTTGCCGGTTGGACTGGTGCTTGCAGTGGCACTGGAACTTGTACTGTCACTATGAGCGCGATTCGGGCTATTACAGCCACGTTTAACACCGCACCTGTGAACACTTTCGCCCTCACCGTCAGCAAAGCAGGGACAGGCGCGGGACTTGTCTCGAGTAACCCAGTTGGTATTGATTGCGGCTCGAGTTGCAGCAATAGTTTCAATCAAAATACAATTGTGACATTAACAGCGACTCCTACCAGTGGCTCGAGCTTTGCAGGTTGGGGCGGCGCTTGTACTGGCGCTGCAACTTGTACAGTCACGATGGATGCCGTTAAAAATGTAACCGCAACATTTACTTTAAACACGTTCTCGTTGAACATTACCAAAGGTGGAACGGGGGCTGGCACAATCTCGAGCAACCCTACTGGAATTAACTGCGGTGCGACTTGCAGCGCAACATTTAACCAAGACTCGAGCATTGTTTTAACAGCAACCCCAAGTGCTGGCTCGAGCTTCACGGGTTGGACGGGCGCTTGCAGTGGTGCTGGAACGTGTACTGTCACCATGAATGCCGCTAAAAATGTAACCGCAACATTCACAGTTAATCCACCTGTCACTTTCGCTTTAACCACCACAAAAAATGGCATGGGAACTGGTAGCGTCTCGAGCAACCCTGCTGGTATTGATTGCGGTGCAACTTGCACAACAAATTTCAACGATGGTTCAATTGTTACGTTAACTGCAACGCCAACAAGCGGTAGTGTCTTTGCTGGTTGGAATGGTGCTTGCACTGGAACTGGAACATGTACCGTCACCATGAACGCAATTCGGGCTGTGACCGCAACCTTTAATACCGCACCTGTGAACACCTTCGCCCTCACTGTCAGCAAGGTAGGTACTGGCGCGGGAAGTGTCTCGAGTAACCCTGCTGGCATTGATTGCGGCTCAAGTTGCACAAATTCGTTTAATCAAAACACGGTTGTGACGTTAACCGCGACTCCTGCCAGTGGTTCGAGCTTTGCAGGTTGGAGTGGCGCATGTACTGGCGCTGGAACTTGTGTGGTCACAATGGACGCTGTGAAAACTGTAACAGCAACGTTTACTACCAATGCACCTTCAACTTTTGCGCTCACGATCAGCAAAAATGGCACGGGAACAGGTTCTGTCTCGAGTAACCCAAGCGGCATTGATTGCGGTGCAACTTGCACAGCAAACTTTAACAGTGGCTTGAGCGTGACTTTAACAGCCACGCCAAGTGCAGTCTCGAGCTTTACATCTTGGAGTGGGGCTTGTACTGGTGCTACAACTTGTACGGTCACGATGGATGCAATCAAAAACGTCACGGCAACATTCACAGTTAATCCACCCGTTACGTTCGCTTTAAATATTACCAAAGCTGGAACTGGCACAGGTAACGTCTCGAGTGACCCCGTTGGTATTGATTGCGGTGCAAGTTGCAGCGCAACATTCAATCAAAGCTCGAGCATTGTATTAACAGCTACACCAAGTGCTGGCTCGAGCTTTACGGGCTGGGGCGGCGCTTGTACTGGCGTTGCGACTTGCACTGTTACGATGGATGCAGTCAAAAACGTAACTGCAAGTTTTGCCCTCATCCCCTCGAGCATCGCAGTGAGTACCGCCACAAATCCACCCACCGATAAAGTCATTAACAAAGGCAGTATTGACAACGCAGCCCTGGCATTTGCGTTGACCTTACCAAATGGTCAATTGACAAGTTTAACTTTAAGCGTTAGTGGTACAGGCAACGATGTAAGCGATTTAACCAGTGTAAAAGTTTATGCCGATATCAACAGCAATGGCGCTGTAGACGCTGGCGAAGTGGTTGTGGCAAACGGTAAATTTAGTGCTGACAATGGAAGTGTTATCTTAACGCCAAGCACTGCTATTGCATTATCTGCATCGGGCGCAACCCAGTTCTTGGTTGTGGTAGATGTCAACTCGAGCCTGGCTGTAATGCGGGTCATACCTGTTCTGGGTGGTTTGTTGATGCTTGGTTTGGGCATTCGTAGACGACGCTGGGTTGGAATGCTTGGCTTGGCAGTCTTGCTGAGTTCGTGCGGTAATGAACCTGTTGTCACGACCAACACGTACCAGTTAAAACTCGAGAGTGTCACTGTGAAAGTTGGTAGCACAACGGTTAAGGTAACAGATTTACCAATTTCTGGTGCGGTTTTAAGTGTGCAAAAGTAAAACTCGAGTTTTAAGTTTCAGCACGTTGATGAAAGTCAACGTGCTGATTTACTAACGCTGTAAACTCGAGCCGAAAAAACTTGGGTGAAGTTCAGTTGTATTGTCCTCAGAACGGATTTCACACACTCTCCATGAAAACACGTTAACTTGATTCTCGAGCCATCAAACCAAACCCGAGAACTTTCAAGGAGTAGCATCATGAAAATCAGTATTTTAAGCGCAGGACTTGTGGTTCTGGCAATCAGCACAAGCAACGCGCAAACCAGTCCAGTAGCACCGACTGGCAGTATTGTTGACATCATTTCCAAAGGTGTTCACTTTAAAAAACTTTATGCTGCCTTAAAACTGACTGGTTTAGACAAAACCTTGTCAGGCAAAGGCTTATACACCCTTTTCGCCCCAAGCGATGCGGCATTCAACAAGCTTCCTAAAGCCACCCTAAACGAATTACTTGGAAATAAAATTTTGCTAACCAAAATCCTTTTGTACCACGTTGTCCCTGGTCAACTTTCAAGCGCAGATTTAATAGGGCGTAAAACCATCAAAACAGCCGAAGGGACAACCGTTCAAATCAGCAATCTTAAAAATGTGATTCGAGTCAACAAATCCAGAATGGCAAAATCGGGTGTTGAAGCCAGCAACGGCGTGATTTACGTGATCAACTTGCTGCTCGTTCCCAAAAAATAACCTCGAGCAACCTTTATGGGTTCAATGCAAAACGACCACAGACAAAATGCCAACTGCGAATAATTAAACCTCGAGCTTCCAAATTGCCACACCCATTGCCGTGCGCACATACGCCACGGTTTCGGTCTTACAAAGTTTCTCGAGTTTTTTCTTGTCACTCGAGATTCTGACCGCCGCCAACCGAACTCGAGGGCGCGGATCGTCCAGTAAAAAATCCATGTTAAAACTCGGGTCGAGCGCGTGCAAGGTGGTGATCGCTGCCGCCGCCACGCCCTCGAGGGCATGATCGAGGTACGGACGAACCACCTCAAATCTCGCGTTCAATTTCCCCAACGCCTCGAGCGCCCTTGGAAGTTGCGCCTCGGGTAAATCTTTCAGGGTTTTCTCGAGCAAGCGTGGGTCAAAATTCTGATTTTGGGCAATTAATTCCAACAATTCGGCAGCGTTTGAAAAGGGAATGTTGCCTGTAGGGGATGGTCTCAGACCATCCCCTACGGAGTTCGGCATTTTTATAGATGTGAGTAATTTGGTGGCTCGAGCTTCCAATTCTTTTCCAGGTGTCGTCTCTCGAGGTTTTTTTGGTTTGGGTACAATGTCGGGAGAGGGCGCATTATTTTGTTTGGGCGCATGTCCGTGCGTCCCTACGATCTCGAGAATGGCTGCGCCGTACTTTTCAACTTTGGCTTTGCCAACGCCATCAATCTCGAGCAGTGCGTTTAAGGTTTTTGGTTTTTGTTCGCTAATGCTGGTCAGAACCTTGTTGGAGTAAATAATGTACGGCGGCATTCCCTCGAGCTTGCTTTGATTGGTGCGGTACGTTTGCAGGGCGTCAATCAAATCGTTGCTCTCGAGAATTTTCGTGGACGGTTTCGCCTCTTTGGGTTCTGTAGGCTTGCTTTCTCGAGATTTGGGTTCAACGACAGGTTTTGGTTTGTTCGCCTCGAGTTGCAAGAAGCCGCCTTTCACAATCAGGCTGCCATCTTTTAACATGGCGCTCAGCAGTCCCTCGAGTTCGCTGACCGTGTACTTTTTTAAAATTCCAAAACTTGGGTCGTTGCCCAAACCTGCGGTTTCGATCACTTTTGATTTTGAACCTGTCAGCATTTGTACGCACAACCTTGGGGTTAACATGCGGCGTTCAACCAAAGACGAGATCGCCGCTCGTCCTTGAGAGTCCAGCGTCTCGAGGAACGTGCCGTGACCTGGCGCGTGATGTTGCACAATTTGCACGTTGCCGATTTCGGGTTTGCAACGGTCACAATGCCCGCACGGCGTCATGCGTTCACCAAAATGTCCGACCAGCAATGCGCGGCGACAACCTTGGGTGCTGGCATAACCCACAACTTTTTCCATGGCGTTTAATTCAAAACGCTTGCGGGCAAACATGCGCGTCATGTCAATCGGTGCTCGAACGTTTTGCGGCACGTACAACCCATCCTCGAGCGTGACCTGCCCACCGTCGAACAAGACTTTAATCGCCACGTTGGTTGGGGTGCTGTCCAAACCCAGCCGCTCGAGAATTTCACCGGCAGTGCCAGGATTTTTTTTGATCCCATCTAAAACGGCTTTGACAATTTTTTCGGGCGGGTAATTTTGTTCGATCAAATACTTGCGGGTCATCATGTCAGATGCCGAGTACAGCAACGCCGCGTGTGCGGGTTGCACGTCGCGCCCAGCCCGTCCAGCCTCTTGGTAGTACGCCTCGAGCGTGCCTGGCATTTGGTAGTGCACCACCAGGCGCACGTCGGGCTTGTCGATGCCCATACCGAACGCGACGGTGGCGCAAATCACTTCCGCCTCGCCGCTTAAAAATTGGTCTTGAACACTGCTGCGGGTGCTGTCAGAAAGCCCCGCGTGGTACGCCAACACGCCAAGCTTATTGGCAACCTCTTCGGTGGCTTTGCGGGTGCTGCAATAAACAATGCACGGACCAGGAAATTTCTTTCGGAGCAAGCGCAGCACCTCGAGTTTTAACGCGCCAGTGTTGGCAGGGTGGACGCTAAACGTCAGGTTGGGACGGTCAAAACTGCCCACTAACACTTGCGGTTGCTCGAGCAGACTGGCGGCGATTTCTTCACGGACTTTGACGGTGGCGGTGGCGGTCAGTGCCAGCGTTGGGGCTTTAAGCGGTTTTAAAATCGTGCCGAGCGCCATGTAATCGGGTCTGAAATCGTGCCCCCACTGCGAAACGCAGTGCGCCTCGTCCACCACCACCAACGCAGCCCGCTCGAGCAAATCGCGGCTGGCGCGGACGCGTTCCGGAGAAATGTAAACCAGTTTGTACTCGTTGCCTCTGATGCCTTGAAAACGGCGTGTGGCTTCTTTGGACTCGAGGTTTGAGGCGATGTAGGTTGCGCTGACCCCTTTGCGGTTGAGCGCATCGACTTGATCTTTCATTAAAGCAATCAACGGCGAGATGACCACCGTTGTTCCAGGCAGCAAGGTCGCAGGCAATTGATAGGTCAGACTTTTACCGCCACCCGTGGGCAGCACGGTCAAAGCATCTTTTCCAGCCAAAACGGCATTGACCGTCTCGAGTTGCAGCGGTCTAAAGCTCGAGTGACCAAATCGTTTCAGTGCGGCGGTAATTTCGGGGGTCACGCCCGAGATTGTACCGTGTTACGTTTATTGCGTAAAGGACTTTGCGCGTAAGGTGTAGACTGGCAAAGTGACCCCAGCCACAACCGAACAACCTGTACGTGTCCTGGTGGTCGATGACTCGAGTTCGCAGCGCACCATGCTGATCGGAATGCTCGAGACAGACCCCTTGGTTCGTGTGATCGGCTGGGCGAGCAACGGCGAAGAAGCCATCCAAGCCGTAAATCGCTTAAAACCCGATCTGGTCACGATGGATTTGCGAATGCCCGTCATGGATGGTCTGGCAGCCTCGGAGAGAATCATGCGCGACAACCCCACGCCAATTTTAATGGTCACGGGTAGCGTCAGTCGCAGCAACCAACACATGATCGCCCAAGCTTTAAACGCTGGCGTGCTGGGCATTCTGGCAAAACCCAACGCTGCATCCTCAACCGCCAGCGCCGAACTTGTGCGCATGGTCAAAGGCTTGTCCAAAATTCGGATCAAAGGACGCCACAAACGAGAAAATCCTTTGCTGACCATTGAAAAACCTCGAGCAACCATTAAACCCAACATCGAAGTGACCCTCACACCGCCCGAGAACATTCAAATCATTGGCATTGCCGCCAGCACCGGCGGACCCGCCATCTTAGAGCAGATGTTGATTCAACTTCCTAAAGATTTTAAAATCCCAATTTTAGTGGTGCAACACATTGCCGCAGGTTTTGCCCAAAGCTTGGTTGACTGGCTTAAACCACTTTGCAGCATCCCAGTTCGCCTCGCCCAAGCTGGCAGCAAACTCGAGTTAGGCATTACCGTCGCCTCAGAAACCCATTTGACCATCAAAAACGGTGTTCTGACCTCCAGCCTCGAGCCTCCTGTCAGCGGTCACAGACCATCGGGCACAGTCCTGTTTCGTTCCCTCGCCAGTGAGTACGGCTCGAGTGCCCTGGGCATTGTGCTAACAGGAATGGGTAGTGATGCGGCGCAGGGTTTACAGGAACTCAAAAGTACAGGTGGCACAATTATTGCTCAAGACAAAAACTCGAGCGTGATTTTCAGTATGCCCAATGCAGCCATAGGGCTTGGCATTGTGGACGCGGTTCTCAATCCCGATGAAATCGTTGCCGTGTTGCTCGGCTTAAAACGCGAGTAGCCCATGGTCTAGGTACACTAAACGATTTTGGGATAGACATCCAACTGGGATTTTTCACAGACAACCTCTAGACTCGAGCAGAGGAGCACACCATGACATCACTGACCCATCGCGCCACCTGGCAGGCGCTTGAGAATCACTTTAATGACTTTAAAAATGTTCACTTGCGCGACCTTTTTGCCAGTGACCCAAATCGAGGAACGCGCCTGACACTCGAGGCTGTGGGCTTGTACTTGGATTACTCGAAAAATCGAGTGAGTGACCAAACAATAAAATTATTGCTCGAGTTGGCAAAAGATGCAGGTTTGAGCGCAAAAATAAACGCCATGTACGCGGGTGAAAAAATCAACATCACCGAAAACCGCGCCGTACTTCACACCGCACTCCGCGCCCCAAAAGGCTCGAGCATTGTGGTTGATGGCGTAAATGTTGTTCCTGAAGTCCATGCGGTGCTGGACAAGATGGCGGCTTTCGCCGATCAAATCCGCACTGGCGCATGGCTTGGGTTTACGGGCAAACGCATCAAAACCATTGTCAACATTGGCATTGGCGGCAGTGATTTGGGTCCTGTCATGGCGTACAAGGCATTGGGTTTTTACAGTGACCGCAATCTCGAGTGCCGCTTTGTTTCCAACGTGGACGGCACGGATTTTGTTGAGGCAACCAGGGACTTAGACCCAAGTGAAACCCTGTTTATCGTCTGTTCCAAAACCTTCACCACCCTCGAGACGATGACCAATGCGAACTCCGCCAGGGCTTGGTGCTTGAAAAGTTTAGGCGATGACATGGCAGTGGCACGGCATTTTGTGGCGGTTTCCACCAACGCCACCGAGGTCGCAAAATTCGGCATTGATACCGCCAACATGTTCGGCTTTTGGGATTGGGTCGGTGGGCGTTACTCGATGGATTCTGCCGTTGGTTTAAGCCTGATGATCGCCATTGGTAAAGATAATTTTACGCAGATGCTTGAGGGTTTTCACGACATGGACACCCATTTCAGGACTGCACCACTAGAGCAAAACATGCCCGTGATTATGGCGCTGATAGGCTTGTGGTACAACAATTTCTTTGACGCCCAAAGCCTTGCTGTGCTGCCTTACGACCATTACCTGACCTACTTCAGCGCGTACCTGCAACAACTCGACATGGAAAGTAACGGCAAGCACATCACCCTGGAGGGTGAAACTGTTGACTACCAAACAGGACCAATCATCTGGGGGCAGCCAGGCACGAACGGACAACACGCGTTCTACCAACTGATTCATCAGGGCACAAAATTGATTCCCTGCGATTTTATTGGATTTATGCAAAGCCTAAATCCAATCAGTCCTCACCACGACATTTTGATGGCAAACGTTTTCGCGCAAACCCAAGCGCTGGCATTTGGTAAAACCGCCGAGGAAGTCGCTCGAGATGGCGTCAAGCCCGAACTTGTGGCGCACCGCGTTTTTGATGGCAACCGACCCAGCAACACGCTGCTTGCCGAAAAACTGACGCCCCACTGTCTGGGCGCACTGATCGCGTTATATGAGCACAAGGTTTTTGTTCAAGGTGCAATTTGGGACATCAACCCGTTTGACCAATGGGGCGTGGAACTCGGGAAAGTGCTGGCGCAAAGAATTGAACCCGAACTGACGGGCGGCACTGAACCCAAACTCGAGCATGACAGTTCAACAAACGCTTTAATCAAAAAATACCGTAACTCGAGGAAATGATGTTCAATTATCCTCCCCGACCATTTTTTGCAGATTTTATAGATGAGTTTCAACTCATTGAGAATATACTGATACCTGCATTTTCGACTTAACCATTTCCCGCGATTGCCGAATTAGCCCAAAACTTCTTCACCAACCCAAACTCTTCAGCCGCAGCCAAC
>JAYVRX010000162.1:0-11625 GCA_043775825.1 Deinococcales bacterium
CGGCTTCGGGCAGTTTATCGGTCATGTCGCTGCTGATAAAACCTGGGGCGATGGCGTTGCAAGTAATGTTTTTACCGCCGTATTCTTTGGCAATCGCTTTGGTTAAGCCGATCAAACCCGCTTTGGAACTGATGTAATTGGCTTGCCCTGGATTGCCCATCAAACCGACCACGCTCGAGACGTTCACGATGCGTCCGTATTTGGCGCTCATCATCGAACGTAGCGCGGTACGAATCAAAGCAAAAGGTGCAGAAAGGTTGGTTTCAATGACAGCATCCCAGTCTTCGTCTTTCATACGCAGCACCAGACCATCGCGGGTGATGCCGGCGTTGTTGACCAGCACCTCGAGTCCATCGAGTTTTTCGACAGCTTGGGTCACAACGGCTTTCGCACCTTCGATGCTCGAGAGATCACCTTGCACCAGCACAGCCTGACCACCACCAGCAATAATTTCGGCGGCGACGGCTTCGGCTTCAGTGGTGCTTTTGCCGTAATGCACGGCAACAAAAAAACCGCGTTTGCCAAGCTCGAGGGCGATGGCGCGACCTAAACCTCTGGATGCACCTGTAACAAGTGTTTTGCGGGAAATGGTCATGTTTATTCTCCTTGAGTGTGAGCAGAAACGTAATTCTCGAGATCGTCTGGATTACCGATGTTGAAGGTTTTGGCGTTGGGTAAAATGCGTTTAATCATGCCTGTGACTGCCGTGCCAGCCCCAAATTCAATAAATTCGTCACAGCCCAGCGCCTCGAGCCTCTGAATGCTCTCAACCCAACGCACACTGTGGGTCACTTGTCTGGACAGCAATTCTGGTAACTCGAGCGGGTTAAAATTCTCGAGCGCGGTGACGTTTGCCACAACGGGGAAATTCATGGCAAAAAATTCGGTCACGGCTAAGTCTTTCTCGAGTCGAACACGGGCGGGTTGCATCAGGCTCGAGTGAAATGGTGCTGAAACTTGAAGCGGGATAACCCTTGCGCCTTTGGCTTTGAGGGCTTCGTTGGCTTGGGCAACGGCAGCAGTTGTGCCAGAAATCACGGTTTGTTCGGGTGTATTGAGGTTGGCGACCTCCACGCCTTCAATGCTACCCACGACTTCACGGATGATCTCGAGATTGACTTTTAAAATGGCGGACATTGCGCCTTCGCCCACGGGAACGGCTGCCTGCATGTAATGTCCTCGAGCACGAACCAGGCGCAGTGCATCATCAAATTCCAAAGCTTTGGTTGCCACCAGCGCACTGAACTCGCCCAAGCTATGACCTGCTGCGAAACTGGGTCGAGCGTCGGTTCTGGCACGCCAAGCGCGGTAACAAGCGATGCTCGAGGCAACCAAGGCGGGTTGGGCATTCTCGGTCAGTTTTAGGGCATCTTCAGGACCTTCAAACATCAATGTCTCGAGTCCTGGCAGCACATCAAAAGCACGTTCTAAGGTGGCGCGGGCGGAATCGTTATTGTCAAAAAAATCTTTGGTCATGCCGACACTTTGCGAGCCTTGACCTGGGAAGAGCGCAGCGATGGTTGCCATAAGCACATTGTACCCGTCAACACGCTTTAAAGAGTAGAGCCAGGGTCAGGCTCGAGGGTTTAAATGCTGGCATTGCAAATCAGATCGTCTGGTTTAAAATGCCAAGGAAACACTTTTTTGCTTTATGGACAGCTTGTAACGCGGTAACCAGCCCTGAAATCATGATTCGGCGCTACACTGTAATCAATTCCTGCGATTTTAATATCCGTGCACGAGGTTAATCATGAATAACACGGTCTTATCCAGTTTTACTCAAGAACCCATCCGACTGCTCGAGTTGGATGGTCGCAAACACGGCAACTGGAAGCTCGAGCTATCTGTTACCCAATTGCAAGGCTTGTACCGTGACATGTTGCGTGGACGCATTCTGGATGAGAAATTGCGTTTGTGGCAAAAACAGGGGAAGAGTCATTTTTTTATGGGCATGTCTGGTCAGGAGGCGGTGCAGGTTGGGGCAGCCCATGCAATGCGGGCAGGACAAGATTGGGTTTACCCGTACTACCGTGATACGGCACTGGTTTTGGCGCTGGGTGTACCGATGCTCGAGATGATCGCTCAAAACTTTGGTTTGAATGCCGACCCAAACAAAGCCCGCCAAATGCCGCATCATCCAGGTTCTAAGGAACGTCGTGTGGTGTCGGTTTGCTCAAGTATTGCCTCGCAAGTGCCAGTGGCGGCGGGTATTGCCATCGCGCAGCGACTAACCCAAAGCCAAGACGTTACGCTGGTGTGCTTTGGTGAAGGGGCGACCAGTGAAGGAGATTGGCACGCTGGCATGAACATTGGCGCGGTTTTCAAAGCGCCGATTGTTTACTTGTGCCAAAACAACCGTTATGTCATCACGCAAGATTTTAAAAGCCAGACCACCTCGAAGAACGTGGCGGTCAAAGCCCATGCTTACGGTATTCCAGGTTATCTGGTTGATGGGCAGGATGTGCTCGCGGTACATGCGGTCATGCAAAAGGCGGTTGAACATGCCCGGGCTGGACTTGGACCAAGCCTGATCGAAGCCCAAACTTACCGTTACGACCCGCATTCCTCGAGCGACGATGATGCCCGTTACCGCAGCCGAGAAGAGGTGGCAAGATGGCGCAATCTTGACCCGATCACACGGTTTCAAGCTTTTCTCGAACACGAAGGTTTATGGTCAGATGACCTCGAGATCAATACCCGCGCCGAAACCACTGCCGAACTCGAACATGCCCTCAAGCAAGCAGAGGCGAGCGGTACGCCCGAACCGAGCAGTTTGTTCGATGATGTCTACGCTAGCCTTACCCCAGAACTCGAGCGCCAACGATTGCGTTTACTCGAGAAACTCCAGACTGCGAGAGAAGACTGATGTTCAAATCTGACCTGAGTGAGCAGCAAGTCCGTGCCACTGGACGCGGTACGGTCATGAATTTGGTGCAAGCGGTGCGTCAAGCGCTCGATGAAGAACTCGAGCGCGATAAAAATGTGATGGTGTTCGGCGAAGATGTTGGTTCGGCAGGTGGGGTGTTTCTTGCCACCGAGCATTTGCACGCCAAATACGGCAATCAACGGGTCTTCAACACGCCTTTAAGCGAGGCGGGTATTGTTGGCATGGCGGTTGGCATGGCAATGTACGGTTTACGACCTGTGGCAGAAATTCAATTTGCCGATTACATGTTTCCTGGTTTTGATCAGATCGTTTCGCAAGCAGCAAAGCTGCGATACCGTTCGGGTGGACAGTTTTCGGTGCCGATGGTGATTCGCGCCCCTTGCGGTGGTGGAGTCCATGGTGGACTGTGGCATTCGCAAAGCCCCGAGGTCTACTTCACCCACACCCCAGGTTTAAAAGTTGTGATGCCTTCGACCCCAAACGATGCTCGAGGTTTATTAAAAAGTGCGATCCGTGACGACGACCCCGTGATCTTCCTCGAGCCTAAACGCTTGTACCGTGCGGCACGTGAAGAAATAAATCTCGAGTTTGAAGGTCTGGTGCCGATTGGTCAAGCCATAATACGGCGTACTGGCAAGGATTTAACCCTGGTCAGTTACGGTGGCATGATGCGCGAAACGCTGGAAGCCGCCAGCCAACTCGAGCAAGCTGGAATCAGTGTCGAAGTGATTGACCTGCGTTCGCTCGTGCCGTGGGATGTCAACACTGTGCTCGAGAGTGCCGCTAAGACAGGACGCGCCCTGATCGTGAACGAGGCTCCACAGACCTCTGGTTTTGCTGGGGAGGTTGCTCAGACCATTACTGAAACCATCATGGATCAACTGCTTGGACCGATTTTGCGTGTCTCTGGTTGGGATACACCGTATCCATTTGGGCTTGAAGAATCTTACTTGCCAAGTGTTAACCGCATTGTAAAAACGGCAGAAAAAATCCTCGAGTACCATTAGCCCTCGGGCGAAAATCTGGCAAAAGGTACATTTTCCCAAAGCTGTACACTCTCGCGCTACCCTCACCCCCGACCCCTCTCTCTTGCCCTTGAAGCAGCACCTACGGGCTTGGGCGCTCTCAACATCAGTAGAGGGGGAGTTTAACGCTACGATTCGTGTGGCTCGAGGATTTTATCTCCTTCTCCCACCGTGCGGGAGAAGGTGGCGAGCTTGCTCGACGGGTGAGGGTGGCAGCATACCGAGTTAGACAAAGTCTTGCTGGATTCCGTTTTTTACTTTCGCCCGAAGTCTATTGATTTTGGAGCAATTGGGAAACCCTGCCCGAGGCGTTCAAACCAGAAAATCGAAAAGTGCGCCCTGGCTTGAAACCTCAAGTAAAACCGTTGAATTTATTCGGCAGATTCGTCTTCGGTCAAGGTTTTGGCAAGGTGTTCTGCCATTTCTTGCAACGAATCTTCAGCGCCAAGACCGGGTGCCTCGACGAATCGCCATTTTGCACCAGATTCAGGCATCGATTCGGGTGCTGACAACAACCCACGGCGATGCAAGGTATGAACCAAATCGTCACTTATAGCGGTACCAATTGCGGTTTCGGTTTCGATTTTCGCAGTCCGCCAGGGTTTGATACCATCCATGCGGCTGAATAACTCGAAAATCCAACTTGGGGCGTCCACCAAGTCATAACCAGACCAGGCGGTCATGGCAACACCTTCGGCTTCGACAAACCATTGTGCTACCGACGGCGCGACAACTTCGGGAAGCCGCGTGTCGCGCACTGTCACAGATCGAGTGACCTCAGTAATCAATTGCTCGAGTCGTGGTGTGCGAAGTGTTTTTAAAGTTTCTGTATCCAAATTCTCAACCAATTCGCTGCAAGCGATATACCATTCGGCCCAAGTTTCAACCGAGGCTTCTCGAGATGGTGCTTCGGTTGTCACGGCGATTTTTGAAAGTTCTGCTTCGACCTCGAGCAGCAACCAACGAAGCGCTGTCCAGGCGGCATGACCCCTTGCGCCGTCAACACTTTTGCAATGCCAAGTGCGACACACGGCGTTACGCTCAGCGTAAATACTGCAATTGTGCTCGCCAGAAACCCAGTATGGGCAAGTCAAATCGTCACGATTACCAAACGAAGTTTTGCCAAACTCGAGGTATTGTTCGGCAATTTCTGGTGGTCTAATAATTCCAGTAGCGTGGCGTGTTTCAGGATTCTCGAGTCGTGCCCGAATTTTCTCGGCACCAACCCCACCACGCTTTAATGCCCGACCTGCCAGAAAGTTTGGAAGATCAGGGTGATAGGTGCAACATCGTGCTTTTGCGGTAAATACCGGGCGATGTTTCGGTAATTCTTGCCCTGGTTGTGGTTGCATTGGGCAATGCGAACACGTGGCAAAACCCTCTGACCCAAAACGCCAGTTCTCGAGTTCTGGGATCACGCTCGAGAAAACAACACCCAATTGTTCGGTCAGTTCGTTCATGGTGAAATTCGAGAACCATCCATGCAAAAATGATACACCGCACCAAAACTCGAGCCTCAAAAAAAGCTTGGGATGGCTTGCTGAACAATAAAAAATCCCGCTCAAAGAATCTCGAGCGGGATTAACTATTTGCTAAAATTTCTTATCGTACCAACGCACCACGCTTGAAGCCCAAGTTAGACCCCCACCGAACGTCACCAACAGCAGATCGTCACCGTCATGAATTCGCCCAGTCTCGAGCGCTTCCTGCATGGCAATGCCAATGCTAGCGGTGCTGGTGTTGCCGTACCGTTCGACATTGCTCATGACCTTCTCGGGTGCAAGTTTAAGATACTCCCTGGCAGCGACAATGATGCGTTCATTGGCTTGGTGCGGAATAAAAAGCGCAATATCCTCGAGTTTCATATCGGCTTTCTCGAGGGCTTCAAGGGTGGCGGATTCCATGACACGCACAGCAAATTTGAAAACCTCACGTCCGTTCATGGCAAGCTTTTCGGTGATGCTGGTTCCGTCTGGAAGTGTTGGTGCGACGCATTTCATATGCAAATGCTTGCCACCAGCGCCGTCAGAACCAAGCACAAAGCTCTTAAAGCCGTAACCTTCAGGAACTTCTTCGACAATTGCGGCACAGGCTCCGTCACCAAAAAGTACGCAGGTGGTACGGTCTGTCCAATCCAAGACTTTTGAAAGCGCCTCGGAGCCGATGGTTAAAACTTTCTTGCATACGCCAGATTTGACGTAGGCATGGGCGGCTGAAAGCGCATAAATCCAACCTGGGCAAGCCGCCAAAAGGTCAAATGCACCAGCTTTCAAGTCAAAATGGGTTTGGATCAACGCGGCAGTGCTAGGAAACAAAGCATCGGGCGTGTTTGTCGCCACAATCACCATGTCTACATCCTCAAGCACGCTTTTGCCGTACTTTTCTACAAGGTTGTCCACTGCTCGAAATGCCAGTGTTGAAACAAATTCGTTATCTTCGCTGATACGGCGCTCTTTGATTCCAGTACGGCTGAACACCCACTCGTCGTTGGTGTCCACAATTTTAGCAAGGTCGTGATTGGTCACGATCTTGCTAGGGACATACGTTCCGAGTGCCGTCAACCCTACCGCGTTTGGTAAGGAAGCGGTTTTCATGGTTTAGGCTTGCGCTTCGAGCTTGAGCACGTCACGACCATCGTAATAACCGCACGTTGAGCAAACTTGGTGTTGGATGCGCTTGTTGCCGCATTGCTTGCAGTTTACAAGGTTAGGTACAACCAACGCATGGTGCGAACGGCGCATGTCGCGCTTGGATTTCGAGGTCTTCTTTTTTGGTACTGGATGTTTCGCCATTTCGGTCTTCTTTCCGTGCGCTGAACAGGACACACCCGACAGTCACATACTTCATTGAAAATCCGCGAGGCGTACTCGCGGCAGCCGTGAGAGTATAGCAGAAGACTGCTCGAAGCGAAAGACCCAAATCACACCCTAGCTCGAGAGTCTTGCTAGGGTTCGCGCTAAGACTTCCACTCCTCGAGCAATATCTTCGGGTTTGGCGTATTCGTCTGGGCGGTGACTGACCCCATCACGGCAAGGAATAAAGATCATGGCGACAGGGGAGAGCCTCGCCATAAACAGCGAATCGTGATACGCTCGTGAAACCATCTCGAGCGGTGTAATGTTCATATCGGTGCAAGCGGCTCGAGCAGCATCAAGAATCTCCAAGCTGGAGGTGGCTGGAGGGTCGGCGTTTAGCATCTCGAGTTCGTAAGTGACATTGCGACGGGTGCAAATCTGTTCGATTGCGGGTAAGACTTGTTTGACCATTGCATCGTGCCTCGAGCCGTCAATATCGCGCATGTCAATACCAAGTTTGGCACGGCTAGGAATGCTGTTGATCGCGCCAGGGTGCAAATTGAGAATGCCTGTTGTTCCAACGGAATCTATGACACCTGTTGCCAAGGCTGCTTGTTCCACCTCGAGCGCGATTTCTGCGGCGGCAAGCAGCGCGTCACGGCGACCAGGCATCAACCGAGCGCCAGCATGACCACCCTCGCCCGTTAAACGCACAAAAAAACTGGCTGGGGCGGCAATTGCATTGACCAAACCAATCTCGAGATGTTGTTGCTCGAGCAGTGGACCTTGTTCGATGTGCAATTCGACAAACCCCGCGTAATGTCCAGCCTCGAGTTTGATTGTTTCGAGTGGCGCGGTGTAACCAGCATTTTGATGGGCTGTTTCGAGGTCAATGCCTTCAGGGTCTTTTAGGGCGCGTAAATTCTCGAGCGTAATTGCACCAACCATCGTTCGAGAACCCAAACACCCCAAACCAAAACCTTGTTGGTTCTTCGGCGGTAAACATCACAACCTCGAGTGAGCGCCTTGGTTGAAATCCAGACCGTTTGAGCGCCCGAAGTGCTTTCCAACCCCAAGCACTCCCACAGTGCCGTCAAAGCGCCCTGAGTGCGGAATGGCATCGGTGTGCGGACCTGTGCCAATCGGAGCAGGGCTTGTGTCCGAACCCTGCCAGCGAATAAAAGTATTTCCCAGCGCATCCTCGCGCCACAAAAATCCAGCCTCGAGCACCAAGCTTTTCAACCAAGCTCGGGCTTTCATGTCGGTTTCAGTCCACAACACCCGTGTGACGGCAGGAGCGGGTGCATCTGAAAAACTTGCCAGATGCTCGAGTTCGGTGCTTAATTGCGAAATGTTGATCTCGAGATTCATGGGTTTAGTTTACTCGAGCGGATGACGGCTCCAATCTTTATAAAGTAAATACACGCTTTTGGTTGTGCCAAGCGCCCCAAACCATTGTGGGCAATACGGAGCCATGTAAATTAAGTCACCCGTTTGCACGGGATACCAATCGGTGTTCAGTTTGTAAATCCCACCACCTTGGAGCATCAACAGCCCGTGCTCCATGACGTGCGTTTCGACCAGATGGAGGCTCGCGCCAGGATCGAAGGTCATGGTGTTGACCATAAAATCAAAACTTGGATGCTCGGGAATCAACACCCGAACTTGCAAGGCAGGGTCATTGTTGATCGGACTCGAGGTAACTTTTTTAGCATCGCTCACCAGCAATTCTGGCATTGGGAAACCTTCGAGCGGAAAATACGGTTTTTCGATCACCATGATTTTTGCAGGTTTTGCACTGGTGATGCTGTGAGCTTGGTTTGCAGGAATCAGCGCATAACCTTCAGGTTTTAAAACATGCTTTTTCTTCCCAACCGTCAGTGCAATTTCACCCTCGAGCACAAACACAAACCTCGAGCAATCCTCGAACGCATCTCCAAAACTCGAGTTGGCTGCTGCTTCGACGGTGTATTGCGTGAACATTGCACCCATTGCAGGGGAGATATGCACAATGCAAGTCGCGTTTTTGAAACCAGGCAACGCAGCGCGAATAAAACTGTCTGGCGTTAACAAGGCGTGATCTGGTTTGACCGAAGTGCGCGTGAATCCCAAATGTTGCATGAAAACCTCCAAGAAGTTTTCAGTAAAGTCCTCAATGACCCGTGCGGCACGACTCGAGTGCATATTGTTGACGAATACCGAATACCGTGCTATTCTACATCTATCAGCGCCTACGAAAGGCGCGTTTTTTATTGTTTGCAGAAATTGAGTTTGAAGCTCGAGCACTTGAAAAAAAATTTCAGAGCATTCCCCAGAAGTTGTTTCAAACTAAACTCGAGATTCATTCCACGTTAGAATCTCGAGTTTAGTTTGAAAGTTCTTTTACGCGCCAACAGCGTATAAATCTGTCCCACGAAGCTCGAGCTTGATAAGGTCAAGCGGTTTGCTTGCAGGACCATTCACCACTGCTCCTGTTTGTAATTGAAACACCGAACCGTGACATCCGCAACCCATTTTGCCTGTGCCGTCGGGCAGGTTTAAGGTGCAGCCCAAATGGGTGCAAATGCGGCTCAGGGCAACGTAATTGACACCATTTGCGGTCAAGCCGCCAGGTTGGGCGCTCGCTGTCCGAACGGCAATGGCGGGTGAGCCACCAAAGTCAAATGGGATGCTCGAGCCAACCCCTAAAAAATCGCTGGTTTTGCCAACCAGCATTCCACCTTGGGCGGTAACGTTTCTCGAGCCTTCTTGGGCACTTGGGGCGCAACTCACGATTGATGCGGCTCCAGCGGCGCTGAGTGTGGTGATCCCAATGGTTTTGAGTGCTTCACGGCGTTTCATACTTAACCCCCAGAAAGTTTCGCTTCGTTTTAAGCATATTGCAGCTTTGTCATGAGTGTAGCGTTGTGGGTTACGGTATGGGCATGGGTTCGTATTTTCAGGTTACGCAGTTCAAGGATGGCTCGTTTACCAAACCTGGGGTGCGTGGTTTTCCGCACCTCGATCCAGCCCAGGCGTTGTTGCTCGAGACATTGAATCAACTCGAGCTTTCGGGTTCGGTGTTGGATTTGACAGCTCGAGGTGGGGCGTTGGCGCTCAGGTTTGTCAACCAGGGTTTGGAAGTTGCGGCATTCGAGACTTCGAGCGCTGCCATCAGCGTGCTCAAATTAACCGCCGAGAAATCGGGTTTTGCGGTACTCGAGCCTGAGGAAGTCTTTCAACTCGAGTGCCAGTTTGATCTGGTGTGTTTGATTCTGCCCGCAGATCGTGGCAATGCCTTGGTGCGATTTTGGCTCGAACGGGCATTTGTGTTCACCAAACCTGGTGGGCGGGTGCTGGTGGCAGGCGATAAGGACAAGGGTTTCGAGCGCTATTTTAAGGAAGCTAAAGGTTTTTTTGGCAATGCCGAAATTCTCGAGCGCAGCAAAGGTTTGCGGGTTGGAATCCTCGAGAAAAACTTGAATGAAAACTCTGTCCAACCTCAGCCCGAGCATTTTGTGATTGAAGCTCGAGCTTTAAAGCTCGAATGTGAAGCACTGCCTGGGGTGTTCTCGAGTGGCAAACTCGATATTGCCTCGAAGGTCTTGCTCGAGTATTTACCAAATGCGAACTCAAAGCGTGTGCTGGATATTGGCGCGGGTTACGGCGCTCTTGGTGGAATGCTGGCACTTGAAGGTGCGAAGGTTACCATGCTGGAGGATGATTGGTTCGGTGTGAAAAGCATTGAACGCATGATCGAATTGAACAATTTAAGCGCTCGAGTGCTGCATTCGGATGTGGACTCGAGCCTGGAAAAAGATGCAAAGTTTGACCTGATCGTCATGAACCCACCGTTTCATGTCGGCAAAGATGTGATTTTGGATGTGGCGCTCGAGTTTATTCAATCGTCAGGGCGACACCTCGAACGCGGCGGCGAAATTTGGTTGGTGGCGAATCATTTCTTGCCTTACGAACAAGCCATCTCGAGTCTTGGGCGGGTGCGTGAAGTGGCTCGGAAAAATGGCTTTAAGGTTTTGGCTCTACAGCACTGATTTGCGAAACTCGAGGCTAAAACCTTGGTTGCCACCCAAGAGTTTCGCATTTTTCACCAAGTACACGTAAATTTTTAGTTGGTTACAGTCTGAAGTATGTTAAAGTCTAATTTGGAGGACTTATGGCAGACGTTTTTACCCAAGTCAAAGAAGTGATCGTTGAAAAATTAAGCTGTGATGCAGACAAAGTAGTTCTGGAAGCATCATTCGTGGATGACCTTGGCGCTGATAGTCTCGAGACTGTGGAACTCATCATGGGTTTAGAAGACAAGTTCGGTCTTACTATCGCAGACGAAGACGCTGAAAAGATTCGTACCGTCAAAGACGCGGTTGATTTTATCGGCTCTAAACAAGGTTAAGAGCATCTTTTCGAGCGCTGAAAAGTTGTTGAACGCAATCGTTCGGCATCAATCAGCGCTCGAGCATTGATGAGGTTTTTATGGGTCATCGTGTTGTCATTACAGGACTTGGACCTGTCACACCCATCGGGGTTGGCGCTGCGGCATTTCATCAGGCGCAACTCGAGGGCAAAAGTGGCATTTCGCCAATTACCAAGTTTGATGTAACAAAAATAAAATGCAAAATCGCAGGTCAAGTCAGCGTGGATTTTGAAGCGTATGGCTTTGACAAACGCGAATTTAAACGTATGGATCGTTATGTGCACTTTGCGCTTTTAGGTGCAGAACTGGCACGGATTGACGCTGGACTCGAGAAAGTAGATCTTGAAGGACCAGATGTTGGTACCTTGATTGGGACTGGTATCGGTGGCATGGAAACCTGGGAGCAACAAAGCCAAGTCATGTTTGAACGTGGTCCAGACCGCCTCAGTCCGTTCTTTATTCCCATGATGATTGCCAACATGGCATCGGGGCAATTGGCGATTCAGT
>JAYVRX010000163.1:0-43706 GCA_043775825.1 Deinococcales bacterium
GCTTGGGTGTACTCGAAGAGAGTTTTGAAAAACGCGATTTCAAAACGTGTTTGGAAAGCGCAGAACGAATGCTCGAGTTTAGCAAACAGAGCGACAACCTTGAAGAGACTGAAACTGTTTTTAATTATTTGATCCGAGCAACTTTTGAACTCAAAGGACCCAAACTGGGCTTGCGCGAACTGGAAAGAATCAACAAGCAATTTACCCGCGAATACGGCGTGATACCCGCATTCCTCGAGAAATTGAATACCAAGTTCCACAAGGTTTCCTAATGAGTAAAGGAGTAACGTTATACTCGGAAATCTTGTATTGAAAGACAACCGTCACTTTGGGGAAATATCCAAACTTGCTCGAGAAAGCCAATTTGTGAAACCAAACCAAAACTTAAAAACAAAAATATTGTTGCTCGAGATGTGGCGTTCTAACAGCCAGACTCGAGCAACAATATGATTTTTGGTTTAG
The DNA here is from genome assembly GCA_043775825.1 of Deinococcales bacterium. Lineage (GTDB taxonomy): Bacteria > Deinococcota > Deinococci > Deinococcales > JAAFIG01 > JANXTZ01. The sequence continues at coordinate 463 of JAYVRX010000163.1, forward strand.
CCACCGATAGGACCACCGATTGTGCTTGGGTTTGCCATTGCGACACCGAGTGCCATGACAGCCAACGCGATCAAAGCGCGAACAACTTGAAGATTTTTAAACATGATTTTCACCTCCTGGCTCTCGTTCCTTTAGAACTGACAAGAGCTTATGAAGGTGGCATAGAGGCTTTGAATCTATGAAACGCGAGGCTGAATTACCAAACCCGCAACCCGTAGAGAAGACGATGAGACTCGTCAATTTCGAGGTTGCGAATCCAATTTTGGACTGTCTTGTTGAAGGAAAATACTTGCAAGGCTGGGAATTATTCGAGAAACTCGAGCATCCTTCCGCTGCCGACCAATGCTGGACGGGCGCTTGTTTAATCAACCTCAATAAAACCGTTGAGGCACTCGAGCTTTTGCTGTTGTCCAGAAATCGTGGTCATGAGGATGCTGGAGCATTTGCAGCCAATGCTCTACGTTTAAATGGTGAACTTGAACATGCCCAAAAAGTTTTATACGGACTGAACAAGACTCGTCTCTCAGTCTTTGGGCAAGCCATTACAGAACGTGAACAAGGCTTAATCCAACATGCTTTGGGAAGTTCAATTGATGCTGTTCCATACCTCGAGCACGCCTGGGAATTGGCTGCAAGCGATCCAACTGGCGAACGTTTCCTGGCTTCATTTAGCGCTACAGCAGGCTTTCTGCTGGCAGAGGTTGGCAAAGACACAAAAGCACTTGAATACCTTGATCGAGCGATAGCAACCACTACAGGCAGCAAAACATACCTCTATTTGACCCGAGGAATATCTCACCAGAATGTTGGACGTTTTTGTGAATCTCGAGATGACCTCATCGAAGTTGCCAGGCTTTCTGAGAACAATCCAACCATTAAACCAACGCTGCTGTACTGTGCTGGCAGACTCGCGTTTTTGCAAAACCTTTTCGCCGATGCCGCCGAACATTTTCTCGAGTGCGCCGCGCAAGCCAGAAACAACGGTGAAGCTGAAACCGAATTTTACGCCGAACTGTTTCTGGGCAACATTTGCACTGCCAACGACGACCTTTCAATGGCTCGAGCGCATTTGTCCAGGGCGCGATTGCTGGCGAATGGCGTGAAAATGCACGCGCATTTGTCATTGCGCCACGGCGCGATGCTGGTGCGTTTGAACGACCCCAAAGGCATTGAAAGCATTCAGACGGCTTTGACCGCGTTCGAGAATTTAAACCTCGAGCGTGAAATTGGTTTAACACAACTGCATCTGGCAGAGGCGCTACTGCATTTAAACCGCAATCACGAAGCACGCTTAAGCTTGGGGCGGGCTGTCGATGCCCGTTACGCGCTCAGCAACGGCACGTTGTTCTCTGCGGAGTTAAGCACCTTACCTACGGTGTTCGAGCACCTGGCAACCATCTCGAGTTCGGCACAACCCGCCCGAAACGCTTTAAGTACCCGACCAGTCAAACGCGATTATTTGGACGTGCTGCTCGAGGATTGGCGCAAACTGGAAAGCAACGCACCATTGCAACTCAACATCAGTACGCTGGGTCGTTACGGTTTGGTCTTCAATTCGCAACCCGTAAAATTAAACTCTGGCGTGGCACGCACCGTCGAAGTGCTGGCGTTTTTGCTCGAACACGGGGAAGCCAGTTTGGAGCAACTTCAAGCCCAGGTTTTTACCGACGTTTCACCCTCGCAGGCAAGGCATTACATTCATTTGGTCAGGAATTCTGTGGCACGGTCTATTCCTGGGTTAAGTATTCCCTACGACGCTGGTTCTCACACCTACCGCCTTGTGCATACGGGTTTAAGAATTTACTGGGATGCGCTCGAGGTTCGTAAAGCCCTGAATCTTGGTGGCGAACTTGGCTTAAAACGTGCGCTCGGTTTGTATTCAGGGGGCTTCATGCCACGCTCCGAGGGCGTCTGGGCACAAGAGTACCGCAACGACCTGGAATGGAGCGTGGCGAGCGCTGGGCTGGCAACCGTCGAAGACATGTTCAAACTCGAGCGTTACGACGTCTGCATCGAACTGGCAACGCGATTGCTCGAGATTAGCCCACTCGATGTGGCTTTAAGCATCTTCTTGGTGCAAGCCGTGCGTTCCTTAAAAGGCAGCCTTGCTGCCCATCAAGAACTCGAGCGGCTGGCGAACGTGTTCAACACGCAAATTGGTGAAGTCCCAGAGGCTTTAAGTGACATGCGTGGCACGTTGCTCGAGATGAATTGAAAGCTCCAAAGTCAAAAAAAGAATCCGCGAAAACGCGGATTCTTTTAAATATTGCTGGCTCGAGGTTTTATTCGTAACCCAATTCGCGCAATGCCTCTTGGTCACTGCGCCACTCTGAAATCACAATCACTTCCAAACCCAAGAACACCCGTGCCGACAAGAACACCTCGAGTTGTTTGCGGGTGCGTTGCCCAATTTTTTTAATCATCGCGCCGCCCTTGCCGATCACCATGCTGCGGTGCTGCATTTTTTCGACGATGATCTCGCCTTGAATCATGTTCATGCCGTCCGCGCGTTGTTCCCACGAGGTGACCCTGGTTGCCACGGTGTACGGCAATTCTTCATAGAGGGCTTTCATGGCTTCCTCGCGGATCAGTTCGGCAGCCCAAACTTCTTTGGGTTGATCTGATTTGCCCGCGCCAGGAAAGAAAAACGGATTCTTGGGTAGCACCGCCATGACTTCCTCGAGCAGCCCCGCCACCGCATTCCAATCGTTTTGGGCACTTAAACGAACTTGGTTAAACTCGGTTTGCTCGAGAAGTTTGATGTAATGGTTCATGGCTTCATCGGGGTATTTTGCGGCGTCAAGCTTGTTGCCGACAACCCAGAGCGGTCTGGAAAAACCTTTTAAAGTCCGAGCCACCATCGCGTCCTCGTCGCTTGGCGGGCGGCGCAAATCCACCACCCAGATCACGGCATCTACGTCGGCAAGCGCAGCATGCACTTCGTCGTTCATGTACTTGCCCAGTGCATCTTTGGGCTTATGAACGCCTGGGGTGTCCACGAAAACCGCTTGACGGTTTGATATGGTTGAGATGCCACGAACGCCGCGCCGCGTGGTCTGAGGGCGATCTGTGACGGGTGCAATCTTGACGCCCATCATGGCGTTTAGAAGCGTGGACTTGCCGACGTTGGGCTTACCGACAATCGCAACGAAGCCAGCGTAAGTATTGGGGTTTGTGATGTCTGTTTGGAGGTCATCACTCGGAATTCTCGAGTCAGTCATAGAAAACCAGTATGTCACTCGGGTTTGGGTTTGAAAAGGCTTAAATGACCCATATGGTCACACGTCAAAAATTTTGGTAATCTTGGCAGACTATGGGAAACGCTCGCCGTGAAGAGAAAATAAGCCGCCGTGAAGCAGAACAAAAACTGCTCGAAACGCAAAAGCATCCGTTCAAAGCGGCAATGAAAGAATTTACGCTGGCAAATTATTTTGCGGTTCTCAAACGAACCTGGTGGAAAGTGCTGCTGGCATTTGCAGGCGTGCTGGTCTTACGCTTTGTCTTGGTTGCCTTGGGTGTCAAGTTTTTTGAAACCGAAGCCGGTTTAAACGTCTTGTTCATACCAACCGTGATTTTGACCGCCTTCTGGTCGCAACAAGCCAGCGTGAAAGTGCGATCTGAAATCAAGAAATGAAACTCGAGCAAGCTTACGGCGGGACTGCAACCAGCCTTCGGATCAGTGCCACAGCCTTCATTCGTGACAAGGCTGGACGTGTGCTCTTGCAACAACGCAGCGACAACGGATTCTGGAATTTACCCGGCGGCGGACTCGAGCTTGGTGAATCTGTCGCGCAAGCTTGCGTGCGTGAAGTCCGAGAAGAAACAGGTTTAGAAGTCGAGGTTGTGCGTTTGATCGGCGTGTATTCCGCACCCGAAATCACGACCATGAGCTACCCCGACGGACGCGTGATTCAGTACATCACCAGCCTTTTTGAATGCCGCACAATTGGCGGCAAACTCGAGGTTGATGCAGAATCTTTGGCGCTCGAGTGGTTTGATCCGCAAAAGCTTCCAACACCGTTCAGCCCAAATCATGTGCCGCGTCTGCAAGATGCGCTATCAATGCAAGTTGCGGCATTCTGGCGTTAAGTTTTTTGCAAGTACCAAATCCAACCGCTAAAGCCAAACGTTGCCGTTGCACCTGGAAAAATCGGCTCGAGTTCAGTCCGAATTTGGTTTAAGGCATCCTCGAGATTCAGCGTGCCTTGTTCGAGTTTGGCGATCATGTTGCTTTGCGTGCTGAGGTAATTCACGCACTGCTCGAGTGTGAAAACAACGGTATTTTGGTAAGTCTCAATTGGGTCAAAACGAAAACCGTAACTCGAGGCTTCGCTTTCGGTCATGGGTTTGTTGTCCCGTGGTGGCGTGGGATAACGTTCAAAGTGCACGTTCCCCCACGTCTCGAGCACGCCAGGTTTCTCGAGCATTTTGGAATCCCATGCGTTGAAATACACGACCAACCAAGCGTTTGGTTTAAGCACACGATACGCCTCATTCAAGAATCTCGGGCGATCAAACCAGTGAAAAGCATTAGAAACAGTTAACAGTTCAAAACTCGAGTTTTCAAACAGCAAGTTTTCCGCACCAGATTCGAGAAATTCAATCCCAGGGTTTTGCCGTGCGAACTCGAGCATCTCAGGTGAAACATCAACGCCCGTCACGTTCTCGCAAATGGCTTTCAGCGCAAGGCTGGATTGCCCTGTACCGCAAGCCACATCGAGCGCAGTCAAGATTGGTTGCTCGAGCTTCAAGTGTGCTTTGATGCGCTCAATCACCACAGGATGAAAATACGGTCTTGAACTTGCGTAACGCATTGCGGCGCTGGCATGGGCAAAATAGTTCATGATTTAAGCTTAAAACCTGGCTTAAGAAATTGCTTCAACAAACGTTTGGCATTCAGTTCGTTTGGGTTCTCGAGCCTGGTTCGCGTACCGCAACCTCCTGAATTTCACCAAAGCTTGCCTCGTAACGCCGAATGTTTTCGGCAAGCGCCTGAAGAAACGCCTTGGCATGACGTGGGCTGGTAATCACCCTCGAGACGACCTGCGCAGGTTGTCCTGGAAGACTGAACGCAAAATCGAAAACGAATTCGTTGGCGGTATGCGAGATCAAAGCAAAATTGGTAAATTTCCCTTGCGCGGTTTCAGAACTTAAGTCCAAACGAACTTCACCTTGGTTGTCATTCATGACCTCACTCTGTCAGAAAACTGGTGCGGCGATTGCGAGACAATGAACAGACCAAAACAATCTTTGTTGAGGCTCGAGCATTGTAGTTTGATTCACACCTAAAACCCTATCTCGAGAATTCTTGTAGACTAGAAAAATGTTGAATTGGTTGCTAATTCTTGTTCCTGTGGCTTTCGTGCTCGAATTCATTGTCCATCCGTCACAAACCTGGATTTTTATTGTTTCTGCGGCGGCTATTTTGCCCCTAGCGGGTCTGATGGGCAAAGCCACCGAAGAACTGGCAGCCCGCACGGGTGCGACCATCGGTGGTTTATTGAACGCAACTTTTGGCAATGCCACCGAGTTGATTATCGCGTTTTTTGCTTTGCAGGCGGGCAAGTTCGATGTGGTCAAAGCCAGTATCACGGGCAGCATCATTGGAAATTTGTTGCTGGTGCTGGGTTTAGCAATCTTTTTGGGGGGCTTAAAGTACCCCAAGCAAACCTTTAACCGTGACAGTGCCGGCACAGCCGCCAGCTTGTTGGTCATCAGCGTGATCGCGTTTCTTGTTCCCGCGCTGTTTGATGTGGCAGAAAAGCAATTTGGTATCTCGAGTGCGCAAATAAAAATTGATGACGCCAACCTGGCGCTCGGGGTCAGCTTGGTGTTGTTGGCGTTGTACGCCGCCAATATTGTTTTTACACTGATTACCCACAAAGATCTTTTATCGACCTCGGACGAAGCAGAATCCGAACATCACAAACCCGAATGGAGCGTTCCTGTTGCCTTGGGCGTGTTGCTGGGCAGCACCATCATGGTTGGTTTTATGTCCGAATTTTTGGTCTCGAGCATCGAAGGATTTACCAAAACCTTTGGTCTGTCCGAATTTTTTGTTGGTCTAATTATTATTCCTATTGTTGGCAATGCCGCCGAACACGCCAGCGCGGTGGTTTTTGCGATCAAAAACCGTATGGAATTGGCGGTCACGATTGCCATTGGCAGCACGGTGCAGGTGGCTTTGCTGGTCGCACCGATACTGGTGATTTTGTCTTGGGTGATTGGCAAACCAATGGATTTAGTTTTAAACAACCCGCTCGAGATTGTGACCCTAATCGGCGCAGTTTTGATTGGAAACAGTGTCACCCGAGACGGCGAAACCAACTGGCTTGAAGGTTTTATGCTCTTGGGTGTCTACGTGATTTTGGCGCTTGCATTCTTTTTCCTACCAAATCCTCCAGGAATTGCTGGGCACAACTAAATTCGAGGCTCGAGGTTTGCATTTTTGGGTGTTGAATGTCACCATAAACGGATGACAAAACACTTCCGCTTCCAATGCTAAGAAGTGTTTTGATGCCAAACTTTACGATTTCGAGATTACAGTGGTTTCCGTATTCATTGATAAAAAAGCTGCGCTTTTTGACCAATTCCTACTCCAACCACTGTTCGTTTCTCCTCGCATAGATCGCGTAATGGTTGAGAAACAAGTTTCTCAACCATTACAGAAATCACTCTGTACATCAACGTCCAGCGTAATTGTCACTCGAGACGAGGGCATCACGTAAAATTGGAATCATGTCCAAAGCGCGACCCGTGCCGAGTGCCACGGCTTCAATGGCGTTCGGCGCAATAAGCACTGGAATACCTGTGCTTTGACGAAGACGTTCGTCGAGGTTGCGCAACAACGCACCGCCGCCCGTCAAAATAATACCGCGATCAATGATGTCCGAAATCAGTTCTGGAGGGGTTGTCTCGAGCACTTGACGCACCAGGTCAACAATTTTTTGCACGGGTTCTTGCAATGCCTCGGCAATATCGGCGCTGGTCAGTTGCACGGTTTTCGGCAAGCCGTTAATCAAATCGCGCCCACGCACCTCGGCGGTGAACAGATCGTCACCTGGATTCAGGGTTGCCGCGCCAATTTTGACTTTTAATTCTTCGGCGCTGCGTTCACCGATCATCAGGTTTTCTTTGCGGCGCACATAACGAATGATGGCTTCGTCTAGTTCGTTGCCAGCCACGCGAATGCTCCTCGAGACGACAATGCCACCCAAAGAAATCACGGCAATGTCGGTACTGCCACCACCAATATCAACGATAATGCTGCCCGTTGGTTCAGCAATTTGCACACCCGCGCCGATGGCTGCCGCCATCGGCTCTTCGATCAAATAAACTTTTCGGGCGCGTTCACGAACGGCTTGGACAATGCCGCGCTTCTCGAGGTCGGTCACGCCAGAAGGCACACCCACCATGATGGTCGGACGAAAAAAGCGTTGATAGCCCGTAATGACCTTGTCCAAGAATTTGGTCAGCATTTTCTTGGTCAGTTCAAAATCGGCAATCACACCGTCTTTGATCGGACGAACCGCCACAATATTACCTGGGGTACGCCCAATCATGCGGTACGCCTCTTCGCCAACCGCCTTGACCTCTTTGGTATCACGCACCATTGCAATTACCGAAGGTTCTTGTAAGACGATTCCGCGTCCTTTAACGTAGACCAAAAAGTTTGCTGTCCCCAAATCGATTCCGATGTCCTCAACAAATTTCACGTTTTTTACTCCTCGAGCCGCGTGCATGACGCGGCTGTTTTGCTCGATTTTTTACGCCACACCATCCAAAATTGGAATTGAGCGGGTCTCAAGGCTCGAGTGTACCATTCTCGAGGTGTGCAAGCGATGAAACTGGGCACGAAGCTCAAAATGGCTTGAAATCCCCTTCATCAACGGGCGCTCAAGTCAGTTTAATGGTGCAAAACGCAAAACCCCCGAGCGTTAATACTCGAGGGTCTTGTGATTCAATTCTAAAATTTACTTGGGCTGGGCGAAATCATCGTCGCTCAAGGTTAGATTAATCTCAACCTTGGACAACTCGACATCAACAAACGGCTTTCCCGCCGTGGTCGTCTTGCTCGAGAAAGGTATTTTGATGCCGTCCTGAACCTTATAATTGCCCAAAACCGTCACTACATCCTGACCCTCGCTGGTGGTTTTGCCACCAATCCAAAGCCCAGACTGGTCAAATACATAATTGGCTTGCGCACCGTCGGTGAAGACCGTCAGCGATTCACCAGATTGACCGTTGCCCAAATTAACAACCCCCTCGAGTTTTGCCGAATCGCGGTTGGTCCCACCCGAACGCAATCCGAAAAGACCTTGGTTTAAACCGTCAAAAATAGTTTTTGCATCTGCCTCAGGCATTTCCACCAATCCAGCGGCTTGCGTCCATGTCCAAGCCCCCTCACGAGTCGCCTGAATAATTTGTGCCAAAACAGCCCCAGCCTTTAATTCGATGCGAATACGCTCGCCCGCCAAATCAACCACCTGTGTCGCCTCGAGTTTGCCAGCCACCACACCATTCTGATACACGGTGTACGTGCCAACATCACGGTAACTGGTCATGGATTCCAAAGCGCTGCCACCGTGGGCAACTTTGGCTTTGTCCAGCAAATCGGCAGCTTTAGGTGCGATACCAGTTTGCGCCAGGGCGGAAGTGAACAGCAGGAAAGCGGCAAATAATGCGATCTTCTTCATGAAACTCCTTTGCAGACATCCAAGTCTCCCAACCGAAATCCTAGCTCGAGCGAATGAAGCCAAGGTCGTATTTGAGTTAGAAAATCATAAGCACTCGCACAAATCCTCGAGCATCACAATGTCTGTTTGATTTTCACGATTGGAAACCCAGAAGACCCGTAGAATAGATACATCATCGGAGGATTATTAGTGAAACGGATTTTGGTTGTGCTGCTCATCTCATTTTGTGGCTCGAGCTTTGGAGAACCCCAAAGCGAGTCACCTGTTTTGCCACCTCATGTACCTGCTGCACCCATTGAACCTGAACCAGCCAAACTCGAGCCATTACAACCTGCACCATTACAACCTGTGCCAACTCAACCCAAGCCAGCACCAGTCGCACCCCTTGAACCAGTACCCGAAACACCGACATTTACCCCAATCTCGACCCCTCTTAAACTCAAACAAATTCTGGTTAAACCTAAAGTTGCCAAGCCCCGCCAAATTCAACTGAACAACACCAAAAACAGCGTCATCTTTGAGTCAAAAACCGTACTTGGTTATCACGTCAAAATCGTGCGCGTTAACCTCGAGAATCCAAAAATTCAGGTCAAAGCGATCTTACCCAGACACAACAAAGGTGCGAATTTTGATGCGCTGGTTGCAGGGTCAAAAGCAGTCGCCATGATTAACGGCGGGTATTTCAACACTGCAACTTTCGCCCCCGCCGGCGATCTGGTCATCAACGGACGTTACGTCGCCAGGGGCAAACTCCGCACCGCCCTCGGCATCACACCAGACAATCGCGCCTACCTTTGGGTCAAACCAGAATCACTCTCACGAGCCTCGAGACTCGACTGGTCGGGCTTTGAAACCCTAATCTCGAGCGGACCTTACATTCTGCGCCGAGGTCTGGTGCAAGTCACCCCCAAAATTGAAGGTTACAAAGACCCTGCCGTGTGGGGAAGTGCTGCACGTTCAGCAGTCGGTATCTCGAGCGAACGCAAACTCTTTTTTGTCAGCACCCGCGAAAAACTGAACTTATGGCAATTAAGCAAGATTATGAAAGCTCTAAGCGCCAAAGAAGCCATCGCGCTCGATGGTGGCTCGAGCGTCGGCATGGCGTGGAGGGGCAAAGTTTTGATTCATCCGAAACGCAGGATTGCGTTTTCGATTGCGGTTTATCAATAATTGTGGACTCGCCCCTACGGTGTTAATTCAACACTCGAGCTTCACCACTTTGCCCTTTTTTCTCCCAAGGTTTGGGGGCACGTTCGTACTTTGCAAGCACCGCGTCGCCATTAATACCGAGTTTGGGTTGCAACCACGGACACTCGAGCCTGAGGATTTCTGGCGTATTCGGTGTGGCTTTGACCTCGAGTTCCCAGACTTCATAACCCGCTTCAGATCGCACCCGAACCCGAATCGGTGTGTTTGGAACACCTTCCTGATTTTGCAAAATTTCATCGAGTTGCTCGAGTTGGTTTTCAAGAACCTCTTCCAAGTCAAGCTCTAAGGACAAGATTTTCGGCATAGCTCGAGCCTCATCGAAAGTCAGAACGTCTTCAATGCTGACCCGAATACCTTCGCCGTCAGGTTCAACCTCAACGATCACCAGCGCGGGCATGTCCTCGACGAGTTTGGTATTGATTTTTTCGTAAGCCCGAGAGAATGCCACAAGCTCGAGCGAGCCAACGTTGTCGGTTAAGTTCACGCGTGCCATCATGCCGCCAGACTTGGTAGGTTTGCGTTGCACACCCGAAATCATGCCCGCCAGCACCGCCTTCTTGCGCCCTCGGTAGCCTGCCACCGCGCCAGAATTGTGAAACCAATGTTCCAAACTTGGGGCTTTGGTGCTGGCAGCCTCGAGCATTCCAGGGTAATGCTCGAGCGGATGCCCGCTGATGTACAAACCCACGGCTTCCTTCTCGAATTGCAATTGCGCAATGGCTCGCGCTCGAGATTCGTCTTCAGTTTGAGCTGGTGGAATGATCCGAAGTTTTGGTTCGGGCGCGATGGTCGCCATACCAAACAGCGCATCCATACCCTGATTTGCCATTTGCGCCTGACCCGCCGCGTAATCGAGCGCATCTTCGACAGACTCGAGCAAGGACTGCCGAACGCCGAACGCGTCAAACGCCCCAGCTTTGACCAGGTTTTCAACCCAACGACGGGTTAAACCGACGTGCTGCAACCTCGAGCAAAAGTTTGCCAGACCTTTAAAAGCACCGTTTTTCTGACGTTCCTCGAGAATCGCCAGCACCGATTCCTCACCCAAGCCTTTAACGGCAAAAAGTCCAAACAAAATCTTTTCGCCAACCACTTTAAAGTCGCTCGAGCACAAGTTGATGTCTGGTGGTAAGACTTGCATTTTATTGCCAGTCTCGAGTTTTAACTGACGGGCATCGTTAATGTACTCTGCGACTTTATCGCTGTCCTTGCGTTCGACGGTCAGCAGCGCTGCCATAAATTCGACGGGGTAATGGGCTTTAATATAAGCGGTTTGAAATGAAATAAAGGCGTAAGCTGCTGAATGAGATTTATTAAATCCGTAATTGGCAAATTTTTCTAGAATATCAAACAAGCGATTTGATTCTTTTTTAGGTATTTTGTTGACATTAAGCGCACCTTCTTCAAATTTAATACGCTCTTTATTCATTTCTTCCAGTTTCTTTTTTCCCATCGCACGTCTTAAAAGATCAGATTGACCCAGCGAATACCCCGCAACCGCACTGGCAATCTGCATAATCTGCTCTTGATAGACAGGAATACCATATGTTTCCTCGAGAATCGGTCTCAAAAGCGGTTCGCAGGTCGGAAGATCAAACTCGCCCTGATCGTAACGTACTTCTTCGCGCCCGTGATGCCGTTCGATGTACGCGGGAATATTGTCCATTGGTCCCGGACGGTACAACGCCGAAAGCGCGTTGACATCCTGAATTCGCCTGGGCTTTAAGCGCTTTGCCGCCTCGGTAATCCCGCCACCCTCGAGTTGAAACACCCCTTTGGTTTCACCCCTCGAGATCAGATCATAGGTTTTGGAATCGTCGAGCGGGAAGTCGTCAGGCTCGAGGCTAACGCCTTTGGATTCTTTGACGATGCGCATGGCTTCCTCGAGAAACGATAAGGTACGCAGCCCCAGGAAATCCATTTTGATCAGTCCAATATCTTCGACGCTGCTCATGTCGAGTTGACAAACCACGCCCTCGCCGCTCGAATCGCGCATTAAGGGCACGAGGTTATCGAGCCGTTCGCGCCCAATGATGACACCCGAGGCGTGAACGCTGGCGTGACGCGTTAAACCCTCGAGCGACTGCGCAATGCCAAACACCTCTTTGGTTTTTTCGTTCTCCTCGAGCATCGCCGCAATGTCAGGCACGGTTTTGGCAGCATCCTCGAGCGAAAGGCTTTTACCGAATTTAACGGGCACGAGTTTGGAGAGTTTATCGGCTTCGGCAAAAGGCAACTCGAGCACTCGAGCCACGTCTTTAAACACTGCCCTCGAAGCCATCGTTCCGAAGGTGGCGATCATGGCAACCTTGTCGTCACCGTATTTGTTGCGCACGTATTCAATCACTTCGTTGCGCCGCGCGTCCGAAAAATCTACGTCAAAATCGGGCATCGAAACGCGGTCAGGATTGAGGAAACGCTCGAACAGCAAGCCGTAAAAAAGCGGGTCAAGGTTGGTGATGCGCAGCGCATATGCCACCAGCGAACCCGCGCCCGAACCGCGCCCAGGTCCAACACGAATGTTCTGATCTTTCGCCCAGTTGATAAAATCGGCGACAATCAAAAAGTAATCTGGAAAACCCATGCGAATAATCACGCCCGACTCGTACTCGGCACGGCGCAGCACGATCAAACCCTGCCCCCAAGTATCAGACTCATGTTCCTCGAGCCAATCCAAACCTGGGTATTGCGTGTATTTTTGGTCTTGAAATTGTTCAACCCAAAGCGTGCCCATGAACGCCATTGCCAGAATTAAGGTCTCGAGATTCGCAGTTTCGGGATTCAGGTTTGGAGTGCGTTTTAAAAGTGCGGTTTGACGCTCCCCATCAAGTTTATCGAGGCTGACTTGGACGTAACGGCGGTACAGTGCGTCGGTTAAATCTTTGGGATAGCGTTTTTGCGAACCCTCGAAGACCTGCACGCGCAATTCTTCCGCCATTGAACGCCCCTCGGGAATCGGCAGTGCGGGCATTTGGTAGACGCGCTTGTTGCCAATTGGAAGCTCCAAGTTGCACTTGTCGGCAATGTTGATGCTGTTGTCGTAAATTTCATCGCCCCAATCTGAAGATGGCAGCATTTTTTCCATCTCGAGTTGGGTTTTGACGTAAAAGTCATCGCAAGAAAATTTAAAACGTTTTTCTTCACTCATCAGGGCTTTGGTTTGGATTGCCAGCAAGACCTCGTGGGCGTAAGCGTCTTCGTGCTTAACGTAATGCCCGTCGTTGGTTGCCACCATGCCAATGCCGTGCTTGATTGCCCAGGCTTTCAAAATCGGGTTCACCTTTTGCTGCTCGGGCAAACCGTGATTTTGAATTTCAACAAAATAATCTTCTTTAAAAAGCGCCTGATACCACTTCAAACGCGCTTCGGCTTCTTCGAGTCTGTCCTGCAAAATCAAATTCGGCACTTCCGCACCCAAGCAACCGCTCATGGCAATCACGCCCTTGTGATGCAGTGCCAGCACTTCACGGTCAATGCGGGGCTTGTAATAATACCCCTCGAGATAGGCGATGGATGACAGCTTGCAAAGATTCTGATAACCCTCAAAATTCTTTGCCAGCAACGTCAAATGGTAATAACCACCCTCGACACCCTTCTCCATTTTGCGGTCAAACCTCGAGCCTGCCGAGACATAAGCCTCGTAACCGATGATCGGTTTGACACCGTATTCGTTTGCGTACTTGAAAAATTGCACTGCGCCGTGCATGTTGCCGTGATCGGTCATGGCAACGGTTGGATTGGTCGGCGAGGTTTTCGCCACCCATTTCAGCAAATCCTTGATTCGTGCCGCACCGTCCAGCAAAGAATATTGCGTGTGCTGATGAAGGTGCGCAAAACGTTTTGGGGTTTTAAGGGAAGCCTCGAGGTTATGGTGGAGGTCAGCGGGATTACTCGAGTCGGACATACGACTATGTTACTGCCGTAACGTGAGCTTGCACAGTCTTGACATCCAAAAACCTTGAGAATTTAGATTGTAACTTCGCAACCGCATTCCAGCTCGAACCGCGCTGGACTCGAGAATTCTTTGGGGGCAGTCCATTCTTTGCGGTGGTGCAATATCACTTTGCTGCGCGGATCAAAAATCAATACATCCTTCACGCCATTTGACAGATAAAACGGTGGATTTAACTCGAGGTCTTTGCTTTCGTATCCCTCCGAAATCACCTCGATCACGGCTTCTGGCAAAAGCGTGATTGGCGTCCAAACCTCGTCGGGTTGACGGCAAAAAACACTGATGTCAGGACGTTTCAATGAACCATCGCTAAACCGAACGTACACATCTGATTTGTGGAGGCAAGCACACGTCAGACTTGAGCCTTGAATCAGTCGAATACTCGAGCGAATCGCATCGATAGCGTCTTGATGACCTGCCATTGGACTCAGTTCTAAGGTCGTCAACCCGGACGTAAGTTCAACTTTAAACCCAAGTTCGTCCAGTTTGATAAACACATCTAAATCGGGCTGCATAAGGTTATTTTACGCAAAATCGAGCTTAAAATTGTGACCAGCCAAACTTGACGAAAATATAATCTCTAGCGACACTGCGATTCAGAGGCGACAACATGACAATTCTAATCAAACGTTTGGGCGCTGGTGATAGGTCAATTCTCGAGTTTCTGGCATTGCACGATGCCGACTTTGACCTTGATGAACGCGATGCGCCAAAGCAACCACTCGAGCCAGAAATGGTGCAGCGTTTTCTCGAGCGTTCTGACGTGCTGGTCTGGGTGGCGTTTGACGAAAATGCGGTTGTGGGGTTTTTGCAATGCAATTTGATTTTTTTACGCTCGAGCATAGGGAAAGAGCTTGTACTGTACGAAATTGGAGTGCATCAAAATTGGCGTAGACGAGGAATTGGTCGAGCGCTTTTGAACCAAATGGAAACTTGGATGCGAGAAAACAATGTCGATGTGATTTGGGTTTTGGCAGACAACCAAGAAACCGTAGAATTTTATCGCTCGAGCGGCTTTGAGGCAGAACATCCGCAACCAACGTACATGCTGCGTGAGCTTACAACTTAAACCCATCTGGCATCAATCCAACCACCGTCATTTGGTCAAACGGACGCGTCTCGAGAATGGCATTGACTTCCTCGAGCGTGATACTTTGCACGGTTTTGACGACCTCATTAAGCGGTTTGTACTCGAGCGTATCAAGGTATTCCATGCTCATGCTGAACAACCTCGAATACGGCGTTTCGGCTCGGAGCACAATTGACACGGCAACTTTGCGTTTGGCTCGCTCGAGTTCTTCCAGGGTCACACTGTTTTTTTGAGCTTCCTCGAGAATACTTTTGTAAATTGCCAGGGCTTGTTTGGCACGGTCTGGGTCGGTGCTGATGTAGCCACCAAAATGCCCCAGTCCGTCTTCACTGGTGTGGTCAAAACTGGCTTCGTCGCACAAACCATTGTCCACCAATGCCCAGTACAACCTCGAATTTTCACCGTCGCCGAGAATCCAGCCGAGCACGCCAGCCGCATAGCGCTGCGCATCGGTGCTCGAGAATCCTGGGGTCATTAATGCAATATGCGCACGGTTGATTTTGCTCGAGTTGATGGTTTTGACTGTGCTGGTTGGGGCAAACGTGGGTTGGTTGCGCCCGGTGAGGACTGGCGTCCAACCCAAGGTCATCTCGCCAACTTGGGTTAAAAGTGCATTCCAGTCGTAATTCCCCGCCACGCCGAGCACCAAATTATTGGGTGCGTAACGCCGCGAAAAATATTCAAACATCGCATCTCGAGACAGGGCAACAATACTTTCGCTCGTGCCAAGAACGCTATTGCCCAGCGGATGCTGACCAAAATAGGTTGGGCGCAGTTCGTCAAAGACCATAAAATTAGGACGGTCTTTGTACATCTCAATTTCCTCGAGAATCACTTTTTTCTCGACATCAAAGTCCACGTTGCGCAAGGCTGGGCGCATCATGGTGGTCAGAAGTTTAACCAGTCGCGGTTGAAATTCGGGCAGCACCGCACCGTGATAGGCGGTCAGTTCTTCGTTGGTAAACGCATTGTATTTTGCGCCGACCTCATCGAATTCGGTGTTGATCTCGTCGCCCGAAATGGTGTCTGAACCTTTGAACATCATGTGCTCGAGAAAATGACTGACGCCAGAAATTTCTGAGGTTTCGTCCCTCGAGCCTGTTTTGACAAAATAACCCACCGCGACGCTTTTGGCTTGCGGGTTGTGTTCGCCAATAACTGTCAGTCCATTTGCCAATGTTGTTTGTTGAAATTCCATTGTGATCGCGCTCCTGTAGGGGCGCTGCTTGCTGCGCCCTAAGCATAAAATTCCATCTCTCGAGCTTTACAAATTCAGCGCTTTTGGTCCGAGCGTCATCACGCCAGGATTCTCGAACGGATTGGCGGCGAGCCACGCGTTCACACCCTCAAGCGTGACGGCTTTGACTTTGGCTTTCAAATCCTCGAGTTCTCTGGCGCGACCCAGTAAATGCCAATCGCGTACCAATCCGCCCGCTCGAGCGCCGCTGGATTCTTCGCTCATGACCAGGCTGGTCAGCAAACCGATGCGGGCGCGTTCAAGTTCCTCTAGCGTGACACCCAATCGCATTTTTTGCATCTCTTCTTGAATCACATTTAATGTTTCTTGGGCGCGGTCTGGACTTGTGCCCGCGTAAACGCTGATCGTGCTGGCGGCTTTGATCGGTGATCCGGAAGCCCGAACGCTGTAGACCAGCCCGCGTTTTTCGCGGACTTCTTGCATCAAACGGCTCGAGAATCCTGCGCCCGAAAGCACCAAAAGCGCAAGGCGTGACTCGAGCCAGTGCGGGTCGCTGGGGGCAAGGCTTGGGTAGAGCATTCCAATTTGGACTTGGGCGGTGTCTTGTACGATGTGGTCGTAAAAGCCACCCTTCATACTGGGCATTGGATTGCTGGCAGCTTGACCAGTCCAAGAGCCGAATAAGCGCGTCACCAACTCGAGCAATTCATCCCATTTTACGCCGCCAGACACGCCTAGAATCGCGCCGTTTGGGGTGAAGCGGTTTTGGTAATCTTTCCTTGCCCCAGCGCCAGTGATGGCTGCCAGACCCTCGAGCGTACCCATGCCCGAACGTCCGTGGTTGCTCGAGAAAAAACGCTCGCGGAGTCTGACAAATAATTTTTGGGCTGGGCTGTCGTCGAGCGATTCGATATCTTGGCGGGCAAGCTCCAAACAAGGCTCGAGTTCGGTGTCGGGTAGGCTTGGACGCTGGATCACATCGGCGAACAACTCGAATGCGGCTGTCAAATCCGTCTCGAGCATCGCACCAGAAAAACTTGTGCCTTCCAGTCCCGCCCCGCCGCCGCGTCGCACACCGAGGTTGTCAAAGGCATCGGACAAGGCTCGAGAGTCGCGGTTTCCCGCACCGCGATCCATCCAGTCCTCGAGGACGCTGGTCACACCGCGCATGGTTTCGGGTTCGTTGACCGCGCCCGCTGGGACGAGAAGATCAAAGCTGACGCTTGGCTGCCACGGTTGGGGTTCGGCGATCACGGTAAAACCGTTTGGAAGTGTGGTTGAGTGAATCAAAAAAGCTCCTGGCTGCCAGTTCAAAACTGGCGATGGAATGGATCAGTTTAACCGCTTTCATCCTCGAGTGACCCTGAGCGAAAATGCTATTGGAGCAAACGTTAATCTCAAGACTTCACAAATTCATAATTCTCGAGCAAACTGTAAGACATGGACTCAGAACCTCAAACGGTGGCGCTCGAAGATGAAGGTATCGCCATTCATTACGCCGCACCACGGGCGCTCGATCCCTTTGAGCACAGTCATCCTTTGGCGGAACGCGGTTGGATGGCGCTCGCCCACACGACGCTCGAGGGTACGCCCGATGTCTTGCTGCTCGAGAAACACGGCAAGTTTCGCTTGATCGAGTTGTTTGAGAATTACGCCTGGGTCAAGAACAAGCGTTGCTTAAGTTGGGATGATTTTGTCCGTGAAGAAACCGAGCGCGGTGATCGTAAGGGTTGGATTGATTCAATTTTTGAGAAGTTGAACGTCTTTGGTCACAGCGTACCAAAACCGCACGTTTGGGTCGGTTTTAACGATGGTTACGGCGCAGATTGGTTGCTGGGACTCGAGTTTTAGAGACGCGCCTTTCTCATAAAACTCTCTAAAATGAATTCAGTATGAAGAAAATAGCTCGAGTGATCGGTTTTTCTCACAAAATTTCGGCTGTCACTCTCAGAAAGAAGCGACATACTGAAGTCAGCAGAGAAGCACCGCTTGACACAAAACAGCTCGACCCCCTCGAGCTTCACTTTCAACCCCAACGTTGCGGAACGTCGGGGTTTTGATTTTGCGCTCAGCACTCAGCACTCAGCGCCCCTTTGAGCCATAACGCCTAGTGTCACCACGCCGTTTCAATCACGTATCTCGAGCAAAAAATCATTACACTGACAAGGTTGAAACTTGTAGGGGCGCTGCTCGCTGCGCCTACTGAGTTGTGAGGATCATTATGAAACTTCGTTCCAGTGAAATCATTTACAATCAAATTTGTCACGATTCACGGTTTGACCCGTCCGAATTTGTGATCGGTTATCAAACCCGTTTTAACGGCATGAAAGAAATTAGGCTGACCAGTTTCAAACCAGGTTTGGAAATTCCGTGGCATAGAGTTTGGTATTTCAAAACCGAAGCCGGCATTCAATGGGATCGCAAAGCGGGCGTTGATAAGCTGCTCGAGATCAAAGAAAATACAGGTAACGACATCATGAAAGCAAAAGACATTTTGGCACTCGGAATTCCAGAAGGAAAACTGGTCGGCGTTGTTTTGAACGCCATCAAAAACCATCCAGACCGATTTGAGCCAGCAAAAATCGAAACTCAAATCCGAGCGATTCTCGAGCAACCAGAAGCACACCTTGAAGATGAGCACTTTGGAATGCTGGCAACTGAGCTGACCAAACCAAAACCACTCGAGCGACGTGCGGAAGCTGCGCCGTACAAAATTTTTGGCATCGGACTAGAAGATGGCGCGTTAAAGCAAATGCACAACGCCGCCATGCTGCCTGTCGCGTTCGCTGGCGCATTGATGCCAGATGCGCACCAAGGCTACGGACTGCCAATCGGCGGCGTGCTCGCAGTCGAAAACGCCGTGATTCCTTACGCGGTTGGGGTGGACATTGCCTGCCGCATGAAACTCTCGATTTTGGACATGCCCGTGACCACCGCCTTCAAACGCCGCTTTGAAGACCTGAAACGAGCCATCGAAACTGAAACTAAATTCGGCACCGGCGCAAGCTGGCAACGACCACTCGAGCACGATGTGCTCGATGAGGACTGGACGGTCACACGCGTTACCGAAAAACTTTTTGACAAAGCTCGAGCGCAACTCGGCACGTCAGGTAGCGGCAATCACTTCGTCGAATTTGGCATTGTGACGCTAGGCAAGAGTGAGCTGAACCTCGAGCCTGGCGAGTACCTGGCGTTGTTGTCGCACAGCGGCTCTCGAGGCTCTGGTGCGACGGTGGCAAAGCATTACTCGGATTTGGCAATGGATTTTCACCGCGAATTGCCACCAGAGTTAAAACATCTGGCATGGCTGGGCATGGACTCCGAAGCTGGGCAAGAATACTGGGCTGCCATGAACTTGATGGGCTTGTACGCCAGCGCCAACCACGCGTTGATTCACAAAAAGGTGATCAAAGCCATCGGCGCGAAAGTGCTGGCTGGCGTCGAAAACCACCACAATTTTGCCTGGAAAGAAAGCCACTTTGGACAAGAAGTCATCGTTCACCGCAAAGGCGCGACCCCAGCCGGCATGGGTGTGCTCGGCATGATTCCAGGCAGCATGGCAACCCCAGGTTTCGTGGTGCGCGGCAAAGGCAACAAAGATTCTCTCGAGAGTGCCAGCCACGGCGCGGGACGAGCCATGAGCCGAACCAAAGCCAAAGAGCAATTTACTTGGAAGATGGTACGACCAAAACTCGAGCAAGCTGGGGTGACGCTGCTCTCGGCGGGCATTGACGAGAACCCATTTGCCTACAAAGACATCGATAAAGTCATGGCGTCACAAACTGAACTGGTGCACGTAATCGCGCGTTTTGACCCGAAAATCGTCAAAATGGCGGACGCTGGCGAGATTCCAGAAGATTGAGCGAATCCTCGCGCCACCCTCATCCCCGACCCTGCTCCCGCCAGCGGGAGAAGGGAGTTTTATTCCCTTCTCAAACGGGCAAAATTCGAGAATGAAACAGCCTTGGTATAATCACTTTGTGCAATCAACCAAAACATTTCGTGAACGGGTGCTGGATGTGATCGCCAACATTCCCCAAGGGCGCGTGATGACGTATGGGCAACTCGCCGAGGTCGCAGGAATGCCGCGTCACGCTCGAGCGGTTGGTGATATTTTGCACGGGTTGTCGCTCGAGACGGATTTACCGTGGTGGAGGGTGATTAATTCGAGCGGTAAAATCAGCACTTACAAGGTTGGGACGGGCGAATTGCAACGGGGTTTGCTCGAGCGTGAGGCAGTGCAGTTTGATGCCAATGGCAAGTTAAAACTCGAGAAGTACAGGTGGCAGATTGAGGCGGACGAGTCCGAAGATTGAGTTTCATTTTGAACGCATTTCGAGCTTTTAATCCAGGGGTTTCCAATCGCGCATTGCTTGGATAAAAGCTTTAACAGCGGGTGTAACCGATTTTGCCCGACTGGTCATCACACCCAAACGACGTATCAGCGGCTCTGGAAGCGGGAAACTGGTCACACCATTTGGCAGCGGATGTACCGCCAGTGCTGGCATGATGCTAAATCCCAAACCATGATTGACCATTGACACGACCACACCATCGTCGCCGACGTTAAAGGCTGGCTCGAGAAATTGATTGACGGCTTGAAGATACGCTTGAAGTTGCCTGCCGCACGAGCTGAGATTACGGATAAATGGCGTGGCATGAAGCTCAGTCCAATTTGGGGCAATGCCGCGCTTGTCGTCCTTCCAGACCACAACGTATTCGTCTTGAGCGATTTCCCATTCGAGCAATTCTGGAGGGGCGGCTTGCATCAATTGCACCAAGCCAATATCGGCTGTACCGTCCAGCACCCTGACTGGAATCAGTTCATCGCCACCATCATAATCGAGTAATTCAAACTGAACACCTGGATGCTCGAGTTGAAAGTCTCGGATTACACCTGGCAGCACGTGCGATCCTAGACTGCGAATCGTGGCAATTTTCAGGGTCACTTTTAAACCGTCCCGCTCGAGTTGAGCCTCTTGCTCGATGGCTTCGATGGCACTCAGGGCATTTTTGGCATGAGTGAGGATTCGCATCCCGAACGGCGTGGGTTTTGCGCCTTGCCGTCCGCGCTCGAGAAGGCGTTTTCCGAGCACGTTTTCAAGTTCGACAATCGCGTGGGACAGCGTGGATTGCGATTGGTTTAACTCGAGCGCCGCCTCGGAGTAACTGCCCGTTTCGCAAATCACACGCAGGGTTCTGAGTTGTGAAATGGTGACTCGAGCTTCGCTTGAAATCATGATTTCATCATTAAACACCCAGTTTGAAAGTTCTATCGAATTCTTGCATACATAAGGTTTCACACCGCCCGAAAATCAATTGTTGTTTGTCGGATTCAGTCCTAAGCTAAATCCAGAAAGCGAGGCGGGAAAATGATTTCAGCAACGCAGAACGTGTACCTCGAGGTGGTTGGTGAGGCAAACGAGGCGGCTTTCAAAAACGCCTTTGGAAACCTTGAGGCTCGGGTTTTACCGTATGCCAGACTTGGCGATTTTACTTTGCAAGTTTCGATTTGCGCCGATGCCATCAAGCAATTGGTCTTTAAAGACGTGAAGGTACAACTCGAGAAACTCGGGTTTACGGTGCTTGGGGCACATTAAAACCGAGTTAAAAACTGCTACAATTTCTGACATGACCGCCC
Organism: Deinococcales bacterium; assembly: GCA_043775825.1. Taxonomy (GTDB): domain Bacteria; phylum Deinococcota; class Deinococci; order Deinococcales; family JAAFIG01; genus JANXTZ01. The sequence continues at coordinate 22,249 of JAYVRX010000163.1, forward strand.
TGCTCGAGAAATCTAAAACCATGAGTGAAACCGAGTATCTCGAATTTGAGAAAACCTCGAGTGTTAAACATGAATTTGTAGATGGTCAATTACGGGCTATGGCAGGTGAAAAAAAGCGACACAATAGAATCACCTTAAAGATCGCAAAATTACTTGACGATGTTGCCGAAGCCAAAGGTTGCCAAGTTTTTATGGAAGGCATCAAACTTCGCACTTGGGATACGAATTACCGTTACCCCGATGTGATCGTGACCTGCGAAGACAACAGCGACGAATACTTGGTCTTTAATCCTTGTGCTTTGTTCGAGGTTTTATCGAACAGCACTGAATTGACCGATACTGAAGACAAAGTTCAAGAATACCTCCAACTTGCTAGCCTGACACGTTATGTGCTGGTACGTCAGGATCGCAAATTTGTGACCGTCTATAAACGCGATGAACTCGGTTGGCGTGTCGAATTCCTCGAGAACCACGGCGAAATTGAGATTCCGTGTTTGGGCATGAGTTTGTCACTCGAGGATGTTTATGCAGGACTCGAGTTTTAATTCATCTATCCTGAATGTTTTCGCGTACACTGTTTCAATGAAGTTCCGCCGTCGTCATCTGCGTCAACTCGAGCGTTTTACCCGCGCTCGAGTTGTGCCATTTGCACTGGCGGTTTTGGTGGTTTGGTTCGGATCGAATGCCTTTCTCGAATCCGCTTCGATGCTGGTCACGCACCATCATGCCTGCAATGAACTTTTGGCAAAAAAACATTCTAAAAACTCGAGCGACAAAAATCGGCTTCATGAACACTGTGAGTTTTGTTTTGCGCCCGCGCTGGCTTCTGGCGTACCAAACAAATTCACTATTTCACGCTTGACTGTCACCCAAACGCTCAAACTCGAGCCTCTTCACCGAATTATTTTCGATCACAGCTACTCTCAACTTGCTGCCCCTCGAGCGCCGCCAGTTCAAACGTTTTCGGTTTGAAATTCGGTTTGAAGCGCTCTCACTCGAGATTTTCTCTTGAGCTGTCTTAAGGGGTTTTATGAAAAAGTATTTCGTGGCATTGGCTGGTATTTTAGCCCTAACAATGGTTTCTGCGGTTTTGGCGCACGCCACAGTTAAGTCCGACATGGGTTTATCGGAATCCAAAGCGGGATCATACGAAACGTACCGTTTGCAAGTCCCAACTGAAAAACCTCTCGACACCACCGAGGTCAAATTGTTTGTACCGCAAGGTTTAAGCATTTCGACCTTTCAAGCGCTGGCTGGTTTTGATCGCAGCGTCGAAAAAAATGCGGACGGCATTGTGACCACCGTCACCTGGAAGGGCAAAATTGGACAGCAAGAATTTCAGCGCTTTTTGTTTAGCGCCAAAAACCCAGCCCAGCCCGCCACGCTCCTGTTTAAGGTTTACCAGACCTACAGCGATGGCAGCGTCGTAAAATGGGAAGACGAAGACCCCAAGGGTAAAACCCCAGCCAGTCGGGTCGAAATCAAGTAATGAACTCGAGATTTGTTATGGCAACCCTGGTCAGCTTTTTGCTGACTGGGGTTGTGCTGGCGCATTCGTACTTGTCTAGCAGTTCGATTCTGGCAAATAGCATTTTAAAAACCATGCCCGAACACCTGAGACTCGAGTTTTCTGAACCGCTCGAGCTTGGGTTTTCGAGCTTTAAAATCTACAAACTAGAAACCAAAAGTACAGGTGAAAAATTAAAACTCGAGGCACAGGCATTGGTGGCTCGAGTTTTGGCGCTGAAAAATGATTTGGCTAAACGTGCCGACGACTGTCTTGAAACCACAGCCAGTCAAGCAGCCGTGCTGAAACTCAAATTGAAACCAAATCTGAAACCGGGCATTTACGTCGTGATGTACCGTGTGCTCAGCGTGGACACGCACATCACCCAAGATTTTTTTACGTTTAGCCTCTCGAGCAGTTAAAGGAGCATCATGAAAAAAGCAATTTTATTTGTCCTCGCCGCCAGTCTCGCCCTTGTCGGCATGGCATTCGCGCATTCAAAAGTCAAAAAATCCAACCCCAAAGACGGCGAGATTGTAAAAGTCATTCCCAAAGCCGTCAAGCTCGAGTTTAATGAGGGGGTCGTGACAAGTCTCAGCACGTTTAAAGTTTATAAACTAATTACGAAATCCAAGGACAGTGAAAAACTCGAGGCTGAAGCCGAGGCGCTGGCTTCAAGACTAACCATGAAAAAAGGCGATGCGAACGCTCGAAGCGACACTGGTTTTAAGGGTGACGCCGATGAAACCACCAAATTCACGGTCAATTTAAAAACGGGTTTAAAACCTGGCGTGTACGTGGTGATGTGGCGCTTGCTCGGTACGGATACCCACACGGTTTCGGGCAATATTTGGTTTCAGTACAAACCCTGAAAGTATCCCTCGAGAAACTTTAGCCCCAACAACTGCGTTATGCTGAATTGGACACGATGAACAACGACTACCTGCCCCTGATCTTCCGACTCGCCTTCTATGTCGGGGCGGTCTGTCTAATCGGCTCGAGCAGTTATCAGCGCTACCTCTCCTCTAACGCGCCCTCGAAGTTGATGCGCTTGGTGCATCATGCTGGAGCGCTGCTGTTGATCGTTGCCAGCTTGCTCGAGGTTGGTGTGACCGCCTACAGGGCACTCTTGGAGTTAAACCCGTATTTGTACGGCGCTTACATGACCACCTCGAGGCACGGACGGGCGACGTTGGCGCGGGTATTCATGACGGCGGCGCTGTGGTGGGTGGGTTTGATGGCGCAAAAAGAATGGTTTGAGTTTGGCAAATTGAACGGCAAAGTATTGGATCAAATTGCTCACGGTTTTTTGTGTGTCGGGATTTTAGTCACCATCAGTTTCACCTCCCATGCGGGCGCTCGAGCCGAGGTGCTGCCGATTTTTGCGGATGTGATCCATTTGGCTGCCATGACGGCTTGGGTCAGCGCGATTGCGTTCACCGCTTTTAACTTGCGCCCCAAAGCGCCATCAGACACGTTAAATCTGCTCGGGCGCGTCTCGAGTATTGGGCTTGGCACGGTCATTGCTTTAACGCTGACGGGCGTTTACACGGGCTTGATTCGCTTGTGGGACCCAGAATTGCTGATCGAAACCCAGTACGGGCAAGCACTTGTGCTTAAACTGGCGGTGGTCGCCGTGATCGTTGCGCTGGCAGGAGTAAACCGTTTTGTCATGATGCCGCAAATGCAGAGAAAACCAAACAATGCCAGCTTCACACGGTTTTGGGGCATTTTAAGGCTCGAGACGGCACTGCTGGGATTTGTCATGATCGCCTCGAGTAACCTCTCGACGATTTCACCGCCAGAGCGGGGCGTGCAACTTGCAACGATCCAAAACTTCAGCCAACGAATTGCGCCTTGGACGCTGAAAGGCACTGCCACACCAACCGCGATTGGTGGGGTCAAACTCGAGTTTGAAATTGTTGGTGATAAAGGTTTTCAGCTTTCACCCGACGCCAGAATTGATGCTTCGCTCGAGTCAACATCGCATACCATGACGCCAGACGTCATGAAGGTGGAACGCTCGAGCGACGGGAAATACCATGCCAAAGGCATTTTCGGCATGAGTGGTAAGCACGAGGTACTTTTGAAATGGTCTGGCGCAAAAGCTGTTGTCATACTCGAGGCAAAATAGATTAAGCCAGAAGGAGTGTTTATGCGTGTAAGTCCAATTGTTTTTCTTTGCGCCCTGGCTGCTTTCAGTGTTTTGTTTGCCGCACCTGGTCTGGGTCAGCAAGGCGTCAATTTAACCGTCTTTGCCGCCTCCAGTTTGACCGATTCTTTTAGTGAAATTGGCAAGGCTTTTGACGTCAAAACAGGCAGTAAAACCAATTTTCAATTCGCGGGTTCGCAAGTGCTGCGAACTCAACTCGAGAATGGCGCGAAAGCCGACGTTTACGCCAGCGCCAACAGCGCCCAATTTGATCCGCTCATTAAAGCTGGTTTGATTGCTAGCGGCACAGTTTTTACCAAAAACCGTTTGGTGGTCATTGTGCCAAAAAAAGGCGCAGGTAACGTCAAAACCCTGACTGACCTTGCAAAACCTGGGGTCAAACTGGTGATTGCCGACAAAACCGTTCCGGTTGGGCAGTACACCCGTCAAATTCTCGAGATGCTTGGAAAATCCAAATCTTACGGCACAGATTACACGGCTCGAGTCCTCAAAAATGTCGTCTCCGAGGAAACCAACGTTCGTCAGGTGGCGTTAAAAGTTCAACTTGGCGAGGCGGACGCGGGCGTGGTCTACACCACCGATGTCACCCCAAACCTTGCGCCAGGCGTGATTCAACTTGCCATTCCTGCGCGTTACAACGTGATTGCCAAATACCCGATTGGTGTGCTGAAAAACCCTAGCAACACCAACGCGGCGAAAGCCTTCATGGATTTTGTGCTCTCGAAGGACGGGCAAGCCATTCTAGCAAAATGGGGATTTTTATCCGTCACTGGCAGCAAAGTGCCTTAATACGTTGACGCTTATCACCAGGCGGGTAGAATAAACCTCGAGCAGCCTATCAACGTGATCCCAAGGCAACCCAGAGCATCCTCTGAAAATACCCTGCCAGTTCTGCCAATCGTGGCGAGCGTGGTGCTGATCGCATTCTTGCTGCTGCCAACCTTGGTGGTGCTCGAGCGAGGCGTCGGTGCGGGGTTCGCTGGGGCGTGGCTTAACCCTGTCGTGCTGGAGGCATTGCGCGTCAGTCTGGTGACGACAGCAATCACTTTAAGTTTGACCGTAGTGTTTGGTACGCCAGTGGCTTATTTGCTGGCACGATACCGCTTTTTTGGTCATACCCTGCTCGATACGCTGCTTGACTTGCCCATCGTGCTACCGCCAGTGGTGGCTGGCGTGGGTTTACTGCTGACTTTCGGGCGTCAAGGTTTGCTCGGAGCGCCGCTCGAGATGGCAGGAATTTCGTTGGCGTTCAGCCCTGCCGCCGTGGTTATGGCGCAGCTTTTCGCCAGTGCACCGTTTTTTATTCGTGCCGCAAAAGCTGGATTTATGGCGGTAGACCGTGATATTGAAGACGCGGCTCGTATCGACGGGGCTTCAAATATTCAGGTGTTTGCCTTTATCACCTGGAAGCTTTCATTCGCTTTTTTACTCGAGGGTCTGGTGCTGACTTGGGCGCGGGCGCTAGGTGAGTTTGGCGCGACCATTTTATTCGCAGGGTCACTGGTTGGCAGCACCCGCACGATCACCCTCTCGATTTATGCGGCACTCGAGAGCGACCTGAAACCGGCTTTGGTCTTATCGGCAGTCATGGTGTTTGTGGCTTTTGGCTTGTTGTTCTTGGTGCGCGTGTTAACCAAAAATCGCAACCATTAAATTCTCGAGGTCAAAAGTTTTTAAGCTTGAGTTTCGGGTTTTTGTTCGGTTTCAACGATGTTTTCAGCCGCAAAATCGTTGGCTTGGATTTCATCGTTGCCGACCAAAACTGGCAATTCGGCTGGCGCAGGTTGCAAGAGTTGCGCCAGCACGCTCTCGCGGTCACGGATGGTCGCATGAACCCGCTCGAGTTCGCGCACGATAGGTTCTAGGGCGCTCGAGTCGTTGCGTCCAAAATAATAACTGCGCCCCAAACGTGCAAACAACACGTCACGTTCGCGGTTGAGGTTGAGAATATCAAGCCTTACACGGGTGACTCGAGCGCCAAGTTCGCCTTTTTCTTTGGCGAATTCGTAACCTTTGGATAAGTTCTTTTTGAGGTTGTCCAGTAATCCCATTTGGGTTTCTCCTCGAGCGTTTGATTGAATCAAAAACCCTCTTCACTATCGTACATGGTAGTGACTTACAAAAAACTAACAAACCGTTTGGCTCGAGGTTTAGACCCGCGACGCAATCACAGGCACGAGCATTTCGGCACTCGACCAACCTCCGTGCGCCCCAAGCAAGGTTGAAGCGGTTTTGCGCCCGCCAAACGTCCAATTGAATTGAATCCCGTCGTGCGCAACGGCGATCAGATCACCAACTCTAGCTCTAAACGTTTCATTCTCGGGTTTGCCGCCAAACAAACCCGTTTCCCAAGCCTCGAGTGTCCTCATGGTTTGCGCATACGGTTTCAAATATTCCTCGAGTTCTTCGATTGCCCCGTCTTGCACCCGAAAATACCTCGAGAGCCGCTCACCCGCAGGCGCACCGCGCAACATGGTGCGCAGAATTTTGTCACGCTCGAGGTGCACGACTTTTTTGGGGTCGAGGTCGCGTTGCCCGTGATCGGCGGTCAGGATAAACAGTGTCTTGCCGTTTCTGGGTAAGGTTTTTAAAAGCCTCGCCACGCACAAATCCAGTGCCGCCACCTCGTCGCTGGCGTGTTTGCTGCCAGGTCCGTGCTTGTGACAAACCGTGTCGTAATCTGGGTAATACGCGCAAATATACTGCGGCGCTTCCAATTTTTGGTAACTCGAGATGAGGCTGGGAATCGTGTTCGGGCTGTTGTAACCGCCCTGAAACGCGCCCTGCCAGTACCAATCGTTTAAAAACGAACCCTTGTATGCCCCAGGCTGGACGGCAAAACATTGCACGCCCAGCTTCTCGAGCCTGGCAGTCAGGCTGAGTTGGGTTTTTAAGAATTCGGGATTTGTCAGTTGCGTGCCTGTCTCGAGGTTGGCGAGCGCGATCATGTCAACCACCGCGCCGACCTCTTCAAGCCAGAGCGTATAACCGAGCCAACCCGTTTTGGCTGGTGGCGATGCCATGTGAATGCTGGTCACGGCGCTCATGGTGGTGCTGGGAAAAACGCTGGTGATCGTGTGCGATACTGTGTCTTGCTCGAGGATTGCTTTAAGGTTTGGCGCGTCGCCCTCAGACATGTGCCGCTCGAGTTGGTGTTGTCCCAAACCGTCGGCAATGAATAACACCACCCGTTCGACGCCTTCAAAAGGCAGTTGATGCCTTAAGGGTTGATAGCCAGTATCCAAGCCAAAATGCGCGGCAATGCTCGAGGACAGGTTGAGGATGCTGCCGCCGTTGTAATCTGGAAGAACTTTAATCATGAAGACCTTTCAAGCAATTGCAAAAGTGTACACCCGCGTCGGGAATTTACGAACATGAAGCTTAAAAATGCCCTCTGGGAAGCAACAAAACGTCTCGATTCGGCTGGCGTTCCAAGTCCAGATTCGGACGCATCGTGGTTGCTTGAGGTGGTCATGAATGCCAGTATTTCAGATTTATTCTCAATGTCCGAGCAAGCCTTAACCCAAGCACAACTCGAGCAACTTGAGGCTTTTGTAGTCCGTCGTGAAGCTCGAGAACCTTTGCAATGGATTATCGGGTTCACAGAATTTTACGGTTTGAAAATCGAGACTTCGGTTGGTGTTTTAATCCCGCGCCCAGAGACCGAAAGATTGGTCGAATTGGTGCTCGAAAGACTGGCAGACAAAACTGCAAAAGTCGTGGACATTGGCACTGGAACGGGTGTAATCGCCTTAGCGCTGAAAGCCGAACGCCCGAACCTCGAGATGCTGGCAACAGACATTAACCAGACGGCACTCGAGTTGACCTGTAAGAACGCAAGAAATTTGAACCTCGAGATTGAAACCATTCAAACCTCGATTTTAGACGGTATTGATCGGATGTTTGACGCAATTGTTTCCAACCCGCCGTACTTGCCCACCAGCGACGACGGTATGCTCGATGTTGAAGTCCAACTCGAACCGAAAGAAGCACTGTTTAGCGGCAAAGACGGCTTAAGTTTGGCTCGAGAGATCGTGATTGCCGCTCGAGAAAAACTGAAATTCGGTGGTTTGCTGGCGTTCGAGCTTGACCCCAGAAACGCGCACGTTCTGGCAACCGAACTCACGCCCGATTTTTGGCAAGATGTCAGGCTCGAGGCTGATTTGGTCGGGCGTGAACGATTTGTGCTGGCACGCCGTAAGCTAAGACATGATTGATTCACTGCCCGCCATTGCCCTCGACGTTGGCGAAGCCCGCATTGGCTTTGCCGCCAGCGATAGCCAGGGTCGGTTCGCCTTCCCCAAGGGCTATCACACCCGCACCAGCCTCGAGTTGGATGTGCAAGCCATCAAAGATTTCCTCGAGGCTGAACAGGCTAAAGCCGTGATTGTCGGGCTGCCGCTGCGCACCGACGGCGCAGATTCACCGCAAACCCTGAAAGTCCGTAGCTTTGCCAGTACCCTCGAGAACGCAGGTTTAAACGTGATCTTGCAAGACGAACGTTTTTCCACCCGTATCGCCACACAAAGCTTATTGGCTGGCAGCAGCCGCAAAAAACGCCAGGAAAAGGGACGCACCGACGAAGCCAGCGCCATCAGTATTTTAGAAACTTGGCTCGAGAAATACCGCATCAAAAATGCTTCACAAAACCTTTAAGTTGTGATCTTTAACCCAGTGCGTTTTAAAGCCCTAACGTAGCGTGACGAAGTACCGTTATCTTGGGGCATTCAACCCGTTAAAATTTACAGAAAGCAGTAAAATAACCTATGTCAGAACCTCGAGCTTTCAACCACACACGTCTGTTCGCTGAGGCAGGCGACGTTTTCAGTTTGTATACCGTCAAGAAGGAGTCCAAGTGAAGCGTTTTCCTCCTGTCAACATCTGGTTGATCGTGCTGGCATTGATTATGGTTGGGGTTTTGATCTCGATCAACGTGCCACGCAACACCGTCGAACCCATCAATTTTTCGGTTTTTATTGATTCGGTCAGCAAAAACGAAGTCAAAAGTGTTCATATCAACACCGAGGGCGCGAATGTAATGTTGAGCGGCGAAATGTCGGACGGCAAAAAATTCACCACCGCCACCACGATTACTGACAACTGGAGCAGCCCAAGTTTCTTAAAAGACAAAGGCATCAAAAATGTTGACGTGGACAATGGTCAAGGCATGAACTGGCTAAACATCATGTTTAATTTACTGCCGATTGTCGCCATGGTCGGTCTGATGTGGTTCTTGTTGCGCGGCATGCGCGGCGGTCAAGACGGCGCGATGAGTTTTGCCAAATCCAAAGCCCGCATTGTGCCGGAAGGCGCACCAAAAACCACGTTTAAAGACGTAGCGGGCTGCGATGAAGCCAAAGAAGAACTTTCGGAGATCGTAGATTTCCTAAAAAATCCCGCCCGTTTTCATGACATCGGCGCACGAATCCCTCACGGTTGCTTGCTGGTTGGACCTCCTGGCAGCGGTAAAACCTTGCTGGCGAAAGCCGTGGCTGGCGAGGCTCGAGTGCCATTCTTTACGATTTCGGGATCAGATTTTGTCGAGATGTTTGTTGGCGTCGGTGCGGCAAGGGTTCGTGATTTGTTCGAGCAAGCCCGCAAAGCTGCGCCCTGTATTGTTTTTATTGACGAGATTGATGCCGTTGGTCGCAAGCGCGGCAGTGGTCTTGGCGGCGGCAATGACGAACGCGAACAGACACTCAATCAACTCCTGGTCGAAATGGACGGCTTTGAAACCAAACACGACATTATTATTCTGGCAGCCACCAACCGCCCAGATGTGCTCGATGCCGCACTCTTGCGCCCAGGTCGTTTTGACCGTCAAACCGTGGTCGATGCACCAGACGTAAAAGGACGCGAGGAAATCTTGCGCGTGCATTCCCGCAAAAAACCGCTCGAGGAAAATGTTGACCTCAAAGTGATTGCCCGTCGTACCCCAGGCATGGTCGGTGCTGACCTCGAGAACCTGTTGAACGAAGCCGCGCTGCTGGCGGCTCGAAATGGACGTCGCAAAGTCAGCCTGCGCGATTTAGACGAAGCCGCAGACCGTGTGACGATGGGACCCGCACGGAAATCTCGAGTGATTAATGATGCCGACAAACGCATCACGGCGTATCACGAGGTTGGTCACGCGCTGGCGGCGAACTTACTACCGATGGCAGACCGCGTTCACAAACTCACTATTGTACCGCGTGGCAACGCCGCAGGTTTTATGATGCCGATGCCGGGCGAGCAAATGCACTACTCGAAAAAACGCCTGCTTGACCGCATCGCCGTGGCGCTGGCTGGTCGTGCCGCCGAAGAACTCGAGTTTGGTGACGTGACCACGGGCGCTCAGAACGACTTTCAACAAGCCACCAACATTGCCCGCAAGATGGTTGCCGAATGGGGCATGAGCGACAGCCTCGGGCATGTCGCGCTGGTCGAAGAGCAACAAAATTATTTGGGTTACGGCGGCGAGGTGCGTCATTACAGCGAAGAAACCGCCAGGGTGATTGATTCTGAAGTCAAAGGCATTGTCGAAGAACAATTCACCCGCGTGCGCTTGCTGCTCGAGCATCACCGTGAAGACATGGATCGGGTCGTCCGAGAATTACTAATCCGTGAAACCTTGAGCGGAGAAGATTTCCAAACGTTGCTCGAGGGTGGCGAACTGCCCGAGGAAGAAATTCCACGCCGCGAACCGCCCAAGGAAAAGCCAGAACCAGGATTTATGCCGCCAACGGTATTGCCGAAACCAGGACGGGCTTAAGAAGCGAATGGCAAAACCAAAACTGGAGACTCGAGCTGGGTTTCCAGTTTTTTATTGTAAATTGATTCATGAAAAACCGTCTCGAGATCGCCAAAAACTGGTTGCCGCGTTACACCGGAATGCCGCTCGAGGGTTTCGGCGATTACATTCTGCTCACCAATTTCAGAAATTATCTCGAGAATTTTGCAAGGCGTTTTAATTGCGAGATTCACGGCGAGGGTCGCCCGATGCAAGCCGCCACCAACAGCCACGGTTTGACCCTGGTTAACTTCGGAATCGGCAGCGCCAACGCCGCCACGATCATGGATTTACTCTCCGCCCGAGAACCAAAAGGCGTCCTGTTCTTGGGCAAATGCGGCGGTCTTAAAGATTCTACGGAAATTGGAAATTTTATTTTACCCATCGCCGCGATTCGTGGCGAAGGCACAAGCAACGATTACTTCCCGCCCGAAGTGCCCGCATTGCCCAGCTTCAAACTGCACAAATTCGTTTCAGACCGCATTGCGTCAAGGGGTTTGGAATACCGCACGGGCGTGATTTACACCACCAACCGCCGATTGTGGGAACACGACACCGTGTTCCTCGAGCGACTGCAAAAATTGACCTGCATTGGCATTGACATGGAAACCGCCACGATTTTTATTGTCGGTCATCACAACCAGATTGCCAGGGGGGCATTGCTGCTGGTGTCAGATGTGCCGACCACACCAGAGGGCGTGAAAACCGAAGCTTCAGACTTTGTGGTCACGCAAAATTGGGCGGACGTTCACCTAGAGATTGGGATTGAAGCCATGACCGAGATTGGTGAACGCGGGGAGAAAATCAAGCATTTCACGTATTGAATTTGGTGAAACTCGAGCAAGGTTGAAGAATTACTTTCAAGAGTTGAATTGAAAAGCTCGAGATGCACAGTGCATCTCGAGCAAAGGTTTTAGGATTTGATTTAAGGGCGGAATTGAGCGCTGGTGACTCGAGGTGTTGGGTTTTCAACAAAGCTGAGTTGTAAGCCAATAGTAAAGTTAGCATTGGTAGACGGAGTGGTAAACGAATTACTGTATCCCGCAGTAATTCCAACATCAAATGATGGGGTGAACGAGTAATACAATCCAGTATTTAAGGAATAATTGCCACTTGAAAGACTCAAACTCGCCCCCAATTGAAGTGGCTCTGCGATCAGATAGTTCAGTCCAGCATAAACAATGTAACTTCCAGACAGCGATGACTGCGGGGAAAAACTGCTAAATAAAGATAGTCCACCATAAAGTTGAATGTCTTTTGTTGGGTAGTAATTTAAACCCACCGCTCCAGATAAACCGATTCCCAAACCAGTATTGGTGTTAAACCCAACGGAAAATTGACCAGAGCCTGTAACTTTTAACATTGATGATGCCAAGTATTGAACATCAATACCCGAGTAAACCACGGCATTTAAGCCTCCACTAACAAGATAGGCATTCTGCTGGCTCAGAGGAGCAGTGAGACTGATACCCACTCCAATTGGAACATCAATCTTCAAATCGATTGTTTTGGTTACTCCGTACAAATATTCGGCGTTAATTCCAGCGCTGAGATAAGAGAGACTGTTTCCAGACGACGAGGAAATGTAATTCAGATTTAGACCAGCACCAACAGTCAGCAGTGGTACAACCTCGAGGCTGTAACCCAAGCTGCCACCGACTGAAAAGTAACTTGGATTTCCTGGAGAGAAAGGTACGATTAGCGATGCGCTAAAGCCGTCAGCAAGAGCGTTAGAACCAAGCGTGAGGGCGGCAAATACAATGACAGATTTAAGAACGTTCTTTTTCATGGTTTCCTTTATCGTTTAGTAAGAATGTAATGAGTATACAATCACCAGGCGAGAGACTAACCTAGACTGCTCCGATAATCAAGTCGAAATTCCGCATGAGCTTTCAGAAAAATTACAGTGCAAGTTTCTCGAGTTTTCCAAAAAATTACAAATTCTCGAGCCTGACTGGTTGCCCAATTCCCGCCGATTCATAGCAAGTTAATGCCACCCGCAACCCTTCAAAGCCGTCTTTCCAGGTCACGCTGGGTTCTCGAGCCTCGGTGATGCTGGCAAAAAATTCGGTCAGCATGGATTGGTTCGGGTCGCTGCCCCAACCGTGCCAGTTTGGGTTTCTCGAGTTGGTTTGTAAAGAAGTCACCGTCAAATGCTGTGCAAAGGCATCAATCTCGAGCGACCCTCGTTCGCCTACCACCTCGAGTTTCAGGTGTCCCCAGCGTGGGTAAGTGGTTGGGCGCGACCAACTGCAATCAATCCCTGCGAACATGCCATTACTGAGCTTCAGGGTGATAATTCCAGCGGTGTCAACGTCTACGTCTGGGTAAAACGGGTTGCCGACTTCGGCGTAGACCTCGAGAATTTCGGTGTTGAACATCCAGCGGTAGAGGTCGGTCAGGTGAACGGTGTGATCCATGACCGCGCCGCCGCCAGCCAGGTCGCGGCTCGCAAACCAGGCGCGGTGGGCTTTGGGAATTTCGGAATGGTTGATGCCGTTCATGCCGTAAACGCGTCCAAGATCGCCAGCTTGAATGCGTTCGCGCAAGATTTGCAGGCTCGGGTCAAAACGCATTGGGAAAGCGGTCATGAAATTCACGCCAGCATTTGACACTGCATCACGCATTGCCAGGGCATCAGAAAGCGTGACAGCAATCGGTTTCTCGCACAACACATGACAGCCCGCTCGAGCCGCCATTTCCACGGCTTCACGGCGCGTGGCGTTTTCGGTGCAGACGATCACGGCTTCAAGGTTTTGCTCGAGTAAAGCCTCGTGGCTGGGATACCAGTGGCTCGAGTATTGCTGTGCCATTGCGATACCTCGAGTTGGGTCAAGGTCGGAAAAGCCAATGACTTCGATGTTGGGCATGGCACGCAGCAAGCCAATGTACCCTTCGGCGTGAAGGTGTGCGAAACTCATGATGCCGACCCTCATCTCGAGCTTCCCAAATGCAACGCACGACCAGATTTCAGGGATTCCCGAGCGGCGAGGGCGATTTCTAAGGCGGCGAGGGCATCTCGGGGCGTGACAGCAAAGGGCGTTTCAGACTCGAGGGCGTGTTTGAAATGCTTGATTTGGGTGGTGTACGGGTCTTCAGACAAGACTGAACTGGGAATCCCAACCGCACCAACGTCCGAATTTTGAGGCTCGAGAAAGTTCTTAATCGTGTTCGCGCCGTCTGAATGCCATTCGATCAGACCCTGGCTGCCTGCAATGTCCAGGCTGGTGCGAAACGTGCCTTTGGGATACGCCCAACCAGCTTCGATTTGTGCCATTGCACCAGATTCAAAGCCAAGGGTCACGAGGGCGTAATCGCCGCTCGAAGTTGGGGTTGAGGCTCGAGCGGAAGTGGCGTACACCCGCACAACTTTACCGCCCAGCCAGAGGGCATAATCGAAATCGTGAATCATCATGTCCATCACCATGCCTCCAGATTTTGATTCATCTGAAAACCAAGTTGGACTTGGTTGATAACCAGCACGTTTCAGGCGCAACACGCCCAGGTTGCCGAGTTGCCCACTCTTAAAAATTTCCCCAGCGGCGCGGTATTGCGGAAAAAACCGCACAACTTGCGCAATAAACAACCGCACGTGTTGACTCGAGCAAACCTCGATCATGGCGCGTGCATCCTCAAGATTAAGGGCAATCGGTTTTTCGCAAATCACATGCTTACCAGCTTTGGCGGCGGCTTCGGTCATTTCGCGGTGCAAATGCGTTGGCGCACAGATATCGAGCACATCCACCAGCTCGAGCAAATCCTGCAAACTCGAGAAGGCTTGGGTGTCATGCTTTTGGGCGAAGGCTTGGGCGTGCTCGAACTGCCCTGAGATCACACCAGAAAGCTTTACGCCTGCCTCTTGCCAGGCTTTGGCATGAACGTCGCCCATTGAACCAGTCCCGACGATTCCGACGCGCACAATCCCCTCCAGTCAAAAAGCGAAGTTACTACACATTACAATTTGATTTGCGTTTTCAGCATACCTCGAGATAGGCTTGAGTTCTCAACACGAACGGGGCGCAACACGCCCACAAGGAGGCACGGGATGAAGAAATCGGCATCGGTTTTCCTTTTACTCGCAGGTGGCATGGCACTTGCGGGACTCGCATTCGGTCAGGGCAAAACCAAGATCAGCATTGAATCTTGGCGCAATGACGACCTGAAAATCTGGCAAAACGAGATTATTCCAGCGTTTAATAAGAAATACCCAGACATTGAAGTAACCTTTGCGCCGAGCGCTCCAGCCGAGTACAACAGCGCTCTGGACGCGAAATTACAGGGTGGCAGCGCGGGAGATTTGATTACCTGCCGTCCGTTTGACAAATCGCTCGAGTTGTACAACAAAGGAAATCTGGCAAGCCTGAACGACATTGCTGGCATGAGTAATTTTTCCAATGTCGCCAAAAGCGCCTGGCAAACCGATGATGGAAAGAATACTTTTTGTGTGCCAATGGCAAGCGTGATTCACGGCTTTATCTACAACAAAGCGATCTTTGCCGAACTTGGCTTGAAAGAACCCAAAACCGAAGCCGAATTTTACAAAATCTTGGCGACCATCAAGAAAAACGGTAAGTACGCGCCGCTCGTCATGGGCACAAAAGACCAATGGGAGAGCGCCACGGTTGGCTTTCAAAACATTGGACCCAATTACTGGCAGGGTGAAACGGGTCGTTTGGGCTTGATTGCAGGCAAAGCCAAGTACAACACGGGCGGCTTCTTACGCACCTTTCAAGCGCTCTCAAAATGGACGCCGTACCTCGAGCAAGGCTATCAGAGCGTTTCGTACCCAGACGCGCAAAACTTGTTTTCCTTGGGACGGGGCGCAATTTACCCAAGCGGCTCATGGGAAATTTCGGGCTTTCGTGCCAACGCCAAATTTGAACTCGGCGCGTTCAAACCACCACTTCCAACGGGCGCGAAAAAGTGCTACATCAGCGACCACACCGACATTGCCACGGGCTTGAACGCCAACAGCAAAAACAAGGAATCAGCCAAAAAATTCCTCGAGTGGATGACCACCCCAGAATTCGCCGAGATTTACGCCAACGCACTGCCTGGTTTCTTCTCGCTGTCAAAAGCCAAAATCAAGCTCAAAGACCCACTGGCACAAGAATTCGTTGGTTGGCGCGACGATTGCGAGAGCACGATTCGCTCGAGCTACCAGATTCTTTCACGCAACGAAAAACTCAACAACGAAAATGACCTTTGGGCTGCCAGTGCTGGTGTTCTGAACGGGACAATGACGCCAAAAGCCGCCGCCGACATGGTGCAAAAGAATTTGGACGCCTGGTATAAACCCAAAAAGTAATCGCTCGAGATTGCATGAACAACAATTTAGGGCGACCTTCTTTGGTCGCCCTGTAAGTTTCTAGCATCAAATCTCGAGTCTCACTTAGACAGTCAACGAAAGGACGGGAGATAATAATGCAGCATAGAAAACAGTTGGTCGCGGTACTGCTCACAGGTCTGGCTGTAATTGGAATGGCGATCAGTCAAGGTTCAAACCCACCGCCGCTCGAGACAGCCCGCTTTAGCGCTTTGGAAAGCGTAGTCAACTTTTCAAATCAAGGACAAAAAATTGTTGCCACCTGGACAGTACCCAACGGAGCACAAACTCCGTACCCAACTGTGCTGATGCTGCACGGTTTTAACGGTCAACGCCAGGAACTGCCAATCAATAACACCAAAGAAACCATGTTTGGTCGTACCGCACGTGTACTTGCCGAGCAGGGTTACGCCAGTTTACGGATTGATTTTCGTGGTTCTGGCGAAAGCGAAGGGGCTTGGGCTGACACAACCTTTAGTTCGCAAATCTCAGATGCTCGAGCCGCCGTGCAATTCCTCAGCCGACAACGCAGCGTGGACAGAAACCGCATCAGCATCCTTGGTTTAAGTCAAGGCGGTCTGGTCGCTGCGGCAACCGCCGCAGCCGAGCGCAGTGTCAAAAGCTTGATCCTCTGGTCGCCAGTGGCAATCCCAGTCCAGACTTTTGGCGATTTACTTGGTAAGGACACGATCACCAAAGGACTTGCAAGTCAAGGTCAAGAGATCACCGCAAAGCTGCCGTGGGGTGCAGAAATCAAGCTCAAAATCGGTTTTTTCGAGGATCTTTTCAAGATCAATCCAATTGCCGAAATAACCCGTTTCAAACGCCCGTTAATGGTGGTGGTTGGTCTGAAGGACAACATTGTTGCACCACAACCCCAAGCGGGTCAGTCGTACCTCGAGTATCACCCTGGGACGGAAAAACTTGTAATGCTCGATGGCGATCATCTTTTTGACATCCTTGGTGCTGGACCAGAACGGCTTGATGATGCGATTGCTTGGAGTGTCAACTGGCTTGGGGAAACACTTTGAACCTGCTCGGTAACACAGGGAATTGAGGTTGTGTTGCAGGTTGACAAACAGGGCAACCAAACGAGGTTGCCCTGTCAATTTTAGTCAAAACCCAGATCATCAAGCAGCTTCGCTCGAGATTTCCAATCGGGCGGCATGTTGAATTTATGCTCTATTTCGCACCCAAGGGCTAGAATAAAATACCAAAGATAGAAATTCCACAAGCGTTTCTCGAGGCATAAACATGACTTCCAACCACAAACGGAAATCCAATCAAGCCTTCCCAGTTCATGTCGTGGTGTTTCTTGCGCCAGCCGTACTGATTTACACGGTTTTTATGATTGTTCCAATGCTGGACAGTTTGCGCCTTTCACTTTTCTCGAGCGACGCCAAAAATGTGGTGCATTGGGTTGGCTTCCAGAATTACCGCGAGTTATTGACCGACCCGACACTCTCGAGTCGTTTGTGGAACGCCTTAAAGAACAATCTGATATTTTTTGTGATTCACATGTGTGTGCAAAATCCTGTGGGTTTGCTGCTGGCTTATTTACTGAGTTTGAAAATTCGTGGCAACGTCATTTACCGAACCCTGATCTTCACGCCAACGGTACTTTCGGTGGTGATTGTGGGCTTTGCCTGGAAGCTGATTCTCAGCCCGCTCTGGGGTATCTCGAGCAATATTCCAATCTTAAATTTAATGAACTTGGGCGTGGAAAATTCGGCACTTATTACCCTGTCGCTGATTTCGGTCTGGCAGTACGTCGGCATTCCGATGATGCTGTTTTTGGCAAGCATCATCCGCATTCCCGAAGAGTTTCTCGAGGCGGCACGGGTGGACGGCGCGAATGCCTGGACGATCTTTTGGAAGATTCAATTTCCGTTGTTGCTGCCGACGGCTGGCATTGTTGGCGTGCTGACCTTTGTCGGGAATTTCAACGCATTTGATCTGGTTTACAGCGCCCAGGGTGCGCTGGCGGGTCCAAGTTTTTCGACGGATTTGCTGGGGACTTTTTTTTACCGTACTTTCTTTGGTTTTCAACTGCAAGGCGGCGATCCATTCTTGGGGTCTGCCGTGGCTGGCGTCATGCTGGTGATTATTTTGATTGGGGTTTTGATCTACCTGTTTGGTTTTCAACGTCGAATCGAGAACGTGGAATTATGAATCCCAAAACCAAAACATTTTTCTCCCATGCCGGCGTTCATACCGTGCTGCTGATTTACACCCTCGTTGCATTGTTTCCAACGCTGCTCATCGTGATGAATTCGACCAAAGCCCGCCTTGCCATTTTTGGTTCACCACTGGCGCTACCAACACCTAGCACGTTTGATCTGGTCGGTTATCAAACCGTTTTCTCGAGCGCCCATTTTGAACAGTATTTTCTTAATTCTTTAATTGTCACCATCATTTCACTGGTTTTGATTCTAGCTTCGAGCGCGATGGCTTCGTTCGCACTTGCCGAGTACGATTTTCGCGGCAATCCGCTTTTGGGAATTTACCTGGCAATCGGCATCATGGTTCCGATTCGGTTGGGCACGGTCAGTTTACTCAAAATGATGGTGGCGCTCGGTATCAACAACACGCTGTTCGCACTGATTTTGGTTTATGTCGCCAGCGGCATTCCACTTGCGGTTTTTGTGCTGACCGCCTTTTTCAAAACCATTCCCAAAGAACTCAAAGACGCTGCCCGCATTGACGGCGCGAGCGAATACCGAGTCTTCTGGCTGGTGCTGCCACTGGTGCGCCCAGCGCTTGGTACGGTAGCCATTTTCAACATGATTCCAGTTTGGAACGACCTCTGGTTTCCATTGATTTTAGCGCCACTCGAGTCAACCAAAACCGTAATTTTGGGCGCTCAAGTGTTTTTGGGGCAGTTCATCAGCGATTGGAATGCCGTGCTTGCCGCCCTAACGCTGGCGGTGCTGCCAATTTTAGTGTTGTACATTATTTTCTCGAGGCAATTGATTCGGGGCTTAACCCAAGGTGCAGTCAAGTAAGCCCGAAGACGCTTAGCCTGGTAAAGCTGGGGTTTTGGCAGCGAAACGCTTGTACAACCACATTGGACCCGCAATCAAGCCCGTCAAGACAAACACCAGCAGGTAATCAATCGCCGGAATCCGAATGATCTCGTTGAGTTTACCCAAACCGCGTCCGCTGTAAACAAAGACCACCGCCGCGCAGTACACGCCAATCAGGGCAAAACGCGCGATTCTCGAGAGTCCAAGTCCATACATTTGCGTGATGATGAAAATGCCTCCAAAGCCAAACAAGAACATTGGGTACAGTCCTGCGCCTTGAAACACGGCAACCAGCGTGCCGTGAATTAAAACCAAGAATTCTTGGACAAACGTCCAGTATTTGTTGGTGTGAATGCGGGTAAAAAACAGACTGCCTTGCAGCATCAAGAAAAACATGTAAAAAAAGCCGATCAAATGCCCTGGGGTCGCCTCCATTGGGTGATACCAAAACGTGTAAATGGCTGCCCAGGAAAAGAAATAACCGTGATACTTTTTAACAAAACCCACCGCGTCTTTTGCTAACAGCGCTTTGATGCCAAAGAACAAACCACGGCGCGGATTTTCCATGATTAAAATAAACACCAGCAACACAATCACGCTGCCTTGGCTCGAGAAAATCGAGACATCTTGCGCCAACCCGTCGTACCAAACATGGGTTTGCAGCAAGTGAAGCACAATAAACGCTGCATTTGCACCCAATGCCCAAATGTTCACAGGGTGCAAGCCATTGGTGTACTTTTTAACCCTGGTTTGGGCATAAAAGATAAGCCCCCACGAAACAAACTGATGCGCCAAGTACAAACCCCAAGCCGAGGCTCGAGAGATAAAAGTCGGGTCAATCAGTTTCCAGTAGTAATGGGCTGCGCCGGTATCTGGGGCATGAGGCACACTCGAGAGTCGGTTGCCGAACGCCCAGATGATGGCGGTAAAGGCGGTGCTGAACAGAATTCCCAACCACATGGCGTTGCTGCTTGACAATGGCGAGGGGTTGTTCCCTCGAGCGACTTGTTGTCGGGTTGTTTGCATGGTCTTATGTTGGTGGTTTTGAGGGGTTTGAATTAGAGTCTGAGTTACAAAATTTTGAGGCTTAATGGTTTTCATCCGATCTCGAGTATTTTGAATTCACCTTGTCTATTTTGGCAACTTTTAAGGGCTCCACCTCGTACAATGCCCTGAATGAATACCTGTCCGTATTGCAGCGCAGCCATCATCTCAAACAATCAGACTTGTCCCAATTGTGGTGCAAACATTCAAGGGTTTCAACTCCAAACTGGCACAACACTGGGTAAGTATCAGATTGGGCATGTTTTAGGACAAGGCGGTTTTGGCATCACATACTTGGCAAACGACATAGTGTTGCAACGCGAAGTTGCCATCAAAGAACTTTTTCCCAGTGGCAGCACCCGTAAAAACTCGAGTTTGATACCACCAAACAATTTGGGCATAGACGGTTTTCTTGAAGCCAAATCGCGGTTTCTTGAAGAAGCCAGGACTTTAGCGCAATTCAACCATCCTGGCATTGTGCGGGTACTCGAGGTGTTCGAGGCAAACAACACCGCATACCTGGTGATGGAAGCTTTAATTGGTGAAACTCTAGGCGCAGAGATTACTCGAGAAAAAAAACTTTCTGAACCAGATGTCCAAAAACTAGCACTCGAGCTGTGCGATGCGCTCGAAGTTGTTCATGGTGTAGGTTTATTACACCGTGACATCAAACCCGACAATATTTTCTTAACCCAAGATGCTCGAGTGGTGCTGGTCGATTTTGGATCGGCACGAAGTTTCAAGGCAAGCCAACGAACACAACATACACAATTGGTCACACCTGGTTATGCTGCTCCTGAACAGTACGCGAGTGAAGCACAATTTGGACCATACACCGACATTTATGGTGTTGCCGCAACTTTGTACCATGCACTTTTAAGCAAACCGCCACCAAATGCCACTGACCGATTGCTTGGGACTGCGACGCTCGAGTTTCCAACTTGGGTTGGAATCCAAACGAAAACGGCATTGACAGAAGGTTTGTCGATAGCAATTCAATCAAGACCCAAAAATGCTTCTGATTTTGCAATACTCTTTTCGCATACAACTGCAACCAAAATAGACACACAATCAAACACTAAAGAACAGATTGAGACACGTTACCAGTCGTGGGATATTAAAATAAGAAATCATCATTTTATAACCACTAAAAAAACTTATGACTTATATGACTATAACGATGCAGAAGTTAAAGTAAAGCAAGTTACCGAGCTTAATCCTCAAAATATTAGAAATCCTTTTATTTCTGGATGCGCTTTACCTTTCTCAGCAGTTTTTATTGGATTATTTGTAGTTGCCATTTGGAGTCAACTTGGTTTATCAGCTCCACTTATTTTTAACACTGTTTTAATCGCAATATTCTATTTTTACTATTACTTCCCTATTTTTTATGGTTCAAAATCGATTGAGGAAAACTATGAGATTATTTTATACAAAAATTTAAATAAGACTAAACCAGAATCCGTCTATACTTCAAATAATAGGAAAAAGATCGGTGATATTTTTCTATTAATTACTGAACTTACGCAGGGCTTTCACGAAACTCGTTTGAAACCTGCAACTCACCTAAACACTCCATAGAAGCCCGTAAAGCACTCAAATACAACCGTTCC
>JAYVRX010000164.1:0-130531 GCA_043775825.1 Deinococcales bacterium
CACATCGATAAATCCACTGCTGGTGATCTGATTTGGTGCTAGTCCCAACAAGGCTGAGGCGCTGCTTAAGACAAGCACACCGCCCCCAGCCCCCAAATAAAAGCCGTTCCCAGCACGAAAGATCAGATCAGCCTCGAAAATCCCTACGTTAAATACAACCAACGGCATCCCACTGACCAATAACCGCAACTCGAAAGACTTGCTTAGTTCGGCACGTGCCCAGAAACCAACCACGTCAGGAATGCCCAAACCAAGCCGAACACCAAATTTAATGCCTTGCGCGAAGGCGTTGCTCGAGCAGACCGACAACACAATCAAGACGAAAATCAGCAACCGCTTCATAGGTATTAGCATACGCGCCAAAATAAAAAAGGCTCGAGCATTCCGACCAATTCCGCAAAACCCGACCAATGATTTGTATCGATCAAAAGATTGGTGAATTGCGCTCAATTGAAAGCTGTCAATCTTCTGACACCCTCTCGAAACGCGCCAGATGTTAACCTCGAGTATGGCAGACGGTGTAGAACAGGTTTACGGGGCGTTTGAGCGCCTGAAAATGTCTCTCGAGCGTGTCTTGATCGGTCAAGATGATGTTCTTGAAGGGTTGATTGCTACCGCACTGGCTGGTGGTCATGCGCTTTTGGAAGGCGTACCTGGGCTGGGCAAAACCTGGCTGGCACAAAATTTTGCTCGAGCGGCGCACTTAGAATACCGCCGAATTCAATTCACGCCCGACCTTATGCCTGCCGACGTGACTGGTACGCAAATCATCGAAAACGCTGGCGGAGCACTTAGTTACCGCTTTCAACGTGGTCCTGCGTTTAGCCAATTGCTGCTGGCAGACGAGATCAACCGCGCCACGCCAAAAACCCAGTCGGCACTGCTCGAGGCGATGCAGGAAGGCGCTATTACCGTTGGTGGTGAGCGCTACGAGTTACCGCAACCATTTATTGTGATCGCCACGCAAAATCCGCTCGAGATGGAAGGCACTTATGCCCTACCCGAAGCACAATTGGATCGTTTTCTGGCAAAAGTTGAAGTTAAACGCCCCAATTCTGAAACACTGAAAAAAGTGCTCGAGGCTGGACAGTTGCCTACTGCCCAAGCTGCCCTTGAACCTGGCGAGTTGCTCGCGTTGCGCGAGATCGTGCGAGCCGTACCTATTTCACAGCCAATGCTAGATTTTGTGGTCAACCTGGTTGAAAGTACCCATGCTCAAAAAGACGTGCGTTATGGTCTATCGCCTCGCGGTGCACAAGCTTTGCTTGGTCTGGCTCGAGCCTTTGCTTTAATGAACGCCCGTGCTTTTGTTTCTCGGGAAGACGTGCTGCGAGCCGCACCCCTGGCAACCAACCACAGGCTGATCCTGGGCTTTGAAGCCGAACTCGAGGGAATCAAGCCAAGTGATGTCTTGAAAAGGATTCTCGAGGCTGTGAAAGCGTGACCCTCCGAGGCTACCGTCTTGCCTCTCGAGCCGCTACCCCAGGTATTGGGGAACGCCGTTCGAGACTGGCAGGTTCGGGTGGCGAGTTTCTCGAGTTTCGAGCCTATGAACCAGGAGATGAATTACGGCGGGTGGACTGGAATGTTTATGCTCGGACTGGAAAATTATTTTCTAAGGTTTATCACTCCGAACGTGCTGCCCGTGTTTACGCTGTGACCGACACGAGTTTAAGCATGAACTCAAAACTCGAGAAGGCACGCAAAACCTCGAGTTTTCTGGCAGGATTTGCACGGTTTGACACGTTCTTGACTCGTGAAATTCCAGATTTACAATCTGGATTGTCGCGTTTAGCCCTCGAGAAACCAGGCTTGGTGTTGTTGTTATCTGACGGTCTTGAACCGCTGCCAAACATCAGAATTGGGTTTTCGCAACTTGCAACCCGAGGATTTGACCTCAGTTTTATTCAATTGCTAGACAAAGACGATCTTGTGCCGCCTTCAGGGGCTTGGCGCATCAAGGATGCAGAATCGGCTGGGCAACTCGAGATAGACGAAATCGCCCGTCAAAAATATTTGGAGCGCTTGCAACGACACCTCGAAGGACTTATCAGCCTGACGCGCAACTTGGGGTTTCGACACACCCAACTAGATTTAAGCTCGAGCGATGCCCAAACTTGGGCTATTCTGCGGCGTGCTGGCATTCTCGAGCGCGGTGCCTGAGTTACCTTACCGCGAAAGAAACACCTGTTTGCGTGCCACCAATCGGCAACGAAACATCATAAACACTTGCCGTCCCGCGCCCAAGTTGAGCCTCGAGAAAAGCATTGAATTCTGAAACTCGAGAGTACACACCAGGGTAATTCCGTAAAGCGCAACCAGTGCCAAAACTGACGATGCCCGTTTGTCGCCACAAACCTGGAATACCACTCGAGACAAGAAGAGGTCCACCCGAATCACCTTGACAAGCGTCAACACCACCTTGCGGGTAGCCAGCGCAGATCATGCGTTCGGTCACACCACCCTGACCTTCAGAATCGGTGTATGCGGCACTGCATAAGGCTTGGTCATAAATTGGCACCACTGCCTCGTGTAGATCAATTGGGTAATTACGTCCACCGTCACTGAGGTCACCCCATCCAATGACGGTGGCTTTTGCACCTGTGGAACTCAGGGCTGTTTGAGAAGGGAGCAATGGCTGGACTGTTGGAAGATTGACACCGCTCGAGAGTCGAATCAATGCCATGTCATAATCTTGTGTGCTGGTGTCATAACTTGGGTGAATTATAATTTGGGCAGCAGGAATTCGGGTCACAGGATTCTCGAGTCGGTTTGTGCCAAGCACCACATCTACACTGGCTGGGGTTACATTGACCAAACAATGGGCTGCCGAAAGTACCCAGTTAGGTGCAATCAACGACCCACCACAAAAAGCTCCCGCATTCGGATTGCTGACCGACGAGCGTGTGAGCGAAGCCATGAATGGGTATGCCCCATCTGGTGCACTTTGACCACCGACAATAAAAGGCTTTACTTGTGCGGCGGCAACAGCCGTCACTGCCAAGCTCGAGATATAACCTAAATTCATGATATGTCTGATTCTGGCTGGTCCATCTGGCACGTTTTCTAAAGCGTAACTGCCGTTGGCGCAGGTGGCGGCGGCAGGTTCGTTTAAGTCGTATTGGGAATTATTGTTGAAGTCGGCATAAACCGTCCAACCAGAAAGCCCCAATTCGCCCGAGTTTTGGATTCCATCGCTATTTTTGTCGTTGAAAATCAAGCCGCTGACTCGAGCTTTGATCAATTTGACACCAATAGCGGGCACAAGCGAAACACTGCCAACATAGACTCGAGATACGCGTGAACTACCAGTGCTCGATTTAACACCACAAGACTCACGAAGCCGCACAGTTACATCACCACTGAGAATCCGATCGGCTTGGTAAAAGCCATCGTTATCAGTTCGCACGGTCAATACCGTTCCTGCCCAAGTGGTCAAGTCGAGAATAGCATTGCCAATCCCTGGTTCAGCCGTATCTCGAGTACCATTACCATTGGTATCTGTAAACACAAAACCAGTCACCGAACCAACACTTAGGCTTTTTCCGACCCCTATTGTCAAATTGGTATTTTGATCCTCGAAAATATTGACTCGAGTTCGAGCATTGGCGGTGGTGATTCTCATACCAGAAGGAGCTGTCACCAAGACTTCGTCTAGACCAACTGGCACTTGAGAAAACCGAAACAAACCAGAACCAGGAGTGTAGGTTCGAGGGTTTTGTGATGTAACAATCAATTCAACCAACGCGCCAGCCAAACCCGTTTCGTTGCCCTCCTGAATCCCGTTCCCATTGGCATCGAAAAAGACCAATCCTTCAACCACACCCGTTGCCATATTTTGACAAGCGCTCAGGGCGAACAAGAAAAAGACCAAACATACGAAAAATCGTTTCATTCTGAAGCCTATTCTGGCAGATCATAAATACTCGAGCGGCAAAAAACCAGCATGAACATCTCGAGGGATAATATTTGAATCTAACTTATGGAGTTTGATGCACTGCAAAAGACACGCCAGTTTGGGTTTGTCCTTTAACACCAGTCAAGTTTTGAACCGCAGAAACACCGCGCCCGAGTTGAGCCTCGAGATAAGCATTAAATTCGGTTAAGCGCGTGTAAACACCAGGAAAGTTTGGTAATGCACAGCCCTCGCCAAAACTGACCACGCCCGCTTGTCGCCAAACACCTGCAAATCCGCTCGAGACTAAAAGCGGACCACCAGAATCACCTTGACACGTGTCGATACCACCTTGTGGGAATCCCGCACAAATCATTCGCGCTGAAATACCTGTATACGCTGCACTGCACGTATTTTGAGCCACTATTGGCACATTGGCTTCTTTAAGATCGATGGGGAAATTATTTGCCCCTGAAGCTTGGTCACCCCAACCAATAATTCTGCCATTTTTGCCTGTTGCAGCCAATGCGGCATCTATCGCTACCAATGGTTGGACTGTAGACAGACCAGAATTGCTGGAAAGTTTGATCAGTGCCATGTCAAAATCTTGGGTATTCGCATTGTAACTTGGATGCACAATTATTTGTGCGGCACGAATTCGGGTCACCGGGTTTGCCAGTTTGTTCGAGCCAAGCATGACATCTAAACTCGAGGCTGTCAGGAAAGTTAAAGGAACTCCGCTGTTGATATCAGAAGTCTTCACAATGCAATGAGCCGCAGTCAAAACCCAATGGGGTGCAATCAATGAACCGCCACAAAACTGTCCTTGAAATGGATCGGATGCGGCAGCAGTAATCAAGGCTGCCATAAAAGGATATGCTCCCAAAGCAGCATTTTGACCACCAACAATTCGAGGATCAATTGCCAAATTGGTGGCATTCACAGCCAGACTTGAATCAAAACCTAAATTCATCAGATGCCGAATGTGTAAAGCTCCAACTCCAGGCTGTATTGAATATGCACCACTGGCATTCGTCACAACTCTTTGCTCACTAGGGTCAAGGATATCGTTGTTGTTGGTATCGTTGTAAATTGTCCAACTAGCCAGACCAGCATCGCTCGGGTCTTTGATACTGTTACTATTTTGGTCTTCAAATAGAATGCCTGTGATCGTGGCTGTGTCGGTGATAACGATTGCCTCTGGACAAGCTGTAAACATTGTCGCAACAAATACCAATAAAAAATACTTCATAGCATCATTGTAACGGTGCTCGAGATGAATTTCACCTCGAGCACCATAAATAGCGTTTCAGATTCCTTTATTGAAACATCAAAAAGCACACTCGAGGCAGGAAAAAGAAAAAACCTTCAACAATCAAAACAGAAACTCGAGATTGAAACAAAAACACGCTCGAGATACCAAACTCTGGAGTGCTGAGGGTGGCTGGGGTTTCTACAGCGTTGATGATAGCGGTACTCGAAGGTTGGAGTTGCTGGAATGGTTGCAGGGCTGGCAGGAGTTGCGGGAGGGGGGTGACGCTCGAGGTTGGGGAATTAAGCATTTATGCTCTTGGAAGTTTATCCCTTCTTTGCTACGCTTGTTTTATGAGCAGCACTTTCATTAATCCTTTCACAGATTTTGGTTTTAAAAAAATATTTGGCGAACCCGCCAGCAAGCCACACCTCATTGACTTCCTGAATTCGTTGCTGCCATCATTCGCCCAAATTGCCGATTTGAGTTTTAAGAATCTCGAGCAACTCCCACACAGCGAAGATGCTCGCAAAGCAGTTTATGACGTTTACTGCCAAGGTTTGAATGGTGAGTATTTTATTGTTGAACTTCAAAAAATTAAGCAAGTTTTTTTTAAAGACCGAACATTATTTTATGCAACATTCCCAATTCAAGATCAGGCAAAAAAAGGCGATTGGGATTACAAACTCGAGGCTGTGTACTGCGTTGGTGTTCTAGGTTTCACGTTCGATGATGATAAAGCCAATGCTCGAGAGGTCGTGCATACGGTTAAACTTAAAGATCAAAATAATACTGTTTTTTACGAGAAACTAACTTTTATTTACCTTGAAATACCTAACTTTGATAAACCTCTTGAAGCACTCGAGACACGACTTGATAAATGGTTGTACTTCATTAAGAACCTCGAGGATTTACAAAGCATTCCAGAACTGTTTAAAGATCAAGTGTTCATGAATGCTTTTGAAACAGCGAAAATAGCGAATCTCGAACCATTGGAACGCTCGAGTTACGAGCATAGTTTGAAAGTGCTGCGGGATAATTACGCGGCATTAAAAACAGCGATTGAAGAAGCACAAGCTATCGGGTTAGCTCAAGGGGAAGCTATTGGTGAGGCTCGAGGGGAAGCTCGAGGGCGTGAAGTTGGGCTTGTTGAAGGTGAAAATCGAGGGCGTGAAGTTGGGCTTGTCGAAGGCGAGTTAAAAGCTAAACTCGAGATTGCAAGAAACTTGAAAGCAGCGGGAATGAGCTTAGAACAAATCCAAGCAATAACAGGGTTAAGTGCGGCAGACCTCGAGCAGTAAAGAATTTTTGAGTAAAAGCTGAAACTCGAGATTAAAATAAAATACACAATCGAGGATCGAAAACCGTCAAAAGTCAAAAACCTGCAACAGTCAAAAGCCGATGCTCGAGTTTGGACTGGTAACACTTGAAGCACTACTGACGCTCGAGAGGGCTGGAGGTGTGACATTGCTTGGTGGTTGAAGGGCGGTAGAACTCGAGAAGTCAGGGTTGCTCGAGGTGGGTGTTGGAGTTGAATCGCTCCAGGTTGGGGTTTCTGCTGGCGTTACATTCACGCTCGAGATACCGAATTCTGGATTACTTACGGTTGGGGTTTCTGCGGCGTTGGTTATTGCGATGCTCGAGCTTGGAGTGCTTGAAGGAGTGACTGGAGTGCTCGAGGGAGGGGTTACGCCTGTTGCGGGAGGGGGGTGACGCTCGAGGTGGGGTATGTGAGCGACCATGCCCGCAGCGATTCCGCCCGAAGGTGCGTCTTGGAATCAAGAAGGTGCGTTTTATGGTCAAGAACGGTACTGGCACTTATTACCCCGACAGTGCTGGTAACTCAAATGGTCATTAACATCTCACCGAAACCCCCGTTATCAATTGCATACAACATTCTAATCTCAAGCACTAGGTTAGAATCTATTGATGCCAGATTTAACCCAACTTGGAAAAGACATTGTCAAAGCCGCGTATCTCGAGGGAGATTTTTTGCTCTCAAGCGGGCAACGAAGCAAGTATTACCTCGACAAGTACCGTTTCTCGACGCAACCAAAACTTTTAAAACCAATTGCAGTAGGTTTAGCTGCATTACTGCCTGCAAATCTCGAGATTCTGGCGGGCGTTGAATTGGGCGCAGTGCCGCTGGTCACCGCCCTTTCGCTCGAGACTGGTTTGCCATTTGTGATTGTGCGAAAAGGGGCTAAGGATTACGGTACAGCTAAGTTGCTCGAGGGTGTACTGCCCAACGGCGCTAAACTTGCCCTGGTCGAAGACGTGTTAACCACCGCAGGGCAAGCGATTCGGGCGGCAAATATATTAAAAGATTTAGGTGCAAGCATCGAAAAAATTGTTTATGTGGTTGACCGTGAACAGGGTGCTGATACCAACATTCGAGCGGCAGGTTTTGAACCTGCGTTTTTATTCAGCAAAACCAGCCTTGGTATTTAAGTCTCGAGTGACCCAAACTTGAACGTCTGGCAGCAAACCACATCAGACCGTAGAATGACCCTCGCTCGAGGTTCTAAAACCCCGATAGATAATTGCTTGAGTCTTAACGCTTAGAGCTTACAACCCCTTATGGACGACCAGAATCCCACCCGCGTACCCCCAAGTAACCTTGACGCTGAAGCTAGCGTGCTTGGTTCAATTCTTCTTGACAACGAAGCCTATTCGCAACTCGAGGGCATGTTGCGCCCCGAAATGTTTTACAAAGAAGCCAACCGCAAAATTTTTATGGCAATGGAGAACCTGATTCAACGCGGTTCACCTGTGGATACAGTCACGATAGTTGAGGAACTTCGTACCAAAAACCAAATAGATGAAGTGGGCGGTGTAGCGTACCTGGTCGGTTTAGCCGATAGCGTACCAACCAGCGTGTACTCAAAATTTTACGCGGGAATCGTGCTCGAAAAGGCAGGGTTGCGAAATTTGATCTCTGCCTCGAGCAAGATCATGCAGCTTGCTTACGACGAATCCGCGCCTGTCGGCGAGTTGATGGATCGTGCCGAGAAACTGATTTTTGAGGTTTCGACCCAGAAAAAAGCGCAAACTTTTTTGGGTATGCACGAATTGGTGACCGAAACCTTTGAGTATATTTCGACTTTAACCACCAATCCAAACTTTAGTACGGGAGTTCCAACAGGCTTTCGTGACCTTGACGAAATGACCACAGGCTTACAGCCAGGGTCATTAAATGTCTTGGCTGCGCGTCCGAGCATGGGAAAAACGGCTTTCGCCCTATCAATAGCACAAAACATTGCCATTCGACAAAATAAAACCGTGGCAGTGTTCAGTCTCGAGATGCCCGCTTCGCAATTGGTGTTGCGAATGTTATGTGCAGAGGCTCGAGTGGACATGAATCGGGTACGAAGTGGTGCTTTAAACGATAAGGATTTTGAAAGACTGGTCAATGCTGCTGGAAAACTTGCTGAAGCTCCTCTTTTTATTGATGATGCCAGTGATCTGAATATTACAGAATTGCGTTCTAAGTCCCGTAAACTCATGGCAGAACGTGATTTACAAATGATTGTGATTGATTACATGCAGTTAATGTCTGGTTCTCCAGGAAAAGGTAACGGTGGTGATAATCGTCAGCAAGAAATCTCGGTGATCTCGAGAGGGCTTAAATCTTTGGCTCGAGAATTAAATATTCCAGTGCTTGTCTTATCGCAGTTGTCTCGAGCCGTTGAAGCGCGTCCCAATCACCGTCCGATGTTATCCGATTTACGTGAATCTGGAGCGATTGAACAGGATGCAGACTTGGTTGCTTTTATTTATCGTGATGAATACTATCATAAAGACAGTGAAAAGCAAGGAATTGCTGAGATTATTATTGGTAAACAACGAAACGGTCCTGTTGGGACGTGTGAATTGCAATTTCACTCGCAGCATGTGCGTTTTAACGACCTAGCTCGAGAAAGCTAAACGAGCAAGGCAATATTCCGTCTGAGACAAAATTGAATCTCGAGTATTACGCAACTTTGACTTGTCAGATTTAGGGTTATTCTGTTAAAATCAGAATATGAAGTCGCGCTTTCATCAAACCACACCTGGGATCTCGAGTTACAACCTGATGCTCGCCTGTCCATCATGTGCTGCCAGAATGGAACTGGTGGATTTACGCGATGGCGACCAAGCTTATTGGTGCCACACTTGCCAGCGTGGTTGGCGTGCTGGGCATTTACCCGAAAACTCGAGGTACAAGAAAAACTCGAAACTCGAGCGGGTTGATCAAATCGGTGACAACGCAGCTTAAACCGCGCTTGGTTGACAGCTTAAACTACGCTTGGTTGACAGCTTAAACCGCGCTTGGCTGCATGATCGATGAAAAAACTTTGAGGACAGGCTTAACGTGTGGTGTGCGAAAAGCACTGCTACTTTCAGAAAGCTCCGCTAAACTATTCATAAGAGGTAAGGTTTTCACCTCTCGGAGCAACCATGATTACCGTAATCGCCTTCAAACTCGAGCATCACCGCGCTGTACAAGCCGAAACAACTGGCATGTATCATGTTGCGGTGCAAAATTATCTACATTGTCTCCGAAGCGTCCAAAAAGTCAACGATGCTAATACTACAGCCTTGTTTGCCGTGGCGTTAGAGCGTTGTTATGCCAAAATGCAGATGTTTGACAAAGCTGCCCAGTATGCACGCTTAAGCCTTGTAAATGCCTGACCAAAACCTCGAATAATACCGAGTCTCGAGAGTGTTGTGGACTATCTTGCATCTCAGGTGACTCAATGCGGTATCATGCCCCGTGATGAGCCAGCCGAGCAACAGCAGCGACGTTCTCGAGCAACTGCTAAAAGTGCAGTCACTCGACCTCGAACTCGACAAACTCAAGTTTGATGAGGCAAGTATTCCAGGTGATCTTGCCGCAACACGCGATGAGAGAGCCTTATTGCTATCAAAGCTCGAGAGTACCAAAGCCGAACACGCGGCAGTCAGACGGCAGGTCAGCACGGCAGAACTTGAACTTAAGGATTTGTCAGCCAAGCGTGAACGTGCCAAGGTCGATCAGCAGAACTCGAGCAGCGTCAAAGAGCAATCGCAGTATGCAAGCGTCATTTTGCAACTCGATACGCGCATCGAAGACCTCGAGAATGACAGTTTGCCGTTAATTGAAAAAATGGAAACGTTGGCGGCACGGGTGGCTGGGCTTGAAGAAAATCTAAACGAACTTGAACCGAAACTGCTCGAGCTTGAAAGTCTGGACGATGACCGTATCAGGGCGCTGCAAGCCAGTTTTGAGGGCAAAATGGCAACCCGCAACGACCTCGCCGAAGAGATTGATTTTGACGTGCTGCGCGAATACAACGCGGTACGCAAAGCCAAAAAAGGTGCGGGCATTGTAGCAATTGTCATGGGCAAATGCGGCGGCTGCAAAATGCAACTTCCCATGAACGTCGTACAACGCGTCATGGGCGGCGCGGTTCCAGTCAAATGCCCCTCATGTGGAAGAATTCTCACGCCCCGCAGCTAAATTATGAAACTCGAGACACCCGTGGTTCGTCGCGCCAATAAACGTGATCTCGAGACGTTGATGAGCCTGTGTTTGGCATGGACGGACGCACCAGCCAAAAAGAATCCGGATTTACTGCGCGAACTTCTCGAGCAAGCCCTTTCAGATGACGACGCGACCATGTACCTGGCAGTCTTAAACGGTGTTAGCGTTGGTTTTGCCCATGTAACCTTTCAAGCTCGTCCTGTGCGTTTGGGATGGCGTGCCACGATAGAAGAACTGCACGCCCAAAATACATTCGCTGGTCAAGTTGAAACACAAATGCTCGAGGCGATAGTGACTGAATGCCGTGATCGTGGCGATGTGATCGCGCTTTATTTGTTGACCCAACCCGATCTCGAACCGCACCAGTTCAATTTTTACTCGGGTTTGGGATTTAAGGAACGTGGACGTGATGTGCTGATCTGGTCTGGGGCTTTGACTTAAAGGCACTCGAGCCGGCACTCAGTTCGGGTAGACTGCTGGGGTGTCCCCAATTCCGTTCGAGCATCAAGCCATCAATACCCGTCAACAGCTTGTTTTGGCGCTGATGAAACTTTTTGGCTGGAAGAGTATTCTTGCCCCAGCACCAAGCAAGAAGTTCGTGGCGTTGGGTTATCCGCACACCTCGAATTGGGATTTTATTCCCGCTGTGGCTTGGGCTTGGTCAACGGGCTTGAAAATGAATTTCGTTGGTAAAGCCGCCCTGTTCAAAGGCGTGATGGGACCAATCATGAAAGCTTTGGGTGGCATTCCGCTCGAGCGAGACAAAACCAAAAATTTTGTCGATCAAATTGTCGAAATTATTAACGCCAGGGATGAAATCGCTTTGATTGTTGCCGCCGAAGGCACTCGAAAAAAAGCCGAATACTGGCGCAGCGGTTTTTATTACATGGCGCTCGAGGCGAACGTGCCGATTGGTTTGGCGTACATGGATTGGAAACGCCGCGAGATCGGCATTAAACAATATCTGATGCCATCAGGCGACCTCGAGAAAGATTTTGAGATCATCAAAGCCTTTTACCAAGACGTAACTGGGCGCGACCCAAGCAAGCAAAGTCCAATTGTTTTAAAACCAAAAGACGCTTAAACCCCTGAAAGGAATCTGATGGCTCGAGTTTTAGTTTCTGGTTTAATCAACTTTGAAACAACCCTAAAAATATCTGGGTTTCCGCTCGAATACAACCCAGTCAATTACCCTTTTTTTGGGATTCACAGCACGGTTTCTGGCGTGGGTTACAACGTGTCTAAAGCCATGACTGTTTTGGGCAATGAGGTTCGGTTTGCCTCGCTGATTGGGCAAGACGAGACTGCGAAATTGGTTTTGGAAACCCTGAAACAAGACAAAATCTCGAGCGAGTTTATATCGCAATCAATTTCTCAAACGGCGCAAAGTGTGATCTTGTACGATTTAAACGGCACAAGACAAATTCACACAGATTTAAAAGACATTCAAGATCAACCTTATCCAGAGCATCGTTTTGATCTTGCGCTCGAGCGTTGCGATTTGGTGGTGGCGTGCAACATCAATTTTTCGAGGGGCTTATTGACCAAAGCCAAACACTTGGGCATTCCGATAGCCACGGATTTACACACGCTGGTCAACCTCGAGAATCCTTACGATCAAGATTTCTTGCACCATGCCGACATTGTTTTTTTCAGCCATGAACGCTTGCAAGCAACGCCAGAGCAAACCGCAAACCAAATGTTTCAACAATTTGCGACCAAAATTATTGTCGTGGGTTTGGGCGAAAACGGTGCAATGCTGTTCACTCGAGATGCACCATTCCAACACGTAAAAGCCGTTAAAACCCGCGAGGTTGTCAACACCATCGGCGCTGGTGATGCGTTGTTCTCGAGCTTCAATCATTTTTACGCCAAAACCAAAAACCCTCTACAATCGCTTCAGATAGCAGTTTTGTTCGCATCGTACAAAATTGGCGAAACTGGGGCGGCGAAAGGTTTTTTAACTGAAACCGAACTTCAAACCTTGCTTAAGTAAGCCCCAACTCGAGTTTGAGTCGCTCGAGAAATGAATCTTCTTTGGCGGCAACATGATCGGACGCCAGAAGTTCTTCAATCGCGGCAAAAGCGTCTTGTTTGACCTGAGCGCCGTCAAAATGCGCACAGAGTTGCTTGAGGTAATTGGCTTTCGCCGTTTCAGAACTTGCGGCTCGAGCGCGGGCGTAAGACGCATTTTTGTAACTCGAGACGCTGATGCCCGAAGTCCAAGGCAATGCCAGTAAATCTTGCTCGAGGGACTGGGTTTCAGTGTCCGAAAAACTCTTATCGGTCATGGTCGCAAACACCAATAAATCGACCAGTGCCTCGAGTTGTGTTTGGTTCATCAGTTCTGTTTTCATAAAACCCCCTCAAAGCCTTACGCATCCTACAGTGGTTTCCGTATTCATTGATAAAAAAGCTACGCTTTTTGACCAACTCCTACTCCAACCACTGTTTGTTTCTGCTCGCACAGCTCGCGTTTTGGTTGATAAACTTCGTTTGTCAACCAAAACGGAAATCACTGTAAAACAATTTCGTTCCAAGCACACACCTATACTCGGGAATCATGTCTCGAGCCTTTGTGAAAGAAGACAATCAAACGCCCGAACTCGAGAGGGCTGGCGAGTTTTAGGCTTGTGGGGATTGTCTCGGAGCGAAATTGAACCAGAAATCAAATTTAGCAGCGACAATTTGATGGACGTAATCAAATGGGCACGCTCGAGAATTGGCGGTTTTTACTTGCTATTTGACGCGGTTAGAACAATTTTGGGCGAGGTGAATTAATGCTGGGATTAACGGGTGTCCGGCGGTAAATTATCCAGATACTCGAGCACCCCTCGAGAAATGCCGTAGGCAATTCGGTCCAAATAATTGGCGTCTTTGAGTTGCATCCCCTCGATGGGATGGGAGACAAAACCCATCTCGACCAGAATGGCTGGCGCGGTGTTTTCTTTGATCACCAAATAATCTGCGGTTCGCACGCCACGGTTTAAACTGGCAGTTGCACCAATCATGTGTGAAAGTACGCTCGAGGCAGCCTTCGAGGAATCTTGACTGCGCTGCGTTTGGTCTACACCCTTCGCCGCCGGACTCGAGCTGGGATTTAAAGCCACCGCAACAGGGCGGGTTTCGGTTGATGGTTCAACACTTACATTGCTCAAGTCTGGCGTGGGGCTTGTCACATCAACGGCATTGGTTTCGGGCAGGCTTGGAGCGCCGACATTGGCATCCGAGGCAGCATCGGGCAGGCTTGTCCCTACCGTGTTTGGATTTGAACTCGAGCCTGTTTCAGGCACGGCTGTTGCTTCGGGGGCGGGTAAAAGCTTGGGCGGATTGGCTGGGGTCACAAAGACTGGCGCTTGAGATTTTTTGTTGAAATAATACACTTCAGTCCCGTAAGTGGTCATGGCATTCGAGGCTGGACGCGCATTGGCATGAATGGAGACAAACAAATCCTTACCCTTCGCCAGATCGGCTCGAGCACGCAAATCCAGTTGCTTATTGTCCGAAAACACGGTGTTGTCAGAGCGCGTCATGGTGACTTCAACACCAGCCTCAGACAAGGTTTGCGCCACTCGGGTTGAAACACTCAAATTGACTTCAGATTCTTGCACCACCCCTCGAGCGCCAGGGTCAGTGCCGCCGTGTCCAGGGTCAAGCACCACACTAAAGGTTCTGGCGAGATTCTCGGGTTTAAAGGCAAAAGGCTCGACCATGCCAAGCGGCGTCACATCAGAAAAAGCGCCCGAAAGATCAATCACGACCCTCGAGCCTATCTTGCCCTCGCCTGCGGGCAGGACTTGCAAACGCCAACCCGAACGGGAGGTCACGCCCTGCGGTGTCACCAAAGTCAGCACTCCAACCTCATTGGTTTGCTCGAGCGTGTACCCCAAGAATTCTGGGTACTTGAATTTTTTAAGGTCTGCCACCACGATCCCAGCAGGAAAAATCACCCGCATGGCAAGCGAATTGAGTTCGATACGGTAACTTGCATCGGCGGGCAGATCAACCACCACCCTCGAGTAACCAGGGTATTTTCCGATGCGCGGCGCGGGGATGCTCACTGCAAGCGCAATGCTTGAGCACCAGACAAAAATGATTATCAGCAAAAGACGCATACTATAGCGTACTCGAAAACATGAGAAATTGTGTGGCACACGAAGCTATTTTCCTCATAGTAGCCAGTGTTTTGTGACCATGACTCCTAACTGAAAATCTTTAGTATCATCATGGAATATGATAAATCAATTGCGTTTGACACTCACACAAACTATCGTTGCCACAGATTTGACAGCTTTGATTGCCACAATTAGGCGACACACTGGAAAACCAATCTCGAGCATCCAGAGAGCAATCAGAACACAACAAGCTTTTTTAGACGAAACGCCACAACAAAACGATTACGATCATTTCATAACTTCGCTAAGGGCTTTATTGGACGATCTTGAAGCTCAAAAAATTGAATATCAAATCGAAATTGATGGTGATATAGAAAGCCCAACCTATTTACGAAATCTTTTTACCCAGTGGAAAGATATTCAAGATCAGATGGCATAATCAAATAGGTTTCAACTTTTATGCAACACCTGCTCCGCCTTATAACTCGAGCGAATAGTGTTGCTCAAAAACGTCGCTCGAGATTGCCAAATTTGGGATCAAGTTTTGTGCAGTACCTGTTCTGCTTTATAACTCGAGCGAACCAGCGCCCCAGAAACCACCTCGAGAAAGCCAAGTTCCATGCCCTCGAGTCTGATCTCGTCAAATTCGTCTGGGGTGACGTAACGCTCGACAGGCAAATGGTGTTTGGTTGGGCGCAGATACTGCCCGAAGGTCACAATGTCCACATTGTGCGCCCGAAGGTCGTGCATCGTATCGAGAATCTCGGCTCGAGTTTCGCCGAGTCCGAGCATCAGACTGGTTTTGGTGTAGACATTGGCAACGGTTTTTGCGCCCGCCAAGACTTTTAAGGTCTGGTCGTAACCGGCTCGAGCATCGCGCACGGGGTGGGTTAAACGCCGCACGGTTTCGATGTTCTGCGCGAACACCTCGACACCAGAATTCACGACCAAGGCGGCATGCTCGAGGTTACCGTTGAAATCTGGGGTTAGCCCTTCGACGCGCACGCCAGGGTTTAAGTCTTTGATGGCACGCACTGTTCGGGCAAAATGGCTTGCACCGCCGTCTGGCAGGTCGTCGCGGTCAACGCTGGTCAAAACCACGTACTTCAAACCCATTTTTTGCACCGCCTCGGCAATGTGCTGCGGCTCGAGCGGGTCGAGTCTGCCATTTGGATTTCCGGTGTCAACTGCGCAGAACTTGCAGGCACGGGTGCAAACCGAACCCATCAGCATAAACGTTGCTGTACCAGCCGACCAACATTCGGCAATGTTTGGACACATGGCTTCCTGGCAAACGGTGGTTAACCCGTTCAGGTCAACAATGTCTTTAATGCTGCGGTAACCGATACCGCTCGGCAGGGCAACTTTGAGCCAGTCGGGTTTGCGTTCACGGACACTTTGGGCATCCTGGCGTTGCACGCCGTTGCGAACAACTTGGAAATCGTATTCTCGAGATGGTTTGATCATTTTTTGTCCTTGTTTGGGTGACAGCAGCAGGTGCTACCAATGATTTACGCGTAACTGACTTCTTGCCCCGAGAGTTCCTCGAGCCAATGGTAATCCTTAAATTCTGCCACAAAAGCCTTCTCGAGCCGATCTCGAGCGTCTTGCATGTCAATACTGCGGTTTAAGAGTTTCGCTAGGCTGGTCATGTGGGTGTCGGTTAAACCGCACGGCACGATCAAATCGAAATCTGTAAGGTCGGTGTTGAGGTTGATTGCCAGCCCGTGAAGTGCGACATTGCGTTTGATGGCAACGCCGATGCTGCCAATTTTGTCGTCATTCACGTACACGCCAGCGTACCCAGGATTGGGGCGGGCAAAAATACCATAAGTCTCGAGCAGCCGAATTTGCACATTCTCGAGCCGCCGCAAAAAGTCTCGGACGCGCCGACCAACGGGGAAAATTGCGTAAGCCACAAGTTGCCCTGGTCCGTGGTAGGTGACAGTGCCACCGCGTTCGGTATTCACGACTGATATTCCTTGCGCCTCGAGCGTGGTTTTGGGTACAACCAAGTTTGTCTCGTCATCGTCTTTGCGTCCGTGCGTCACAACCCTGGGATGCTCGAGCAGCAGCAACGTTGGTGGCGTTAAAGCACTTGCCACGAGGTTGTGAGTCTCGAGTTGCAATTGGTATGCCTCTTGGTAAGGCACGAGTCCAAAGTGTTTTGTCACAAAACCGTTCACCAGCAAAGTCTACTCTTTGATCGCGCGTTCAAGAGATTTGAACAATACAATCTGATCGAGTCAGCAAATTACCAAGCCATTACGACACCGTTTGAGGCTCAAAATTTGAGGCTTGACAAATGGATACTAAATCACTAAAATCTTCAATCATTAGTCCCATAACGTTTGACCTCTAACGATCTTGTTTCAACCGTTCAAAACGGAGAAAAGAGCGTTTACTTTGCCAGTTCACGATGATTTTAGTTTGCCCGAACTCGAGGTGATGAGACGCGCCAGCGGTTTGCCGATAGACGAACTGGCGCTGGCGGTGGCGTCCAACATCTGGCGTGCCGCGCAAGGCTTTAAACTCAAAATGGAACGAGAGGTGCTGCGCGAGCACAACCTCAGCTTTGCCAGTTTTTCAACGCTGTTTATCGTCTGGATTTGGGGTCCAATCGAAACCAGAGACATTGCCAAATCGCAAGCCGTCAGCAAAGCCACCGTCACCAGCTTACTGATTACGCTCGAGAAGCGTGGGCTAATCAAACGCCGTGCCAGCAAGGTTGACCGCCGTTTGGTGATCGTCAAACTCACCGAGGCGGGACGGACATTGATTGAATGGTTGTTCCCCAAATTTAATCAGGGCGAAAGCGAAATGGCTTCGGTGCTCACGGCGTCCGAACAAGACACCCTGGCGCATTTGTTGCGCAAAATCGTGACTGGGGTCGGCACGCAACTCGAGGATGAACAACTGCTAGAGGTCACGGCATGAACATGATCAACATTGCTGGCGTTCAAGTTTCCACAGACCATTTCATCAACAACCAGCGCGTCTCGAGCGCCAACACTTTTGAAGCGCATAGCGCGATTGACGAGAGTTTGCTTGGTCGCGTGGCTCGAGGGACACAACTCGAGGTTGACTTGGCAGTTGCGGCAGCGACAGCCGCATTCCCAGCCTGGGCGGCACTTGGCGCACATAAACGTTTTGAAATTCTCGAGCGACTGGCGCACATCATTGAAGAACGGGTTGAAGATTTGGCGGCGGTTGAAACCATGAACAACGGCTCGCTTCTCGAGGCGAGCCGTTTGCGGGTGATGAAACGCGGTGGGCATAACATTCACTTTTTTGCGCAGATGGCAAAAGATTTATTACAAGACCCGAAAAACGAATGGGACACCGAAGCCGCCAAGAACGCGCACAATTCGGTGCGTTACGACCCTGCCGGCGTCACAGCTTTAATCACACCTTGGAATGCGCCGTTCATGCTGGCGACTTGGAAAGTTGGACCCGCGCTCGCGGCGGGCAATACCGTGGTGCTCAAACCCGCCGAATGGACACCGTTCACCGCGTCCTTGCTGGCAGATTTTGCGCTCGAGGCTGGGTTGCCGCCAGGGGTTTTTAATGTGGTGCAAGGTTTGGGCAATGAGGCTGGCGCGGCATTGGTGGTGCACGAGGATGTCAAGCGCATTTCGTTTACGGGCAGCGTGCCAACCGCCAGAAAAATTGCCGCCAGCGCCGCGCAAAACCTGACACCGCTCAGTTTTGAACTTGGTGGCAAATCGCCGTTTATTGTTTTTGCCGATGCCGACCTCGAGTTGGTAATCAGAAATGCCGTAGATCAATATGATAACTGTGGGCAAGTCTGCCTTTCGGGAACGCGACTGCTAGTTGAAGACGGTATCTATGACCAATTTTTAACGCGCTTTCGTGAAGCCGTGCAAACCACCAAACAGGGCGACCCTCGAGAGGCGAGTACCGTCGTTGGTCCACTGGTCACACGCCCCCACTTTGAGCGGGTGCAAGGCTTTGTAGACCGTGCAATAGAAGCCGGTGCGAAGCTCGAGTTTGGTGGAAAGGTTTCGCCAGAATTGGGCGGTTTGTACTTTCAGCCGACGCTGTTTAGCGATGTTCCTGACGGCGCAGAAATTTTAACCAAAGAAGTTTTTGGACCCGTTTTAACCTTGCAAAAATTCTCGGGTGAAACCGAACTGGTGACGCTTGCCAACAACACCGAATACGGTCTGGCAGCCATGATCTTCACGCAAAACCAAGAAAAAGCCGAACGCATTGCCGATCAACTCAGTGCCGGCACGGTTTGGATCAATTGCTTTTACGTGCGCGACCTGGCAGCACCATTTGGCGGCGCTCGGCATTCTGGCGTTGGACGTGAAGGTGGGCATTGGAGTTTTGACTTTTACTGCGATGTGAAAAACGTAATGCACCGCCACGGAACATTCGCCTCATCAGGCGCGGGAGGGTCTATGAACGAACCACAGGAGGGTCTATGAGCAAACCACAGGAGGGTCTATGAACTCGAGCAACAATTCGCAACAGCTTGGTCAACCCAAGCTCACGGTACTGGACGCTATCGCCCAGTCTTTGGCAATTGGTCCAGTGTTATCCGCAGGTTTATTGGCTGGCTTGGTTGCGGGTGCGGCTGGCAGCGCCGCGCCGCTAGCGACAGTTCTCGGCGCGATTGGTTCGATCTGCGTCGGCTGGGTGATTGTGCTGTTCGCACGGCAATACACCGGCGCTGGCGCAATTTACGATTACGTGCGACGTTCGGCGGGGGCGGCGCTCGGTTTATTTACCGCAGGCATTTATTTTATTGGCGCGATGTTCTTAGGGGGTGCGGGCATTTTTCTCGCCATCGGTTTTTTTGCCAACCTGGCATTCTCGAGTTACCTGGGCATTAACTTGCCGTGGTGGGTTTGGTCGCTGGTTGCCATTGGTATTGTTTTCGCCGCCAACCATTACGGTATTCAAACCGCCACCCGCACGCAACTAATCTTGACTGCCTTTGCCGTGTTACCCGTTTTGATTATCGCGCTCGCCATCGTTTTTTCTGGTGGTGCGAACGGTAACACGCTCGAGGTTTTTAACCCAGGCAACCCGAATGCAGGCAACTTGTTTAAAGGCGTGCTGTTTGCCGTGACGTTGTTTATCGGTTTTGAAGCCAGCGCCAGTTTAAGCGAAGAAACCGCAAACCCCAAAAAGACCGTGCCTTTTGCCGTGTTGGGAACAGTGATTATTGCCGCCGTTTTTTATGTGCTGGTGCTGTACGCCAGCGCCATTGGCTTTGGTGTGGACAAAATCGCAGATTGGATCAAAGACCCGTCACCACTGGGCACGCTCGGCACAAAATACGTTGGAAGCTGGATCGCCCCCTGGATTGACGTTGCTATTATTGTGGACATGATCGCCGTCGGCAGTGCCTTTACCGCCACCGCCGCTCGAGGTTGGTTTGCACTGGCACGCCATAACCTGCTGCCCAAAGCGCTCGCCAGCACCTCGAGTTATGGCACACCGATTGGTGGGAATTTACTGGTGGCTTCCCTGGCAGTGCTGCTCGTGGTTGTGGCATTGTTTTCTGGTTTGGATGTCATGGTCGTGTTCGGCGCGAGTGCCTTAGCCGGAACACTGTTGATCTCGAGCATTTACATTGTGCTGGCGGTTTTGGCATTCAGGCTTGTTCCCGCCAGCGCACCTTGGCAATACCTGGTCTTGGTTGGCGCAATCCTGACGCCAGTTTTCGCCATTTACGGTTCAATCTTTCCCTTCCCGCCGTACCCTGCCAGCATTGGCGTCTGGCTGACCGTTGCGGGCGTCGTCATCAGTGCGGTTTGGACGTTAACCTCGAGCAAAAATCTTGGTTTGGTCAGAACCCTCGAGCCAGCCGAGGTTTAAGAATTCAATTTTAAGGACTATTTTATGGAAACTTACAAACGCATCCGCGCTCTTTTTCCCGACCATCACGGACTGGCACGTGGCAAGTACCTGCCGACGGCGCACGCGGCACACGGCACGCACCACTGCATCACGACTTTTGCGCTGGCGTTTGACCGCACGATGGTTCCCGCCCCAGGTGCGCGGTTGCTCGAGGGGCTGCCAGATTGCGACCTCGAGTTTGAGATGCAGGATGTCCGCCCTGGTTGGGAAGCGGATACGGGCGTGGTGGTTGGTGACCTGAGTTTTCGCGGCGAAGCGCTGTCAATCTCACCGCGCCATGCGTTGCGCCGCGCCATCAAAGCTTGGAGTGATTTGGGTTATACGGTCAAAGTCGGTATCGAACTCGAGGCGTTTGTCATGCAGCCCAACGGACAGGGCGGTTGGACGGAATGGGACACGCCAGGGGCTTACGTCTACGGCACTGGTCCAGCCGTTGACCCCGTGGGTTTGATCGACGAAATCATGGAAGTCGCAGACCGCATTGGGCTACCCGTCGAAAGCATCAATTCTGAATTTGACACGCCACAATTTGAAATGACCCTGGCTTACGGATCAGCGCTCGAGGCGGTGGATAACATTTTCTTGTTCAAACTGATGGCTCGAGAAATCGCATTTAAACACGGTTTATTGCTGACCTATATGGGCAAACCCTTCGCAGACCGTGGCGGCAGCGGCTTGCACGTCAACCTCTCACTTGAAGATAAAAAAGGCAACAACGCCATGTTCGATGCCAAAGCCACGGACGGGCTTTCTGCCATCGCGCATCAATGTATCGCTGGGATGCTCGAGCATTTTGAAGCCAGCGCCGCGATCTGCGCCCCAACCGTCAACGCCTTTAAGCGCCTGAAGCCCGCGCAACTTGCGGGTTACTGGGCAAACTGGGGTTACGACCACCGGGGCGCAAGCATCCGCATTCCAGCCACCCGAGGACGCGGCACACGACTCGAGCACCGCATGTCCGACGGCGCAGCCAACCCGTACTTGGCAACCGCCGCCGTGTTACAAGCCGCACTGTTGGGCGTGAAGCATGACCTCAAATCCCCTGCCGCCGAAGAACAAGACTGCTTGGAGCATCAAAGCACCACCCGTCACGTGCCAAACAACCTCGAGCTGGCTCTCGATGCACTCGAGGCGAACACGCTTTTTGTTGAAGCTTTCGGCGCGGATTTGGTCGGGCAGTTCGTCGCCGTTAAACGCGCCGAATGGGAGAAGTTTATCAGCGCCGTGACGGACTGGGAATTAAAGTTTTACATGCCGTACCTGTAGGGGCGCTGCTCGCTGCGCCCTGTAAGTATCTGTAGGGGCGCAGCAAGCCCTGCCCTGACCGCAAGGAGTTCGCACCATGACACAAGCCATCAACCTCGAGCGTCCAGATTTAGACATCACCGACCCTGACATGTACGTTCACGGTGTCCCCCACGCCACATTCAAGCGCTTGCGCGACGAAGACCCCGTGTCTTGGTGGGATGAAACGGACGGCGCAGGATTCTGGGCGGTCACACGTTACAACGACATTACTGAGGTCAGCCGCAACCCACAGATTTTCTCGAGCAAAAAAGGCATTCGGATTGAGGACATGAAACCCGATGAACTCGAGGCGCGAAAAACCGTGATGGAGATGGACCCGCCCGAGCACACGGCGTATCGCCGCATGGTACAGCCCCCGTTTTCGGCAAGGGAGGTGGCGTCTTACGAGATGGGCATTCGCTTGCTTGCCAGGGGCGTGATTGACGAGTTGGGCGGCAGAACCGAGTTTGATTTTGTTGAGCTATTGGCGCGGCAATTGCCGATGCGAATGCTGGGCAAAATGTTGGGCACGCCCGATCAGGACGGTGCAATGTTGGTCAAAAAAGGCGATGCGCTGCTGGGCAACGACGACCCAGAATTTACCGAAACGCCAATCAGTTTGGTTAACACCGACCAGTACCGACTGCTGCCGTTTCGCAGCCCTGTCAGCCTAGAGTTGTTCGCCTACGCCGAAGAGCAAGCCCGCATCCGACGGGATAACCCAACCGACGATGTGATCTCGAGGTTGCTGCAACCCAAACGCGACGGCGAGCCGCTTTCGGAAATGGAGTTTAAAAACTTTTTCACGTTGCTGATTGCGGCAGGCACAGACACTACGCGGTACACCATGACCGCAGGAATCATGGCACTGCTCGAGCATCCGGAACAGTTGGCAGAACTTCGTGAAAATCCAAGTTTGATGGATGATGCCGTGGAAGAAATTTTGCGTTGGGGCACTGTGACCATGCACTTCAGGCGCACGGCATTGCAAGACACGACACTCGAGGGACGAAAGATCAAAGCGGGTGATAAGGTTTTGATTTGGTATATCGCGGGTGATTACGACGAACGGCAATTTCAGAATCCGTACACGTTCAACATCAAACGCAATCCAAACGAGCATTTAGCATTCGGTTTAAAAAGCCCGCACAAATGCCTGGGCGAGCATCTGGCACGAATCGAGGTCAAAATCTTATTGGAGGAATTGCTGCCCAAACTTTTGAGCCTTCAATTGAACGGCACACCCGAACGACTGCGTTCAAATTTTATTTCT
Organism: Deinococcales bacterium; assembly: GCA_043775825.1. Taxonomy (GTDB): domain Bacteria; phylum Deinococcota; class Deinococci; order Deinococcales; family JAAFIG01; genus JANXTZ01. The sequence continues at coordinate 23,224 of JAYVRX010000164.1, forward strand.
GGCATCAAACACCTGCCCTTAAAAGTGAGTTGGGCATGACCCAGATCTCGAGTTTGATGCAGCGCCATATTGACGAGGGCGGCTTTGCTGGGGCGGCACTGGCAGTCGCCAAGAACGGCAGGCTGGCACTCGAGCATTACGCTGGAAATGCCGCTCCCAATCTTCCCTCGAGCGAAAATGTGCTGTGGGCTGTCGCGTCAATCTCGAAGGTCTACACGGCGGCAATGGTCATGCGTCTGGTCGAAATGGGCGAATTGACTTTGGGACGTTTGATCTCGAGCATCATTCCAGAATTTACGGATGATGGACGCGAAGAGGTGCGTTTGCGACATTTATTAACCCACACTTCGGGACTGATTTACGAATCGCCAATCATGGAACAACGCTTAAAAAATCAAACCCCGATGCCAGCGCTTCTCGAGGAACTTTACGCCAGCAAACTGCAATTTAAACCAGGCACACGGCTCAGTTACGCGGATTACAACTCCTTGCTGGCGGGACATGTGGCACAGATCGTCACAGGAATTCCATTTGCCCAACTCGTTCAAGAACTCGTGCTCGAGCCAATGGGTTTAAACCACACTTTTTTCGCGCCGCCCCATGAGCAAGAATCACGACTGGCGCAAATTCGGGCGGTCATGGCAGAAAACACCGAAGGCGCAATGTACAATTCTCGTCACGCTCGAGGCTTGGCACACCCCGCGTTTGGCATTGTTGCCACCGCCAGCGACCTTGCAAAATTCGCCTTGCACTTCATGCCCAACCACAAACAGATTCACTCGAGCCTGACCGTTAAAGCCATGACCAGCGATCAAACGGGCGGCGTCCCAGGCTTGCACCCCAGCATGAAAGGCTATCCAGAAGATGCTCGAGTTCCCTGGGGATTCGGTTGGTCGGTGCAAACCGCCGCCCTGCCAGGATTGTTTTCCGAACTCGCCTCGTTTCGTACCTTTGGGCATGGTGGCGCGAGCGGTTGCCAATTGGTGTGCGACCCCGAGACTGAAACCGTGGTTGCCATTTTGACCAACACCCACCTTCGCGTCGGGCGTGACCCGTGGTACGCGAGGTTGCAATCGATTATCAATGCGGCATTTGTTGAAGTGAATTAAAGGCTCGAGAATCAAATTATTTGATCAATGAAATATACACAAAACAAATTTTATTTTTAGAAATCTCGAGCAATCAGGAAAACGAGCAATTTTGTAGTAGGGTGCGCCTCGCGCACCATCAACGTGCGAAAAACAGTGTGCATGGCGTACCCTAACCGAGGTTCTTATGAAAAAACGCAAACCACCAATCGGTTACACCTTCCCACTTTCACCAGATGGTCGCGCCAGCATCGTGCCACCGCCACCTTGGCATTACTCAGGTGATTTTTTGATTACCGAGTACCGCACCGACCCTGACGCGGTGATCGCGCTTTTACCGCCCGAACTCGAGCCAGCGGATGACCCTGGCGCGGTGGCAGCGATTTTTGCCGATTGGCAATCTTGCAGCGATGATTTTCACGAGTTGACCGACCCAATTCAGGCGCAGTACAAAGAATTTTTTATTGTGGTCGGCGCGAAATATCAGGGGCAGCCAGTCTCGAGGTGCGTGTACATTTGGGTGGACAAGGACTTTGCGATGTTTCGTGGTTACATTCAGGGTTTCCCGAAAAAACTGGGATCAATTCACCTGACCCGCACGTTTGCCGCCGGTAAAGCCGCACCGAAAATCGAGGCTGGCGCGAGGTTTGGCGCGACCTGCACGGCGGGTTCTCGAGAGATTGCGCGAAGTGTACTGACCTTGCGTGAACTTTCAAAAACGGGTCCTACCGTCAACGACCCGCCCATGTACAACTCGAGGCATTTTCCGGCGTATAACGGCTTAAGCCCTGATGTGTTTGAACTGGTGAAGTCTGGCGGTTTTGACCGTGAAGCCACAGAGATTTGGGAGGGTGATGCAACGCTCGAGTTTGGCAGCAATACCATCGAGGATTTACACGCCATCAGACCGCTCGAGATGATGCGCGGTTACAAGTTCAGTTTTGGTTACACGGTTCACGGCGGCGAAGTCATCGCGCAGCACGACAAAGATGCTATCAAGGAGGTGTCACGTTGAAACACGTTCGGGTGTTGCACAATGGACTGGCTCGCAAAGGGATTCTTGAAGGTAGCACTGATGCTGGCATGATTGTCCTCGAGAATGGTGTAAAACTTGAGGCGGCAAGTGCGCAGTACCTCTCCCCTGTTACACCGCGCCAGATTTTTGCCACACATTTAACCTACCGCTCGAGATGCGTCGAGTACGACATGAAAAAACTGCCCGATTCGCCCGCTTGGTTCTTAAAACCAATCAGCTCGCTCTCGAGCCACCGAGCGACGGTGGCGCGTCCGAAGGGTTGCCAATACCTGAATTACGAGGGTGAAATTGCGGTGGTCATTGGCAAGCGCTGTAAAGGTGCGACCCTCAGCAACGCGCTTTCGTTTGTGCAGGGTTACACGATTGTCAACGATTTTGGCGTTCACGATTTTCGTCATGCGGATCGCGGCGCAATGATTCGCGTCAAGGGGCAAGATGGCTTCTGTCCAACGGGTCCGATCATGGTTGACGCAAGTGACGTTGATCCAGAAAACCTGCATCTGCGAACCTTTGTTAACGGTCAAGTCGTGCAAGAAACCAACACGGGCAGCGACCTGATGTTCTCGGTGGCATATCAAATTGCTGACCTTTCGAGGCTAATCACGCTCGAGGCAGGAGACATGCTTCTCACTGGCACACCCGCACATTCTCGACCCGTCGAAATTGGTGATCTGGTCGCGGTGGAAGTAGACGGCATTGGGCGGCTCGAGAACCAAATTGTCGAACTCGAGGATGATCTCGAGCCTGTTGGCATCCAACCGCAAGTCACGGCAGCAACCTTGCATGTGGCGCTGGCAATCCCCGAAGACGAAGCCGAGCGCCGCGTCTCGAGCGGACAAATTTAGTAGGGTGCGCCCTGCGCACCAACCAACACGGTGCGCGAGGCGCACCCTACAGAATTCGCTCGAGCCGAACAATCAAAACATTTGACAAATTTTAAGAAGGAGTTCCAATGAAATTGATTTCAGCCATCCATCACGCGGCGTTGCGCGTGAAAAATCTCGAGGAGGCATTTGCACGTTGGTCGCACACGCTCGGGCTTCATGGTGAAATTCACGACGATCATGCGGTTTTGCGCTGCACCCATGAAGATTACGGCTTACTGCTGCTGCCATCACACGACAAGCTAGGTTTGGAATACGTGGCGTATGAACTCGCACCAAAGTTAAGCCTGTTGGAAGCCAAAACCGAATTGCAAGCTCGAGGGTTGAGCGTGACCGAAGTCCAAGTTCCACAACGCGGCACTGGTCTTAAACTTCAAGACCCTGACGGCAACAATATTGTTCTGCTCGAGCGAGTCCGAGCGAACGCAAGTTACCCCAGCGAAGTGCAATACTCGAGCCGCATTCCAGGTTTTCACCCACGCAAATTTGCTCACGTCAACTACCTGACCAGTGATGCCAAACGAGCCTCGAGTTGGTACATCGAAAAACTGGGGTTTGGCTTGACCGATTGGGTTGGTGACGAAGGCTGCTGGTTACACGTCAACGCCGACCATCATGTTTTGGCGTTCGTCGAAAAGGGGTACAACCACATTCATCACGTCGCCTTTGAACTGGTGGACTGGGGCGAAATGCGTGTTGCGCTCGATCACCTCGCGCAAAATGCCCGTCCTGTCGTCTGGGGTCCCGGACGGCACGGCGTCGCCAGAAACTTGTACTCGTACATCCGAATGCCCGAAGAAGATATTTTTATGGAACTGTTTTGCGACCTCGAGCAACTCGTGCCCGATCACGAACCGCGCTATTACCCCGACGATGCCCACACCAGCAACACCTGGGGCATTCTGCCGCCACGTTCGTACTTTCGCTTTGACGCAGAGGCAATCAAATCTGAAAGTGATCAAAATGAAGCCTACCTTGAGCGAATCCCAGTCGTTGTATAAAAGGATTTTCTGGTGTTGAAACAGTATTTTCGTCACGAGACTGCAAAGGCAAGGCGCGGCAAGCAGCGCCCCTACAGAACCCATTTTTAACGTAGGGGCGCTGCTTGCTGCGCCCTTCAGGTACGCAGTGGCAACCTTGTTTAATCGTGAGTTATTGCGTCCGAAGGAGTCTCATGCAAAACCGTCCCAGCTTACCCCTCGACATTTCTCGAGCCGATTTGATTCACCAAGCCGCGCAGATTATTGGTGATGCCTGGTCGAGTTTCGATCAAGCCCGTCCGATTGAACCCGCCATTTCCGAGGTCTTACGCGAGTTGACCACCAAACCCCTCGGCAATTCTCCTACCCCAGCACTGTTGGCGCTCGAGGAGGCTCGAGGATTTTTGGACACAAGTTTGGCGCAGTCCAGACCGCGTTATTTTGCTTTTGTCGGCTCGAGCGGACTCGAGATTGGGGTTCTGGCGGACGCCTTGGCGTCGTGTTTTGATGTGAACTTGGCAACCAGCGCGAAGAGTGCGGATTTGATTGAACGTCAGGCGCTCGAGTGGGTGGCGCAGCTCCTTGGTTTTCCTTATGGCGCGGGAACGGTCACCAGCGGCGGCATGATTTCCAACCTGACGGCTTTAACGGCGGCTCGAGAACGCGCACTGCCCAATGTGAGGCGAACCGGTCTTGCCAGCCGTCCTTGCGCCTTGTACTGCTCGAGCGAGGCACATTACTCGGTGTCTCGAGCGGCGGAAGTGTTGGGAATTGGGGCGAATCAGGTGCGAAGTTTGCCGATTGACGCGAACCATCGGGTCAACGCTAAGGCTGTGGCTGCCGCGATTGATGCCGATATTGCCGCTGGAATTGTTCCCGTTGCCGTGGTTGCCACCGCAGGCACAACATTAACTGGCGCGATTGACCCCCTCGAGGAACTGGCGGACATTTGCGCGGCTCGAGGGGTTTGGTTGCACGTTGATGGCGCTTACGGTTTACCTGGGGCGGCAGTGCTCGAGATGCGGAGTCGTTTTAAAGGTTTAGAGCGTGCCGATTCAATCTCGGTGGATGCGCACAAATGGTTGTACCTGCCCAAAGCTTGCGGTGTGGTACTGGTCAAAAACCGTGGCGATCTTGCAGCGGCATTCACTCATGACGAATCGTACATGCTTCACGACGAGCATCAACCGTACAACGCCGTGGATTTGACGCTCGAGTATTCACGACCATTTCGGGCGTTAAAACTTTGGTTGGCACTGCGGGTTCACGGCGCAGACCAGTACCGTGCCGCCATCGCCCGTAATATTGCCCAAGCGCAACTTTGCGCCGACCTCATCCGAAGCTCGAGCGAGCTAGAACTGCTGGTTGAACCGCAACTGTCCACCGTGCCATATCGTCACGTTCCATCAAGTTTACGCGGCAATGAAACCGCGCTCAATCAGCACAACCTTTCGCTGGTCAAAACCATGCAAGACGATGGACGGGTGTACATTTCTTCGGCGTTGGTGGACGGCAAAATTTGCTTGCGCCCATGCTTTGTGAACTTCCGCACTTCCGACAGCGATGTTCAAACCTTGATTGATGTGACACTCGAGTTGGGTGGCAAGCTTTAACGCCCACACAAGAAAATCGTAGGGGCGAGACGCGTCTCGCCCCTACCAGATTTACAATCAAATGCCGCGCAAATACTCGCGGTTGCGTCTGGCGCTTTCCTTTGGATTGCCCATCCCGGGCAGCACGTCTTGCTCCACCACAATCCAGCCGTCATAGCCCCAAGACTCGAGTTTGGCTTTGACCGCCGCAAAGTTCACATCCCCATGCCCGAGTTCGCAGAACACGCCGTGTTCAACGGCTTGCACACCCGTCCAACCTTCAACTCGAGATTGGGCGGCAATTTTGGGGTCATGGTCTTTAAAATGAACGTGCCAAATTCGGTCTTTGTGCAGTTCCAGTCCCTCGAGCGGATTGCCGCCCGCGAAACTGTAATGCCCAGTGTCAAAGCACAAGCCCATAACGCTGGGGTCGGTTAACTCGAGGAGTTTGGCGGTCTCGAGCGGGGTTTCAATCCAGGTCGCAATGTGATGGTGAAAGACAGTCCGCAAACCTGTTTCGCGCTTGACGGCGCTAGCGACACGGTTTGCACCCTCAGCGAAAACATCCCATTGCGCGTCGGTCATAGCCATTTCAGGGGTGATCCGCCCAGCGTTGGTGTTTCGGATGTGGTTTGGAATGTACGGCTCGTTGCCCAGCACCACCAACGCACTCGAGCCGCCAACCGCCGCCAGCAATCCCGCCGTGCGTACCGCTTCGGCTTCACTTTGCGCGTGACGGCTGGCATCGTGCAAGAACACGCTGACCCATGACGCCAGCAGTTTTAACTTTCGCGCCTCGAGTTCACTGCTCAGTTTTTCGGGGTCGGTGGGCATAAAACCCCAATCGCCGAGTTCTGTGCCGTCGTAACCAGTTTCCTGCATTTCGTCAAGCAACCTGGCGTATCCATCCCGATCACCTTCGATGCCTTCAATCACACCCCAAGAGCAGGGTGCATTCGCAATTTTTAACATGAATTTCCTCCTTGAATCTCGAGTAGTTTAACCTGGTGGAGGTTGCTGTTGATCTGACGCTCAAAGCTTTGAACTGAACGAAGTATTTTGCTTTTGTGACCAAGTTATGACCGGACTTGGTTCAAGATGAATCGGAAGCAGGAGGTCTCAATGAAGTGTTACGGACAGTTGGCAATACTTACGCTTTTAATGATCGTCATCACGGTTTTACCAGGCTTTGCACAGACCGAGCAGGTTAATCCAGATTTTCTCTCGAGCGGCATTGAGACGCGAACCGTCACCGAACGAGCGCCGTGTGGTCACCGTGTGACTTGGGTCAACTGGGATAGCCCATTCAGGGCGGCAGGCTTGCGTGTTGGGGATTTGATTACGACGGTGAACAAAGTGGTGACGCCGTGCCCACCACCAGTCACAGATGCCGCCAGTCAAGAGGCTGCCACGGCATACCTCAGAAAGATGACCCAATTTGGCATTGGCGGTGTTTCTGAACGCAACACCTGGAAAGAACTCGGATTTCGTGATGGCAGCCCGCTGATTCTGACGATACTACGTCGCAAAACAGGTGGCGATGGTTTGGAGAACCTCGAGATTCGTGGTTCGGTTCGGGCAGAACGGCTCAACTTTGCCGCCAATGGCAAACCCATGTTTGGCGCGGGTGGTCCAATTCAATTCGAGAAGGACAACTTTAATTCGGTTTGGTCTAGCTGGTACGAAGATTTTATTCGTCGAGCCGAACGGGTTCTGGATTCTGGTTGGATCAGACGTATTGACAACCGCAAATTGTTAAGCGAATGGCTCGAGGATCAACCCCGAATTGCTTTTCTAAAACAAAAATATCCAGGGGGTTTCACCACCAGCACGGTTGAAGATTGGGAGCGGGTATTTAAAATTTTAACGGGTGGAGAATTCAAGCTGACCGACAAAGACCTCGAGTACCGACAACTCGGTGAAAAACGTAGCGCTCAAATCAAAGAAGCCAGCAATGGTGCGCTTCAAGCCATGCAGAAAAAACTCGAGAAAGAAACCATTCCTGCTTTCCCCGCAGCAAATCCGCTCGAGAATCGGGCAAAGGTGGTTGGTAAAGTGGTGCTCTTGCCCGAGATCAAACCACGCGATTGGGTGTCGGAAGGAGATCGTTGTTATTTGCGTTCTGGTGATCGGCAAAGCGGGTTTTACTTTATCGCTTGTCAAAACCCTGCCATACGGCGTTTGTTTGAAACCCAGGCACGTTACCAACGCGCGGTCAATCCCGACTTTCTCGAGAAGCACACTTTTATTGGACGAATTTTGGATCAACCAAAAATGCTGGTCATCAACGATCAAGCCGCCACAGGTTTGATGCTCGAGCCGCTGGGTGTTTTGGTTGAAGGTCGGGTTTTTGTTGACTTAACGAACGTCAAAGACGGCATTTCACCTTTTGCGGGCGAAGCGGCATTGACCTTGGAGAGTTTGCAAATCCCCAAAGATAGCGCCAGCCCCAAAGAGGTCATTCAAGCCTTGATTAGCGCCCTGAAATGGGGCGATCAGAAACTCTGGAACAGTCTGTTTGCCGAATCAACCGCCTGGATTGATGATAAGGGGCAGGCACGCTATTCGTTGCGCAGCACCAACAGCATGAATGACGATTGGCTGCGTTCGCGGCGCTTAATCCTCGAACGGGTGTTCGATGTCCAAGTTGTCTTTGTCAGTGATCCTGAAATCATTCTGGCTGGCACGGAGTTTCAGGGCGCACCAAGAATTGAACAGGTTACCATTGAAATACATCATATTGGACGTTTTGAGAATGCTTACCGCGCCTTTGTGGACATCAACGTCCATCCGTTATGGGTGATGCAACGCATCAACAAAGGTCCGTGGCGGATTATCAGCGAACAAGGAATTTAACTCGAGTTCGGCAAAAAACTTTTTTGCTTTGGCACTAAGTATCTCACGACTCCATTCTTCCATTCTGCGAAAAGCAGCAGAATTCCAGAATTCCGCGTGAGATACGCTCTCCCAACGAACATAGCTCGCCTTAATTTTTATGATAGAACTATAAAAATTAAGTTGGACGTACTTAATAAGGAGCTTTTATGACACGCTATCGGATTCGTTTTGGATTGCTTTTGTTGTTGATTGGTCTTCTCAGTTTGGCGTTTGCATCTGGCTATGACAAACGATTTGCCGAATTGAAAGATGAGGTGGCAAGAAATACTGAAATCGACCAGTTTCACAAGGCAGAATTGGTTCAAACCTTTCTGAATTACACAACCGCCCGCAATGAAGGGTTTACGGGAATGCTCAGTCTTTTGCGTGAAGACAAAGCAAATCAAAAATTAAATTTTGACGAACGGATCAATGTCATCAAACGAAAAGCCGAAGAACGAGACAATGACATGGCTAAGTTAAGTCCTGCTGCTTTAAAGTTGTACCAATCGTTTAAGGTAGATGAATTCAAATACCTTGATCTGATGCAGAAATCAAGCGTCGCAACTCGGCACGGCACGATTCTTGAATACAACAAAAACCTCAACGACTGGACAGACAAACTCGAGATCAAATGGAATGCCCAACTCGAGAATGATGAAAAAACCTACGATCAGGCAGAATTGGCAACCTCAAAAGAAATCAAAAGATTGATTGAAGAAACGATTGTCGAAATCGCTTTTGATAAGAAAAACATTGCCGAAAAAATAGAAGGCATCCTGGACAAAGCTGGGGGGGTGGCTAACTTTATTCCTGTTTTGGGTCAAGTGGTTTCAATTGGGTTGGACTTAAGCGAACGAGCCGCCGGTCTTTTAAAACAAAAGAAAAAAAACATGGTCGAACTGATTGACCGTTACAAATCACTGGTCAATGCCGAAGAAAATGGAATGCGAATTTTGTTTGCCGATGTTCGCAAAGACACCAAAGATTTTATTGAAAAAAACGGTTTTGACCAAGCGAAACGCGAATATGAATTAGCCAGCAATGATTTAAGACAACTCTCGAGCGAGGGGACACCCGGGCAACGTGATGACGGCAAAGAATTTTCTGACGAGGCATTGAAAGCAATAAGCACGCACTTGTCAACGATGGAATCGAGTTTCAATAGATTTATCAAAGCCAACCAAGGTAAATTTTTTGGTCCTGTCAGTCCAGACATTACCGAAGCATTGGTCGAAACCAAAGTCTGGGAACGTGAAACCGACGATATTCGGCGGCTTGATCTTGAAGGAAAACTACGGCAATACCGTGATGACGAGAGCAAATTTTTTGATATTAAGATGTCTGGGATAACCCCCGAGCAACGCGAGCAGGTCAAAGAAGCCCTCAAAAAGAACTTGCAAGTATTAAACGACGAAGTGAAAATTACCGAACAAGAATTGAGAAATGACCTTTGGCTGGTCGTATTTAATCGTAAGGCTTTAGAAGACAAGGTTAAAAACAGCAATTGAAAAGCCCAAGCTCGAGTAACCCTTTTGATTGACTAAAACGCCCTATTTCTTGTTCTAAGGCTCGAGTCTCAAAGTTCTCGGTCTGCAATCCTGACCGCTTGAATCTCAAATTCTGTGACGCCAGCGCCAAGTTTGGCTTTTAACGGCGCTATCGGACTGTAGCCTAGCGTTTCAGCATATTCACGAATCTTCTGAACAACAGGCACTTTCACCAAACTCGAGAGTTGCAGTTCGTTTTTCTCGAGCAGTTTGAGCAAACGTTTGGCAATCGTGGATTCGTCTGTCTCGAGTTGAGCTGCGATTTCACTTGGCGTTTTTCCTGCATTGTGAAGCTCGAGCGTTGCCAGAATCGGGTCGGTGGCAATCGTGCGGGCGGCAACTTTGACCCGCAGTTGCGCCCGTGCCAGTTCGGTGATGCCCGCGCCCAAAATCAAGCCGCGTTGCTCGAGAAATTGCAAGAGCATTTCGGCATCTCGAGCGCTCCAGGTGGCAAGTTTTCCGCCTTCAGCAATCAGGGCTTTGACCAGTTTGTCTCGAGCCAGTCCGTCAAGCGCAGACACACCCTCGAGCGCACGACGATCCCAAGGCGTCAGCAAATCTTTGGGCGGGTCGCAAACGTCGCAAGTACCGCATGGCGCATCGAGTCCCGCCTCACCAAAATACTCGAGAATCATCTTGCGGCGGCAGCGCGGGGTTTTGGCGAACCCTTCCATCTCCTCGAGCAGCGTCAGACGATGAACCCGCAACGTCTCGAGGGCGGTCATGTCAAAACCCGGCAGTTGTTCAGAAATTCTGGCGTGAAGCATTCCACTGGCGCTGGGCAGCAATTCCAGTCCGTCTTGTTGCACCAGATGACTTAAGATCACGCGAAATTTTGAATCTGGAAGCTCGAGGTTGCGCTCGAGCGCCGCACGGCGCAGGTTGACTTCATTTTTGTCGTTGCGTACCGCGTGAAGGTACGCCCAGACGCGACGCATCTCGAGTTCGGAGGGAACGGAATTGTTAATAAAAAAAACTTGCAAGTTGGCATCTTGAGTGTCGTAAAGCAGCACGCATCTCGAGGGTTTGCCGTCACGTCCAGCGCGTCCAGCCTCTTGGTAATACGCTTCAACCGTTCCAGGCAAGCGGTAGTGAATCACAAAGCGCACATTGGCTTTGTCCACGCCCATGCCAAAAGCGTTGGTGGCAATCACCACCTCGAGTTTGCCGCTCATGAAGGCATCTTGCACGGCATCACGTTCTGATGCTTCTCGAGCGCCGTGGTAATGGCTGCATTTGATACCCATTGCGTTCACAAGTGCGCTCAGTTCTTCGGCTTCTTTACGCGTGCCAACGTAGACCAAACCAGGTCGCGGCAGTCGCTCGAGCAGCATTTGCAGGGCTTCTTTTTTGGCGCTTTCACCTGGAACTTTGGTCACGCGGTAATTGAGATTGGTGCGGTCAAAACCCGTCACGATTCGGGTCGCGTCGTTCATCTCGAGGACTTTGACAATATCGTCTTGAACGTGTGTGGTGGCGGTGGCGGTCAGGGCGGTGACGGGTGGATTGCCAAGGTTTTTACGAAACTCGCCCAACGCTAAATAATCGGGTCTAAAATCATGTCCCCAACTCGAGACACAGTGCGCTTCGTCAATCACCAACCTTGCGATCTTGAGCGATTTGAGCGTCTCGAGCAAGCCTGGGGTTCGCAGGCGTTCTGGCGCGAGATAGAGCATGGCTAAACCTGCCAGGTTGCCCATAATTGCGGCTTGATCTTCCACGCTTTGACTCGAGTTCAGCATGGCTGCCGCGATTTTTTTGGCTTTTAAAGAATCAACTTGGTCTTTCATTAAGGCAATCAATGGCGAGATCACCAGTGTTAAACCTGTTTGCATGACCGCAGGCAATTGATAGGTCAAACTCTTTCCCGCACCCGTCGGCATGACCGCCAGCACGTCCTTTAACTCGAGTGCCGCTTTAACCACCTCGAGTTGCCCGTTACGAAAATTTGCGTGCTTGAAACGCTGTGCAAGCACACGACGGGCATTGCTGGCATTATCGAGCATAATTTTTAGTATACGCAATTTCTGAACCTCGAGCTTTCCAAACGAAAGGATTGGCTTTCGTTTTAAAGTTTTTCTTTGACAAACGAAAGCACAAACCAATAAAATAAATTCAAGCAAATCTCGAGTTTTTCCTTCTTGACACTCAAACTACAGTTCAGCAGCCGAGTTTCGTTTTCAAACTCGAGCAAGTCAATCAGCCCATCAAAGGAGTTCCACTTGAATACCATTCGACTCACTATGGGGCAAGCCGTCGTGCATTTCATTGCGAACCAATATATAGAACGCGACGGACTCGAGCAACGTTTTATCGCTGGCGTCTGGGGTATTTTCGGGCATGGCAATTTGGCTGGTATTGGGCAAGCGCTCGAGGAATACGGTACAGACTTAAAAATGCCGCATTACCGTCCACAAAACGAGCAGGGCATGGTACACGTCGCGGCAGCCTTCGCCAAACATCAAAACCGTTTGCAGACCTATGCTTGCGCCGCCAGCATCGGTCCAGGTTCGACCAACATGGTCACGGGCGCGGCGCTCGCCACGATCAACCGTTTGCCAGTTTTGCTGCTGCCCAGCGATTACTTCGCCAACCACCTGCCCGACCCTGTGCTGCAACAAATGGAGCATCCACTCGAGCGTGATTCCAGCGCCAACGATGCCTTCAGACCCGTCTCGAGATACTTTGATAGGATTTCACGACCCGAACAGATCATCTCGAGCCTGCCCGAAGCCTTCAGAATTCTGACCGACCCGAGCGAGACGGGCGCGGTGACGCTCAGTTTGTGCGAGGACGTGCAGACTGAGGCTTACGATTACCCGCTCGGATTTTTTGCCAAGCGCGTCTGGAAAATTCGCCGTCCTGTTGCCGAACCAGAGCTGATGACTCGAGCCTGTGAGTTGATTCGCGCCGCCAAAAATCCCTTGATCGTGGCGGGTGGCGGCGTGACGTACTCGGGCGCGAATATCGAACTCGAGCAATTGGTCTCGAGCACTGGTATTGCGGTGTCTGAAACTCAAGCCAGTAAGGGTGTTCTGCCCTGGAATCATGCGCAAAACGTTGGCGTGGTCGGCACGCTCGGCACAACCGCCGCCAACAAGCTGGCTCGAGATGCCGATTTGATTATTGCCATTGGCACGCGCCTGGCAGATTTTCCAACGGCTTCCAAAAGCGCATTTCAAAACCCAGAGGTGCAATTTATTGGCATCAACGTCGGTGCGATGGATGCGCATAAACAAAACGCGCTACCTGTGGTCGGCGACGCCAAACGAACTTTAAAATCGTTGCTCGAGCTGTTGAAAGACCACAAAACCAGCAGCGAATATCAAAATCAAATCTCGAGTTTCAAACTCGAGTGGGACAAAATTGTAGACGACTTACGCATGGTCAAAGACCCAAACAACCTCGCTCAAGCCGAAGTGATTGGCATGGTCAATGACGTGGCTGGCGGGCATGGCGTGGTGATTTGCGCAGCGGGGTCAATGCCAGGAGATTTACCCAAACTCTGGCGACCCACCGACCCTAAAAGTTACCACCTCGAGTACGGGTTTTCCTGCATGGGTTACGAAATTCCTGCGGCAATCGGTGTCAAACTTGCCGAACCAAACCGTGACGTGTTTGTGATGGTCGGTGACGGTTCATACCTGATGATGAACAGTGAAATTGTGACCGCCGTGCAGGAAGGTTTAAAACCAATTATCATCGTTGTGGACAACCACGGCTTTCAAAGCATTCATTCATTGCAACGCAGCCAAGGCAGCCCCACCTTCGGACTCGAACTTCGTTACCGCGAAGAAAACAGCCGTTACGACGGACCATTTATTGCCGTGGATTACGCCATGCACGGGCAAGCGATGGGCGCTCGAGCTTGGACGGCACACACCGAAAGCGAATTTAAAACCGCGCTGCTTGAAGCCAAAAAATCAGATCGCGTGGCTGTGATTCACGTTTTTGTTGACCCAGAAAAACGTGTCGGTGGCTTTGAAAGTTGGTGGGATGCACCACCCGCCGAAGTTTCAGGGCGCAAGGGTGTGCAGGAGGCTCGAGCAGAATACGAAGAGAAAATCAAAAAACAACGTCCGTATTTAAAGGTCACAACATGATCTGGGGCGAACGGCAGGGCGCAACCCGTAGGGGCGCTGCTTGCTGCGCCCTTTCTGGCAATCCCATAAAGATTCCATCGTGAACACCAAACCCCTTGACCTGATTACAATGGGACGCTCGAGCATGGATTTGTACTCGAACGATATGGGCGCACGCTTTGAAGACATCACCAGTTTCGCGGCGTATGTGGGTGGCAGCCCGACCAACATTGCGGTTGGCGTCAAACGATTGGGACTCGAGGTTGGTTTGTTGACGGCGTTGGGTGAGGATCGCAGTGGCGATTTTATCCTCAATTTTTTGGACAATGAAGGTATCGAGACGGGCATGATTCCGCGCAAGCCTGGGCATCCAACCAGTGCGGTGTTGCTGGGCATCGAGGCGAATCACAAAACGCCGCTCGTCTTTTACCGCGACAATTGCGCCGACATCGAACTAAGCATTGATGACGTGATCGCCGCGAACCTCGAGCGGGCTGGTGCGCTCGAGATTTCTGGGACGGGTTTAGCCAAAGACCCCAGTCGGAGCGCCACGTTTTACGCCGTCGAACGCGCCAAAGCACTGGGCAAAACCGTGTTTATGGACATTGATTTTCGCGCCAACCAGTGGCATGACCCTCGAGCTTTCGGTGTGGCAGTTCGTGCAATTTTGCCAATGGTGGACGTTGCGATTGGCACGGAGGAAGAAATCAACGCGGTGGGTTTGACTTCAAAAGATCAACTCAAAATTATCAATTCGCAAATTCAAGCGCCGGAAATCACAGGCGATTTGAACGCCAACATTAAAATGATTCTCGAGCGCGGACCAAAAGCCTTGGTGGTGAAAACGGGTGCGAAGGGCGCTGAAGTCCATTTGCAATCTGGTGAGATTGTCAGCACACCAGGTTTTCAGGTCGAGGTTTATAACACCGTCGGCGCTGGCGATGCGTTCGGCAGCGGTTTTATTTACGGGCAAATCAAAGGCTGGGATTGGTACAAAAGCGTGCGGCTCGGCAATGCTTGCGGTGCGATTGTCGTGTCGCGTCACGCTTGCGCCAACGCGATGCCGACCATGTTTGAGATTCTCGAGCTTGTCAACGCCCAAGGTGGTTGGTAAACCTTTAGGAGAACCATGAAACTGCATCAAAAAGCCAATACCAACTCGAGCATCCTGCATGAAGTCACACCCGAAAACACGGGCTGGCAGCATCTTTCATTCAAAGTTCTCAAGCTCGAGGCTGGCGAATCGTATTCGGGAAATTCCAAAAATTGCGAGGAATTAATCGTGTTCTTGTCTGGCGGCGCTCGAGCGGTGGTCGGAGAACAGCAGTTTGAGATTACTGGACGCGACAACGTTTTTGCGGGCTTGCCCACTGCCCTGTACCTCCCTCCGAACTCGAGTTACACCATCACCGCAACCAGTCCGCTCGAGTTCAGTGTCGGCGGTGCGCCAGCCACGGGTTTGTACCCAGTACGTTTGTACCAGCCCTTTGAGTTTCAAACCGAAATGCGCGGCGGCGCGAATGTCACGCGCCAAATCGTGCATCTCTCGCTCGAGCCAGTAAAAACCGAAAAATTGTTTGTCTTCGAGGTGTACAGTCCCAGTGGCAACTGGTCTGGTTTTCCGCCGCACCGTCACGATGGACGCGAAGGCTCGAGTTATTTAGAGGAAACCTATTACTTTAAAGTCAGTCCCAAAAACGGTTTTGGCGTGTTTAGGATTTACACCAAAGATACTGACCTCGATAAAATCATGGTGACGAAGGATTCAGACCTAGTGCTTGTGCCAGAAGGCTATCATCCTGGCAGCACCGCTCCAGGCACGAATTTGTATTTCCTAAATTATCTGGCAGGTTCAACCAGGGAATATACAGTAACCAATGATCCCGATTATGACTGGGTGAAAGACAATTGGACGGGCAATGCGCTCGAGTTACCAATCAAACCTTGAATAATTTAAATCTCGAAATATTTTTTGGTCAAATTAGCTTGCCATTCTTTCAAGCTCGAGCCATCAAAATTGTCTGACCCGAGCTTGATCTGACTGGTTGCTGCTATCCGCTGATCGCTTTGATCGCAGGATACGCCGCACGGTAACGCTCGAGTGAACGCTTGTAAGCGGGTTCTGGTGTGGTTGGAAAATCCACAGATTCTGGTGCTGTCGCCTCGAGTGCCGCCGCCACACTTGGGTACACGCCTGCACCCACCAATGCCAGAACTGCCGCGCCGCGGGCGGGTCCCTCTTCAAAGTCTGGACGCTCGAGTTTAACGCCCAAAACGCTGCCAACAATGCCAAGCCACAAATCGGATTTTGATCCGCCACCAATAGACAGCAGTTTCTCGAGTGGCGCGAGTGGTCGCATGACTTCAAGAGTGTCCGCAAGACTGAATGCCACGCCCTCGAGCAGTGCGCGAACCAGATGTGGACGGTGATGCGCGAGGGTCAAGCCAATCCATGCCCCGCGAACGTTCGGGTCAAGGTGTGGGCTGCGTTCGCCTGCCAGGTACGGCAGGAACAGCAATCCCTCTGAACCTGCGGGAACACTGAGGGCTTCGGTCATCAGGGTTTCAAAGTTGGTATCGCTTGCTAAGGAATCTTTAAACCATTGCAAGCTGCCCGCCGCCGCCAGGGTCACGCCCAGAAAGTGATACCCGCCGTCGGCATGACAGAACAAATGCACACGACCTTCGGGGTCAACGCTTGGTTTCTCGAGTGGTAAGAAAATCACGCCGCTCGTGCCAAGGCTGACGCTGCCCACGCCAGGGCGGGCGCTCGAGAGTCCAAGCCCAATGGCTGCACCCGCGTTGTCTCCCGCGCCAGCGATCACAGGTAAACCTACTGGAAGCCCCGTGGCATCTGCCCAGGATGCGTTCAAACCGCCCGCAACCGAACTCGAGCGAATTACCCTGGGCAATAAACTCGGCTCGAGGTTCAAAGCCTTTAGAATGGTCATATCCCAATTTTGAGTCTCGAGGTTGAGGCAGCCAATCCCGCTCGCGTCGCTGGGTTCGGTCACAAGTTCGCCCGTTAGTTGCAGCGTCAAATAATCTTTTGGTAGAAGTACATGCTTGGTCTTCGCAAAATTTTCGGGTTCGGCGCTGCGCAACCAGACCAGTTTGGGCAGTTGAAAACCCGTTACGGCTGGGTTGCCCGTGCGCTGAATCAACTCTGCTCGAGGGATGGCACGTTCAATCTCCTCGCAGGCTTGCGCCGTGCGTTGATCGTTCCAGAGCGGCGCGGGACGTACCACCTCGAGGTTCGCATCCAAAAAAACCGCGCCGTGCATTTGTCCAGCCGCGCTCAAACCCACGATTTCATAACCGATAAGTTTTGCCGTAATTTCTGTTAAAACCGCTCGAGCCGCAGAAACCCAATCAGCAGGGTTTTGCTCCGTCCAACCAGGTTGAGGCGTTAAAAGTGGGTAACTCGCGCTGGCTTGTGCTATCGCCTCACCCGAACTCGAGATGGCGAGGGCTTTGATGCCGCTTGTTCCAAGGTCAATGCCGATACTGACTTTTTGCATGGGTTGATTCTCCTAAAAAATCGGACGCTCGAGCATGTTTGAGTCTCGAGCGTCCGAATCATGAATACTGTTTATCGAACGCCGTACAATAATTCCATTGTCAATTGATCCAGATGCTCGAGTCCTGGACCGCGTTTGCCCAGGGCTTCACGGTCAAAGGCGTGCGCTTTGAGCTTGCTGACATTGTCTTTAGAGTAATTCTGCACCAGACCCTCGAGTGCGGCATCTTGAACTTTGTAATGTTTGATGGCGGCTTGAATTTCTGGATCAGTATTGAAACGTGCAACTTTTTCTTTCAAGATCAAGTAGGTTCTCATGCAGCCGCTTGCAAATGCCCAAACGCCAGCTTCGTCTTCGGTTCGCAGCGCGTGAGCGTCGAAGTGACGCATTCCATCGTAACCAGAATCCTCGAGCAGTTTGACGGTGAAGAACGCGCCTTTGGGGTTTTCTGCGCCGAAGCGAAGGTCTTGGTCAAAGCGTCCCATTTTTTGGTCGTTCAGGTCAATGTGAAACAGTTTTCCAGCATCAATCGCTTGAGCGACGGCGTGAACGAACGACAAACCTGCCATTGTTTCGTGCGCGAATTCTGGGTTTAAGCCGAACAATTCAGATTTCTCGAGGGTGGCGATAAAGCCCAAGGCGCTGCCGACGGTAGGCAAGTAAATGTCGCCGCGCGGTTCGTTGGGTTTTGGCTCGAGTGCGAATTTGTAGCCGTAGCCTTGGTCTTCGCTGTATTCGGCTAGAAAGTTTAAAGCTTCGCGGAAGTGCTGCAAACCTTCGATGGCGTTGCTGCCCGCGTCTACCTCTGCGCCCTCGCGTCCACCCCAGAAGACGTAGGTTTTCGCGCCAAGCTCAAAACCCAAGTCCATCGCGTTCATGGTTTTTTGCACTGCCAATGCCCGAACTCGAGCATCAGGGCTGGTGAATGCACCGTCTTTGAAGGCAGGGTCGCTGAACAGGTTGGTGGTCGCCATTGGGACTTTTAAGCCCGTGTCGGCAAGTGCTTTTTTAAAACTCGAGACAATCTTGTCTCGTTCACTGGCGCTGGCGTCAATTGGTACAAGGTCGTTGTCGTGAAGATTGACGCCGTAAGCGCCAAATTCTGCCAGTTTATGCACAATGTAATCCGCGCCGATGGCTTCACGGGTCGGTGAGCCGAAAGGGTCACGTCCGATGTTGCCAACCGTCCACAGTCCGAAGGTGAATTTGTGCTCTGGTTTTGGGGTGTAATCTGCCATGATCTAGCCTCCTGATATTACTGAAATCGATTTCGGTAAGAATAAAGTACCATATTGGGCTGAAAAATCAAGCTCGAGGTCAAACATTCTATCAGCAACACCTACGCTCGAGTGACCGTCAAACCGAGGTTGCGAAACGGCGCTATCACTGAACTCGGCACGGCTTTTTCGGTGATTAAATATCTCCCCGAAATGTTTTAGAGCCTTTCCCCAAAACATTTCCGACCAACGGGAGTAGGGACTGCGTACCTGCCACCGAAATGGCAGATTTGCAGCGAAGCGGAAAATCTAAAATGCAGGCGGGAGGTACTTGGTTGAATTTTAAACCTCTTGGTACTAGACAAATCCCAGAAGACTGAGCACAGTAATTGGTCAATCCGTCTCCTCGAGTTCAATCAGACCTTCATAACCTTCAAGCACATCCCTGGCAAGCCGCAAGCGAATCACGCTGGGAAACAACGCGAGGCTCGAGACTTCAGAAAGCCTGACCCACTCGGGATAATACTGATTGCTCGAGGTTTCGCGCTCGATCATTTCTGGGCTGTAAGGATGCAAACTGGGTTCGCCGTCCAACCAACGCGCCAGAAAATAGTGCGCCACGCGTTTTGAGGCTGGGTTGTGGCTTTGGTACAACTGCCGCTCGAGAATAAATTTAACATTGGTTTCTTCAAACAATTCCCTGGCGGCGGCAGTTTTGATCGGCTCATTAGGTTCGACGCTGCCGCCAGGAATCACGTAATACTGTCCGCGATCAGCCCGAACGCGGCGCATCAAAATAACTTCCAACCCACCTTGGCGTTCGCGCCAAATAAAACCTCCCGCTCGGGTTCGGGCTGCCATGCGTTTTTATTTCCCCTGCCATTTTGCACGGCGTCGCTCGAGGAAAGCATTCATGCCCTCTTTTTGGTCGGTGGTGTTAAACAACATGGCAAATTGTTGACGCTCGAGTTCTAAACCTTTTGAAAGACTGAACTCGAATGCGGCATTGACACTCTTTTTTGCGGCTTGCACGGCAATCGGTGCTCGAGCCGCGATTTGCTTGGCTAAATCCAGGGCATTCTCAAAGTAGGTTTCAGTTGGGACAACTTTCGAGATCAAACCAAGCCGCAAGGCTTCGCTGGCGTTTAACATTCGGGCATTTAAAACCATTTCCATTGCCAAACTTTTACCCACCACCCGTGTCAGGCGTTGCGTACCACCCGCGCCAGGAATAATGCCCAAATTGATTTCGGGCTGCCCAAAACGCGCACTTTCACTGGCAATCATGATGTCGCAAGTCATGGCAAGCTCCAAACCGCCGCCGAGCACAAACCCGCTGACCGCAGCAATCAAGGGTTTGGGAAAATTCGCAATGACTTGCCAGTTTCTAGTACCTGTATCTTGCAAAATGTTGGCTTCGGTTTTGCCGCTCATCTCAGAAATATCCGCACCCGCCGCGAACGCCTTTTCGTTGCCCGTCAAAATCACAACCCGCACATTTGGGTCACTCGAGAATGTTGTCAGTGCCGTGGCGATCTCGCTCATCACACTCGAGTTCAGGGCGTTCAAGACCTTGGGGCGGTTGATACGAATCAGACCAACGCCATCACTTGGTTTCTCTGTCAAAATAAGCTCAAAGTCAGCCATGTTATTCCTTTCAGTGCTTACCTCGAGTTTAACGCATCGGTATGGTTTGGAGAGTTAAAACTCAAGCCTCTTCAATCTCAAAGAGCAACTGCGGTCTGAATTCCACCGCATCACACGCCACAAAATGCAATTTGATTCCCTGCCAGTTTGACAATGCCCTGGTCGGATGCACCCCGTGCAAATGCCCATACACCACAGCGTCGGGCTTGGCTTGCTCGATTAAATCGGTAAAACCGCTGGGAGCAAAAACGCCATTGGTTGGAGGGTAATGCAGCGCAATCACCAGTTTTTTATAGGTTTTATCCTTCAAACTTTGCAAGGTCAGTTTAAAACGCGTCAGTTCACGGGCATAAATTTTTTCATCCTCCAGTGTGAAATCATCGTTGCCAGGACACGTCCAACCCCTTGTGCCACAAATGGCGGTGTCGCCAATCACGATGCTGTCATTTTGCAGCGCTTGCATATTGAATGGTAAGGCATTGCGGAGTTTTGAAATGCTGGGCCACCAGTAATCGTGGTTGCCGCGCAAGATTACTTTACGCCCAGGCAAATCAGCAATTGACACCAAATCAGGCATGGCATCGTCGAGTTTTAAAGCCCAGGAGATATCTCCCGCCACGATCACCACGTCATCTCTGAGCACCGTTTCGCGCCAACGTTCAAAAAAAATGCCTGGATGCCCAGACCAATTGCCACCAAAAACGCTCATGGGCTTTGGGTGAACACTCGAGAGGTGTGGGTCAGCAATGGCAAAAAGGCGCATGAATAAGCTTTCTCGAGCTTCGCTCGGAGGGAATACGCTATTTTATACCGAAAAAACAGTCTCATCTTGCAATGCTGAGTTTCAAACCAAAACGATCTTTTCGAGAAGGCGTTAAAGTAACAGTCGTGAACCAACTCAAGCGCGTTCTCAACCTGATTTTGCCAGTGCGTTGCGCCTTGTGCAGCACATACCTTCTGGCTGAAATTGGTTTGTGCCAAAATTGCCAAGCAAAATTGGGAACGCCCAAACTCGAGGGTAACATTGTGCATTTGGGGGTGTATCGCGGGCATCTCGAGCGGGCGGTACGAGCCTTAAAATTTGGTAAGAATCGCAATGTTGCCGTACCACTTGGCAGACGTTTGGCTCAAGGCATTCAGGAAGCCGACTGGAAAGTTGACGGCATCGTACCGATTCCGTTGTTTGTGTTGCGCCAGCAAACACGCGGTTACAACCAAGCTCGAGAACTGGCGAAAAGTCTGGCAACCGCGCTTGACGTGCCAAAGCTCGAGGCGTTGCGGCGCGTGAAATCCACCAAACGCCAGGCAAAATTGGGCAAAACGGAGCGCTCGAGCAACGTGCGCGAAGCGTTTGAAGTGGTTCAGAATGTTCGTGGTCTCGAGCTTATTCTGGTCGATGACGTTTACACTTCGGGCGCGACTGCCACCGAATGCGTGTTGGCATTGATTGAAGCGGGGGCAAAACGTGTGCGAATTGCGGTGATCTCGAGGGTTTTGGAATCAGACAGTAAATCCAAATCTCGATAAACCCGTGTTATAGTCGCGTTGCAGCCCATCGGCGCGAACCTTGACAATCACGATGAACCAGACCCAACGGAGCACCCCCAAAGGTGAGACTTTGGGGGTGAATCTCCTCCGTAGGGAGGAGGTGAACCGATATGCCAATCCATCACAAGCGTAGCAGAAAAAGGCGAAAGCCTCAAGCGCCACGCCAACCAAACCCAGCCATGCTGGCGTTCTGGGCAACAGTGATTGCGGCGCTGATTAGCGCTCTGGCACAATTCCTGAAGTAGTCGTGATTGATTAGGTAAGCCTTGTGGGCTGCACCTGATTACTCAAAAGCCTTCCAACCAAGCTCGAGACTTTGATGCAAAGCCTTCAGTGCCGTACCAATTCTCCAACTCGAGCGATCTCGAGCGCCAACAAAATTAGATATTCCACGAATCTCAAAACTGGGAATACCGTTTTTGAGGGCGGCATGGGCGACTCCCGCGCCTTCCATGCCCTCACCAATAGCATTCGGAAATAACGCTTCGAGTTCTAAGGCTCGAGCGTCTGATCCTGTGACCGTCTCGAGCGTTAAAATTGCGCCGAGTTTGGCATTTGTTAAAGCTGCAAAATCTCGAGATTGTGGCGCAGCTTGAATCGTGTTGAAAGTATTCCCAAGAATCGGAAATCCCAATTCTTTGAGATTCAAGAACCGTGTTCCATCCATCGCTCCCAAGGCGGCATAAATCATTTCGCTAGCAACAACCACATCGCCAATTGTTACACCGCTATTGGGATATGCGCCGCCAATGCCAACACTCAAGACCAAATCTGGGCGGTGCTCGAGAATACCGAGTTGCGTCTCAAGAGCGGCATTGACCGCACCAATGCCTGAAACCTTCAGCCTCATTCCTGGCAGTTTCGGCAGTTTTTGCGCCTCGAGTTCGCTGGCGACAATCACCAGAATGTCTTTCATAAACTCCCTTTCAACCAATTCTCGAGCACCGCAAATGGTTCGCGTATGAAAAATCTGGAAAAGTGCTTCCAGCGACTCCAACAGGCACTTTTTGGAACTGGGGAACTCGAAAATTCCAAGCCAAGTTTGCGGGCAATCATGGCTGCCCTGGGCATATGATACGGCTCGGTCACAACGATGACCGATTTTAATTTTCGTTGCTCGAGAATCGCTTTGGAAAACAAAAGATTCTCAAAGGTGCTGGTGGCTTTGGGTTCGAGAATAATCTGCGCACTCGAGATGCCAAATCGCACCGCCATCTCACGCATGGCGTTGGCTTCATTCGCGCCGTCCTCAACATCATTCCCACCAGAAACAATCAAGAATTTCGCTAGACCAGATTGCACCAATTTCGCACCGTGTTCAACTCGAGCGACCAAACACGGATTAAGATGATTGTTGTAATTGACCCGTGCGCCAAGCACGATTACGGCGTCCGAGGCTCGAGCGTCGTCTTTGATTTGGATTGCCAACCAGACAAAAGCAGTGGCATAGCAAACAAACAGCACACCAAGAGTTCCGAAGAGCCATCTCGAGATTTCGCGTTTCATTTGACGAATGTTGGAATCAAAACCAGAATCTCGAAGGCTTCATACCACGCGGCGATGATGAGCAGCGTAAAGGCGAACGGCAAACATTTTAAATAACTTTGAAAGCTTTGGGCATAGGTTTGCTTGCGCAGAATTCGCACCAGAAATGCACCCGAACTGGCGGTCACAAAAATATAGGCTTGCAACTCGAGAATAATGGTCGGCACGTGCCACCAGAACGCGGCGGCGTTGTTCACGGGCGCGAGGGCAAAACCGTAGACAAAAAATTGTGCGGTATCAAACAAATACGCGGGAACGGCAAACAGACTGCCTGGGATAAAACTGCCGAACAAAATTCCGGCTCGAGCATTGTTCAGAGCGATACCAAACGCGGCATTGACCACTCCGGCTTTGAGGGTGTCTGTAATACCGCTGCGTGCCAACGCACCGCCCAAAAATTCGCCCACGGTTTGCACCAAGTCGGGGTAGGCAAAACCCACGGCAGTGCCCAACAGGTACACGCCGTACAGCAAAATATTGGTCAGGATAAAGGTGCGTTTATGGATTTTAGCCAGCCTTAAACCTTGCACCAGCCAAGTGCGCCAGATGGTCGGCGCGATACTGGCATAGGCGAGCAAAGCCGTCATGGTCAAAAAAATCCACATTCCAACGGGCTTTGAAACAAAATCTGGCGTTAAAGAAGCCGTTGCACCCGATTGGATTGAACGCACCGTAAAACCCGAATTGGTTTTCTCGAGTGTTACCGTCAGGGTTTCATCGCCAACATCCGAGGTGATTGGGTACGAATACTCCCGCAAATTACCCGCCTGTTGTACCGAGCGTAAATTAAAATTAACTCGAGGGTTTGGTGGCACGCTCGAGAATTGCAAGGTTTTCTTTAAGGTGTTGATTTGAGCTTTTAGAATCGAATTCAGGTCGCTGGAGGGCGTGATATTGGGTTGAGCGATTTTGGTTTCAAACTTTTTGTTCAACCAGTCACGCACAGCTTGATCGGCTTGAATATCCACTTCGGGCAGCATTGGCACGCTGATTTCGGTATTGGTATTCGAGCTGGATTTTTGGGCAAAACTCAAACTTAAGCCAAAGAACAATAAACTGGCAATCATCAGGGTGAAGAACTTCATGATTGGTATTTTAGCGCCTCATGCGAAAAGAAAACAGGGAATTTAGGATTCCCAGTGTGCGCGGCTGGTGCTTTGCCCTTTCTCAATCACCAAACGGTTGGGCAGACGTTCGGCAAGACTGGCAACATGGGTAATCACGCCAACCATGCGCCCTTGGGTTTGAATCGCCTCGAGCACGCTCGAGACGGCATCGAGCGCGTCGGCGTCAAGCGTGCCAAAACCTTCATCGAGGAACAATGCGCCCAGGGCTTTGTGCCCTGCCAGATAGTCTGAAAGCGCCAATGCCAAAGACAAGGATGCAATAAAACTCTCACCGCCAGAAAGGGTTTTAACACTGCGGGCATCAAGTCCATTCCAATTGTCAAGCACCATGTACTCGCCCTCTTTTAATAAAAGCGTATACCGTTCGCGGGTGACTTCCCGCATGATGTGTGAAGCTCGGAGCAGCAGTTCGGTTTGCACGCCCTCGAGCATGAATTCTTGAAATTCGTTGCCTTTTAAATCTGCCGCCAGTGCCGCGTAAATGTCGTATTGTTTCTCGAGTTGGTTGCGTTCGCGGCTTAAATCTTTGGCTTTGGTGCGGCGCTCCTGAATGTTTTTTTGCAGTTGCTCGAGCCTGCCCTGTTCGCTGTTGCTGGTTTTCTGATCAAGTTCGGCTTGCCTGACATCGTGTTCCAGTTCGCTCAAGACTTCCAGATCAAAAACCTGTCCCGCCAGTTGCTCGAAAATCCTGATTTCATCGTTTCGCGCGGCGTTTAAGGCTTCAAGATGCTCTCGTTCCAATGCCTCGAGTTTAAGGATTTCTTTTTCAGGCAATGTCGCTTTTTGGGCTTCTTGAATGCTCGAGATTTCGGCTGCCAGCAGCGCCGCGTTCAATTCGGTTTGTCGTTCCTCGAATTCCGAACTTCTTTCCTGAACGGTTCTTTCGGCAATCTCGAGCGCCGTTCTGGCTTGAGCGCTGGCGGCTTGAACTTTTGAGAGTGCCTCTCGAGCCGCGTCTAAATTCGTTTGCAACGACTTACGCCGCTTGGAAAGTTCCGCAATCACCGCCACGGGATCATGCCCGCCCGTGGCTTCACGAATCTCGAGCGCCAAACCCGCCAGCAAGGAAAATCGGGTGTCTTCGAGCAAGGTTTTTGGCTCTTCATCCGACCCAAGCGCTCGCTCAAACTCGAGTTTTATCAAATGCACTTGTTCGGTTGTTTGCTTTAACTGACGCATCAGTTTTTCGGTTTCGACTTGGGTTTTTTCAAAATTTGAAATTGTATTTTTTTGCGACTCGAGCAGGCGCTGGTATTCGCTACGAAAATCAAGCAATTTAGCTCGCTCGAGTTCAAGGAGGTTTTCAAGGTCTGGAATTCGAGATTCGGATTGTCCTGGCAGCACTTTTAACGGCGTACCGCAAACTGGGCAAGGATCGCCAATTTTAAGACCAACCGTCAATGCCACCGCACCCTCATCACGTCTGGCTTGGGTTAAATCGTTTTCAAGCTCTTTAACTCGAGCGCCCGTTTGTGTGCCAGAAATTTTGCAAATACTCAAATCTGTTTTCAGTTTCTCGAGTTGCGAGCCAAGTTTCTCGAAGTTTGATTTCGCGTCGTTCAAATCCCGATTTGCATCTCGAGCATCGTTCACAGCCCGTTTAAAATCACCAAGTTTGGCTTTCAACTCCTCGAGTTCTGCCATGCGACGCTCACCAAAAACCGCAGGCGTTGCGTGCATCAAATCCAAATTCCCACCCAGAGCACGAAGTCGCTCGAGTTTGGGCATGGACGATGCCAGTTCATTGGCTTGATGCTCGAGTTCAGGCAAGATTTCCGCCGCCTCTCGTGCCGCATCCAGCTTGGCATCGGTGGCAACCTCGAGCGCACTGACTTTTTCAGACTCGAGTTTGGCTTGATTAAATTCTTGATTTGATTTTTGCAAGCCAAGTTCGGCGCGTTCGAGCGCCGTCACCAAGGGCATGACTGACGCCACCCGCCTTGCCAATACTGCCCGTTCTCGAGCTGAGGCAACCTCAAGATTTTGTAACTCGAGCAACTTCAATTTTTGTTTCACCCGCTCGAGTTCAGTAGTTAATTTTTGCACTTCTCGAGCCTCAATCAGCAACACCCGATCACGCTCGAGTTGTGCTGCGAGTAAAGAAATTCTGGATTTGAGCGCCTCAAGTTCAACCTCCAACGCCTCACTCGCCTCAAGCGTCACCCCCGCGTACTCGCCCTCGAGAAGCAATTTGATTTGATCCGAACGTGACTTGGCATCTCGGGCAATCGAATTCGCCCGTTCGCGCATGGCTTCAAAATGCTCCAAGTTCAGTAAACCCTTTAAGAGTTCACGGCGCTCTTTGGCATCGCCGCGCAAAAAGCGATCAAACTCGCCTTGGGGCAGCAAAATAGCGCGGGTGAAACCGTCAAAATCTAAGCCCACCACCGCTTGAATTGCTCCCGCCACATCTTTGACCTTCACACCCTCGACTGCCGTGATAAAACGCCCGCCATCAAATTTTTCAAACCGCACTTGGCGTTCTGCGGCTTTGACGCTCCAAGCTCGAGACACCCGAAAACGCTCAAAACCAGATTCAAACTCGAGCGCCACCTGCATTCCGTTCGCGCCCTGAGAGACGAGTTGCTCTAGCCCCCTCGAACCCAAACGTGAGGTTTCACCAAACAGCGCATAGGTGATTGCGTCAAGAATGCTCGACTTGCCCGCGCCCGTCTGCCCGACAATCGCAAACAATTCCAAATTCTCAAAACTGATCGATTGCAGTTCTTTAAAGCACGTGAAACCAGTTAACTCGAGTTTGATGGGACGCAAGATAAACTCCTAAGAGTGGTAGCTTATCGCGCCCCGCGAGAAACCGCTATTGTTCAACTGCCAATTTCAAAGCCTGTTTTTCATCGGGCGGCAACATTTCCCAAGCCTGGTTGGTCAGGGCGCCGTGCATGGCGTAAAGCATCACCAAACTGACTTTCTCGCCAGAGGTTTGTAACTGTTTGAAGGCTTCTACCGCACCCAGATTCTCGAGATCAACACTCGAGTTCACCCCGATCTTGGCGAGCATGGCTTCAGATTTTGAACCTAAATTTCGCATTCTTGATATTTTCGTGGCTCGTTTCAACTCCCACGGTAAAGGTGTTCCGTCGCCACGGGCAAAGTACAAACCGGCGATGACACTGAACGCCAGAAACAACACGCCAACGCCGCGAACAAAACCGGCAATCGCCAAATCTGAAGGCAGGGCATTCAAACTCGAGAGAATCCAATTCCAATCGTGTTCAACATTATCACCGCCTAAAAGTGGAAGTTCCATCGCTCGAGCGTCACCAATGTAAACTGCCAGATTGAACAAACTGCTGGCAGTCCAAAATGTTGCTACGCACGCCGCGAAGCGTTGACCTGATCGCCAGAAATAAATTACGAATACAAGAGGCACAAGAATTTGGGTCAGCGAACCACCAAGAAAGTGCAGGAATTCGCCAAAAATACTCCAGAGCACATGCCCAGCCTCGTGAATAATTAAGTTGACATTATCGAGGAACATCCAACGGTACTTGAGATTTGATAAACCATACCAAGCCATAAACAGCACGACAAGAACCCTTCCAATGTCAAAACCTGCAACTCGAGGCATGGCTTATTTTACAGGATAACCTCGAATCTCGAGCTTCAAAAAATCTGAACCATCCCTTATGCACTGACCAGATGGGTTCAGGTTTTTTGTTCAACCCACTTCGACGCAGACCAGATAATCATCACCAGACACCCGACCTCTATGCTTGCGAAAAAGATGTAATTCAGACTGGCGTTTCCACCGCCAATGACAAAGACAATCGTGATGATAGCCGCGCTGATATTTGCAAAGCGATTTACTGGATATTTCAAAACTCGAGATAAGACAATCATGGCAATCGGAAGCTCGAGCAGCACCGAAAAGACTAAGTACGACTGGGGGCATTGAGTTTGATTTTCAAATTGGGGCTACTTATGATAAAGTAAGTCTACTTTAAGGAGTTCCTATGACCCAAATCAACATGCACGAAGCCAAAACAAATTTTAGTCAAGTTGTCGAACGCGCCCTAGGCGGCGAAGACATTGTGATCTCCCGTTACGGCAAACCACTCTTGCGCCTTGTCCCTATCGCAACCAACACGAAAAAACGCCCAATTGGATTAAATCTTCTGGGTCTAAGTGGTGATATTAACTGGTTCGAGCCAATGGACGAAAATGAATTAGATGCACTCTACAACAATCCCATTGAACCTGTTGTTAAAGCAAAAACCAATACCCACCGAAAATCCAAATCATGAAGTCAGAGTCTTTATTACTCGATACACACGCTTTAATTTGGTACGACCAAGACGATAAAATACCTAAAGGGTTACGAAAACTATTTGAAAGTGAAAACACAACTATTTTTGTCTCGAGTCTCAGCACTTGGGAAATCGCTATCAAATACAACCTTGGGAAACTCGAGGAGGCAAAAAAGCTGATCTTGAGCTTTGAACGTACTCTTGCCACATATGGTTTTATTGAATTACCTTTCACCATTAGACACAGTTTAATGGCAGGAGCATTGCCAATAGAGCACAAAGACTTGTTTGACCGAGCTTTAATCGCCCAGGCAGTTACAGAAAAACTTACCTTGGTCACCACGGACGCTCAGATTCACAAAGCAGTCAGTCAAGTAACAGGTTTAAAAATCCTCTGGGAGTAACGTTAAACCACAACTTCTTCAGTATCTCGAGTCTCCCCCATCGTTTGCGCGTACAACTCGAGAAACGCAGCTTCAACATCTGCTGGCACATCTTTGCCGCGTTTTTCAGAATAATACTTTTTGAACGCCTCTATCGGCTCGAGGCTTTGGGTGGATTGCGATTCGAGCGCTCGTTTTGCAGCGCTCCCCTCCTCGAGTTCGACCTCTACCGCCACCGCATTCGGCAAAATGCCCATCACGCGGTCTTTGAGTCCTGGCATTGGGTGCTCGAGTTTGACCGTGACTTTTAAAAGCCCGTTAAAGCTTCTGAATTCCTCAAGCCTACCCTCTAAACCATCAAGAGTCACTCGAGCATTTTTAAGGGTCTTGTGGCGCGTCAACGGGATACTGTGAACCTTAGCGGGACGACCTGGGAAGGCTTCGATCAGTTTGACCCGTTTTTGTTCGCCTGCCTCGCCAAAGTCAAGTTGCACGATGCTACCCGAATATTCGATCAGAGGATTTTCGCCGAGCCGTTGCGGTTTGTGCAAATGCCCAAGTGCCACGTACTGCGCACTCGAGGGCAACTGATCTGGGCTGATGGCATAAGAATTGGTTACAAAAAACGAAAATTCTGAACCCGAAAGCGTGCCACCCTCGAGCGTCGTATGCAGCATCATGACGTTGACCGCATTGGTTTGAAAACCGCTTGCCAATTTGTCAATAAAAAAGCCCATGCCCTCACGGTATTTTTGCCGCCAAACGCCAGTGTCAAACTCGCCGTCCATTAAACTGGCGGCTTTGACCAAACGACGTTCACTTAAAAACGGTAAACCAGCCACCACCAGTTTCCCAGCGTCAAGCTCGAGTTCAAAGGCTTTAGAATCGGCTTTCATGACCCCAAAAGCGCTGACTTTAACCCGTTTTAACAGCCCTGAAACACTCTCGAGACGCTGCGGGCTGTCGTGGTTTCCGGCGATCACCACGCTTGGAATTCCCAACGCGCCAGATTCGAGGAAGAAATCATAAACCGCAGCCTCGGCATCGGCGCTCGGGTTGGGTGAGTCGAACAAATCACCTGCCACCAAAATCGCGTCTACTTTTTCAGACACAGCAATCTCGAGGATTTCCGCAAGGCTTTCACGGATTTCTGGGGTACGGTCAATGCCGCGAAGGTTGCGTCCAGCGTGCCAATCAGCGGTGTGAAGTAATCGCATTTAGTCCTCGAGTTTCTGAGCGCAATCATAACCGCAATAGGTGATGCTTGATTCAATACCTATCTTTTACGCTTGATGATGTGACTTTATAACTAAGACCAGAGCTTATCAATGTTAAGGTTCAGTCATACTTAACAAAACACGAAGCCGTCTGAAACATAATACATTTACGATAAAGTATAAATCCGTTACAAAAAAGCAAACCTTGAAACATCTCGAGGAGAAACCATGAAAGCAAATCGTTGGTTGCCATTCATTTTTGCGTGCTTTCCCCTTGCTTTCGCCCAAGCCGTGCCACGAAATCTTGTACCAATTTACGACGCTCGGCTCAACTTTCAACCTAACAAACCAACCAAGCCCGAAACCATAATACTACGTCGTGACGTGCTTCCCTTGGCTCGAACCTACTGGAAACGACAGAAAGTAGATTGCCAAGATTCTGAATACTTTGACGCTCGAGACGTAGCCAATGGTGCATTTACCAAACCCAGATCACATCAACGGGCAATCTTATACACTTACTGTCAAACTGGAGACATGATGTTGTACTCGGGCATAGCGATTCTCGAGCGAAACCAACTTGTGGCAAACTTACCCTTTGAAGGCAACGATTACAAAATCGGTGCGTTTCCTGACCTGAACGGAAACGGTTTATCTGAAATAATAACGGCGAATGGTTTTGTACACATGGGTTTTGAAGAGGAAAACATTGCCGTGTTTGAAACGCCAAAAGGAAAACCACAGTACCTTCTGACCTTAAAAACTTCGGCTGGCAACTGTTCTGGCGGGTATGATCAAACGGGTAAGCGAGAATCGAAAGCGGCTCGAGTTTACGCGGAGCGCGGCAAGGTTCTAAAGTTTTACGCCGAATTGTTTGAGGATACGAACGCATGTCTCGAGAAGCAGAATCAGAAATGGCAGAAAATCAAAGAAATAAAACGTTTGAGTGGTGATCCCTACGAACTTCTTCCAGCATTGTGAAAACAACGAGGTGCATTATGCGAGCAGTCATGATTGGTTTTTGGATCGTAATTCTTTTTTCGCTAACTACTCAAGCCCAAACAATTCCTGAACTTGGTTTTCCAACGCCAACTCAAACACTTTCGAGCAATATTTTATTTTCCAGTTTTAATAAAGAATACACAAGTGACGCGGTTTTCAGTCCGAAAGGTGACCTTTTTATTGCCAATCCTTCCCAGGTTATCAAATACCAACAACAGAAACCGCAAGTTCTCGGGTCACTCAAAGATGCAAATATTCAAGCGTTCGCAGTCAGCGCAAAAGGTACACCTGTTGTCGCATACTCGCTCATAAACCCGACTCGAAACTATGTCGCCCAATGGGACGGCAAAAACTGGTTACCGCTAGGCAATATTTCAATCAAAAACAATTACGGATCTGAAGCTTCCCTTTCAGGTGGTCGTTTACTGCAACGCAAAAATGGTCAGTGGTACTACATTACTGATATTGCAAGTGAATGCGCTCCAGGTTCTTGCGAAGGAACAAAAGTTTTTTCTTACAACGGCAAAACCTGGCGTTCTATACCCACGCCATCGGCAGATACAAATATTACCAAATCGTGGCGAGCCGCTACACTTGACCAAAATGATAATTTATTTATCACAAGCGAAACCAAAACCAAGATAAAACCTGATGACTTAATGGAAGTAAGGCAAAATGCAGAATTTGGTGTATACAAATTTGATAGCAAAAAATGGTCACTGACAGGAAAATTCCCGAGCGCCCATGAAGCTACATTGGTTCTTGAACACGACGCAAAAGGCAATATTTTACTTGGGCAAGTATTAAAAGATTCAGTTTTGGTACAACAATTTAACGGGAAAGTATGGTCACGGCTGGGTCTGTTACCCTTAAAAAATGTGCAGGAGTATGCTCGTCTCGACATCAGCATGACCAGCGATTCTCAAGGTTCAATTGCTCTTGCCGTTACTCCAGTGAAAAACACTAAATTTACACCGACATTATTTACTCGAGATGCAAAAACCAAGAGCTGGGCAAGCGCTCGAGCAGCCAAAGATGTGACTTGGTTGCGGGTTGTTTCAATGGGTAATGTAGGGCGTATTTTATGGGCAACAGATAAACGAATTTTTGCTGGAAATTTAACACTAAAACCAACTATAGCAGTATTGAAACCCCCAGTATCTGCAAATCAGCCACAAGTAATATCATCAATTTCTACTAAATCAGTTAATTTTTGGGTTGGAACTTGGTATTCAACCACAAATCGTAGCGAATTAAAAATTGAAAAACAGAAGGATGCTCTTCTAATTTTCTATTCTAATCAGGCAATGGATGGTTTTATTTCAGATTCAGGGACACTAGTAGTACAATCACCGTTTGGTAACGTAACAGGAAATTATAATTCAGATTCAAAGTATCTTTTATTTTCTAATAGTTCATACACAAAAAATCGTTCTTTAGCAGCGAAAATACATCTAGAAAAGGCAAAGAAATACGCAAAAAATCTAATGCTAAAATTTCTTTCCGATACGGCACTGGGATTTCTTAAAGCTTATGGGAAAGTATGGGGGGAGGATTCGTGTTTTCAGCTTTTCGATGCGCCAAGTAGTATTTTAAGATGTGGATATTCCATAAACACTGCACTAAATTCAATCAAAGTTTCGATTATACCTTATCTAGGAGAACAGTTTTTAGTTGATGATACGTCTTTGCCTGGCTTTGGCAAAACTTTGAGTCTTGAAAAATTTCAAGGAAATTTTAGTATTGGGGGTGACAGAGGTTCTATCCTTAAAAATTATTACCTCCAACTTAACGGAAAAGAGCAAGATAGAATCATAGGAAAATTTATTACAGAAGAAAGCCCATATTCTTATTCCTATGCAATTTGCACTTACTCATTAACGATTGTGAATAGACTTTCCAACGCAATTATTGTCGAATCAAAATTGTCTCAAGCTGCCGAAACATTTAATGGTAAATGTTCAAGAGAGGTTATCAGTTTCAGTCTATTGTGGGATTCCTCTGATAATCGGTTATACACAACATATTCTTTTGGAGGTCAATTATGTTTTGGTGAGTGTGGAAACTACCGTTTAGTGCCAACCTACAAGTTGCCAAACGTAGAGAATCCACCAATTGCCGTGCAAATAACTTTTCCTACATCACAGAATAATCCCACTAGCAACATATCACCTGATAGTAATGTAGGAAATACCCAAAAACCAACTGTGACAACAACTGACGGAGAAGCAATTCAAGTTAAGGTGTCCCCTGTTGATCTCGAGGTAGTGCCTGGGCGAACCAGTAACCCACTTGACATTTTTGTTGATTCTAAATCAAATGAACCAATCAAAATTGCTCTCGACTACTGGGATGGTACGCCATTACCAGTTGGCATTCGATATGATTTGCGCCCTCCCGAAAGTCCACTAGGGAAGGGGAAATGGACATTACGAATTCATCTTGCAGCTACCTACCCGCAAACAGAAAAGGAATTACTGATTATTCGGATTCGTGCTTACACAAGTACGCAAGAGAAAATAATTGAACTCAGTTGTAACATTAAGTCACTAAAAGCATTTGAAACGCAGCAGAGAAACAACGCGGGGATTTTACGTCTTAAAAATGGTCAAATTATGCGCTTCCCAGTTGAGAAGACAACCAAAGACTACCTAATTAGCAGTGATCCAAGATCCAGAATTTACGTTGATATAGACGTATTAAATACAAAAAAGAACACTGATGAAAGTGTTGATCTGAGTTTAAAAGCTGTTAATTTAGGACTCTCCGATGGGTTAGCTGAAATTTATGATGCAACTGGAAAACTTATCAGTTTAAAAGTTATTAAAAACGATCCTGTGCCTGAAAGTGTTGTTGAAGGACTTGGAGGCATTTTATTTAATTGGAAAGATGGGCAATTTATCTTGGGTACAGGTCTTGAATCTACAATGGCACTTGGAAAAGTAATTTGGAATCTTGATTCCGACTATGCTAATCAGGATTTCCCAAACCGAACACGAACAACGATTGAAGCCAAGATTCCAGTGGGTGGATACATTCGGTTTACAAAGTCGAGTACATATGCACTATACTGGAATTTTTTAAAGGCAATGGTAAAAACTGGGAAAATGCTCAAAGGTTTTAAGGCATATGATGAGAATGCACTCGAAAAAAACTTTCTTCAAGAAGTTACTCGAGTTGGTATCAGTTCAATGTCAATTATCAATGAATTGTTTAATGATGAAAATGGCATTAAAGCACTCTTTTTAGGTCAATTATCAGGTACGGAATATGCCAAAGCTGTCGAGTATTTTATCAACCGTATCATCAAAATTGACTTTGGAAGTTACATTGGTAGCAGTGTCACTAATTCGTTTCTGGCAGTGCTTGAAGAAGGCGCATACAATTTAGAGAAAATCATTTCTGGTGGTAAGTTTAGTTCACTTGAGCTTGTTTCACAAATTGGTCAGCTCAGTAACGTTTTTGGTCTTTGGATTGAAACTTATGAAAATTTTCAGTTCTTTAACAATTCTTACACTCTTGACACAATGGAATTCTTTAATTCCGAGATGAATCAAACAAAAATACTTGGAAACGTTGACCTTCAAGAATACTGTCAAAGTACCTATGGTTCGGCAATTCAAGTCGCGCAAGCGGTACTCATTGAGCAAAATGCTTATGGCTGGCGCTGCAAAGTTACAGATGCTACCTCAACTCCGTTATATTACGACATCAATGTAACTGACGCTTGCCAAAGCCAATACGGTTCAGGCGCACAAGATGCGTATCAAGATTTTGATGATCCGTATAGCTGGTATTGTTCTCGAGGATAAAACCGTAGGCTTCGCAGGGGACAAAAATTATTAGTGCCTTCCAGTAAAACCGAAATCAAGTATCTGCTTTGTAATTCCGCAATCCTCAAATTCTGTTGCAATTCTTTTTTTAGTGTTGTAACGACCAATCCAAATTTAATGGTTCTTCATACCGAGCCACAATTCTTAATTTATGCAATTTGCATTATTACTTTTGGCTTTCAGAAACTCGAGTTTTTTACTGCTCGAGTTTCACGGTTTCCTGCGTAATGTTGAAGGGCATCAAAACGATTCCAACTCCGTAATAACTTTCAAATTTGTAACTGTTTGAAAATCACTTGGGTTGTGCGTCACCAGCCCACAACCCACCTCGAGTGCCGATGCTGCAATCCAAGCATCAGCCGTGGGCATTGGTTGACCAATCGCTCGAGCTTGGGTCATGATTTGCGCCCAGTGTTTAGAAATATTTCGGTTGTGACCAATCTCGACAAAAGAATTGATGAACGTTTCAAATTGTTTGTGTTTCGCATTTCCCCAACGACGCTCGAGCGCCCAACGATCCGTTTCCGCAAGTGTTTGAAAACTGATTAAAAGTTGCCGATGCTCAAGATGTTTTGCGTACAACTCGGCTCGAGAATCGAGTTTAAAAACGTAACTGAGGATGTTTGTGTCCACCATCACGGGTTCTAAACTCATTTGGTTATTCGTTTCTTGCTTGGTTTTTCTCGTTGTAACTCCAGTTGCTTTTCGCGTTTTATTTCTTGCCAGTAAAGTTCATCTTCTTCAAGTTCTTCTTTTGAAAACCCACCCGCCAACTGTTGCAATGCCTCCCAGGACAAGGCTGGTTTTTGATTGATAAGGTTCGTGTAATTTGGATTGATGGTTTGCTCAGTGCGTTCCAGTAAATCCTCGAGTTTAACTGCTTGCCCTGTTAAAGTCTCGAGTGCTTGCATGATGGTGTCGATGGTGTCCAAATCAATGCGTTGCGCTGGTTTGCGGGCAAGTTGATAGACCGTCGCGGTGGCAATACGGTTTTTGGTGGCTTGAACGAGGTTATAAGCCCCAAGTTGATGTTCTGTTAAATAGCGATTGAGGTTAAAACGCAAACTCATACTACTAGCTTATCACAGTAATTTAGAATTAAAAACAGGACACGGTGTTGTGTTAGGGCAAACGCACCAACTATGCCTTGACAGAAACACCAAGCAACGACAGCAAATACTCGTCATTTAACAAACATTTCAACCGCTTCCGACGTTTCGACACGTTCAACCCAACATCTAAATTCAGTAAATTCAACGCCAATTGTCGAATCAACGCCAGATTCTCAGCCGCAAACCCCCGCCGTGACCGACTCGAGTCCTCACAAAAAACCACATCCAGCACGTAATGTTGCTGGTTCTCAATACTCCAATGCCCCCGAACTCGAGCTAAAGCCTCAACCGCAGTCCAACCCGCACTACTCAAGTAATACCGTCGTTCACTCGAGATTTTCCCCTGCCGTACTGTACTTGATGCAATCACAATCAAGCTCTTCAACCCACGCCATGACTCGACATCACAATCTGCTGAATGAAGTTGCGTTAAGTCTTTGAGCACGAAGCAAGTACGAGTTTCTTCGCGTCCATGACCCACATCGAAACTCGAGGTTTTCTCGGGAATTGGGTACGTCCCAGTGGTGTTTTTGATTGTATCCTCGAATAAATCTTTAGCTGCTTGATGTAAATTCCCTTGATTCCCTTTGAGTGCCACCAAGTAATCTCCGCCTTGCTCAACAATCAAATCGGTGGTTTCTTTCTGGCAACCCATCGCGTCTAAACTAACGATTGTGCCTTCAAGATCAAGGTGTTTGAGTAAGACAGGAACAGCTTTAATCTCATTGCTTGAACTCTCAACGGTCACGTGACCAATGACGAGTTGATGTTCGCTTGCCCAAGCACTCACGATTTCTACGGCAGGTTCTTTGGGTTGATCTCGTCGTTTGCCAGTGCCAGTATTTCGAGTGCCTCTTAAGACTTTCCCATCGATTTGAATGTGCTTGATTCGCTCAGTATTTTCAGCGTTCAAGGATTGCATCCAGCTTGTGAAATACTGCTGCCAGAGGATTGGGTCTACAAGTGCGAAGGTACGGTTGATCGTGTCGTGACTGGGGATACCATTGGGGAGCGACCATGCCCGCGAGGTGCATTTTATGGTCAAGAAGTTCAAGGAATGTTTTAAAGAAATCGTGTTTTTCGTCTGCGTAATCAGCGATCTCTTCCCAAGTGTCGGATTTGGCGAGAACAGCACAGAGTACGATTACGATGATGTCGATGAGTTTATGAAGTTTGCTGGGGTGGTCACGGCGAGGGTCTTTTAGGGAACTGAAATGCTCGAGAAGGTTGGGAATCACTCGAGAAGCTTATCAAGATGGTGCGTTTGCCCTAGTGTTGTGTCCTGTTGAAAACCAAGAATCTCGAGATTTTATTTTTTGACAAGCTCGAGCAAACCATACACCGCGTTTGGCACAAGACCCAGAATTAGAACCCCAGCCGCACACACCACCAGCAAAACCCTGGTCGAACGACCACTGAAATCGGGCAGCACGGTGACTCGAGGGCGGAAGTACATCAGACCGATTGGGCGCAGGTAGTACGCCAGTGAAACGGCACTGGTCAATGCGGCGAGGATGACCAAACCGTAGTATCCACTGCTGGCGGCGGCAGAGAAAATCAGATACTTGCCAATAAAACCACCGAGCGGCGGAATGCCTGCAAGTGACAGCAAGAAGAACGTCAATGTGGCTGCCAGCAAGGGTTTGCTCGAGCCTAAACCCGCCAGGCTTTCAATCTCCAGACCGTCATCGTCTTTGGAAAGCACGTTCAAGACCGCGAACGCGCCAGCGTTCATAAGCGTGTAAATACCAAGGTAGTACAGGGCGCTCGAGAAACCTTGGCTTGGACTTGCCAGCACCGCCAGACCAACGTATCCCGCGTGGGCAACGCTCGAGTATGCCAGCATTCGCTTCAAGTTGCTTTGCCGAAGTGCGGCGAGGTTGCCGATCATTAGGGTTAATGCGATCAGGAATTGCAGTGGCGTTTGCCAGCCTGAAACGTTTTGCAGTGCCAGCCCGAAAATGTGCAGGAAACCCGCAAACGCGGCGGCTTTGACGGCAACGCTCATGAACTGTGTGACAACAGTTGGCGCACCCGTATAGACATCTGGAGTCCATTGATGGAACGGAGCCATAGCAACTTTGAAGCTAAAACCAATCAGGATAAACAACGCGCCCACCGCAGCGATACTCGAGTTTTTAAATTCTGGACTGAGGACGGCTGTGTTGATTGCCTCGAGTCCAAATTTGCCCGTCGCACCAAACACCAGCGCAATACCGAAAATCAAAATCGCGCTGGCGAAACTGCCAAGCAGGAAGTATTTCAAACCTGCCTCTTCGCTTTTAGAGGTTTCTTGGAAGCTCGAGAGAACATACACGCCAAGGCTCATGACCTCAAAACCGAT
This sequence comes from Deinococcales bacterium, assembly GCA_043775825.1. Lineage (GTDB taxonomy): Bacteria > Deinococcota > Deinococci > Deinococcales > JAAFIG01 > JANXTZ01. The sequence goes on from JAYVRX010000164.1 coordinate 62,077, forward strand.
CAGCAGCACAATCAAATCGTGGGCGCTTGCCAGCAGCATCGTGCCTGAAACGGCGTACAACAAAATGGCAAAAAATTCGGCTTGCATCGTGCCGCCGCGTTTGGCAGCGTCGACGCTCGAGATGACGGCAATCAACGCGCCAACGATCAAGACAATGCCAAAACCGAGCGCAAAATTATCGGCACGGTACGCACCGTAAAAGCTCGAGAGGTTGGTATTCCACAAACCGATGCTGGCAGCCAGAGCGACCAACAAGCCAACGGCTGAAAGTCCTGCTATCGCTTTTCTCGAGACGTAAAACGGCAGAATGGTGGCGAACACGGCGGTCAGCAAAACCGTGATGAAGGGCAGCATCGAGTAGTAATTGACGTCAGGTGCAACGAAATTCATCACTTACCCCCCAAAAGCCCAGCCACAGCTTGAACGCTAGGCTCGAGCAGTTTGAGGGCAGAACCCGAGAACACCCCAAAGAACACGGTTACTGCCAGTATCGGCGCGAGCACAAACCAATCTTTGGCGTTTAATTCGGGAATGCTGGTCGTGGCTTCCTCGAGCCAGGTGCGTTGATACGCGGTCAGGGCGAAGGCGGCGGAGGCAATTACGGTTGAGACGGCGAGCGCGGTTGCCCAAGGGTTGGCTTGGTACGCGCCAAGGAAAATGCTGAACTCGCCAATAAAACCTGCCAGACCAGGCACGCCAATGCTGGCGAACCACAGCAGCAACGCGACTCCCGCGAAGGCTGGAGCGCTGGCGGCAAGCCCACGAACATGCCCAATCTCGAGGGCGGCAGTGGTGGTTTTTTCATTGTGCGAATCTTTGTTGAGGCGTTCCTCGAGCATTCCGACGATCAAAAACAAGGCGCTCGAGTACACGCCTTGGAAGGCAAGCAGGAACAACGCGCCAGCCATGCCGATGGGATTCAAGCTGAACATGCCAAGCGCCACCAAGCCCATGTGCGAGAGTCCAGCGTAAGCCAGAAGGCGCTTGAAATCCTTGCTCGAGAAAGCGATCCAAGCGCCGTAAAGTGCGGTGAATGCCGCGAGGAACATAAATATCCACTGCAAGTTTTGCGCGGCGGCGGGGAACAACGGCAGCGCGAACCTGAACAACCCGTAACCGCCAACTTTGTACAGCGTTCCCATGACATCAGCAACGCCCGAAGGGTGGTTCTCGGCATGAAAATCTGGCAGCCAGTTGTGAAGCGGAAACAACGGCAATTTGACGGCAAACGCAGCCACAAAACCCAGGAACAACCAAGTCTGAGTCTCGAGGTCAAGTTGCGAGGTGCGTCCGAACAACTCGAGGAAGTCAAAACTTGGCGAGTTGCTGTAAAGCTTGGTGGCAATGATGCTGACGAGCATCAAGAGACCACCAAAAATCGTGTAAAGAGCCATTTTCGTTAGAGCACGTACACGGTTTTTGCGCCCATACAAGCCGAGCATAAACAGGCTTGGCACAAGAGTCGCCTCGAAGAAGACGTAAAACAAAATCAAATCCCTGGCGGCGAAAATACCCAACAAACCCGTCAGCATCGCCAGCGCAAGAGGATACATGCCCTCGGCTTGGTGGCTGTCTTTGCGGAATGAAAAGTAAATGAGGGTGATTGAAGTCATGAAGGTGACGACAAGTGCCAACAGCAAGCTTGGACCGTCGAAAGTCACGCTGTAAAACACGCCAGCCCCAGGAATCCAAGGGGTACGATACACCGTGTCAATCTTGAACATCCAAACGACAGCCGTTAAAGCGAATGAAGCCAACGCCGCGAAAATAGAGATTGAAGCTCGAGCTTGACCACGCAAGAAAAGCCCAACCAGTGCGAACAGGAGCGGGATGAAAATAATCAGGTGAATCATGCGAAGCTCCTTAACGCCAAGTATCCGACCAGAATCGCCGTGCCGAGCAGCACCGCTATCGCGTATGCCCGCACAAAACCAGACTGCCAGACGCTGAGGCTCGCTCCCGCCTCGGCTGTGCCGTTGGCGATTGCGCCGATGCCACGATCCAAACCGTGCGTGTCGGCAACCTCGAGTTGCTCTGAAATAAATTTTGCGGGGGCAGAAACCGCAATGTCATACGTTTGATCCAGAAACAAAGCTTTGCGTGAGGCATTGCCAAATCGCGTGGCAATCCAACCGGCGCTGTTCACGCCGTCTTTGGCAATAATCCATCTCGAGAAGAGAATGCCACCAACGGCGGCAAGAATCGCCAAGGCAATCAAAACAGCTTCGCCCCAAATCGGAATCTCACGGAAACCAAGCGCGTTTGGTGCGGCTTCCTCGAGAAAATGCTCGAGCCAGTTGACGTTTTTGCCCAGAAAGTGCGGCAATCCGATAAAGCCACCGACCACGCTGAGGACAGCCAAAATCCAAAGTGGTACGGTCATAACGCTCGAGCTTTCATGCGGATGCGCGTGACCACGGTACGTTCCCAAGAAAACCAGGGTGTACCAACGCCACATGTACCCAGCCGTCAGGAACGCCACGATCAGACCGATTGCCCAGATTGCATAACCACTAAATTCTCCGCCGAACGGAGAGGTGAAGGCGCTCGAGAGAATCGCATCTTTGCTAAAGAACCCAGCCAGCGGAATAATGCCCGCAATTGCCAGTGTGCCGATCAAAGAAACGATGTGAGTTGTCGGTAATTTCTCGCGCAAGCCGCCCATTTGACGAACGTCTTGCTCACCGTCAAGGGCGTGAATCACACTGCCGCTCGAGAGAAACAAAAGCGCTTTAAAGAATGCGTGGGTTGCCACGTGGAAGATACCGACCCAGTACGCGCCAGAACCCACGGCGATAAACATGTAACCCAGTTGCGAAACCGTAGAGTACGCCAGGATTTTCTTGATGTCGGTCTGTGCAATCGCGGAAAGTGCGCCATAAACGGCGGTCAGCGCTCCAATCCACATCACCCAACTGGAAGCGCCAGGGGCATTGGCAAAAATAAAATGCGAGCGTGCCACCAGGTACACGCCAGCCGTGACCATCGTGGCAGCGTGAATCAAAGCCGATACAGGCGTTGGACCCGCCATCGCATCAGGAAGCCAAGTTGAAAGTGGCAATTGAGCACTTTTACCAGCCGCGCCCAGCAGCAAGAACAACGCCGCAAGCTCGAGCGGCGGTGAGCCATAAGCAATACCGGTGGTGATCGTGGTGACGTTTGGAATGACCACACTCCCGAAACTCGAGGCAATCTCGTGAATGTTGAGCGTGTGAAAAGTCATGAACAGCAAGAACATGCCGAGCATCAGGAAGGCATCGCCAATGCGGTTGACGATAAAGGCTTTACGTGCGGCATCGGAATTCTTGCGGTCTGTGTACCAAAAACCAATCAAGAGGTACGACGCGACACCCACACCCTCCCAGCCGATAAACAAGACAGGATAAGAATCGGCAAGCACCAAAATCAGCATCATGCCAATAAAGAAATTCAGGTACGCGAAAAACCTCGAGAAACCCTTATCACCGTGCATGTAACCAATCGCAAAGACGTGAATTAAAAAGCCAATGCCCGTAATAATTAGCGTCATGATGCTCGAGAGGTGATCGAGCGCGAAACCAAATTGCAAGGGCTTGCTGACGAGTTGCCCTTTCTCGAGCACCCAGATTGGCAGGAAATCCCAACGCAAGGTGTTCAGCAATGGTTCTTTCATTGGGGAAACTTGCACAAAGCCAACCACTGCCAGCACGAACGACAAAAACACCAAGCTCGAGGCAAGAATGCCAGGCATGGGTTCTTTCATGTTTTTGCCCCAGACGATCAGCACAAACCAGCCCAGAAGCGGCAGCACGGGCATTAAAGCGAAAAGATTATGATTGAAGTCCACAATTATCCTTTAAGGCTCGAGAGCACATCCACATTCGTGGTCGGACGCTTCTTGAAAATAGCCACGATAATCCCCAACCCAATCGCAACCTCGGCGGCGGCAAGGGTCAAAATAATAAACACGGCACTCTGCGCGATCAGATCACCCCAAGCTCGAGAGAACGCGACCAACGCCAGATTCGCGGCGTTCAGCATCAACTCGACGCACAAGAACATTTGAATAGCACTGCGGCGCGTTAAAAATCCGACTGCGCCAATTGAAAATAAAATTGCGGACAGCGCAATGTAATACTGCGTTTCGACCATGTTATGCCACCACCTTTGCAGGATTGCTACTCGAGGGGGTTTCATCGGCGTAAGCATTGTCGGTGGCGTGCTCATTGGTTGTCTCGAGCGCCTCATTGTGGGCGGGTTGACGATGCACCAGTGACACCGCACCAATCGCCGCAATAAGCAGCAGAATGCTGACGGCTTCAAACGGCAGCAAGAACTTGGTGAACAACGTCTCACCAATCACTCCAGGCGTACCACCTTGAAGGGCTGCGGTTGCCGTCTCGAGGTTCTTCGGGGCTTTGAACTGAAAGGCTGTAAACGCCAGTGCCGCCGCCATGACGATGCCGCCCGCAATCGCCACGGGTTGAACCCACGGCAACGGATCAGCGCCCGACATTTGCGACTCGTTTAAAAGCATAATCACGAACAAAAACAACACCATGATCGCACCCGCGTAGACCATCACCTGAACCGACGCGAGAAATTGCGCGTGCAAGGTCACGTACATCATCGCCAGCGTCAAAAGTGTACCCACCAGCGACAACGCCGAGTAAATACCGCTCTTAAGCGTAATCGTACCAATTGCGCCAGCAATCGCCAGCAGCGCCAGAATCACAAACACCACCATCAGCGTTTCACCTCATTCAAAAGCTCGAGGTTCGGTTTGACACCCACACCAGACCCTGGAATGGTTGCCACGCCGCTCGAGCGATTCTTGTTCGCATTGATGGCTTCCTCGACCTCACGGCGCGGTGTGACCACAAAACCACGTTTGACGGGCTGGGATTTCTTGGCAGCTTCACGGCGTTGCGGTTTGCTGCCCTCAACGCCCACGATCATGTCTTCTTTGCCGTAGACCATGTCTCGAGTCTTATAATCTGCCATTTCAAACTCATTGCCCAAAATGACCGCACCCGTCGGGCAAGCCTCTTCGCACATGCCGCAAAAAATGCAACGCAGCATGTTGATCTCGTAGACGCTCGCGTGACGTTCACCTGCGCTAACCGTATTCTCGAGCGTGTTTTCTGCGGCTTCAACATAAATTGCATAAGCGGGGCACGCCGCCGCGCAGAGTGAACAACCAATGCACTTCTCGAGTCCGTTCGCATGACGTGTGAGGATATGCCGCCCACGAAAACGTGGTTGCAATCTGGCTGGCGTTTCGGGGTAAGACACGGTGACAGGCTTGGTAAAAAGCTTGCCCAGTGTGACTCCCATTCCTTTGGCTATCTCGAGAACACCCATTATGAAGAACCTCCAGTGGCTAGAACGTTATGGAAAAAATGTTTAGGCATCTTATCTATCCCTCTAAATTTCAATCGTATCTCGAGATTTTAAAATTCTGTTTTACTTCTCGAAATCATGCCTGTTCTATTTTTGAAACAGAAAACACACTGCGATCTCCGAAAAAACAAACATGAAAATGTTTAAAAAAATCATCCTGCCCTAAAATAAATCGAACGCGATCATGTACTGACCAAGCAAATAACAATGGAAGTTCATCAAAATCTGAAATTTTCACCAGTAATTCCACAAGTTTAGTTTCACCATCGGCATTCCCTGATAAATTTGGACCTCGATTCAGTACATCCCAATCTAAACCAAGCTCTACACCCAAACGATGCGGTAAAACATTCAAACCTGCTCCAGAATCTACCAATGCGTATTCAGTAAAAGATTTATTGTTACGACTTGCTCGTGTCAGTAGTAGTGGCATTGATTGACCGCGTTGGCTTTTCTGATACGAGAAAATCATCTACCTCCAGCCTCGTACATTTCTCGAAGAGTTGGTGTGCCTTCGGGAAGAATAATTGGTTCGTTCATGAACATTTCGACTTCTGCAAGGCGCTTTGCGTGATAATCCTCGAGTGATTTCAAATGCTTTTCTTGTAAAGCATCAATCAACTCTAAAATTTCAGCACTCGAGAAACTTTTTACCGTTTCTAAAACTTGCGCGACACTCATCACACACCTCCAAACCCTATTCTACTCAATCCCCAGCCACCGCTCGAGATTTCACTTCTGCATTTCCTGTTCCTCGAGAACCTGAAAACACCACCATCAAAATCACGACAACTGCACTAGCAATGCCCAAATACCAGGGACTCGAGTTTGGTAGGAAAGCTTTGTAAGCGGCAGTTGCTAGTGTGTTGACCAACGCAACTGGAAATAAGAACTTCCAACCAAATTGTTGTAATTTATCGTACCTCATGCGTGGAAGTGTGGCGCGAACCCAGATGAAAATAAACAACCACAAAGCAATCTTGGCAAACAACCAAACGAACGGAATGTTCGCAATGGTTTCGCCCAAGAACGCGGGTCCTTTGAAACCACCCATGAACAAGGTGCTAATCACGGCGCTGGCGGTAATCATATTGACGTACTCTGCCATTTGAAACAACGCCCATTTGATGCTCGAGTATTCGGTCAAGTACCCCGCGACCAGTTCTTGTTCGGCTTCGGGAAGATCAAATGGTGTGCGGTTGGTTTCGGCAAAGCTCGAGATGACAAAAGTGACGAAAGCCACGCCTTGGAACAAAATCAGGATGCCATTCTGGGCTTGCCAGTTGACAATGCTAACAAGGTTCATTGTGCCCGTCAGCATTAAAAGCCCAAGCACGCTCAGTCCCTGCCCAAGTTCGTAAGAAATAATTTGGGCGCTCGAGCGCAAGCCACCAAAAAGCGGGTATTTGCTGCCCGAAGACCAACCCGCCAGGAAAATACCATACACGCCCATGCTGGTGGTTGCCAGAATGAACAGTAAACCAATATCGAGGTTAAAAATCCAAGGGTCTTGCCCAAACAGTGATCCTGCCGGTCCGGCTGGAATTGCACCGAAAGCCGAGAGCGACATGGTGATGGCAATAAACGGCGCAAGCCAGAAGATGATTTTGTCGGCGGCGGTGACGACCAAATCCTCTTTGAAAATAGATTTGATGGCGTCCGCAATCGGTTGCGCCAAGCCAAGTGGACCTACGCGATTTGGACCAGATCGAATCTGGAATCTTGCAAGCAAACGACGTTCAATCAGGGTCATGTAAGCAAACGTGGTCAACAAACCGAGCACGACCAAGACGGCTTTTAATAGCGTATAAAGGATATCAGTTAACATTCAAGCCACCTCGAGAATCTTGTGCCAACACTGGGTACGAACGTTCATTCACAGCATATTTTTCTTCAACACCATTGCGAGTCAATACAATTTTCAACGAAACGGTTTTATCAAGATTGGCTTTGTTTTCATCGTTAATAGTATCAAATTCAAACCAAACCCTATCGGTTTCCGTTTCCAAACCAGAGGGTTTGAGATAGGCGAATTTCTGTCCCTTTTCATCCTCGAGAGCAACAACAAGTTGAACTTTGTCTTTGGTTAATCCTGGTTCAGAGACAAAAACAGAGGTCGAAAAAATTGAGTATTCAGTTGGTCGTCGGTTCAGCAGAAAACCTATCGAATTACAAAAAAAGTACGTTTTAGCAAGGCTTGCCTGAAGCATCATCTCACCTTTGGCTGGTTGCAATTTCAGCATCAGATTTGGATTCAAATCATGTTTTGAAATGCCGTAATACGCGCCGTTCGTGCACGTTTTTTCGTGTGCAGCTTTGTCAGGAGCAAACATTGCTCTTGCCCAAGGTTGAGCACCTGGAATGATTTGAGAGCAACTCGAAAAGAACAATGTTGACATCATGAACGATAAGATCCTTTTCATTTCATTCCTTTTTGAACGATACTCAACTCGAGCAAAATATTACGCACTACAGATTCTTTAATCTCTTTATGACGTGGAATTGCTTGAGTCTTACCTGAAGTTGGATTCATGTAAATATCGTGTCTCGCACCATGTCTCAAAAAAATACAACCGTGTTCCTCGAGAATCTGAAGTAAATCTCGTTACAAAATCAATTCTTTGTACGCATCTTTAATGTTCTCTTCTAGTTCCTCGAGTGTTTCACCTTGGGTCATGACATTTGGGTACTCGAGCAACTTCCCAACCCACATGTCTTCTTCTTGCCAGTAGACCATTTTAAGGTTTTGCATCAATCATCGCCTCCTACTGCCATTGCAACTTTCAACACGGCACTCGAGCCTACAACATCACCCTCGAGCGCAGGAAGGTTTGGGACAGTTGCAGTTGTGGAAACTCGAGCAATCACAATTCGGTTTCGTCCGTTCACGTTCACCTCGAGTTTTTCACCGTCTTTGACACCAAACTTGCTGGCATCGTTGCTCGAGAACATCAGTGAATCCAGACCGATTGATTCTCGAACCCTGGCGCTGCCTGTCAGCATTTTTTCTTGCCACATGCGCGGGGTCAGCAGCACGTCTCCCCCACCGACGCGCAAGGTTGAGGCGGCTTTGACGGTTGGTTTCTTGCTTGGGAACACACCCTCGAGTGGAATGTTTTCAAAATCCAGTCCAAATCGTGTGGTCAATTCGCGCTGGGCGCTACGAGTTCCGCGAATCTCGAGTTTGACATCGAGTGCATCTGCGAGTGCTGAGATTGCACCGATCAAATCCATGCTTTCGCCACCGTTGACCGCCGCTTGTTGCACTGGTAAAAACCGTCCCTCGAGATTAACAGTAGTGCCGCGTTTCTCGAAGTTGCTGGATTGTGGCAGCACGACATCGGCTTTGAGTGCAGCGCCCGTGAGTTGCGTGGTGTGAACCACCAAAAACTCGAGGTCTTTGGGGTGTTCTGCCGCGTAACCTGAGATGAACGCGGTTTTCAAACCTTCAAACTGCCCGTAAGTACGTCCGTTCTGCCCTGGCGTTAAATTCAAGAACTCGAGTCCCGCGCCGTTTGCCGCCGCAGGAATCGGTAGGATTTTTGCGCTAAGTTTTGCGGCTGCCGCCAGCACGCTTGCCGCGTCGCTAGCGAGGGCGAACGAACCGAGCACGATCACAGGATTTTTCGCGCCAGCAAGAAGTTTAGCCGCGCTCGAGATGGCGGCGGTGGTCTCAAAATTCGAGTTTAATTTGCTTGCCAGCAGTGATTTCAGTAGCTCGAGTTCGCCGCCAACGGCGTACACGTCACTGATGCCAGCGTGTTCCATTTGCTTCACCCGAATTGGCGCGAACACCGCCAGCTTGTTGCGCTTGCGATCCATGCGTTCTTTCAGGCGCAAATCTGCCAATGCTGTGCCGTGGTTGTACGTTAAATCACTGACCACACCTTTCAGCATTTCCTCAATCCGAAGATAGGTTGTACCCGATTCCTCGTACAAATCCGCACCAATCACAACAACCGCATCGGCTCGAGCCACCTCGTCCAAGGTTGGGCGGTTAACACTCGAGAGTGCCGCGTTCAAACGCGGGAAATGATCCACGTTGATTGTGCCAAGTGCCGCCGCGAATTTCTCGAGCGCCACACCCTCCTCGAGCGTAATGTCCGCACTCGAGTACACCCCAAGTTTTGACTTTTCAGTGTTCGCAAGTCCAGCCTTGATTGCCGCAACTGCCTGATCCCAAGTTGCAGGCTCAAGCTTGCCGTTTTTACGGATGAGCGGCGTTTTGAGTCTCGAGTCGGCATCCACCCACTCGTGACCGTAACGCGTTGCATCGTTGATCCAGATTTCGTTGACGCTCGAGTTACTACCAGCCCGAATGCGTTCAATGCGTCCTGTACGAGCATCTACCCAAATGCTTGCGCCATCGGCGTTGTTCATGGCTACTGTTTGCGTGCGGTCATACTCCCAGTTGCGACCCTTAAAACGCGCCACGTTATCTAAAAGCGCACCTACAGGGCAAATATCGCCAATGTTGCCACTAAAATTCCCGAGGTTACGACCTGCCAAATCCTCAGATTCCATGCTGTCAATGTACGTGTGACCGCCGCGTTCAATGAAATCCAGTTTTTCCTCGCCAGGAATTTCCTCGAAATAACGCACGCAACGTTTGCAATGAATGCAGCGTTCCTTATCCAGCACAATAAAATCCGACAACGCATGGTGCTTGTCGGCATGACGACGGGTGAACTCGAAACGCGCCTCGCCGTAACCATACTCGTAAGCACGGTCTTGCAACTCGCACGCGCCGCCCTTGTCGCAAGTTGGGCAATCGAGCGGGTGGTTGATGAGTGTGAACTCCATCATGCCCGCCTGGGCTTTGACCGCAGGGGCGGAAGTGGTTTTAATCACCATGCCTTCAGAAATTGCCAGGGTGCAACTGGCAACCGTTCCAGGGAAGAAGAACAGTTTGGGTTGACCTGTTGCATCATCCATGATCCAAGAACCATCGGGGTTTTTGCGAGGGCTGCCTGCTTCGACCAAGCACATGCGGCACGCACCCACGGGTGAGAGGTATTCGTTCGAGCAGAAGTACGGGACATCAAACCCCGCATGGAAGAGCGCATCCAAAGCGGATGTGCCATTGGCGACTTCGACTGCGATATCATTTACAATTACTTTTGGCATGAAGACTCCTAGATAGAACTTATAGATATTGTAACCATCGGATATTTATATCGCTCAGAAGAAGAGATTTTATTTGTTAAAGGCAACAGAAGACAACTAATTCGGATAGTATAGCCATCAGAATCCACTGTTAAACCCTGATCTGGTACACTTATTCCCGTTTCAGTATAAATCTTAAGAAATTGATCAAAAGTTTTACATCTACTCGTTGAGAACTTTTTAGACGCATCTAGTCCAACAGCATCTTTCAAAAAAGACTTAACATTTGCGACAAATGCCGAACTAGGTTTGCTTAGTTTATGACGACTAAAACTCCAACCACTTTTATCGTTGAGCCATAAAAACTCGAGTTCGTAAAGATTTCCTAACTTTTTTATGCTGTATGTTTCGCTAAAATTAGGAGGAACGCTTACTCGTTTTATCAATTTACAACCATTAGTTTTACAAAAATTTGTTTTAGGAAGATTAATACCTTGTGTATAAGAACCAGTTTGTGCTAAAACAAAATCGGTTATGAAAAGCAAGAAAAATAAACTGAATTTTCTCAGACCTTGAGTTGCCTTGTTCATAATACTTCTCCCCAAAATTCAAAATTAAATTTAAACACCTCGAGTTTGTAGGGTGCGCCCCGCGCACCACACCCATCCTGCGTAAATCGGTGCGCAAGGCGCACCCTACTCGCCAGTCTCGAGCGTTTCGGGAAGGGCGGGTGGATGCTCAAGACAACCCCAGTTGTTGGGATAAATACTGCGTTGAACGAATTGGTGGAAGGTAGTGTGTGGATATTCGCTCGAGCAGCGTGCAAGTCCGTGTTTGACGGGGTTGAAGTGGATGTAATCGGTGTAGCGTTCAAACTCGAGGTCGTTTTTGATTTGGTGTTCCCAGAATCGGCGTTGCCAGATGCCGCGTTCTCGGCGTTTTTGTTTGGATTTGCGGATGTCTTGCTCGAGTCCGCCTGATTCCAAGTACATTTGCGTGAAGCGGCGTTTGATGAAACTCCAGCGTCTCGAGTAATCGGTGTCAGTGTTGGGTAAAGTCCAGATGGTGTGAATGTGATCTGGTAGTAACGCGATGGCTTGGGTTGTGAATGGGTAGCTGTTTTGACACTCGAGCATCGCGTTTCGCAGGGCATCTCTGGCGTGAGGTTCGAGGAGGATTTTGGCGCGGTTTTCGGTGACCACGGTAAAAAAGTACGTGGTTGCTTCTCGAGCGCGGTGGTAGTTTGGCATGGGGTGTTTGTCATTTTATTTGAATTTGGGTTGCTTTGTATGGCGGTGCGCGGGGCGCACCCTACTCGTAAATATTCTCGCGGCGGAAAGCTTCATCTGGGATTTGTGGCGCATTTGGATCAGGTTTCTCGTGAGATAAACGCTCGAGCAACAAATTGGCGCGTTGTTGTGGTGTGGCGACTTCATAAAATTTGAGATGTGCAGGGTAAATAATCAGTTCGTCACCAACAACTTTAATTTTGAATTCTCGAGTTTCAGAACTATCAAGTGCTGTCAGTGGCAAGCTGATTGCGCCAAGATTATTCTTTTCGATTTCAATTGTGATTGACATAATTCACCTCTTTTCGCTCAAGCTTTATTCTTTATTCTCTAATTCAACCTGAATCGTTTCATTCATTTCTCGAGCATGAACCTCGAGATGCGCTATTGACCCGTACAACTCCACCTCGAGCACTTCCCGATCTGCATGATTTTGTGGCAGTTGCTTTAATGCTTGGATTAACTCGAGGTAATGCTGGGCTTCTTCGGCGAGTTCGTCCCATAAAACGTTGCTGCCTTTAAAGTGGTATGGCATGACAGGATTCTCTAGCGTTTGCGTTTCAGGCGTTCCTCGAGTCGTTGAATTTCTTGTTGCCATGTCCGTACCTCCTTGCCCCAATGATTGATTAAGCCTTCGTCTGGATTGGGTTTGCTACGTTCTAAAGCTATTTTCTCAAGATGTTCTTGGAGGGGAATACTCAACCCTCGAATGCGATTGCGGAGTTGTTTATTCTCGCCCACAAAAGTCTGTTCAACCTCATCACATCACTTCTCGAGTCTTTATTCTTCCAACCAACGGTTTTTGTAGCCTTCAAACATGGGTTTACCGTGTTGTGCAATGTACTCAAATTCTTCTTTAAACAGGTTGTACGCACTTTGCACGGGCATGATGCACGAATCTGCCAGCAAACAAAACGCTTTGCCTTTAATATTCCCGAACAAATCCTCGAGAATCTTGACATCGTTCGGGTCGCCCCGTCCCGAAATCAGTTTTTGCATCAAGCGCACCATCCACGTGCCAATCCCCTCGCGGCAGGGGGTGCATTTGCCGCAGGATTCGTGGGCGTAAAACCGCACGTAGTTGTACATCATGTTGACGATATCGCAATTTTTTGGGATCAAAATAATCCCGCCCGTACCCAGGAACGTGCCTTTGGCGGCGCAATTTTCGTAATCGGCTTGCATGTCCAAAATTTCGTCGGTGAATGGCAGCATTGGGGTACTCGAACCGCCTGGGTTGAAGGCTTTGATGTCTTCGGTGGGTCCGCCGCCCCAGGTGTAAATAATTTCGCGGTAGGTCGTGCCAAGTGGCAGTTCATACACGCCTGGACGTTTGATTGGTCCTGAAATGTGAAACAAGAAATTGCCCTTACTCTTTTCTGTTCCCATGCTGGCGAACCAGTCCGCGCCATGCCGCATAATCAATGCGCCCGAGGCAATACTGATGACGTTGTTGACCGTCGTTGGCATTCCAAAAATTCCCGCTTGGGCTGGAAACGGTGGTTTCAGTCTTGGGTTGGCTCGCAGTCCCTCGAGCGAGTTCATGAGGGCAGTTTCTTCACCGCAAATGTACGCCCCAGCGCCACGGTGAACAAAAACTTGCATGGATTTCCCAAAACCCAGCGCGTTCTCGCCCAAAATGCCTGCAACTCGAGCCTCATCAATCGCCTTCTCGAGGCGTTCGGTTGCCAGAATGTACTCGCCACGAATGTAAATGTAACCAACGTTGGCACGCATGGCGTGCATTCCGACCAGCATTCCCTCAACCAGTTGATGCGGGTCGTGTTCCATCAGGTAACGGTCTTTGTACGTGCCTGGTTCGGATTCGTCAGCGTTACACACGAGGTAATTTGGTTTTGCGCCGTCCTTGGGCATGAACGACCATTTGACACCCATCGGAAAACCTGCCCCACCACGACCACGCATTCCAGATTTCTTGATTTCATCTTGAACTTGCTCTGGAGTCAATGCCAGCGCTTTTTTCGCCCCCTCGTAAGCCCCGTTTTTCAGGGCGTACTCGAGCGTCCACGAGTTTGGCACGCCGACATGTTCGTATAGGCGCGGCTTGAAACGTGGGTCGAGTCCACTGGTGATGCTCTTGGGTTTTTCGGACGCGGTATTCTCGAGAATGGCGGTCATGCGTTGCCTCCTATAACTTGTCCGTCGCTGGTAACTTGCACCACACGACCATCGATGTGCTTCACGAAAACGGGTGTTGGCGTGTCGTTCGCTGGAATGCTACCGTCGCCGCGTCGTTTCAGTTCCTCGAGCAGTGCGTTCGTGCGTTTTTTGGTCAGGCATTCTGCATAACCTGCGCCGGAGATTTGCATTAACGGTGCTGTGCCGCACGAACCAAGGCATTCGACGCGTTGCAAGCTAAACAAACCGTCACTGGTCACTTCACCCTGGCTAATCTCGAGTTTGTCTTGCAGGTAATCCCAGAGTTGGTCACTGCCTGCCAGAGCGCATGAGAGCGTCATGCAAACTTGAAGGTGGTATTTGCCTGTGGGGATGCTCGAGTAGGTGCTGTAAAAACTCATGACGCTTTTGACTTCGGTTGCTGTGCTTTCGATGATTGCCGCGATTTCTGCGATGCGTTCATCGGAGACGTAACCTTCCGCGTTTTGCACTTCACGCAAGAGCGGCATGACCGCGCTGCGTTTACGGTCTGTGGGATATCTCGAGAGAATGTCTGAAACCATATTTTGTTTATTGGCAAAAAAATTCACGGACTAACCTCCAATATCTTTTCTGTTTTAGATTTGTGTAGATTAAATCCGACAATTATGCAGGGCGAAGCATAAAGTAAGAAATTTAGGACAGAATTTTGAAATGGATGAAGAAAGATCGGATTAGAGACCGTCCATGAGTGTGGAATAAGTAATAAAAGCGTAGCTCCAAAAATTTGATCTCGTGATGTATACAGACTTTTTGGGATCAAAAAAAAGAAAATCAGCATCGAAAATGTTACCGCTCGAAGGATAAATACAATTGCATCAAAAACATTCCCTAATGTTTGAAAATTAATGGGGTTTGATGTAACACTCGCAATTGCAATCTTTACGAACTGAGTTGGGTCTTGTATTAAATAGATAGCGGGAATCGCACCTAAAAATACCTGTAAAGAAAACCATAAAAGCTTGTTGGTATAGATTTCTCTAAAAAAATTATCTGAATTAGAATTTTTAACTTCAATCACATTCACCACCACCTGATCTGAACGTCTGGAAACTCGAGCGGTGTTACGGTCTGACCTTCGCTCAGTTCAAGTTTTTCGAGGTAGGTATTAGCATTTGGCTTGCGGTAGATCTCGAGTTTTTTAGCTGCAACATTTAAAATCCAATATTCTGGTACGCCATTTTTGGCGTAAAGCTCGAGTTTTTCGGTTTGGTCATAGGTCAGGGTTGAATCGCTGATTTCAATCACCAGATGAACATCACTTGGTTCAACAAGTTTAATGTCATATTGCTCTTTGGGAAGTCGTAGCAATGCCAAGTCAGGTTCGACGTAAATTTTACCCACCCCGTCCAGAATCAATGGGCATTGGGTTGACACGAAAGCTTTTGCGTAAAAATTGAGTACAAGGTATTCGTTTAAGCGTCTGACCGCCTGCGAGTGCAACTTTCCTTGTGGTGGCAAAACAATAACATCCCCGTTCATCAGTTCAACCCGTTGATTTTTAAAAAGTCCTGCTTCGCCCATCGCAAAGAATTCCTCGAGCGTGTATAAACGCTTGTAAGGTCGATTTGGTTGTGTTGAAGATTGAATTTGGGTCATTTCATCACCACCTAGTTCATGCAAGAATTCTCGAGATTTGTTGTAGATTATTAACGATCTACGTCGCCCATTACAGGGTCAAGGCTGGCAATGACGGTAATCAAATCTGCGAACAATCCACCAATCCCGATTCTCGAGAGCACCTGCAAATTCACAAAACTTGGGGCGCGGAAGTGAATGCGGTACGGCATTGAACCACCGTCACTAATGATGTAACAGCCCAGTTCACCTCGAGCGGATTCGGTGGGGACGTAAGCTTCGCCTTTGGCGGGGTGATAGCCTTCGGTGACCAGTTTGAAGTGGTGAATCACGGCTTCCATGCTCGTCTCGAGTTCAGAGCGTGGTGGCAGGCTGATTTTGCGGTTGGGGTCTTGAATTGGACCTGGTTTGAGTTTAGCCAGCGCTTGACGGCAAATTTTGGCGCTTTCGCGCATTTCTTGGACGCGCACCACGAAACGGTCAAAGCAATCGCCGTTTGCACCAACTGGCACGTTGAAATCGTATTGGTCGTAACCCGCGTAGGGCGTGGTTTTACGGTGATCGAGTTTGACACCGCTGGCGCGAAGGTTCGGTCCTGTAACCCCAAGGTCGAGCGCCATTTCTTGGGTTAAGACGCCAACATTTTTGGTGCGCTCGAGAAAGATTGGGTTGCCTTGGAAAAGATTTTGGTATTCGTCCACTTTGGCATCAAACCCGTCCAAGAATGTTTTGCAAGCTGCCTCAAAGCCGTCTGGCAGGTCGCGGTCTACGCCTCCCACGCGGAAGTAACTTTGGTGCAAGCGTTGCCCGCCGACCATCTCGAGCAGGTCAAGAATCGCTTCGCGTTCGCGGAAGGTGTAAAAGAACGGCGTCAGTGCACCCAAATCGAGCATTCCTGTGCCCAGGAAAACCAGGTGGCTTGAGATTCGGTTGAGTTCGACCATCATGATGCGGATGTGCATGGCGCGTTCGGGAACGACGGCTTCGGTCAGTTGTTCGACGGGCAGGGCGTAAGCCAGTTCGTAGCCAAGTCCGTGCAAATAATCCATGCGCGGGGCAAAAGTAAAATTCTGGCTGTACGTGCGGTTCTCCATCGTTTTTTCAAAGCCAGTGTGCAAGTACCCAATGTGCGGCACGACTTTCTTGACGTTTTCGCCTTCCATATCTACGACCACGCGAAGCACGCCGTGGGTGCTGGGGTGTTGCGGTCCAACGTTCAGGCTCATGGTTTCAGTGTGCAACAAACCACTGCCGCCGACCAAACTCGAGCGTTCTTGAGGAATCACAACTTCGGTTCGAGTCTCGAGTTTGACTGGAGGCGCAGCTTTGGTTTTCTTGGGTTTTTCGGCGGGCTTGGTCATTTCTCTCCTCCCAGTCCCCTGGATTCTTTGTTGGCTTCGGTGGGCAGTTTGGGTATGAGACTCGAGTCAATCCGAGCGCCGCCGCGATAACCTGACAGACCGCCGTCCTTACCTGTTAAACCTGCACGAAAGGCGGCAGGGTCAATAAAGCGCCCTTCTCGGAAGAGCGTCGGGGTTTCACCGAGCGGGAAGTCTTTGCGCAGTGGGTGTCCGTCCAGGTCTTCTGGGGTCAGAATTTTACGCAGGTCTGGGTGTCCTTCAAACTCGAGTCCGAACAAATCAAAAGTTTCGCGTTCGTGCCAATCGGCTGTGCCCCACAAGTCGGTCACGGATGGAACTTTTTCACCGTCGGGAACGAACACGCGCACCAGCAAACGTTCGCCCGTGACTGGCTCGAGCAGGTTGTAAATCACGGCAAAGCGTTCAGGCATGAACGTGGTGAACTCGAGGTAATCAACGCCAGTCAGATCAGCCAGCATTTTGAAACCTGCGGCTTTGCATTCAAACAAAAACGCTTTGAACGTCTCTCGAGCAGCATTGACGGTTTTGAATGGTGTGTGGGCGCTCGAGATAACTTCGTAACCGCGTTCGGTGGCAAGTTCTAAGGCTTTGGTCAGGCTCATCGTGTCCACGCTTCCACCATTGGCAGTGGGATGCCTTCGTCGCCGAAAGCTTCGCCACGAATTTTCTTTTGCAGTTGCATCACGCCATAAATCAGACCTTCCGGGCGCGGCGGGCAACCTGGTACGAAAATGTCCACGGGCACAACGCTGTCCACGTTTTGCACTATCGCGTAATTGTTGAACATCCCACCGCTCGAGGCGCAAGCACCCATGCTGATGACCCATTTCGGGTCTGGCATTTGGTCGTAGACGCGGCGCATGACTGGAGCCATTTTTTTGCTGAGACGCCCCGCGACAATTAAGACATCGGCTTGGCGCGGGCTGGCACGAAAAACCTCAGATCCAAACCTGGCAAGGTCATTGCGGGCGTCTGTGCTCGCCATCATCTCAATGGCGCAGCAAGCCAGTCCGAAGGTCATGGGCCACACGGAGTTGCTGCGCCCCCATGCCACAAGTTTTTCGAGGCTCGAGAACAGAATGCCTTCGTTTTCGAGTTCTTGAACGTCTTTTTCAAATAAGTCTGCAAGGCTGGGCATTGTGATTTCTCCTGTAATTTATGCGTAGGGACGCTGTTTGCTGCGCCCTCGGTGAACGCAGATTCTTTTGTTTTGAGCAAAATACTTTTAAAGTGCCGAATTTATTTCCACTCGAGGACGCCTTTTTTCAGGATATAAAAGTAGCCAACAGCGACGAGCACGACAAAAGCCAATGCCTCCCAGAAGGCAAAAACGCCGAGTTTATTAAAACTGACGGCGAGCGGGTAAAAGAACGCGGTTTCGATGTCAAAGATGATGAACAGCATGGCGACCAGGTAAAAGTGGACGGGAAAGCGTTCTCTGGCAGTGCCGATGGGATCGTTGCCGCTTTCGTATGCCATCAGTTTGGTGCGGCTGGGCTTTTTGGGACCCAAGACCGCGCCAACGATCAGGGCAAGCACGCCAATACCGCCAGCGACGAGAAACATAATAAAGACCTTGAGAAATTCGTTCATGCTTTCCTTCCATGCTCGAGGGGCAAACTCGAGCTAGTGCGAACTTTCACGAGGGAGTTTACAACAAAAGGCTGCATGGTAACAAATTTAACACGTTCAATAGGGGTTTTTACAGTCCCTCGAGCTACAAAATGATCCTTACCTGCGGTTAGCCCTTAAATCCACGGGTGTGGCAGCAATTCGTGTAGGGGTTTAACCAAATCTTTGCCCAAAATGACCAGTGCATCGCGGTTGGCTGCGTTCAATTGCCACATCATCTCGCGGCAACGCCCGCATGGCGGTATCACCTCGCCGTTCCACAAGACCGCCACCACATACAAAATGCGTGACTCGTGATACTTGAGCATGTCCGCAACCGCCGCGTGTTCGGCGCAAAACCCCATACTGCAAGCAAAATCCACGCAAACGCCAGTGTAGTGCTTGCCCGACTCTGCCACAATCAAAGCCGCGACCCCGCCAGCCTCGCAATGTATTGAGGTTTTGATTGGACGGGCAAACTGCGCTGCCTGAGCAATCAACTCAGAAATATTTTGATTCATACCTCGAGTTTACCGTTCGGCAATCAAGCACGAATCTGCAAAATGGCTGAACCGCGAGTTCTTAACCCTCAACGCTCGAGCGCAACGGTTCAACACCAGGAATCAGACCCTCGCGCCAAACCTCGAGCAGCGCATCAACAACACGAGGGTCAAAATGGCGTCCGCGCTCGGCAATCAAGGCATTGGCAATCTCGAGTGAAGATTTACGTTTGCTGTACACGCGTCCTTGGGTCATGACATCAAAGGCATCCGCAAGGGCAACGATCCGTGCCGAAAGTGAAATGTCTTGATCGCGCAGCCCATCGGGATAACCCGTTCCATCCCAGCGTTCATGGTGCGAACGAGCCACTTGGGCGTAACGCTCGAGTCCTGGCACGGAGAGCAAAAATTCTTGTCCCAATTCGGTGTGGTTGCGAACCGTTGCCATTTCGTGATGCTCGAGTTTTTTTGGTTTGGACAAAATTGCCATGTTAACTGCAATCTTGCCAATGTCGTGTAGCAATCCCGCCAAGCGCAAACGCTCGAGTTCTTCTTGCAGTAAACCCAAAGCCCGCCCAATCACCAGCGCGTACTTGGATACCCGTTCGGAGTGCTGATACGTCTCGAGGTCTTTCTGGTGCAGGTTGCGGAGCACAAAACCTGCCACGGCAGAATCCATGACAGAATCGGGCAACTCCGTACCGTTGACATTCCAGATCGCGTTGGTGTTTTCGGCGCTCAAGGTTTGCATTCTAACTATATTTTTACTCCATCATGTCTCACGCAATTCTTACAGTCACAGAAATGAAGGAAACTTGAGAGAAGTCAGAAGATTGCAACCAACCATACAAACTCGAGGAAATCCCGAACCAAGCCAAATCGGGTACGATGCTGCCCGTGCCAAGCCTGACCCTCAAACCCAACCGTGAACGCCGTCTCGAGAATTTTCACCCTTGGGTTTTTAAAGATGACGTCGAAAGCGTGGAGGGCAACTTTGAACCTGGCGAGGTGCTCGAGATCAAAGCCGCCAACGGTGCATTTATGGCACTGGGTTACGTCAATGCCCGCAGTTCGATTCCGGCGAGAATATTAAGTTTCAAACGCGAAGCCATCAACCTCGAGTTTTACCGCCAAAAAATTCGGATTGCCATTGCCAAACGCAGCAAGCTGACCAATACAAACGCCGTGCGGATTGTCAATGCCGAATCTGATGGGCTGCCAGGTGTAATCGCCGATTTGTTCGGTGATGTTCTAAGCATTCAGTTGCGCAACGCGGGTACGGAGCGCCACAAAGATTTGATCTTTGAAGCTTTCAAACTCGAGACCAAAGCCGGCAGTGCCTTCGAGCGGTCTGACACAAGTGAGCGCCAAAAAGAGGGACTCGAGAATCGGACTGGCATTCTGTGGGGTGACGTTCCCGAAACGGTTACTTTTCTCGAGGACGGCATTAATTTCAGTTTCTCGCCCGTTGGTGGACAAAAAACTGGTTTTTACCTCGACCAGCGCGACAATCGCCGCTTAATGGCAAGTTTGGTGGATTCCTCGAGCAAGTTACTTGATGTTTATTCTTACACTGGCGGTTTTAGCCTTCATGCCGCCGCCAAAGGTGCAACCGCGTTCGCCGTGGACAAAGACCCCATCGCGCTTCAAGCCCTCGAGAAAGTCGCTAGGGTCAATAATTTAGACAAAAAAATAAGCTCGAGGTTGGGCGATGCGCTCGAGGTGCTCGATCAGTTACTCAAAGAAAACCGCAAATTCACCCACGCGATCATTGACCCACCAACCCTCGCCAAACGCAAAGATGAGGTGGTTGCCGCCAAACGGATTTTCACCATCGCCACCAAAAATGTGCTCAGGATGCTCGAGCCGAACGGCATTGTGATGGTTTCGACTTGCGCCTATCATATAAAAGTTGACGATCTGATTGAAGCCTGCCGTTTTGCCGCAGGCGATGCAGGGCGCAGGCTCGAGGTGCTGGATGTGACCTACCAGCCGCTCGATCATCCGTGGATGTTGCAAGTGCCTGAAAGTTTGTATTTGAAAACATTGGTGCTCAGGGCAGAATAATCTAAATTTCAGTTTCGAGATCACCACGACGGGCATTCAAAACCCGTTGAACGCGAATGATTTCGCCGTCAAAAATATAAAAAACAATATGAATTCCAGCCAACCAACGACGGACATCACGCCGTTTGCCTTGATGGAGTACCCCAGATTCTGGAAAAATTGACATTTCCTCAACCCGAGCAAAAATCATATCAACATGTTTTTGTGCAACTTTATCGCCTGAAATAGAAACGAAATAAGTCCAAACGTCTGCCAAGTCCTCGAGTGCAGCCTCAGAAAATTCGTATGGATATTTCATTGCTTGGGTTTTAAAGCTCGAGCTTGAACCCTTGATTCGACTTCGGAACGCACTTGGGCAACAGAATCAAAGCTTTGAAAACGTCCCGCCTCAAAATCTTCAAAACCCTGCTCGAGTTGTAAGTCAAAGGCTGCCGCAAGCTCAAGTTCGCGTTGGAGGGCTTCAAGTCCCGCCTGAATCACTTCACTTGGATTATGGAAACGCCCAGAACGCACTTGCGTTTGGATAAAATCCTCAAGTTGTGGATTTACGGTCACAGACATGCCTTCATAATAGTTCAAATGACTTTGATATTGATGAAAAACCATCCTTGAGCACCAAGAGTGCGGTATCGTTTTGCAAAGGAATTTCAAAGAGTGACCACTTTTTACTTGATTCGGCACGGCAAAGCAGACTGGGACGATTGTTACGCCAGAGGCTTAACCGGCTTCCGCACCGATTTCACCAAACTGACTAAGCTCGGGAAAGACCAACTTGAGAACACCGCCAAGGAAGAGCGCCTGACCAAAGCCAGTCTGATCCTCTCAAGTCCGTACACCAGGGCTTTGCAAAGCGCCGCGATTTTAAGCCGAAATTTGCAAACCAAAATTGAAGTCGAATACGACCTGCACGAATGGATGCCAGACACCACGGGCGTTTACAGTTCGCAGCTCGAGATTTTTGGTCTGGCAGACGATTTTGAACGCTGCCACGGTATTTACCCAGTTGGCGAAACTCGGCGCTGGGAAACTTTGGAGCATCTCAAAACCCGAGTTTCAAACGCTCTTAAGCGCTATCTCAAGCTCGAGCATGTGATCGTGGTCTGTCATGAAATGGCGATTTGGAGCGTGACTGGCACTCGAGACGTGGCGAATGGTCAGGTGATCGAACTCGAGTTATAAACTTTGCAACACAGATGCGTCATTAAACTCGAGTTCGACCAGTCCGGCACGTTTTTCAAAATGCAATTCGCCGGCATGGTCGCCAATGTAACTGCCTGTGGTCGGCGGCACGTCGGAATAATCGCGTCCAACTGCAACCACCGTGTACCCCAAATTCGGACGACGGGCATTGGTCGGGTCAAAACCGATTGCCTCGAGTTTACCGTGTTGGTTTGGAATAATCACCTCGAGCCAGGCATGAGAGCCACCCTCGCCGAGCATGTGACCGCTGACGTAACGGGCGGGCAATCCGGCAGAGCGCAGCAATGCCAAGGCAATATGCGCGTAATCCTGGCACAAACCAGCGCCAAGCTCGAGCGCCTGACTGGCGGTGGTCGCCACGCCAGTCACACCCGCTTTGTAGGTCATGACACCCGACACCCAATCGCAAATTCGCTCACCAAGCTCGAGCGGCGTTTTGGCACGCATCCTTAAAGCGCTGGCAACCTCGAGCATTCTGGAATTTGCCCGCGTGAAAATGGTGGCTTGGGTTAACCCTCGAGCCTCCGAGTCGGTCACGATTGGCGCTGGCATGTTGGCGCAACGTTCGACGCAGAAGATCACTTCAAAAGTCGTCCAGTTATTGATGGCTGCCACCTCGAGTTCGATCACCACATTGCCAAAAGCGTCGGTGACCAGGCGTTGCTCGAGCGGAATCGGTTCGATGCCCAGTTTAAAGTCAAGCAGTTTTTGATCGCCATAAGCTTGCCTGGGTTTGACAATCAAACGCTGCGAAAGGTCGGTCACCAAACCCGGGTAAACGTAAGCAAACTGTTGAAACGAAAAAATCCTCGCTCGAGCCACCGAATCCCAATCGATGCCCTTGTAATTTAAAAACGAAACTTGATGGGCGATTTGGCGCTCGAAACTGCCATTCGGTCCGAGCACCATATCGAGCGGTTCGGAGTGGACATTGGCGACTCGAGCTTCCAAGGTTGGTAGACTCACCGCAGTTCACGCCCGATCTCGTCGGGTAGGCGCTCATTGGGTGTCGCCTCGTCTGCCCAAACCCGAATGGTTGCCAAGTTGGTCGCGCCGTAAGTGGTGCTGAAGGCGACATCGGCGGCATCGCGCCCAGTCGCTACCACCACCCGACCCGTGCGCGGCGCGTTGTGACGCGCGTCAAAGGTTCGCCAAGCACCGTCCAGGTAAGCCTCGAACCAGGCATGAAAATCCATCGGCGGCGTCAGTGGCACGCCAATGTCGGGCAAGTAACCGCTGACGTACCGCGCCGGAATGTTCAGCGCCCGACAAAAACTGATGCCCATGTGCGCAAAATCCCTGCACACCGCCCGACCAGATCGGTACGCCTCGAGCGCCGTGGTGCTGGCAGTGCTACCCGCAGAATATGCCACGCGCATGAATAGCAAGTCGCAGACCGCCTGAACTTGCGCCCAGCCTCCGATAATATTACCGAACAAATCCCAAGCCTCGGTGATAAACAAATCAGACGGACAATAGCGACTGGGCAACGTGTACTCGATCACGGAATCGGGCAAATCATGAATCTGGCTTTTGGGAAGATCAATCAGCACTGGGTCAAGTCCCGCTGGAACTTCGAGCATGACGTCGTAAATGATTTTGAATTCGCCCTGCGGGGAAAGCACCCGCCAGATCAAATTGTTGTGCCGATCTTCGTAACGCTTAAACGCTCCAGCCTCAAGCGTTGGACTAAAAAATTGCTTAACCTCGAGAATTCTTTGCACACCACAGTTTTGCGCCTCGAGCACGAACATTAAAGGCGCACCGACGGGCAGGTTGTACACAAGCTCGCAACCCACACGAACACGTCGCAAATCAATTTTAGGGTTCAAAGTGCTCAATTGGACTCTTTCATAACGCTCGAGTTTCAAGCAGTGTACGTTACCAAGCTTAAAAACAAAACCGAAGTTGACCAAACAATCATTGAACCTTACCTCGGGTTTCGATCTTCCAAGCTGGCTCGAGGATTCCGTTTCGGTGCGGCTGATACCAGTCGTGCAGATTGAGCGTGGTATCGATATGGCTCGGGATCAACTCGAGCAGATCACCAATTTTAAGGTTAATCGCGTCAGGGTCAGTCTTCTCGAGCAAACCGTGTTCGTCGCCTGCGGGTGAATACTTCCAACCCTCAAGATTTTTGGGCATGGCAAAACCAGAATCGGTGGACAATGATTTGAATCCCGCGTCAACAATCGCTCGAGATTCGATCACACTAATCACCGTCGAAAGCACGGTTAACGCCGATTGAAACGGCACACCAGGCGTTGCCAGGTAATCTGAATCCATGAAAATAAACGACCCGGGTTGAACCTCGGTGACTCGAGGATGTTCACTGCAAAACGGGTACGTTCCCGTACCCCCTGTGGTCACAATGCGCATTTCAAAACCACTGTTCTCGAGTTCAAACGCCACCTTGCCAAGCTTTTCCATTGCCGCCAGACACGAATGCCGGCGATTCTCAAAACTGCGATCATGTTGCAAATGACCCTCGTAACCTTGCACGCCAATCAATGTTAGATGCTCGAGTTTTCTGATTTCGAGCGCCAGTCCCAAAGCCTTCTCGGGCATGACGCCGCAACGGTTCTGACCGACGTTCAGATCGAGCAAAACATCAACCCGCAACCCAGCTTGCTCAAGTTTTGAGTTTAAAGCCGTTGCCGCCTCGAGATTATCAACCACAAGTTTAATGCTGACATGATTTTTTAAAAGTTTTACCAGACGCTCGAGTTTGGGCGCTCCAACCAGTTCGGTGGTGATCAAAATATCTTCAATCCCAGCCGCCGCCATGACCTCAGCCTCACCAAGTTTTGCCACGCAAATACCAACCGCGCCAGCTTCGATCAATTTTTGCGCGATGATCGGACTTTTACCCGTTTTAAGATGCGGACGAATTGAAACGTTTTTACCTTTGATCGCGGCAAAACACAACTTGATGTTCTGTTCAAACACATCCAAATCGATCAGCAATGCGGGGGTATCTACAAGCTCGAGACTCATGGGTTATTGTACGCGACAAGACTGGAATCTCGAGGGTCGAGTCACGCGGCGGATCATGGGTGCAAACCACCAAACTCGAGTCCGGTTGTCTCAATCCAGCCGCGTGAGATGTTCAGGCTTTGAATGGCGTGACCCGCCGTACCTTTCACCAGATTGTCAATGGCGGTCATGATGACCACGCGCCCAGTATCGTTATCGAGTTCAAAACCGATATCGCAGTAATTTGTGCCGTCCAGCATTTTTGGGTCTGGATTGCGGTGAATACCCTTTTTGACTTTGACAATTCGGATAAACGGTGCGTCGGCATAAACCTCGCGGTACGCGCCCCAAACGTCGCGCTCGGAATAACCATCGGGCAGCATCACGCTCGAGGTTGCCAGAATGCCACGAATTCGTTCGATGGCGATGGCGGTCAGGTGGAAATTGACGTTTGCAGGCACTTCCTGAATCACTTCCGCCGTGTGCCTGTGACCCGTGGGCTTAAAGACGCGCAAACTGCCCGAACGCTCGGGGTGATGACTCGCGTCGCTCGAGGCTGCGCCAGCCGCACTCGAACCCATTAAAACAGTGGTGAACACGTCCTTACCTGGAAGTGGTACGCCCATTTTGTAAAGTGGGTACAAACCAAGAATCGTTGCCGTCGCACCGCAACCCGCGCAAGCAATCCTGGTCGCGCCCTTCAATTCTTCTTTGTGAATCTCAGGATTGCCGTAAACAAAAGTCTCGAGCAGCTCTGGGCGCGGGTGTGGTTCTTCATAAAATTTTTCGTAGAGTTTCGGGTCACGAATTCTAAAATCATGCGAAAGATCAATCACGACCTCACGAGCCAAACCCGAGTAATGATCAAAATTCTTGATCGCCTCGTGATGTGGCATGGCGAGCACCAGCACATCAACAGGCTCGAGATCGACGGGTTTTTTGTATTTTAAATTCGTGCGCCCACGCAAATTCGGGTGCGTGAACGTGACCGGATCGCCCGCATTCGCCCTGGACGTGACCTGCGTGACCTCGAGATTCGGGTGTGAAAGTGCGAGGCGCAAGAACTCGCCACCGGCATAACCAGAACCACCAACAATACCAACCGTTAATTTAGACATGAAAACCTCAACGCCCACCAGAATATCAATTTCAGACTCGAGTTTCTAATCAGATGCCCTAGTGAAGCTCGAGTTACAAATTCAAAAACAAATCAGGTAGCCGTTCATATTCAAGGCAATGCTTAAAAACTTGGTGTTTTAAAAGAAATAAGCTAAAATTTTCGGTATGACTTGGCACGAAATAACAGAAAACCCAATATTCACCAATTTGCCATTTAAAATCGAAACCAACGAATTTGGGCAGGTGGTCATGAGTCCAGCAAAAGCAATGCATGGTTTGTTTCAAGGTGTTATTCAAAACGTACTCAATTATATGATTGAAGATGGTCAAACCATGCCCGAAGCACCTATCGAAACACGTTTAGGAATCAAGGTGGCAGATGTGGCGTGGCTTTCACAAGATTTCTTAAAACTTCATCTCGAAGAAGATGCTTTTAGCGCCGCTCCAGAACTCTGCATCGAGGTCATTTCGCCAACCAACACGCAAAAAGAAATCTCGCAAAAACGCGCTCTTTATCTCGAGGCTGGCGCGATTGAGGTTTGGACTTGTGATTTAACAGGACAAATACGATTTTACGATACGACTGGCGAACTCGAGCAGAGTGTACTCGCACCAGGATTTCCTAAAATCGTGAGTATTATGCAACCGAACAAAACGAAATGACATCCCAAAAGTTGACGGGTTCAAATTAAAAACTCGAGCAAACTGCTTTTTGTTACACCATCCAAAATCCATTCTCGAGCTTCTGTCACAAGAATCCCTGGAATTCCAAATTGCGCTGCGCCTTCAATATCGTGATCTGGATTATCACCAATCATGATGATCTGATTTTCCGCACCGATTCTCGAGAGGGCAAAATCAAAAAAGCGTGGGTTCGATTTTTCAAACCCAACAATACCAACCGTTAATTTGGACATGAAAACCTCAACGCCCACTAGAATATCAATTTCAGACTCGAGTTTCTAATCAGATGCCCTAGTGAAGCTCGAGGTTTAGAAGCACCTCGAGAACCATATAAACTCAACTGACCGAGGTGAACATGAATCAGTGGCAACATTTATTCCAAGGAGAATACGCCAAGCGCACGAAAATCCTTTCAGGGCTTACACTCGAGCAGGTCACGGCAGTTTTGTCTGGGCAGTCTCATTCGATTTTTGCAGAATTGTGGCACACGGTTCTTTGGCAAAAAATTGTGGTCACACGCGACGAAGCTTTGTACAACCAAACCTGGCAGCAAAACGACCTTTACCCAAAACACGTTCCAGAAAAACTTGAGGAATGGACGGCTTTGGTTGAAGAATTTCTGTTAGGAATAGAAATGGCGCTCGAGTGGACGAAATCACCAGAAAAATTGAACCTCGAGCTGAATCCAGGGGAAACCATGCGCGATATCTTGCCCGGTCTGGCGGTTCACAACGCGTACCACATGGGAAAAATTGTGGCGTTACGGCAAGCCATGGGTCTTTGGACAAGTTCGGATTGAGCGATTCAGCCCTCACCTGAGCACCCAAAATGTCGTAAGCTCGAGTCATGGCAAAAATGCGTTTCGGTATTCTGGGCGCGGCACGCATCGCCGCTCGAGCACTCGTTCCTGGCATTCAAAACTCGAGTAACGCCGAACTGGTCGCGGTGGCGGCACGCGACGGCGCTCGGGCGCAAGCCTTTGCCACCGAGCACAGCATTCCCGTGGCGCTCGAGGGGTATCAGGCATTGCTCGAGCGGGACGACATTGATGCGATTTACAACCCGTTGCCAAACGACGGGCATTCACCGTGGAGCATTAAGGCGCTCGAGGCTGGAAAGCATGTGTTGTGCGAGAAACCTGTTGGCATGAACGCAATTGAAGCGGCGAATATGCTCGAGGTTTCCAAACGCACGGGCAAAACCTTGATGGAAGCCTTCATGTGGCGTTTTCACCCGCAGGTTGCCCGAGCCAAAGAAATCATGGACAGTGGCGTGCTGGGCGATATTAAATTGATTCGCACAGGATTCTCGTTCTTTCTGACCGACGCTGGCGACATTCGCTGGGTCAAAAGCATGGGCGGCGGCGGATTGCTCGACTTGGGTTGTTACAACGTCAACGCCACGCGGTACTTTGCAGGACGAGAACCAATCAGCGTTTACGGCGTTGGGGATTACTCTGGCACAGACGTGGACTTGCATTTTGCGGGCATTCTCGAGTTTGGTGAAGGTCTGCGCGGTGTGATGGAATGCTCATTCGGACAACCAGGTCGTCAACACCTCGAGATCGTCGGTACAAAAGGCACACTCGAGATTGATAAGTTCGTGCTGCCCGAGAATAACATTGGTGAAATTCGGGTCAACGGTGTTGCCGAGAAAACCGTTGCCGCCGACAAGTACCAATTGATGGTTGAACAATTTGTTCGTGCCGCTCGAGGTGAAGAAGCCTTGGCGTACCCGATGGAAAATTCGATTTTGCAAATGAAAGTGCTGGATGCTTTGGCGCAATCAGCGCGAACAGGTTTAAAAGTCACACTGTAATTTTGTTCAAATCTTCTCGCTCGAGAATTCCCTACTGCAAAACGAGATTTCTCGAGCTTCATATTCCGTTTTCAACGCTCTCAAAAGCAAACAAGGGTTAAAACGAAATATTTATTTCTCGAGATAGCAGAAAAACTCCCTTCTCCCGCCGGCGGGAGAAGGGTTGGGGATGAGGGTGGCGCTTTGGTCGTTCGAGTTTAAAAGCACGGGAAACTCGAGTTTTAGGTCGAAACTTTTTCACGGAAGGCAAACGGGTTGAAGTTGGTGTTGCGGTCATAGACGTCAACATTTTCGGCTCGCTTCAAAAATCCAACCACAACGTAAGTAATTGGCGTCAGAATCACCTCGAGCGCAACTTTGTACAGGTAATTGAACCCGATGATGCCCCACAGAACATCTTGTGGGATTGCGTTTGCGCCAATTCCGAAGGCGAGCCACGAGAAGGTCAGGGTGTCTGCACCCTCACCGATCAGGGTGCTGCCGATGGTGCGCACCCACAAGAATTTACCGCCCGTCATGACTTTGAGTTTTGCCAGCACAAACGCGTTCAAAAATTCGCCCACAAAGAACGCTGCGAGGCTAGCAAAGACAATCTGGGGGAAGAACCCCAACACCGTCTCGAACGCGCCTTTGGTGGGGCTTGTGGGGTCTGTGGGCAGCAGTCCAATCAGTGCAAAAATAAGGCTCGAGGCAAGATTTGCGCCCATTGCAAACCAGATCACGCGTTTGGCTCGAGCGTAACCGTAGACTTCGGTCAGGACATCGCCGAAAATGTAAGTCAGCGGGAAGAGGAACGTGCCGCCGTCGAACACGGGTTTCCAAGTGCCGAGGGTGGCGGTGGCAAGTTTGGTGCTGGCAATGTTGGAGACGACCAGAATCACGGCAAACGCCGCGAGGATCAGATCAAAGTACCTAAAGGTTTTTGGGGCAGTATCTTCTTTCACGGCGCAATTGTACGCTTCCACCTTGGAAAACCCAAACTCGAGCTTAGGGCGTAGACTGGTTTCAAGATGAAAACTGAACTTTCAGGCGTGCGAACAGCGTATCGGACTTGCAATTTGTGCGAGGCGATGTGTGGGCTGGAAATCAAACTCGAGGGGGACAAGATTGTTTCGATTCGGGGGGATGAACTTGATGCGTTCTCAAAAGGGCATATCTGTCCGAAAGCGACGGCGCTCGAGGATGTGTACAACGACCCAAACCGTCTAAAATTTCCTGTGCGTCGCACCGACAACGGCTGGCAGCAAATCGGTTGGGATGAGGCTTTTGATGAGGTGATCTGGAGTTTAAAAACTGTTCAAGCCAAATACGGCAAGGACGCGGTGGGCGTCTATCAGGGCAATCCGAGCGTTCACAATTCTGGAACGGTGTTGACCTCGAGCGGGTTTTTTAAGGCGTTAGGCTCGAGCAACAAGTTTTCGGCTACCAGCGCCGATCAGTTGCCGCATCATTTCGCGGCTTGGCAAATGCTCGGGCATCCGTTGCTCATTCCAATTCCTGACATTGACCGCACGCAATTTATGCTGATTTTGGGTGCGAACCCATTGGCGTCTAACGGTAGCCTGATGACGGCGGCGGGCGTCAAGCGACGGCTCGAGAACATCAAAAAGCGTGGCGGCAAGATCGTGCTGGTTGATCCGCGCCGCAACGAAACCGCCAGTGTCGCCAACGAGCATCATTTTATTCGTCCTGGAACGGATGTGTTTTTGCTGCTGGCGATGCTCGAGGTGATTTTTGCGGAAAATTTGGTAAAGCTCGAGCAACTGGCAGATTTCACAGATGGTTTAGAGGTTTTGCGTGAAGCTGTGCGCGAGTTCACGCCTGAACGGGTCAGCGCTCGCATCGGCTGGACTGGCGATGCGATTCGTGGGTTGGCTCGAGATTTTGCGAATGCGCCCTCAGCCGTGGCATATGGACGAATTGGTCTGAGCACCCAAGCGTTTGGAGGCTCGAGTCAGTGGCTTGTTTCGGCGTTGAATATCGTGACGGGCAATTTTGATCGGGCTGGCGGCGCAATGCTGACCACACCCGCCATTGATTTGATTCGGGCAAAAACCCAAGAAAATATTTTTAACCGCGCTCAATCCAGGGTGCGGGGTCTGCCAGAATTTGACGGCGAGTTTCCTGTGGCGGCGCTCGCCGAAGAAATGCTAACCCCAGGCGAGGGGCAGATTAGGGCGTTCATCACAAATTCGGGCAATCCTGTGCTGTCCACTCCGAACGGGGGGCAACTCGAGAATGCGCTGCAAAATCTCGAGTTTTTTGTGGCGATTGACATTTACATCAACGAAACCACCTGCCATGCGAACATTATTTTGCCGCCAGCAACTGGACTCGAGACGGCGCATTACGATTTGATCTTTCATCATTTGGCGGTGTCAAACCACGCCAAATATTCCGAACCGACACTGCCCAAAACCGAGGGCGCGAAATACGATTGGGAAATTTTCGAGGAGTTGCGAAATCGTCTCACACTCGAGCCTGGAGGAATTTTAAAAACCCCGCGTGACCCTGCTGAAAAGCTCGAGCTTGGACTGAACACTGGGACGTACAAGCTGAGTCTAGCGAAATTAAAATCCAATCCGCACGGTTTGGATTTGGGAACGCTCGAAGCCAGACTTCCAGAACGATTGTTGACGCCAAACAAGCGCTTGCAACTCGCGCCAGACTTACTGATTGCCGATTTAACCCGAGCCAGAAACCAACTCGAGCAACCCAGCCCCGAATTGGTTTTGATTGGACGGCGCGAATTGCGAAGCAACAATTCTTGGATGCACAATTCCCAGCGTTTGGTGCGCGGCAAAAACCGTTGCACCTTAATGATTCACCCGACAGACGCCAGCAAAAAAGGTATCACTGAAGGCTCGAGTGTGCGGGTGATCTCGAGGGTTGGGGGTGTTGAACTGCCCGCCGAAATCACCGAAAACATTATGCCTGGAGTGGTGAGTATCCCGCACGGATTCGGTCATGCCAGAAATGGGGTAAAACTCGAGGTTGCCAGTCAGAACGCTGGGGTCAGCATCAACGATTTGACCGATGAATTGTTGATGGATAATTTAACGGGCAACGCCGCGTTTTGTGGGGTCAGCGTCAGCCTTCAAGCCTTGAGCGTCTGACTTTGAGCCTCGAGTTTTTCCGTTGCGCTATTCGTTTTGTCCGTTTCAGCCACCACTGCCGCACCCCAGTCCAAGCCATGTAGACCGTGCCAAGTCCAATCAGAAACTCGAGAAGGCGCGTCATGATTCCGCCCCATGTTCCAGCGTGAACCGCCATGTTCATAGGGCTGTCCACGACTTGCGCCGCCAGCGACCATTTGCGGGTGTCGGTCTGCCCCAGAATCTTGCCCGTAAAACGGTCTATGGCTACCGTCACGTTGCCCTCGTAACGCCCCGAACCTCGAGATGGGTCGTAACCCGCGTTGATCGTGATTTGGCTTGGGTCGGCAATTTTGATTTTGACGGCTCGAGCGCCCTGTACGGACTTCTCGGCGCTTTGAATCAGTTCGTCCAAAGATTTAGGAGTGCCATTGCCGGCGAAGGCAAAAAATTGTTCGGGCTTGCCCCTAGTCCAATTGATGCTGGCGAGGGCGTCGTTGGCTTGATTCCAGAATGATTTGGGCAAGGCAATGCTGACAATGACCAGCAAAGGCACGAGCGTCAAAATGCCAATCAATTTGTGAACATCGTAATTCCAGATGAACGCATTCTTGCGGCGCAAAGCCAAGGCGTGACGCCATTGATTGATTTTTGGAAACCACAAAATTAAACCCGTCACCAGCATCAAAACGAATACCAGACCAATCAAACCAACCACCGTAAAGCCAATATAAGATTCGCTGACAGGGTAACTGTTTGGAATCAGCAAACGCCTGTGAACCAGTAGCAGCCAAGCGAAGACGCTCGAGTCCTCCACCATGAAACCATTGATTTTGGCGGTGGTCGGGTCAACGAAAACCTCGCCGCTTTGAGCTTCGGACAGGGCATTGATTTTAAAGCGGTATGCACCGTGGGTCATGGCGGGAAGTTCAATTTGCAGCAGTTCGTAATTGTTGTTTGGGTAGGCTTTCAAAAAATTAGAGTATGCAGCGTTGATGCCCAAAGATTCGCCCGAAGTGACACGGTACAGGCTGGGATAAAACACTGGCTCGAGTTCTGGACGAAACAACAACAATGTGCCTGAAAGCACCACGATCAGCAGAAAAATTCCGACCAGAAAAGTCGTCCAAAGATGAATCAATTGAATCAGGCTTCTGAGCAACGAACCAATGCGCCGAATCATAGTTAGGGGTTGACCTGAATGCTGCCGTTGCCCGTCTCGAGGGTCAGTGTGGTTGGGTTCTGACCTGCTCGGGTGGCGGTGAAGGTGTTGGTTGCGGTTTTCAGGTCAAAACCGGGCAATTGAAAGGCTGGCGTGCCGGTGTTGCCAGAAATGACAAATCCGCCTTCGGTGCTGACCGTATTCAAGCGTATGTCACCGTTGCTGGTGCGAATCGAATTTTGTGAGGCGAGAGGCAAAAGCGCTTTCTCGAGCGTAATTTTGCCGTTGTTGCTCGAGAGCACAACTTGTCCTTTCAGATTGGTGGCATAAATTTCGCCATTCGAGGTTTTGGCGTTCAAATCGTTCACGCCGTCCACACTGATTTTGCCATTGCCAGACTCGAGGGTCGCACTGGTTGCCGCGTTCGTTACATTAACATTGCCGTTGCTGGCTTTTAATACCAACTCGAGCGGCTCTGGAACTACAATGTCAATGTCCACTGTACACGGGTAACAGTTGGTATCACCGCTACTGGCGATACGAAAGGTCGAACCATCACGTATTGAGGTGACAGCCACACGACCCACGCCGCGAATCAACAAACCCGCAGCATTGCCACGGGTGACACTAAAATTCCCTGCAATACCAAGCACTTCCAGTTTGCTGATGCCGTTCAAATCCAAAACTCGAGTTTCATTCAGGGTTTTGGGCTCACCAATCCAAGCGCAGGAGGCAAAACCCAGCAACAACGGAAGCAACTTTAAAGCTCGAGACGGGTTCATAGGTGATTATAGACGTGCTCAAGCGAGAACACTGTACCTTACGATCACCTTCAGCACCTGGTCTTTTATCAGGCTCAAGCGAGAGGAAGCCTGTGCGTTATTGGTTGAATGTCCAAAAACCCAGCTCAATCAGATTTGATGCTCGAGATAAACGGGATGTTGCGGTCAAGATGCGCACGGTCTAAACCGTAACCGTAGACATAAGCGTCTGGAATCGTGAAGCCCAGATAATCGACGGGCACTTCGACCTTGCGCCTGGCGGGTTTGGACAAGAGCGCCGCAACTTTCAGGCTGGCAGGACCGCGCCCGCCCAAATACCCGAGCAAATAATTCATGGTTAAGCCCGTGTCCACAATGTCCTCGACCAGAATCACGTCCATGTCGTGAAGCGGCAAGCTTAAATCCTTAACCAATTTCACTTCGCCCGAGGTTTTGGTTTGCGTGCCGTAACTCGAGACCGCCAGAAAATCGATGGTCAACGGCAATTCGATGGATCGGGTCAGGTCGGACATAAAATGATACGCGCCGTTCAAAACGCAGACCAAATGTGGTTTTTTACCCGCGTAATCTTTGGTGATACTCGCGCCCAACTCGAGAATCCGAGTTTGGATTTGCGCGGCACTGATTTGCACTTCACCATTCCCAGGCGTCCAGATTGAAGTGGCGCTCATTGGTGTTGTTTACGGCTCGAGAATGACCGTGAGAACAAGAACACGCCAACCGCAATCACGATCAGGAAAACAATCGGATACTGCACCGCCAAAAGCGGCAGCATGACGCAAGCGATAATGGAAGCAATCACAAAAACCACAATCCTGAAAATAACCATTCACTTCACCTCGAGATGCCCAGTCTAGCGTATTTGGGAATTTCACTCAATGCCAAATCAATGCCAAACTTGTGACAAGGCTCAGTGGATGAAAATCTTTAACAATGTCATTTTCAGTACGCACTTTTGGTTGGGTGTGGGTGTACTATTCTGAATGTTCGCGCTCGAGAACCGACGCGCAGGAGGAAACTGAGATGGGTAAATACATTGAATTAACCGATGCAAACTTTAACGAATCAATCAGCCAAGGCGTAACCCTGGTAGATTTCTGGGCTCCCTGGTGCGGACCATGTCGTATGGTCGCTCCCGTGATCGAAGGTCTGGCGGACGAATACGCCGGCAAAGCCAAAATCGCCAAGATCAACGTTGACGACAACCAACAAACCGCCATGAAATTTCGTGTCATGAGCATCCCAACCGTGATTGTCTTCAAAGATGGCGAAGTCAGTGAAGTTATGGTCGGCGCTGACATGCGCGGCGACAAGTACCGCAACATGCTGAACAAAGCCGTGCCCGCAACAGTCGCACCTGTCGCTTCGGCAACTGCCAGCGTCTAAGTTTCAACCACACCAAGAAACCTCCTTGATAACGGGAGGTTTTTTTTGTAGGGTGCGCCTCGCGCACCACTACCACGTACTCGACGGTGCGCAGGGCGCACCCTACATAGATGCTCTGCACTCGAGCCTCCGAATATTCACACCTCGAGCAACTGAACTGGGTTCAAGTATCTTGGTTCAAACCTGACTTTGAAACCTCAACGTGTTAAGCTTCATTACGGTGCTTACGCGCCGTGATTTTATTTTCGCGGCTCGAGCCTCTATTTTGAAACGTTAACCCCAGGGTTAACAGCTTGGAGTCAGAAATGCCAGGAATTGCAATTATTGGCGCTCAATGGGGCGATGAAGGCAAAGGAAAAGTTACAGATTTTCTAGCTCCAGACGCGCATTGGGTTGTGCGCTATCAGGGTGGCGCGAACGCTGGTCATACGATTGTGCTGCCCGATGTGACGTTTAAACTCAATCTCTTTCCTTCGGGCGCGGTGCGTCCTGGCGTGAAAATCGTGCTGGGTGACGGCATGGTGATTGACCCTTGGAAGTTTAAAGACGAATTAAAATACCTCAAAGACCACGGTTTAAACCCAGAAGTTTATGTTTCAGATCGTGCGCATTTGGTCTTGCCGCACCACAAATTTGTGGACGGCAAAAACGATTTTGTCGGCACGACGGGGCGCGGCATCGGACCCGCCTACGCAGACCGCGCACGGCGAATTGGCGTTCGGGCGGGTGATTTGAGCGACGCCAACACCTTGCGCGAAAGGCTCGAGCGGCTTATTGAAGCCAAACCCAATAGCACGGCGGGTGTGAATTGGACGAGTGTCGATAAAGCCTATGTGGACATGGCGGAAGTTCGTGACATCATCTCGCCTTATGTGCGCGACACGGGCACGATGCTGCGCGAGGCGCTGGCGCAAAACCAAAACGTTTTGTTTGAGGGCGCTCAAGCCACACTGTTAGACCTGAATTACGGCACGTACCCTTACGTCACCTCGAGCCACCCTACAGTGGGTGGTGTGATTGTTGGCGCGGGCGTCAATCACAAGCACATTAACAAGGTTTACGGCGTGGCGAAAGCCTTCACCAGCCGCGTCGGACACGGACCGTTCCCCACCGAGGTGTTCGGTGATCTCGAGGATCGTCTGCGCGGCGAACGCGATGCCCCAGGTGCGGAGTACGGCACAACCACGGGTCGTCCGCGTCGTATGGGCTGGTTTGACACCAAACTGGTGCGGTATGCCAGCGAGGTCAACGGCTTTGATGGCTTGGCACTCACGAAACTCGATTTCTTGTCTGGTTTTGAAAC
This sequence comes from Deinococcales bacterium, assembly GCA_043775825.1. Classification (GTDB taxonomy): domain Bacteria; phylum Deinococcota; class Deinococci; order Deinococcales; family JAAFIG01; genus JANXTZ01. Next base: position 98,695 of record JAYVRX010000164.1, read on the forward strand.
CGTCAAAATTGCCATTGATCACGACGAGCACGGCATGGCGATTCTCGAGGAGATGCCAGGTTGGGGTGATTTAACAGGTATTTCCAAGCGCGAGAATTTACCCAAAGAAGTGCTGCATTATATTGCCCGCATCGAAGAATTGGTGAATTGCCCAGTTGCGATTTTTGGCACGGGTCAAGCTCGAGCCGAAACCTTTGGACAGGTCAGTTGGAGTTAAAAAAGTTGTGCCGCAAGCAATTTTGTGGCTCGAGGCAATTACCCTCGAGCCACAAATTCTTTACAATGCAAACCTGGGTTTATCTTGAGGAACGCCTTGAGCTTTTGCTCATTGAAACTTGAGCTTTCCTTAACTCGAGAACAACGCTCATGAATTTTGCGCTACGCTACCCGCATGAAAAGAATATTCTTACTGGCAGGTCTGGCACTCGCGTTCTCATCTTGCTTTCCCGTTTACCGCACGGTGCGTCCCGAACCGATCAACCCGCAACCGCAACCCATCCAACAACCGGCTCCTGTGGTTTCGGGCGGCATTACCATTTACATTTCGGCTGGCATTCAAGTCTCGAGAATCATTGGTGATTTCCAACCGACCAAAGGTACTGGCGCGACTTATATCAACGGCGAGCGTTTGGTCTTGCGTGCCGATGTTGCCTACCCTGGTTACATGACCTTGCTGATTTACAACCCGCAACAATATGACAACTCTGTGCTGACCAATATTCCAGTCCAAGCGGGTCTAAACTTGATTTCGCAATTGCCAAACGGCGCTGGCGAACTTGGTGTTGCACCGCCATTCGGCGTGACCCGCATTCGTGCGATTTTCACACCGCGTCCAATTGCACAAGGTTCGTACCGTTGGGTTAGTGCGCAAAGCTTGAACAACCTGACCGCGCAATTGCTGAACCCTTACGATGTCGGACAACGCGACTTCGCAGAGACTTACGTTAACGTCTCACCTTAAACCCAAATTTCTCGAGCGCAAAACCCGTCTTCAACCTTGAAGGCGGGTTTTTGAATGGTGCTTTTAAGATGTATCACACACGGCTAAACAAGTCAGAATGAAAAAATGGATTCAATGACTGGCAAAACCGTGCTTGTGACGGGCGCAACCAATGGAATTGGCTTTATTACTGCGCTAGAACTGGCAAAAATGGATGCCGTGGTTTTGATGGTCGCCCGAGACGAGAAAAAGGGACGCACCAAACTCGAGGAAATCCGTCAAACCGTCCCGAATGCCAAACTCGAGTTGCTGTTGGCAGACCTCTCCAGCATGGCAAGCATCAGGCAACTTGGCATGAACATCACTGCCAAATACTCGAGCTTGGATGTGCTGGTCAACAATGCGGGCGCGTTTTACAGTGATCGCAGGGTCAGCAAAGACGGTTTTGAAATGACTTTTGCGCTCAATCACATTGGTTATTTCTTATTGACCAACTTACTCTTGGAAACCCTCAAAAGAACCAAAAATTCGAGAATCGTTAGCGTATCGAGCGGTGCTCACTTGGCTGCAAAAATCAATTTTGATGATTTGCAACTCGAACAAAAATTCAGTGGTTGGGCGGCGTACTGCACCAGCAAACTGATGAACGTACTGTTAACCAAAGAGCTGGCTTGTAGGCTGGCGGGAACGGGTGTAACCGCGAATTGCTTGCACCCTGGATTTGTTAACACCGGTTTTGCGGGAGACTCGAGCGACTTTATTGGGAAGATGCTTAATTTTGTGAAAAATTTTGCTGCCATCACCCCAGAAAAAGGCGCTGAAACCATGATTTATCTTTCCTCGAGCGCGGATGTTGCCAACGTGACGGGTGAGTATTTTGAGAAGAAAAAGATTGCCAAAGTCAACCCAATTGCACTCGACTCGAGCATCGCCAAAAGGTTGTGGGATGTCAGCGAGAAATTGACGGCAAATTAAAAATAACGTAGGGGATGGTCTCAGACCATCCCCTATAATTACGTCACCGTTTCTGACGGGTTTTCCAGAGGTTCAGCAGTCCCTCGAGCGCGATGGGTTCATTTTGGGGCGCAAGTTTGCCAGCTTGGTCTTTGTCCGATAAACCATGACAGGAGGTGCAGACGCGCACCTCGCCAGGTTGAAAACTGAGCCAGTAACGTTCACGCACCACGCCCGTTCCTGCCCCGTCGGTGAGTTGCCAGGACAAGGCTCGAGTGGCTGGTACAAACGCGGCAAACGAACCGTCGGAGGCGACTTTAACGCTGTTCGGTACACCAGTGTTTGTAGGGTTGCTCGAGACTGCGGCAGGGTCATGTAAGGGTTGCGCCAGAACACGTCGTCCCGCCCGAGGGTCGGTTGTGCCACCGATACCACGGATCAGGTCGCCCTGAAAGAATTGTAGGTTGGTGACGTCGTACACTTTATCGCCCGCTTTGAAGCTCGAGGACAGGGATTTTGTGCCACCCGGAACTTGCAAGTTGAAGGGTTGTTGCTTGTCCAGATCGTCGCGGGTGGTGACGTTGCGCCCAACCAGCAATGCCAGATTATTTTGTTTTAAATAGGTTTTGAGCGTCTCGAGGTTGACACCCGTTTTGCTGAACACGTTTTGCTCGGGTTGAGGCAGTGGTGTGATGGTCACGTTTGGTCGTACTCGAGCACGCAATTCGGTGGGTTGCAGTTCCCAGAGCGTGCCGTCAAACTCGAGCTTAGAATCTGGATTCCACCAACTGACTTTTTTGCTAATGCCTGCGGTGAGGGTTGTAGTAGCTTTAAAAACGCTGCCCGTTTTCTCGAGTTTGCGCAACCTGAAATCGTAAACGGATTTGTTTGGCACATACTCGCCGTGGGTTTCAAAGGTGTGCGCGGCAATTAAATCGCCGCTCGAGAGCATTAAGGGGTCACGGTAATGCCCCGAATGGTTGGCGCTGGGTTGAACATTTGGCTCAAGCGCATCTCGAGTGTCACGGTGCGTGATGTACTGCACGGTGGCGGTTTCGGCACTTTGGCTTGGCGGCGCGGACAATGCCACGACCTGCCCACTGCCATGCGAGTAAAACTCTGGCGCGTCAATGCCGTAATACATGCCAGACGTGTTCGGGTCTTCTTTGATTTGGAAAATATTCTCGATTGGATTTGGGTTGACTCTTGGGTACTGTTGGTAATACTCCGTGATGAGTGGGTCGTCGTTGCGTCCGCTGCCCATGTACGAATGCAGTTCGTGGCGTCCAAGGTGATTGATGACCTCGGATTCAGTGCCGTCTTGGTTCATCGTCCACGGGAAAAACTGGTTGAAGGTATGCGATGGAAACGGTGTACCTGTCGCTGCAACTCGAGGCTCTGGATATACTTCGAGTCTCGAGTTCGTGGCTTTGGCTATTAAGGCTTCGGATTCGTAGTTGAACGTGCCGTAAGTACCACCCTCGTTATCACTATCGGCTTGCTGGTCGCGTTGCAAATGATCCCACTGGGTAAATAATAAGCGCCCGAAACTGTCCACAAACGGCGTGAAATCACCGCTCGGCGCGTGGTTGAGCAGTTTTAGATCACCAGTTTGAGGGTTTAAACTCCACAAGCCAGAAACCACGGGCGCTTCCTCGTACTCGTCGCGTTGCGGGTACAAATGCGCGTTGCCGTCTCGAGGGCGGTCTGTGGTGAAAATAATGCGGTCATCTGAACCGTAAATCGGTGAAACATTGTTGTACGCGGGCTGGTTTGGAACTTTGCTAATAACTGGCGTTTGAGACGACTCGAGATTTGTGATTTCATACAACTGCCATTGGGTGGTCGGCTCTTCGTATTGTTTGACTGGCGCACCAACCACCATCGAAAAAATCAGTTTCTTGCCGTCCCAGTCTGGGCTTGGGTCACGTACCGCAATTGCGTTTGCGCCCTGCAGACCGTCCATGCCGTAACCTGCGGCTTTGGTCAGGTTTTTTAGGCTGCCATCAGGATATCGAATCCACAAATCCCCACCTCGAGGGACGGACTGTATATTGGAAAGGTGATTGCCAAAGGTACTGGTACTGGTCGTGAAGTCATCACGCACAGGAACTTGGGTAACAAAAACAACGCCGTTGCTGGTCGTGGAAATCGGGTTAATTGGCGCAGATTGTGCGGCGCAAGCCACCACACCAAGAATCAATAAAAAGCCCAGACTTACTCGAGTTACGGTCATAAAATTAGTTTAGAACGGCTTGCGAAAATCTAACGTTCATTCTCAAGATTCCATGTACCGCTCAAAGTTTTAAGCGAAGACAATAAGCGGTAGGTAGCAACTCACCACCCAATTTGGCATGTCAACCACTTCAGAAATCCTTAAGTCACACGCCACGCTGCACAAGGCATAGGCATCTTTTGGCTCGAGTTTATAAGTCCGCCCCAAGTGGTCAATCATGGCTCGAGTTGCGTCTTTGGCGGCAAGCATAAGGTCTGGGGCAACGCCCGTGGTGGCGTAATAGCCCTTTTCGTCGTGGTGACGCGTGACTGGACCACTGGTGCGAAACTGTGGACTTGGCAAGTGCCGGGCTTTCTCGAGGTTGAAACGCAGCACGACATTCATTGGACTTTCAATGGCGGTGCCGCAAACCTCACCGTCACCTTGGGCGGCGTGGGTGTCACCAACCGAAAACAACGCTCCAGGAACGTCAACGGGCAGGTACAAAGTGCTGCCAGCACTCAAATCACGAATGTCCAGATTTCCGCCCACCCGACGCGGCGGCACAACGCTGTGATGCCCAGCCTCGGCGGGAGCAACGCCAATTACGCCCGTAAACGGTTTGATCGGCACGCTCGCCAACCCAGGCAGAAAATGCGCCACTCGAGCGTCATGCTCGGAAACAATCAAATGCGGGTCTGGGAATTCGTCCGCCAACAACCCAAACCCAGGAATCAACGCCGTCCAACCCCAACCTGAGGTTTTAAACTCGAGCAACTCAACTTTCAGGGCATCGCCTGGTTCTGCGCCCTCAATAAAAATGGGTCCAGTCACAGGGTTAACATTGCCAAAATCCAAATTGATTAAATCCTGCAACCCGCTTTTGCGGTTAAACTGCCCGCCGCCCGCGTCCAAAATCTCAAACTCGAGCGTCGTGCCTGGGATGATGCGGTGCGCTGGCGGCAGGGAATTGTCCCAACCCAGATGATGTGAGTGAATGGTTTGCCAATGGTGGTGATGGTCACTCATGGGATTCCTTTTTTGTTGCTCGAGAGAAAATTGCTTTCTCCACCCTCATCCCCGACCCTCTTGCCCCCAAACGTGCACCTCACGGGCGGGATCGCCTTCTCCCGCAAGCGGGAGAAGGGGGCTTTGTTGCTTTACACGTGAGGCTCGAGGGGCATTGCTCAAGGTTTAATTCATCAAAAATTGCTGTGCTCGAGAGCGCAGAAAGCAGCGCCCCTACTTGACGCTCAGGCGCTCATACGCAATGTTGTGAATCGGATCAATGAAATCTGTGGCTTCACCGACCAGTTTTTCGCTGTGCATGGTGTAACGCACTTCGTTAAACATTGGGACCCAAACGCTTTGATCCATCAGTTTCTTGTAAATCTTTTTGTAAGCCTCGAGCCTTGTATTGCGCATTTCTGGGGCGGTCATCTGGTCGGCTTTGGATGCGGCGGCGTCAAGGGTTTTGTCGCAGACAAACGCCCAGTTCCAACCGCCTTGGACGGCGCTGCGGCAGCTTAAGATGGGCCAGTAAAAGTCGCTTGGGTCTGGGTAATCTTGCGTCCATGCCATACCGCCAGACCAGACGAGCGGCGCAGTTTTGGGTGTGCCTGCGGCTTGAATTACGGTGCTGGCGGCTTGAGATTTGAGTTCAATTTTGATTCCAACGGCGGCAAGGTCTTGTTGGATGCTTTGCGCGATGCGTGGGTTTGGGTCGGTGGAGTTGGTATACAGGGTGCTCGAGAATCCTTTGCCCAGACCCGCAGCTTTCAGAAGCGCTTTGGCTTTCTCGGGGTCGTAACCGTAACCTTTGTAACTCGAGTCATAACCTGGCATTTTGGGTGGCAGGATTTGGTTGGCAATCAAGCCGCGTCCGTTGATGATCTTTAAAACTTTTTTCTTGTCGATGGCGTACTGAAGCGCCTGACGAACACGCAAATCGGTGAATGGTTTGACATTTTGGTTGATCGAAACGTAGGTGGTGTTGACCAGTGGTGTGCTGACGATCAAGCTTTTGAGTTTGGGATCGCTTTGGGCTTGCAGGAAGTTTGCGGGCGCAATGCCATCACCGAGCAAATCAACTTCACTGCGTTGCAATGCCAAGTACGCCACGCTGGGGTCTTGCCCAACTTTAATGTTGACCGTCTCGAGTTTGGGCAGGCTTTTGATGAAGTAGTTCGGGTTGCGTTTGAACATGAGTTCTTGCCCCGTCGTCCAAGACTCGAGCGTGAACGGTCCGCTGCCGACGGGTTTGCGTCCCCAGTCTTCGCCCGCCTTGATGACTTCTTCTTTGGGGACGATAAAAGCAAAATTGGTGGCGAGCACGTTCAAAAATGCGGCGTTGGGCTGCGATAAAGTTACTTTGACCGAGTTGGCGTTGATGACTTTCACGCCGCTCAAGTCTTTGCTTTTGCCGCTCGAGAAAACATCTGAACCTGCAATGTCTAAAAAGAATCCTGCACCTGGACTTTTGGTTTTCGGGTCTAGCACGCGCTCGAGGGTGTACTTGATGTCGGCGGCAACCAACTCGCGTCCGTTGGTGAATTTGATGCCTTTGCGAATTTGGAAGGTATACGATTTGCCGCCGTCACCAACTTTGGGCATGGCTGCCGCAATCCGAGGCTCGAGGTCGGTTGTGCCAGGTTTGTAATCCAGCAGCGCATCGAAAACCATTTTGATGGCGGGCCAGTTCTGCCAGTCGTAACCCACTTGCGGGTCGAGCGTGGCAATGTCGTCTTTATAGGCGATGACCATGCCACCTTTTGCGGGTGATTGCGCCAGGGCGAGGGTTGCCGCGACAACCGTGACACCAAGACCAACCAATGCTCGAGAGACGGATTTTGGAACCCTTTTTGAAACGCTGTTCATACGAACCTCCTGTGAATCACTGCGGTACGTTTTTGCGAATCAAGCGAATTTGTCCTCGGTGGTTGATTTCGTCTTCAAAGACATGAAACCAGCAAAAGTAATTGTTGGCAGGTTCGCCATCCCAAAATGGAAACTCGAGGTGCAACCAGTCGTCGTCACGTTTGGCAAATTCTGCAAAGGTTGCTTGACGGACTGTTTCAAGTTGCGTCAAATAATGCTCGAGTGGCTTGCCTGTGATTTCTTTGATCCGTTCGCCAAGGTCTAAACCAGCACCCCAACGGGCAAATTCGGTTTCGTTGAGATCACGATTCTCGAAGGTTTGAAGCTGGTAGGCGACTTCGACGGCGGCGAAATGCTCTAAGAGCGCCGCTATCGAATTCCCGAAGCCTGCGGGGACACAATCGAGTTGTTCGATGCTCAAATCCTTGACGGCGTGCAAGGTCGTATCTCGAGCGTAATTCATCATGGACACCAGCCGTCCAATGTGTGGCGTAAAACCTGGAATGTCTTTGACAAGATAATCCGCACTCATAATTTCTCCTTATTCGTATCGTACTCGAGGATCAGCCAGCGGGTATGCCAGGTCGGCTAACAGGTTTCCAATCACGATCATGACCGCGCCGAGTTGCACCACGCCCAAAATCACGGGAATGTCCACGACCCGAATGGCATCCCAAACGAGTTTACCCACGCCAGCCCAACCAAAAACGCTTTCGACCACGACCACGCCGCCCATGAACACGCCAATATCAGAGCCGATCATGCCAATCACGGGCAGCAGCGCATTTTTCAGGGCGTGGTTGGTGATGACGACTGATCGCAGAACGCCTTTTGCGGTGGCGGTGCGCACGTAATCTTGCCCGAGCACCTCGAGCATTTCGGAACGCACAACCCTGGCGTACCAACCCGCGCCACTGATGCCGAGCGTTAAGGCGGGTAGAATGATGTGGGCGATTGTGCCAAAACCTCCGAGCGGAAAGATCGGAAATTTGAAGGCGAAAACGTATAACAAACTTAGCCCCAGCACAAATTGCGGCAGGCTGACGCCAGCAAACGACAGCATCATCAAAGCTCGATCCATGAAACTTCCTGGTCTCAGTGCTGCCAGAATGCCCGCAGGGACGCCAAGCAACAATTCAAACAAGATTCCTGCCAGCATCAACTCGAGGGTGGCTGGAAGCCTCGAGAGCAGCAACTCGGTGACATTGACGCTTTGCTTATACGAGCGCCCGAGGTCGCCGCGCAAGACTTTGCCCAGATAAATGATAAATTGCTCAAAGATGGGTTTGTCTAAGCCCAGTTCGTGTCTGATGTTGTTGACGGTTTGCACGCTGGCGCTTGGACCGGCAACCATGCGAGCGGGATCGGCGGGCAGCAAAACCGCCAGTCCAAAAGTTAAAACGCTGACGGCAAGCAGCACCAGAATGCCTTGAAAGATTCGCTCTAAAAGCAATCGCATTTTTAAAACCTTGTTCGTTTCGCGCTGGGGTCAATGGCTTCGCGCAAGCCTTCGCCGAGCAGGTTGAACGAGAGAGCGGTCAGTAAAATCATGATGCCAGGAAACGCCACCAACCACGGCGCGGACGTGAAATAACTTTGGCTTTCGTTGATGATTCCGCCCCAACTTGGCGTGGGTGGTTGCACGCCAACGCCCAGAAACGACAGGGTTGCCTCGAGCATGACGCTGGTGCTAATGCCAAGCGTTCCCCAAACCACGGCGGTTGGCAGCAAACCTGGCAGCACGTGACGAAGTAAAACCCTGGTTTGACTTGCCCCCAAACTTTCGGCGGCGGTGACGTACTCTCGAGATTTTAGACCCAGCACTTGCCCATAGACAACTCGAGCCAGGCTGACCCAATTCAGCAACGCAATCACCAGCGCGACAATCCAGAGACTCGGTTTGAGAATGGCGGTCAGGGCGATGGCGAGCAGCAAGACCGGAAACGCAGTCATCAGGTCGGTGAAACGCATCAGTAACGTACCGGTAATGCCGCCGACAAAACCCGCGATTAACCCCACAAACACGCCAATCAAAACCGCCGCACTGTTCGCCAGCACGCCAATAAGCAGTGACACTCGAGCGCCGTACACAATTCTCGAGAACAAATCGCGCCCCAGTAAATCCGTGCCAAACCAGAAACTCGAGTTTGGGGGCATGGGTGCGCCCATGTCGCTCAAGCCTTCGGGGAAGTTGAGGTCAGGGTTTTTGGGTGCGAGTTGCGGGGCGAAGACTGCCATCAGCGTTAGAACAACCACTGTAAAGAGTGCAAGCATTACCAGAGGGTCACGCCAGAATCGTTTCCAACGCGGGGCTAACCCTCGAGTTGGCGCTTGAGATTGGGGCAAGCCCGTGTCTGTCATACGCTCGAGCCTACCAGGAATTGAGGTCGGGAGTCAGAGCATCACTAGCTTGACTAGCCCGCGTCAGACAGTACACAGTAAATGAAGTCGAAATGCTCGAGTTGATCTGGCACTTCAGCCAAAGCTGTCAAGGAAATCCAATGCGACTTGTTCAACATCGAACCGTCAACGCGCCCATCGGACGCCTTTTTGATTTGGTTCGCAGCATCCAGGGGATCGGTTTTTGACTGAATTCCAGCAATTGGATGCTCGAGATCGTCACGTTCCTGATGCAGATCGAAACGGAATTGGTCTTGAAAAGCCGCCGGGTTGTGCCGTCACGCTTGCTCGAGGCTAGGTTTGAGTTTAAGCATCCCAACTGGCACGAGGCGGCTGAAGATTTGGTGAAACACTGGCGGGCAATTGCGGCAAAATTTAAGGCTCGAGAATCATATTGGTACAATTTTGAAGTTAGAATTGCGTTGTTCAGAACAACTCAGACCGCTCTTGTGACCGACCCGTGACCAAATTGGGTCTAAGATGATTTTGTAGGCAGGGCTACTAACTGCTTTTCCCAAATTCAAGTTCAGCATTTAACACATGGGTTTAACTTCGAGATTTGATCTTCTCGAGAGAAACCATTATCAAAAAATTCAGGCAACACGGGGGCAAGATGATGTTTAACCTTGAAAATCGGACGCAATCAGGCATCAGTGAATCGATGATGAATCACTTTGTCGGTTCGGTAGATTTAACGGGTGCAGAACTCGAGTTTGCAGGATGTTGCGTGAACGTGACCAGCGGTAAACTTGGGCATTTTGACCCCAAACGCCGCCAAGTCAGTGGCAGTCTGAGCATCGTCAGCAGTATCAAACCAAGTTTGCTCTCGAGCCTGGTCAGGATTCACTGGCGAACTCAAGCGTTCGAGGTGATGATGATTTCATTAAAAGAAACCAGCGTGCAAAACGAATTGAAACTTAAATTTGTAGCACGATTGGCAAGCTGCGAAACGCCTGTTTCAAATCCAGGTTTTGATTGAGGCTCGAGATAAAAAACCACCCCAGACTTCAGGGTGGTTCGAGCCATAAAGTTAATGCTCATGTTGTTTAGGGCAGGCGGATGGTTAAGGCGTTCAAGAGCACAGTGACGGGTATGAATTGATTGGTGTTTGCCAGATCATCACCGAGTTGTCCATCGGTGTCCTGTCCCCAACTGAGCATTGTACCGTCAGATTTTAAAGCCAGCGAATAAATTTGACCCGCAGCAATGGCAACAATGTTGCTGGCTGTACTCACGGCGACGGGCATAAACTTATCGGCTTTAGCCAGATCATCACCAAGTTGCCCTGAACCATCCCAACCCCAACTCAGCATTGTGCCGTCAGATTTAAGTGCCAGCGAATGGGAATCACCTGCGGCAATGGCGATAATGTTGCTGGCTTCAGGGTTGACCAATACGGGCATGGATTTATTGACACTTGAAGTATTATCCCCAAGTTGACCTTGTCCATCAGACCCCCAACTCAGCATTGTGCCGTCGGATTTAAGTGCCAAGCAGTAAGCGCCACCCGCCGCAATGGCAATAATGTTGCTGGCGCCACTAACAGCGACAGGGGTGGATTGGCTGACAAATTCACTGTCATTACCGAGTTCGCCAGATGTATCTGATCCCCAACTCAGGATTGTGCCGTCAGACTTCAAAGCCAAGGAATGCGCATCGCCTGCCGCAATGGCAACAATGCCGCTTGCACCAGCGACCAAGACGGGCGCAGATTGATTTGCAATTGCATTGTCATTGCCAAGTTGTCCAACATCATCTTGTCCCCAAGCAAGCACCGTACCATCAGATTTAAGCGCCAAAGAATGATTGCCACCGCCAGCAATGGCAATGATATTTGTTGCGTCACTGACAGCGACAGGTGTGGCTTTACCAAGATCAATTGGACCATCACCAAGCTGCCCTGAATTGTCCAAACCCCAAGCCAGCACCGTGCCGTCGGATTTAAGCGCCAAAGAATGATTCGCGCCCGCAGCAACGGCAACAATGTTGCTGGCATCAGCTACGGCGACATAGGTGGATTTGCTTGCCAGGGTGCTGTCATTGCCAAGTTGTCCAGAGCCGTCACGTCCCCAAGCCAGCACCGTGCCATCGGTTTTTAATGCCAAAGTATGTCCGTAGCCAGCAGCAATACTGGCTTTAATCGGATTGATACTGATAAAAATACTTTGTTTCTTTGACGGGTCTTGTTTGCTGACCGCCAGAATTTGCACCACCCGTCCAAAATTGACACTCAGAGCCGTATTGTAGACCACCGTGTTCTTGGTCATGCTCGAGAGTGTCCCAACGCCACCACCAGCAATACTCCAAGTGACTGCGCTGTTGAAAGCACCTGTTCCCGTCAGGGTTGCGGTTAAATTTGTGGTTTCGGCTTCACGCAGGACTACTTTTGTTGCTGTTATGTTGACGTCTGTCACGCTCGAGTTGGGTGGAATAAGAGCATTGATCGTTAGATTGATCGTGGCGGTTTTGCTGGGGTCTTGAACACTGGTTGCCCTAAGAACGGTGATGCTGTCGTCTGATGCACTGGGCGCGGTGAAGGTCACGCTCGAGCCGGTCAGGGCATCGAGGCTGCCCACGCCACTGTCAATCTTCCAGTTCAGACCGTCACCAAAAGTTCCAATGCCGACAATATTAGCTGTAATGCTGGTGGTTGCGCCGGCGTTCACAGGATTTGCGGCGGCGCTCAGTTCGATGTTGGTAATGCTCGAGTTTGCGCTTAACGGGTTGATGTCGATGGTCAAGAGCGCCGATTTGCTGGGGTCTTGATCGCTACTTGCGCGAATGAAGGTTTTGCTTGAAGAGTACGTGACGGGTGCAGTGTACGTTAGGCTTGTTCCGGTGACCGCCGACAGTGTTCCGCCACCGCTGACAATGCTCCAATTGATTACTTTGCTAAAACCGTTTGTGCCCTGCACCAGGGCGTTCACAATCGTTTGACTTGCCGCGTTTATAGTGTTGTTCCTTGCGCTGGCGGCAACCGAGGTGATACTCGAGTTGATCGGGATTGGATTGACGTTGATTACAACCGAATCCGATTTGTTTGGGTCTACCTCACTGGTGGCGGTCAGGGTTAACGTGTTGGCGATCAAAACATCGGGTGCGGTTAACGTCACAGCGCTGCCAGTTTTTTTAGAGAGTTGACCCGCCGTGGTGGTCCAAGTGATGTTCTTGTTAAAAGCGCCAGTGCCGTTCACTTCGGCAAAAACCAGTTGACTTGAGCCGCTGACCATGGTCGTGGAGGTGGTAATCTTGACGCTGCTTATGGTGGCTTGAGGACCACCGCAAGCCACCAAGGTTGCCACGAGTAGGCAAAGCACAATCAATCCTATTTTGTTCATTGTCTGTCTCCTTCAAGCGTTTTGTTGGTTGCGAACATGTTCTGCTCGCAAAAAAATTCATGGGCAGTAAAAGCTTTAGGGTCAAAGATAGCATTAACGGGTTGACGATAGATGTTTAAAGTTCACATGGCTGCGTTTGGGGCTTCACAAATCCAAGCCTCAACATGCACAATAGAATGGTGCTTGAACCTGCAATCAGTTTAATGCTTCGACTTTCGGGCGCATGTGTGCTTGAACAGTCAGGAAAGCTCGAGACGCTGGGGCGACGCTCTTTGGCGCTTTTGGCGTACTTGGCGCTCGAGGGGGTGACACCGCGTTCTAAACTGGCGGGTTTGTTGTGGGCGGATGTCGGTGAGGAACGCGCCAGGGCAAATTTGCGCCAGGAAATTTACCGCGTCAACCAAATCGGGGCGCTGATCGAAAATGATCGGTTCAATGTTTGGTTGGCAAAAAATGTGGAATCAGACTTAACGCAATTTGATGAATTGAACGGCGAATTTGCCCAGGGTTTAGAGATTGACGACGCGCCAGACATCATGGACTGGTTGTACAGCCAGCGCGAAAGCCTGAGTGAGCAACGCCGCGCCAACTTAGAGGGGCAATTCAAGCAACTCGAGAATGCTGGTTCGTACCATCAGGCGGCAGTCGTGGCTCGAAAGTTGGTGGCGCTCGAGCCGTTGTCCGAGGCGGCACACGTGCGAATGCTGCGGTGCTTGTATTTAAGCGATGATCGGACTGGCGTTCGGGCAGGAATCACCGAGTTGCGGCGTTTGTTAAAAGAAGAGCTGGGCGTCGAACCGCTGCCCGAAACAACGGCGATGCTCGAGTCTTTAGAGGCGGGGCAGTTGCAAGCCAGCACGCCCAGCAAACGCCCCAGCATTCCAATCAATGTTTTGCGCCCGCCAAGGTTGGCGGGGGTCAAGGCGCTACGGGCACTTGTGCAGGGACTCGAGCGTGGAAAAGCCGTATTCATTGAGGGCGAGGCGGGCGCGGGCAAGTCGAGGTTGCTGCATGACCTTGCCGCCTCGCGCAGTGCTTTGGGCGGGCACGTGCTCGAGGTTCGTGCCAGAGAGTCCGATCAGAGTTTGGCGTTCGCACCGTTGATTACGGCGTTGCGCGAATTGTGGGAGGCTGGTTTCCGTGCAGAGGTCGAACCGATCTGGCAACTCGAGGTCTCACGCCTGCTGCCAGAGTTGCGCCCCAATACCAACCTCGAGGGACTGGTACAGCTTGAAGTCCCAACCGAAGCCAAAGCCCGTTTTCTGGAAGGTTTGACGCGTTACGTGCTGGCATTTACCACTGGTGGCGGATTGGTGATTCTTGACGATTTACACTGGGCGGACAGCGCCACGCTCGAGTTTCTGGCATATGCCGCGCCGCGAATTTTGAACGAGGAAGTCGGGATTTTGGGCGGTTACCGTCCGCTCGAGGTCAGTTCCAATTTACGCAGCCTGATCGGGCAACTCGAGCGTGAAGGTTTGGCACTCACCCAAAAACTCGAGCCTTTAGAATTGCCCGAGGTACGCGAGTTGTTGTTTGGCATTGATCCCAAAGCCGCCGCTCTCAGTGAGCCGATGCACGCCGCAACGGGTGGCAATCCATTGTTTTTGGTCGAAACCCTAAAATACTTGCTCGAGACTGGGCAACTTGACGCCAACTTTCAACTTTCGGGGCAGTTACGTCCACCCGAACGGATTGGGGCGCTCTTAAAAAACCGTCTCGAGCGACTGGAAATCGACACGCGCCGCGTGCTGGCGTGTCTGGCGGTGGCTGGAGCAGATTTTAGCGCCAGCCTTGCAGGCACGGTGCTCGAGTTACCAGAATTGCGCGTTGCAGAGGGTTTAGGCGAAGCCGAAGGGGCGCAGGTCATAACCCCAGACCCAAGTTTCACCCACGATTTGCTGCGAACCACCACCCTAGAGTTAACGCCGGGCAGCGTTCGGCAAACCCTGCACCGCCTGGTGGCACAAGAACTCGAGTTACGCCAAGCCGCCCCAAGCCGCATTGCCGCGCATTTAATACAAGCGGGTCAGAACAGCGAAGCCGTGGTGTGGTTGATCGCCGCAAGCGAAATCGACCTCGAGACATTCCTGCCACAAACGGCGCTCGAACGCCTAAATTTAGCGCTGATGCAGGCGCTCAGCCCCAATCTCGAGGCTCAGGTTCGCACCCTTCGGGCGAGAGCTTTGACTGGCGTCAGGCGTGCCACCGAAGCGGAAGGTGAAGCCAATCTGGCACTCGAGCTTGCCAAAAAACTGGGACGCCCCGACCTTGAACGTCGCGCCAATCTGGCATTGTCGGGCGCATTGATCGAACTGGCACGACCCGCCGAGGCTGCCAAAATCACGCGCTTGGCAATGCAAGACCTGTCGCAGAGCACCGAATTTGTCGCCCACGAGCAACTGGGGTTTAGCCTCATGATGCTGGGGGATTTTGAAGCCGCCAGCCTCGAATTTACGGCTGCCAGCCCCGAAAGTACCGACGCGCTTTTTGGACGCGCCATCACCGCCTGGCACGTCGGTGAATTCTCACAGATGCTCGAGCTTGCGCACAACGTTCAAACCCGAGAACTGCCCGATTTTAAACGCGCCAGGTTTCTGAACCTGGAAGGCATTGGGCTTTGGACGCTGGGGCGCTTTCATGAAGCCGAACAAAAATACAATCAAGCCATTGGTTTGTGCGAAACTGACCAACCTTTACAAGCTGTAGCGATTTACCTGTCCAGAAGCAGCCTGCACATCAGCATGGGTGAACTGAACAAGTCAATCAAAGACGTTGATCTGGCAGTCAAACTCGAAGAATTGGCGGGCAACACCAGCAACCTTGCCGATGCAATCCATCAAAAAGCCTGCATTCATTACCTTTGCGGCGATTACGTTCAGGCGCTCGAGCTGATCGATGATGCCATCGAACGCTGGTTTGAACCTGGCGCGAAAGCGTACACCACCGCCACCAAAGCCGTGATTCAAAACGCCCTGAATCAAAACCCAATCACCACCGCAACCTCGGCACTCGAGATGGCACGCCAATCACGTCACACCTTTGCCCTGGCACTGACCTTGCGGGCTTGTAGTGAGGTCGCCCTTGGTCTGGGTCAACCAAAACAAGCCCTAGAATACGCCAGCGAACTCAAAACCCTATCCAGAAAACATGGAATGCTCGAGCAACTGGGTTATGCGCACCTTTACAGCGCTCTTGCGGGCGAAGCAAAATACTTTAACGCCGCTCTGGAACTCTCCGTTTTACTGCCCAACCTCGAGATCACCTGGCGAGCCGCGCAGGGCGCTGGTGACACCAAACTTGCAATTCGCACTTTGGAAAGTGTTTATGCCAACACTCCCGAAGATTTACGGTCATTTTGGCAAACCAGCAAGCCAGGAATTGCCTATAAAACCCTGTCGGGACGCGAAAAACCAATCGTTTGACGATGCTGTGACGCTGCTTATGGCAAACTAAACTCATGGATTCTGTCAGCACCACTCGAGCCTCATACCTTGTTCGCGTCTGGTGGGAACCCAGACCGCAAGGGCAAGTCTGGCGTGCCAGTGTGACTGATCTGGCAACAGGCGAACGCAAGTATTTTGCCACTCCCGAACGTTTAGCCCGACACCTCGAGAAACGATCAATCATGGACGGAATGTAAAAAGACGGGCGCAGCAAAAAGACGGGCGCAATGCCCGTCTTTTTTAACGCTTGAGGTTTGGTTTTAAGGTTGAACGCTTGGGAAAGTGTGCGTGAAAGACAAGCTCAAAGCTGTACCATCAAGTTTGAAACTGACCGAACCACTGGCGGTTTGAGTTCCACTCGGGCGGCTGCCAATGGTGATTTGAAAACAACCCTGACCAGCGTTCAAAGCATCACAGGCAACAGCATCTGTGACTGGCGTAACAACCACAGCTCGAGGTGAAACACCAGCACTGGATTGGTTCACATTAGGAATCACAATTTCGGTCAACCCTACTTTATTAACGTTATAGACCTGATTGCTTGCGGTTTTGACAGTAAAGTAAATCTTAAATTTTAGGTTGTCCACACCTTCGGTGGTGACGACGGTAGCCGAAGCTGGGATTGGCGGTTTTGCAAATGTCGCATTGTAATTAAGCGTCAAAGGCACACCATCGAATTTAAAACTGATGACGCCACTGATGCTGGTGGCAGGCGATTTATCGGTCACGATTTGAAAACAACCCTCATTGCCAACCGACGCACATTTGGTCAAGGTGTTATTGACTACAACTACCGCTCGAGGATTATTGGGGTCATTGCTGACAACCGTTGCGGAATCAAGCGCCTCGGCTGTGACGTTGTTCAGGCTTACACCGTATTGCGAACCGCCTGAATCAGTGACCTTGTAAAAAATCTTTACGGTTTTGGTATCAACACCCGACTGATTGGTTTGGATTGCCGCATTTGGCGTTCCTCCAAAAACAATCAGACAACCCATCAAAGAACCCGCCACCGCAAGTGCTCCAAACATTTTGAATACGTTCTTCATAAATCCTCCATTGACGCTCTAAGCCTTACTCTAGCGCAGCTTGGTTACTTCATGCCTTCACTTTTCATTAAGCCGAACAGTAGACTTGCGTCATGAAAGTCTTAAGGGGTGAATCATGCGTTTTAAAATTCTGGTTTTGTGGTTTGTGGTCTTTATGAGCAGCGCCGAGGCAGCACCGCAACTCTGGCAGGCATTCAATAAAACCGCCATGAAGCACGCGACACTCGAGCATGTACAACTTGGAACTGGCACGGGTTTAAAAGTGAAGCTCGAGAAAAATGCGAAATCAGGTTCGCTCGAGACTGGCATTATTCCCGTCAATGCCGACACTGCGATTGCTTCCTGGAATGCACTGACACCAGACAACACGTATCTCGAGGTTGAAATTCGGGCGCAGATTGGGACGCGTTGGACTGGGTATTACAAAATTGCGCGTTGGAACAATGCTGGCGAAAAGTATTCGTTCGCCATTCCCGCCAATGCCGACGGACGCATCAGTACCGATACTTTAAAGCTGAAAAAAACAGCTCAAGCTTTGCAATTACGGATTTCATTTCACGCTAGCGTTGCGGGTCTGACGCCAACACTGACGGGTTTGGCAGTGGTCAGCAGCCTCTCGGGTCAGCATTTTACGGCTGCCAAGACCAAATCAAACCGTCAAGCTTGGGGACTCGAGTTAGCAGTGCCAGTGCATTCGCAAATGATTTACCCTGACGGCGGCGAGGTTTGGTGCTCGCCGACCAGCGTCACGATGATGCTTGGGTATTGGGGAAGCAAACTTGGTTTGAACTTTGCCGATCCTGTTCCCACCGCCGCCAAAATCATGTGGGATACCGAATATGACGGTTCGGGCAATTGGGCTTTTAACATGGCTTATGCCTCGAGCAAAGGTTTAAAAGCGTATGTTCACCGTCTCTCGAGTTTGGCGCAAGCCGAGGGTTATATTTTAAAAGGCATTCCTTTGGCGCTCAGCATCGCTTGGGATGCGGGCGAACTCGAGGGGGCGCACCTTGCCAAATCGGGCGGGCATTTGGCGGTCTTGCGTGGTTTCACGAAAACGGGTGATGTAATTATTAACGATCCTGCCGCCAAAACCGATGCTGGCGTGCGAACCGTGTACAAACGCAGTGAACTCGAGCGGGCTTGGATTGGGCATTCGGGCGGTGTGGTGTACGTGATCGAGGGGAAGTAGCTTACACCCTGAACGTTTTGGCAAACTCGAGAATCTGTTCATTGATGGCGTTCTGATCGTGCTCGAGAATAAAGCCTTCAAAGTCTTCGATTGAGTTTTTAAACCGAACGATAAACGCACCTAAAGTTTTACCCTCGAATTGCGGCAGCAAACTGCCCACAAGCTTCCCGTTGAACTTCTTGGCAAAAATCAAAGCTCGAGTTTCTTTGTCATGCTCGAGTTGAATTTGGGCTTTTAAATTCGCCTCTGGAAAAAATGCGTCAATCTGCTTGAGGTAAGACTCTCGAGGTTGAAAATCAAAAGTTTTGTTGATGCCGTGCTGCTCGAGGTATTCGACAAATTTTTGCATGGTGGTACGGTGCTGCTGACGTTTTTTTAAGGTGGCGTCCATTTGTTGGTACGGCGCAACCGAAAAGTACGGGCTGGCAATCACCCAATCGAACATGACTTCCAAAGATTCAAAACCTTGCTGCCACAAAGTAGCCTCGAGTCCCAAGAACTCACAAATTCGAGCAAAATCCACGGTGATCTCGAGGTCTTGCTTAAAATGCGGGTTATTGGTTCGACGGTAGACGTAAGCCAAACCGTGTTCGCCGTATTTGAGGTTAAAACGTCTACAGATTTTCCCAAGCAGATTTCCCAGATCGTTGAACGACATAAAATGATAGCAACTCTCGAGGTACTGTTCTGGCGTCACAAAAAAATCGACTTGCAAATCACGGTATACCGTCGAGAACACGTGACCAACGGCTTTGAATTGCGTGATTCCCAGGTCTTTGGTGATCTCGAGGCGCAAAGCGTTCCAGGACTTGTTTGCCACTGAATCGGAAATCAAAATGTCCAAATCGCCAAAATCGGTTTTGTCGCCGTAAAAGCGTGGTATACGGTAAGTATTTCCTATTTTTTGATTCAAATACACTCGAATTTCAGCTTCAATCTCGAGGTACTCGAGCCTGGGTTTGCGTCCAAGTTTGAAAAGATTACCGCCCATAAGTGATTGTCCACGCTTTCCTCGAGTTTGTCGTGAGGGTTTTGGCTTAGGGTGTTGGCGCTTTGCCAGCTTGCCACCCACCAGATTCGCCGCCAGCCCAAAACCATTCGCCCATCAAAGGGCGTTGCTCGAGCGCCAATCGAATCAACTCGAGTTCGACCCTAGAGGCAAACCGCGTTTTGGAATGCCAAACCTCGAGATCGGCATGTTGACCCGCACCACGCAAAAAACTGGCAGCACGGTTGATAGCCAAGTCAAAAATGGCATCTCGAGCGGCAGAATTCATGGCAGTTCTTGAAGTGCCAGTGTGCACCAAGCCCGAACCTCATTGCCGAGTGGCAAATTCTCGAGCTGTAAGGCATTGCACCACACGAAGGGTTTATCCTCGCTGGCAATAAAACCGTCATACCCCGTTTCGGGACGGGCGAAGTAAATCAGATCAATATGCTCATGCCCCGCGCTAATATTCTCGAGTTGGATGCCTCTGGGGCGCGTCAGTTGGCGTGGCAATTCGCTTTCTGGCAGATACTCGAGCTTATCCGAAGCCATCATTTGAATTTTGACCCCCGCTTCCTCGAGCACCTCACGAATCGCGGCGTAATCGGGAAGTTCATTGGCTTCAATATGTCCACCTGGTGGCAACCACTTGCCAAGCTTGCGATGCTGATGCAGCAAAACCTGGTTTCGCCAAACCACAAAAACGGCAACCGTAAAATCTCGAGTCAGCTTCATATGCTTAGTTTAACTCGAGATTTAAGAAACCTTAAGACGCTGGTTTTGCCGTCGCACGCAACTTTAATCAAGTTTTGTTGTCTGTCATGCTGGAATTGTTTTGCCTTTGGTCTTCTAAATTGCTATGCTGACTGCCGTGAATTTTGTTGTGAATCGTCACTTTAAATCTGTATGCGTCGCTTTGTTGACCATCACTAGCCTTTTTTTGAGCAGTGCTTTCGCTCAAACGCGACCAGCCAAACTGGTGACACGCCAATTGATCTGGCCACTGGACGGCGCAACTGTCTTTGTCAACGGCAATCAGTTCACATCCGCGTTTCCGCAACGCACCGTGGATTCTAGGGCTTTGCTGCCCTTGCGTGAACTCTCGAAATTACTGTCAATCTCGCTCGAGCCTATCGCAGGAGCGCCAAGTGCCATTCGCTTTGGCAAGCTCGAGATTTTCCCCGATGTGCGCCTTGCACGGGTTGATGGCAAGCAGGTGTCCTTAAATGAAATCGGTGGGGTACTTGACGGCACGTTGTACGTGGCGGTGCGGGTGCTCGATAAAGCCATCAACGCCTCGTGGTCACTTGACGCGATTCAACGCCTGATTACCGTGACCGTCTCGAGAAGCGGCGACAAAGTCAGAGCGCCAGTGGCTCGGTTTTCGACGGACAAACGCGAGTACCGCATTGGTGAACCCGTCAAAATTGTTGAGTACAGTTACGACCCCGACGGCAACGGCATTGTTAGTGAAAAATGGACTGGCAAAGAAGAGGCGTACTTTAGCACTGGCATCAAGACCTTAAGTTTGCTGGTGATTAACAATAAGGGCATCTCGAGCGAGGTTTTTACCCAACAGATCAAAGTTACGAACGATGTTATGTTCTCACAACGCGATTATGCGCTGCGCTTTTTTAACATTGGTCGCACCTTCCCAGACAGTGATGTGCTGACCTATCCAACCATTGCGCCCTTCCGCGATGATGACACCACCGCGTTACTGCTTTCCGATTCGCCTGAAGACCCAGACCGCAGCGGTTTGCTGTACGAGGACACCGTCAACGGTGCGGCACGCTTGATTGCGTATCACACCAACAACGCCAGCGGCACGGCACGATTGCTGGTGCTGGCAACCAATCTCGAGACTTTCGGTGTCACCACCAAAATTAACCGCTTTGGTGAAACCAGCGCCACCACCGTGGTTGCCACCTTGGGACGCGCCAGTTTGCTCGACTTTCTGACCAGCCAAGGACGCGAGTCTTTAAACCTCGAGCCGAGCCAATCCACACCGTTGTACTTTTCCAACCCGCTCGAGCCTGGGCAGGGTTTGAATTTGATGTTTGATCTTGAAACCAGTGGACGGGTGCAGTTGTCAGTGTTTTTTGTTGAAGAAGCTTTGATTGCCTCGAGTTTGCCTTATGTCAACACTCCAGAAGTATTAACCACCTTGCGTTCCTTGCCCGCTTTAAGCCGTGATGTCAGCCATCAACGCGGTACGTTTTACGGGGCAATTCGCAGCTTAAGGCTTGATGTGTCTAGGGTCAGTGCGCAACAACCCGCCAAAATTATTATTGGCGACGGCAACATGGATCAGCACCTTGTCGGACGCGATGCCCTGACTGGGGACACGATGGTCTTAAAGGGTAACTTTGGTGTGACCTACAAAATTACGCTCGAGAATGCGATTGGCACGGTTGGCGCGATTGTGCCGCGCGGCGGTCCTTACGCCGGCGCAGTGCGGGTCAACGGGGTCTACACTGCCTTGCCCGACAGTGGCGTCTTGTACCGCAAAGACCTGCCAATTTTGTTGTACCGTGCCTTAGAGGGCAAGCTCGAGAACAACCGCATGGAACTCGAGTTTGTGCCTGCCAGTGGGTCTTATTTGCCTGTCAATTTCTTGTTTTACCGTGTCGGTGGTCGTGACATCACTTTGCGGTAAACTTGGTCATGCAGCAGGAATTTGAATGTATTGTCATTGGGGCTGGCGCGGCTGGGGCAAGCGCGGCGTATCAACTTGCGAAACGTGGGAAAAGCGTGTTGCTGCTCGAGCAATACGCCGTAGGACATGATCGCGGAGCGTCTCAGGGTCACTCGAGGATTTTTAGGTTCGCCTATGACAGCCTCGATTATGCGAAAATGGCAATACGGTCTTTGACTTCGTGGCGCAATCTCGAGGCAGATGCTGGTTTGAAGTTGCTGACCATGACGGGTGGGCTTGATGTTGGCGCGGCTGGCGCGGCATCACTCGAGGCAACCGCACAAGGCATGAGTGAAGCAGGGGCAAGTTTTGAGCGTTTGACATCGAGCGAACTGATGCAACGCTTTGGGCAGTGGCGCGTACCGGAAAATTGGGTGGCGCTGCATTCTACAGACGCTGGAATCCTCAATCCGACACACTGTACCGAAGTGATCGCAAGCATGGCTCGGGCTTATGGCGCACAAGTGCTCGAGCACACCAGCGTGACCAAACTCGAGCTTGAGACAAATACGGTTGTCACTTCAAAAGGCAGTTTTAATGCCGACAAAATTATTGTTGCGGCTGGTGCATGGTTGCCAGAATTAATTCCAAACTTGAATTTAAACCTTGAGATTACGCTCGAGAGTGGCGTGTTTTTCAGACCCAACAACCTAGCAATGTTCATGCCCGAACGCTTCCCACTTTTTATTGAACACCGTATCACAACGCCCGAAATGGAACGTTTTGATGCCGCCCAAGCCTACGGTTTTCCAGTTTATGGTTTGCCTGGCGTCAAAATTGGTTTGCATCACAGCGGCGAAACTGTAACTGCCAGTAACCGACATTTTGAGGTTTCAGCCCGCACCCTGGAGACTTTGCAAGCTTGGATGCTCGAGCATCTGCCTGATGCCGCAGGCGAAATCATTCATACCAAAACATGCTTGTACTCGAACACCAACAACCATGATTTCTTGATCGACTGGCATTCAAAATTAACCCCCCAAGGCTCGAGCGACGTGTTGATTGCCAGCCCTTGCAGTGGGCACGGGTTTAAGTTCGCGCCGTTTATGGGTGAATTGCTGGCAGACATGGTGATGGGTCAAACCAACGCATTTCAACTCGAGCGTTTTGGGGCAGCTTCACATCTGGCAGAATCTCGAGCTTAACTCGACACCCGAGGTTTCAAAAATCCTGCGAGCGTTCCTGACGGCATTAAGCTGAGTATCAAAATCAGACCGATCATGCTTAAAAGCAAACCTGCATTGCCGACATTTAAAAAACACAAAGGCACAAGCGCACTGAGGGCAATTGGCAGGGCGTACTCGAATCCAAGGACAAGCACGGCAAGAATGATGGCAAGAACTACACCAAGCAAACCAGCCACCACAGGCGAAACGTAGCCAAGTAGCATGGCGTTGACGGCAAAACCAAAACCGAATCCGAGCACGGCAAGCAAAACCCTTGAAGGCTCGAGTTTAAAATTGCGTCGCCACGCGTAGGTGAGCACCCAGGCAAGCATCAGCATTAAGGCAAGCGGCGCAAAAGTAAAGACTTTGGTCAGGGTTTCACGCAGACTGGCTTCAGGAAAGCTTAAAACCACACTCTGTGAGGTGATGACGTTGGCAAGTTTCCACTCGAGATTGCCATTTTGACTGGTTGGGAACAGGCTTCCCTTGGCAAAAAGCACGGATTTGGGGGTGGTGACGCTCAGTTTGAAATTGCGGATTGGTTCGCGCCGAGCGCCAAAATCGTAATTCCAGGTTTCAGCGCCCTGATTTCGGTACTTGACAGCAATTTCGACTTTTTGTTTGGCGGCAACATCGCCCTCCCAGACATAACCTTGGCTCAGATCCGATTGGGTCACGGCTTGCCCGTTCACTTTCATCTCGAAGTCTGAAAGCGTGCCAGAACCGTCGGGCAGTGGAAACGTGAACCGCAATTTGCTGGCTTTCTCGAGCGGATTGGTGAAGCTGTATTTGCCCGCAAAATTGGCGCGGTAATACGAGCGTCCAGCGCCAGTGTCACCAAAATCAAAACTCACCCCAACTTCGGCATTCTCGAGTGCCACGGGTAAACGTTGACTGACTTCCAGGGTGCGGGTGTACAGCAATGCGCCAGCTTTCTTAACGAAAGAATCGTTGACTTTTCGCACGAATTGACTGTTTGGATCGTTATTGATGTACGGCGCGAGGGCTTGGGCAGGGTCGTTACCAAGTTGTTTGGCGATGTCTGGCGGTAAGGCAAAAGTGCGATCATAGGTGATGATGTTCTCAAAACTGACACTTGGACTGTACTGCACAGTTCTTCCACCGCTTGGGTCTTCACGGCTGGAATACTGCGCGTTTTGCTGATTGGAAAACCTTAACCCCACGGCTTCTCTGGCAATGCCCAGACCAACGGCGGCGGCAAAGACAGCCAGGGCGACAGGCAACCAGATCAAACTCGAGCGTAAACGATCCCAGAGCCAATCTCTGGCTTTGAACAGGGCGTCGCGGTCAATGGCGTACAAAATCAGGCTGGCAACCAGAAGCACCGCCAGGATCACCAAGACGACCATCAAAAGGGATGTCCCTAGGGCGATTAAGCTCGAGAAGGAATCGTTTAACCAACGCAATGTGCTCTGCACCATAAAATTGCCTCCGTAAATTCAGAATACAGAGTTTTGTAAGTTTGGATGAGAACGCAGCTTGCTCGATTCTGTTTTGAAGTTTAATCGACCAACTCGACAATATCTTCAAGTTCGATGCCGCTGTCAAACTCAAAGGCAATCAGTGGCATGTTGATATAAAAAATTGCGCCCTGACCACGTTCGGATTCAGCCCAGATTTTACCACCGTGCTGTTCGATGGCGAGCTTGCAAAATGCCAAACCCATGCCCGAATCAAAACGGGTGGTGTTGGTCAACCTCGAGCGTTCAAAGTCGGCAAAGATTTTTTCGATGTCCTCAACTGGAATCCCCTCGCCGTCGTCGCGGACGGTAATCTCTAAGAGCGCATCTTTTGACCTGGCTTCGACTTGAATACGTCCAGCGTCGCGGGTGTGCTTGACGGCATTGGAGATTAAATTGGCAAAAACGCGACGTAATACTTCAGGGTCGGCGTTAAAATCGGGCAGGGTTTTGGGGACAATAAAGCGCAAGTTACGGGTTTGACCCTGCATTCCAACATCACCGAGCGCCAGTTTGAGTATGTTTGCAAAATCGCTGGCAGCCAAGGTTTTGGTAGTCAGATTTAGTTTACCATCACGCATTTTTCGGACATCTAATATATTGGCTGCCAAATGCAGCAAATGCCGTGATTCATCGAACGCCATTTGTAACAAACCCGATAATTTGGTCGGAAGTAAGGCTTGGGTTTCCATTTTGACCAAATCGAGTGCGCCCATCACGGCAGCAATTGGGTTTTTCAGGTCATGCACCAACATGTGTGTGAGCCTGTCCTTCATACGGTCATCCTCGAGCAACAAATCGTATTTGCTTTCAACGGTTTGCACACGATTGATGGCTTCTTTGTGTTTTGTTTTTAAGCGCATTGCACCGTCAAGATGCGCCCGAAAACGTTGTTGATCGAGCGGTTCAATCTCGAAAGATTCCAAACCCGCCATGTAAAAAGCGGTTGCCGTCTCGAGCGGACCAAGCCCGACAATCCAAGTATGACGCATTTCTGGACGGCGCGAGAGCAAGGACGCCACCTCTGGCGCACTGAGCGAACCGTTCAGGTCGTAATGGACAATCACCAAGTCTGGGGCGTTTTCAATGTTTAAGGTATGCGTCTCACCGAGCGCCGCCTCGGCAGTGCGGTACAGCAGGCATTGGTACTCGCCCAGCATCAACTCGAGTTGGTCTGTTACCGTTGGGTCGCTGGAAACGATCAATGCGCGTGCCACTGTTCTCATCCTAACTCATCTTTTAAAACCAAAAAGGTGAATTTCGACACTGGTTTTATGAGACGACCAAACATCAAAGGTTTTCGATTGCGAATTACAGACGATATGACCGACACACCACTTCCCAAAGGTGCATATAACAAAACCTGAAACATCTTTTGGCGGTTAAAATCGAGTTGTGAATTTTTCTGTCTTTGCCAGGGGTTTCCGAGCGATGTTCCCAATTTACCTTGGTGTGATTCCGTTTGCCATTGCTTACGCCGTAACCGCTCGAGCGGCGGGTTTAAGCCTGCTCGAGACGTGCCTGATGAGCATATTAGTGTTTGCGGGCGCGAGTCAATTCAGTGCGGCGGGTGCTTTTGCCATTGGCGCGAGTGGTTTGACCATTGTTTTCACCACGTTTTTACTGAACGTTCGGCATTTGTTGTACGGCTTGTCACTCGGGCGCGAAATCAAACTTTCCAACTCAGAGCGCGTGGTCAGCGCGTATTTTTTGACCGATGAGGCTTACGGGATTGTCATGGCGAGTGGTGAGCGCAGTTTTGCATTTTTATTGGGTTGCGAACTGAGTTTGTTCGTGGCTTGGAATGTCTTTACGCTGTTTGGCGCACTGACAGGTTCAATCATTTCCGACCCAGTGAAACTGGGCGTGGATTTTATTTTCCCGCTGTCATTCACGGCTTTGATTGTACCACTGTTGAAATCCAAAAATGATCTCATCGTGGCTGGTATTTCTGGGGTTCTGGCGATTGTATTTTCTAAAATTTTGCCTGGAGGTTTCTCGATTTTTGCCACGGGCGTCATTGGCAGTTTGCTCGGCGCGTGGTTGACACGCTCTGAAGCACCACCATCACCAAATCTCGAGGACATGACGCGGGAAGTCGCATGAGTTTGCGCCTAGAGATTCTGCTGGTCTTTTTGGGCATGTGCGCTGTTACCTTCGGCTCGAGGTTGGCTGGTTTGATGCTCCGTGCGCCGTTGCCACCGTTTTGGTTGCGGTTCTTGCACTTTGTACCAATCTCAGTTTTTGCGGCATTAATTATTCCCGCCATTCCAGGCGATCAAGGCGAGGGGATTATGCGGGTTTTAACATCGTTGCTGGCAGCGCTTACAGCCTGGCGAACTCGAGTTTTGTGGCTCACGGTGTTGGTGGGATTTGGCACGTTCTGGGTGTTAAAACTGCTTGGCATTCATGCTTGAAAAAATACGTTCGTATTGTAACGTTCATCTTTACAAGGAGGATTCATGCACGACAAATCAGAACTCATTGCCGCTCTTCAAACCCAGAAACTCGAGATTCCAGCACTCCTCTCGAGCATTCCCACCAAACAATTTTTTGACGGCTCGAGCGAACATTGGTCTGCGGGGCATCACGTGCAGCACATCACCAGCGCCGTAAATCGCGTCGCCCAAGGTTTACTGAATGCAAGTGTGCTGCCAAAACGCGAACCCGCGACAGCCTCGAGAGATTTTGCAACCCTGCACGAAACATATTTGGCAACGCTCAAGAACACACCCAGCGAAACATTGCGTCAACTTGGCAGCCGCGTGACACTTAAGGAGTTTGAGAATTCAGATGCTTACAAAACCCAATTGATCTCGAGTTTTGTCAGTGCCATCAGCAATTTTAATACCGCTCTCGAGAATTTTGACGAAGCAAACCTCGAGCAGCTTGGAATGCCGCACCCCGTCATGGGTTTGCTCTCGAGCCGAGAAATGGTTTTCTTTATCGTGTTTCACAATACGCACCACCAAAATGGGATTGCGAAACTTCTGCAAAATCAAACCTGATACACTCGAACCGTGAAAAACCTTTTGGTCACAGGTGGAAGTCGAGGCATTGGCGCAAATATCGCCATTCTTGCCGCACAAAACGGTTATAATATCGCCGTCAATTACTCGAGTAACCGTGATGCAGCCGAAAATGTGGTGCAGCAAATCCTGAGTTACGGGGTCAAAGCCCTGGCAATCCAAGCCGATGTTTCCAACGAATTTGATGTCCAAACCATGTTTAGCAACATTGACTCGAGCCTGGGGCGCATCACGCACTTGGTCAACAGTGCCGGAATCACTGGAAAACGAGGTCGCTTAGATCAAGTCAGCGCCAGCGACATGCGGCGCACCCTTGAAGTGAACACGCTTGGCACATTGCTCTGCGCTCAAGCGGCGGTGCAGCGGATGTCCACCCAGCACGGCGGCACTGGTGGCGCAATTGTCAATCTGTCCAGTGCTGCCGCCACGCTGGGCAGCCCCAACGATTACATCTGGTATGCTGCCAGCAAAGCGGCAGTGGACAGTATTACCATTGGATTGGCGAAAGAGGTGGCGCTCGAGAATATTCGAGTCAATGCCATTGCGGCTGGTTTCATTGCCACCGACATGAGTCCAGCCGAACGGCTGCTCGAGGTTGTTCCAACTGTGCCGATGAAACGCGCTGGAACAACAGATGAAATCGCAAAGGCAGCGTTGTTTTTATTGTCAGATCAGTCTGCGTACACCACAGGTGCAATTCTTCGTATTGCTGGCGGAAGATAAACCAAACTTAAAGACCTTCGAGTTTATCTGCCAAACCCTCGAGCGAATCCAATTGCAAACTCGCTCGAGCGGCTTCCTCGCGTGTGGCGTGAACAAAACCCCAAGGTCCGCGCCGCACAAAAATCGCTTTCATTCCAAGCTCGAGTGCTGGCAGAATATCGTTGTCCAAACGATCTCCGACATAAGCCACCTCATGCGGTTCGAGATTGGTGATCTCGAGAATCTTCTGAAAAAATCGTAAATCTGGTTTTTCGATTCCCCACGAACTCGAGCTGGCAATATAATCCACAGGCAAGCCGTAACTTGTTAATAACTCCTCGGCACTGGCGGGTTGATTGCCGCTTAAGCCAACGTTGTAACCTCGAGATTTTAGGGTTTGCAAGCACGGGATGGCGTCGGGGTAAAAATCTGAAAGCTGCAACTCGTCGGGAATGCCAGCTTGTTGCCGCTCAAAGTTTGCGGCTTTTTGGTCAAACCCTGGTTTGATAATTTCAAAGACTTTGCTGTGATGCTGATTTTGAGCAATCACAGCCCCCATTGCCGCAAAAAACGTAAAACGCGTCACGCCCAGAAAGTCTGCCCATAAACCCCATTGGCGTTCCTCGTTCACCAGGGTTTCACCCACGTCAAAAAACACAGCTTTGATGGTCATGGAAAGCATTTTGCCACAAGAAGCCACACCTCGAGTTATGCTGATTCATGCCAAAAATTATTCCGCAACCAAACCATGAAAAGTTGCTCGAGGGACAGTTTGTGCTGCTCGAGAATGCCAGCATCAGCGCAAGTGCGGCAGCGCGTCTGAAAGCCGAACAACTGGCTGGGTTTTTACGCCCCGCAACTGGTTTTGCGCTGCCTGTGATCGAAGGCTCGAACGGCACGATTCACCTCGGGTTAGACCAAAAAATTCAAGGCATTGAAGCTTACGAACTGAGCGTTTCAAACTCGAGCATCAACTTGAAAGCCTCGAGCGAGGCGGGTTTGTTTTACGCCATTCAAAGCTTGCGTCAGCTTTTTTCAACCAGTATTTTTTCCGAATCTCGAGTCGAAAATGCTTGGATTGTTCCGTGTCTAGCGATTCGGGATGCACCGCGTTTTGCTTGGCGAGGCGCACACTTGGATGTCAGCCGTCACTTTATGCCCGTAACGTTCGTCAAGAAATTTATTGACTTGATAGCGCTGCACAAATTGAACGTTTTTCACTGGCATTTGACCGACGATCAAGGCTGGCGGCTCGAGTCAAAAAAATACCCGCGTTTGACCGAAGTTGGGGCGTGGCGCAAACACACCATGATCGGTCATGGAATGCAAGAAAATCCAGAGTTTGATGGTGTGGTGCACGGCGGGTTTTACACCCAAGCCGAGGCTCGAGAAGTCGTAGCTTACGGACTCGAGCGCCACGTGACGGTCATGCCTGAAATCGAGATGCCAGGTCACGCCCAAGCCGCCCTTGCCGCGTACCCAGAGTTTGGCAACACGGGCGAAAAACTCGAGGTTTGGGATAAGTGGGGGGTCAACGAAAACGTTTTTAATCCACTCGAGCCAACAAT
The DNA here is from genome assembly GCA_043775825.1 of Deinococcales bacterium. GTDB lineage: Bacteria > Deinococcota > Deinococci > Deinococcales > JAAFIG01 > JANXTZ01. Next base: position 128,738 of record JAYVRX010000164.1, read on the forward strand.
TTTGTTCTTGCAAGAAATTCTATCCGAGGTACTCGAGATTTTCCCAAGCACGTACATTCATGTTGGTGGCGACGAGTGTCCAAAGGTTCAGTGGGAGCAAACTGCTACTGCCCAAGCCCGAATGACCGAACTAGGAATACCAGACGAGCACGCGCTGCAAAGTTATTTCATTGGACGCATGGACAAATTCTTGACCAGCAAAGGACGCAGACTGGTGGGCTGGGATGAGATTCTCGAGGGAGGCTTGAGCGCCAACGCCACCGTCATGAGTTGGCGGGGTGAAGAGGGCGGAATTATTGCCGCCAAAGCTGGGCACGATGTGGTCATGACCCCAGGCAGTCACACGTATTTTGACCATTACCAAAGCGAAAACACTGACCTCGAGCCGCTGGCAATAGGTGGTTTTACCCCGCTCGAGAAAGTTTATGCCTATGAACCAATTCCGCCTCAACTGACCCAACTCGAGGCGCGGCACGTGCTGGGTTCGCAGGCGCAACACTGGACTGAATACATGAAAGACGCTGCACACGTTGAATACATGAGCTTCCCGAGACTGACTGCTTTTTCTGAAGTGGTTTGGAGCGATCAAAACTCGAGAAACTATGATGGATTTTTGGAGCGACTCAAATCTCAGCTCGAGCGACTGGATTTGTTGAAAGTCAATTACAGACACGGTTGAAATTTTATTTTGCAAGATACAGAAAAGCTACATTTTGCTTAGCTGTTGACATATTCATAACTCGTGGGCTATAATATAATCTATGAGTTATGAATACGAAATAGCGAATGCACCACCCGAACTGTTCAAAACCCTGGCTGACCCAACCCGTCGTGCAATCTTTGAACACCTTGTAAAAGACGGCGAACAAACCGTTCGGGCGTTAACAAACCGTGCTGGGGTTTCCCAACCAGCCGTGTCCAAACACCTGAGTGTGCTAAAGCAAAATGGACTGGTACGCGAACGCCCTCAGGGACGCTCCGTCCACTACAGCGCCACGCCCCAAGGTCTTGCGCCACTGATTGATTGGATCAAACTTTACGGCACATTCTGGCGTGACCATTTTGACCAACTCGAGAATCTACTCGAGAGGATGCCTGAATGAACCAACCCATTGCAACCCGCTCATTCATCATCGAGCGCACCATGCCGCATTCGCCCGAGAAAATCTGGCGTGCCCTGACCCAAGTTCCACTGCTCGACAAGTGGTTACTGAAAAGCGATTTTCAACCAATTCAAGGGCATCGATTTTATTTTCGCGCCCCAGCAAGCCAAAACTGGAACGGAATTGTCGATTGCGAAGTCATAACGGTTGAACCACCCGAGCGGCTCATTTACAGTTGGAATGCAGAGGCTGCCGGCTTGCAATCAGTGGTTTCTTGGACGCTGACACCAATCCCTGAAGGCACAATTCTACGAATGGAACAATCAGGTTTTAGACCCGACCAAAACAACGCCTACTACGGCGCTCGAAGTGGCTGGAATCATTTTGTTGACAACTTAGAGCGATCACTCGAGCGATAACCAATATGGAAATGGAGCCTCAACATGACACAGGAACTCGCAACAATCATCTATCCCGTAAAAGACCTCGCTCGAGCAAAAAAAGTCTACAGCGCACTTTTGGGCACAGCACCAACCCAGGACAGCGAGTATTACGTTGGCTTTCAGGTCGGAACTCAACAATTTGGTTTAGACCCCAATGGTCACAGCAATGGCTTGAATGGACCCGTCACGTTCTGGACGGTCACTGACATCAAGCAAAGTTTGAAAGCACTGCTCGAGGCTGGCGCGGA